>NC_013959.1:360000-960000 GCF_000025705.1 Sideroxydans lithotrophicus ES-1 | reverse complement strand
GATATCAGATGGGTACGATTCATATCCTTTCCAGTTGCGCGGAAAGCGCAGCATGATCCGACAATCGGCGCCATTTGCCGCCGATATGCACATCGCAATATTGCACGCTGAAACCGCGCACATATATCCGGTCCAACCGAAACACCGGGATGCGCGACGGAAAACTGCGGGCAGGCTTGCCTTCCTGCAGACCGAACACGTCTTGTACGCCGATCTCTTTGGCCAAAGCCCGGCTCAACTGGTTGCGCCAGTCATTGAAGTCCCCCGCGATGACCAGCGGTGCATCTTTGGGTATGTCGTTCAACACGTACTCGACCAAGGCTCTCATCTGCGCACGCTGCCCCTTGGCAAACAGTCCGAAGTGAGCGCAGAGACAATGTACCAGCTGCCCGCCGATCTCCACTTCGCAATGCAACAAACCGCGGCTCTCAAAACGATGCGCGGACACATCCTTGTTGAAAGCCTGCAGGATGGGGAAACGGCTGAGTACGGCATTACCATGATGACCTTCGTCGTAAACCGCGTTCATGCCATAAGCATGATGCGCCCAGAACTCATCGGCAAGAAACTCATGCTGGGGCTCGGCCGGATAATCGGCGTGGCGTTGCACATGACCCGCATGCTCGCCCTGCACCTCCTGCAGGAATACGATGTCGGCATCCAGTTCGCGCAAGCGTTCGCGCAATTCGTGCAGTACCACGCGACGATTGAATTGCGAGAAACCTTTATGGATATTGTAGGTAGCGATCTTGAGCGTGGTCATGGCTGGACATTCTACCTAATCGACAAACTGGCGTGCGCTATGCTCACGCCGAACAACCTGTCAGGCGTTCCCTATCCCTCGCGTCGGCAGATTGATCTGCCTGGCGAAATCAAGCATGCGCCGAATCGGCTCTACGGCACGCGGGATGATGACCGGATCGACGAATATCTCATTCTTGCCGGATTCCAGCACTTCTGCCAGGTTGATCAATCCGTTCATCGCCATCCACGGACAGTGGCTGCAACTGGTGCAGTTGGCGCCATGTCCGGCGGTGGGCGCTTCAAGAAAGAGCTTCTCTGGACACAAAGTGCGCATCTTGTGCAGGATGCCGTTATCCGTCGCGACGATGAATTTCCTGGCTGCCGAGTTCTGTGCCGCCTTGATCAGTTGCGTGGTGGAGCCGACCACATCCGCCAGCTTGACCACCGCTCGCGGTGATTCGGGATGAACCAGCACCAAGGCATCGGGATGCTGCGCTTTCAGCTCTTGCAATTCCAGGGACTTGTATTCGTCATGCACGATGCAGGAGCCTTGCCATAACAGCATGTCCGCGCCGGTCTGTTCCTGCACATAGCTTCCAAGGTGTCGGTCCGGCGCCCACAGAATCTTCTTGCCCTGCTCCATCAAATGCTTGACCACCGGCAAGGCAATGGAACTGGTCACCATCCAGTCGGCGCGCGCCTTCACTGCGGCGCTGGTGTTGGCATACACCACCACGGTGCGGTCGGGGTGCGCATCGCAGAACGCAGTGAATTCGTCCGCTGGGCAGCCCAAATCGAGCGAGCATTCGGCTTCCAGATCGGGCATCAGCACGCGTTTCTCGGGATTCAGTATCTTCGCCGTCTCGCCCATGAAACGCACGCCCGCCACGACGATGGTCTTGGCCGGATGCTGGTGGCCGAAATTGGCCATGTCGAGGGAGTCGGACACGATACCGCCGGTCTGTTCCGCCAGGTCCTGCAGATCCGAGTGCACGTAGTAATGTGCGACCAGCACGGCATCCTGCTCTTTCAACAGGCGCTTGATGCGTTCGATGAGCTCGGCCTTCTCGTTCGCTTCGGGTTCGCGCGGTTTCTTTGCCCATGCGTGCGCGGTGCTACAGGTGTGATGCACGGCATCGGGATGTTCATAGGCGACAGAGATGATGTTTTCAGCCATGTTGGATACGTTCCGGTAATTGCAGGATCGCCTCGCGGTTGCTCGGCGAGAAAACCTTTTCGGCAGCCACGTTCCATGGCAGCCACAGATAGCCGAGGTGCTCGCGCGGCGAGAGTTGGACTATGGCTGGCCGAGGGAGTTGCAGGCCAAAGACATGTTCGGTGTTGTGCGTGGTGCCTGGAGGGTAGCGATGTCTCCACTGCTCGTAGATCTCGTACACGTTCTGCTGCTGCCAATCGGCAAGCAAATAGCTCGTCGCATCCAGCCCGGTCTCTTCTGCCACCTCGCGGATAGCGGTCTCGCGCAAGCTCTCGTCGCCATCGCGGCTGCCGGTCACCGATTGCCAATAGCCGGGGAAATCCGCCCGTTCCAGCAGCAGCACATCAAGTGCTGCGGTATAAATAACGATGAGAGCGGAGACGGGTTGCTTGTAGGTGCGCATTACGCAAAGAACACCCAGAATGCCTTGTGCTGCAATTCCCAGAACGACACCGTGGCATCAAGCACATTGTCCAGCCTGGGTTCGCCTGAAGACTCGCCGTGCAGCAGCAACACATAGCCGGGGGCGGGGCGCCACGAAAGATCTCCCAGTGTATCGGCCAGTGCGTCCCAGTTATGACCGAACCAGTCCGGTGCCGCTATCGCGCGCGCCAATTCTGCCAGCACCTCGCCTTTGCCGCTGGCCGCCGCAATATCCGCTTCAAACATAGCGAATCCGCATTCAGCCGCGCTCTCTCGCAGATCCGCCAGCGGGCAATTGAGTCGATAGACCCCCGCCTCTTGCACGTTCTGCAATCGCCTGCACAGATCGCTCATCTGCCTTCCTCCCCGATGCGTCTGAATGTCCGGTAATGATCGCCAGTAAAGTAGCATTCAGGCACGATGCCACACACGATGCGCCGCGGACCGCGATTGCGCAGACCCGGCGTTCTTACCGTGTACTCATGGTAATAGCCGTGCGGTTGTTGCGGCAAGGAATGTTCATAATTGCCGAACACCACACCGTCGCGTGGATAGGGAAAGGGGCCGCCCTGTTTGATCCGGAGCAAAGCATCGCGCGCTTCCGCCGGCAGCTCGGCAACAGCAATGCTGGAAGTATTGTCGAGATCGTGCGAATGATGGCTACGGGCCTGAGCAAGCGGCAAACACAGCAGCAAGCCGAAAAACAGCCACCACTGTGCTTGTGTAACGCGCCGCATCTTATTCCTTTGGCGTTTCGACCGTCGCTGGTTGGCGCAGGCGGATGTGCAGTTCGCGCAACTGTTTCTCGTCCACTGGTGAGGGCGCCTGGGTCAGCAGGCATTGTGCTCGTTGCGTTTTGGGGAACGCAATCACGTCGCGAATGGATTCGGAACCGGTCATCATGGTGACGATACGGTCCAGGCCGAAGGCCAGCCCACCGTGCGGCGGTGCGCCATATTGCAGCGCGTCGAGCAGGAAACCGAACTTGAGCTGCGCTTCTTCAGCACCGATATTGAGCGCACGGAACACCTTGCTCTGTACTTCCTCCTTGTGGATACGCACCGAGCCGCCGCCGATCTCGGAGCCGTTCAGCGCCAGGTCGTAAGCCTTGGCCAGACACTTGCCCGGATCGCTCTCCAGCAACGCGAGATGTTCGTCCTTGGGCGCGGTGAAAGGGTGATGGCAGGCATTCCAGCGCTTGGCTTCGTCGTCGTATTCGAACATCGGGAAATCCACCACCCACAGCGGCTCCCATGCCTTGCCGTTGGTATAGCCTTTCTCGTGGCCGATCTTGCTGCGCAACGCACCGAGTGCGTCGTTGACGATCTTGGCCTTGTCGGCACCGAAGAAGATGATGTCGCCGTTCTGTGCGCCGGTACGCTCGACGATGGTCTTGAGCGCCGCTTCGTGCAGGTTCTTGACGATGGGCGATTGCAGGCCTTCTTCGTTCAGCTTGGTGATGTCGTTGACCTTGATGTAGGCCAGCCCCTTGGCACCGTAGATGCCAACGAACTTGGTGTACTCGTCGATCTCGCCGCGCGAGAACGCGCCGCCCTTGGGCACGCGCAAGGCTGCAACACGACCGTTGTCGGAATTCGCCACGCCGGCGAACACTTTGAATGCAACATCCTTCACCGCATCGGTCACCTCGGTGATCTCCAGCGTCACGCGCATGTCCGGCTTGTCCGAACCAAAACGGCCCATCGCCTCGGCATAGGTCATGCGCGGGAACGGGTTGGGTAGCGCCACATTCAGCACCTCCTTGAACACGGTGCGGATCATCTCTTCCATCAGCACCATGATCTGCTCTTCCGTCAGGAAGGAGGTCTCGATATCCACCTGGGTGAATTCCGGCTGGCGATCGGCACGCAGGTCTTCGTCGCGGAAGCACTTGGTGATCTGGTAGTAGCGGTCGAAGCCCGCCACCATCAGCATCTGCTTGAACAGCTGCGGCGACTGCGGCAGCGCGAAGAACTCGCCCGCATGCACACGCGACGGCACCAGGTAGTCGCGTGCGCCTTCCGGCGTGGACTTGGTCAGCATCGGGGTCTCGATGTCGATGAAGCCCTTGTCGTCGAGGAAGCGGCGGAACGCGCGCGCTGTCTTGTAGCGCAACATCATGTTGTGTTGCATCTGCGGACGGCGCAGGTCGATGACGCGATGGGTCAGGCGCACATTCTCGGACAGGTTCTCGTCGTCCAGCTGGAACGGGGGCGTGACCGAGACATTCAGCACTTCGATCTCGTGACAGAGTATCTCGATCTCACCGCTGGGGATGTTCTTGTTGTCGGTACCTTCGGGACGGCGGCGCACGCGACCGGTGACCTTCAGCACGAATTCGTTGCGCACCGATTCGGCGATGGCAAACATATCGGCGCGATCCGGGTCGCACACCACTTGCGCGAGTCCCTCGCGGTCGCGCAGGTCGATGAAGATCACTCCGCCGTGGTCGCGGCGGCGATGTGCCCAGCCGCACAAAGTGACGGTCTGGCCGAGGTTACTAACGTTAAGTTGCCCGCAATAATGAGTACGCATAGATGGTTCAGTTCGATCAGAAAAACAAAGATGGAGGGTTACAAAGGTTTAGACAGGTGCGCTGCGTCCGGGGTAGTCACGACGCCCATGGAGATGATGGCCTTGAAAGCCGCATCGACGCTGATATCCAGCTCGACCGTCTCGGACTTCTTGACGTAAAAATAGAAACCGTTCACGGGGCTTGGCGTCGTCGGCACGAACACGCCGACGTACTCTTCCCCGTGCAGCATGCGCGTCACCTCGCCCGGCACGGTGGTCTGGAATGCCAACGACCAGGCATCGGGATGTGGATAGCGCACCAGCAACACCTTGCCGAATGCATTCCCATTCTCGGACAACAATGTATCGCTGACTTGCTTGACACTGTTGTAGATGGCATTGACGAAGGGGATACGGCGCAACAAGCCTTCCCAGTAAATCAGCAACTGCTGGCCAAACACATTGCGCACCAGCAAACCGGTCGTCAGCACCACCACAGCCGTCAGGATGACACCCAGGCCGGGGATGTGGATACCCAGCAGCCAGTCCGGCTGCCAGTGCGCTGGCAACAAGGTCAGTGTCTGGTCCAGAATGCCGATGATGAGATTCAGTACCCACAGGGTAATTCCCAGCGGCACCCACACCAGCAGGCCGGTCAGCAGATATTTTTTCACGAGTGCGCACCCGCAGACGGACATGACGCACAAGGCGAGGCTTCGCACGAACCGGGCTTGTTCTTGAAATCGGTGGCGTAGTAGCCGTTGCCTTTGAGCTGAAATCCAGCAGCGCTGAGCTGTTTGGCGAACGTTTCCTTGCCACATTCAGGGCATTTGGTCAGCGGCGCATCGCTCAACTTCTGCATCACATCCTTTTGCGTACCACAACTGCTGCAACGATATTCGTAAATAGGCATAACCCGCTCCTATATTGGAAAGGCGCGCATTATACCCTGCGCCCCCGTTTTCGCAGAAGCGGCTTTATCGCAGCAGCATCTCCACGATGCGCTGGCCGGTATGGCCGTCGACATAAAGATTGCGATGGCTGGAGAATGCCCGGTAATAGGCGGGATCGTCCAGGAACATGACGCACTCCCGCAGGATACGTTCAGTCTCGGTCCCAACCAGTTTGACGTTTCCGGCATCGATCGCCTGCGGGCGTTCGGCCACATCGCGCAACACCAGTATCGGCTTGCACAATGACAGCGCCTCCTTCAGCGTATCGTCAAGGTCGGTGAGAATGAGGTAGGCCGATTGCATCAGGTAAACGAAGTGCAGGTAATCCTGCGGTTGAATGAGCGTGATGTTGGGATGACTGGCGAAGACCTCGTCCACAACCGAGTTTTGCTTGGCATCAGGATGCAAGGGATAGACCACCTGGACGTCTGCGCGCATCGCCAGACGTTTCAAAGCACGACATAGGCTTTCCAGGCGCCCCTCTTCGTTCCCGTGCTTGTGTCCGGCAACGAAGATCAGGCGTTTCTTCGGATCAAGAAACGGGAAAGCGGCCGCCAAACCGTTTTTCAGCACATCATCGCCATGAATACGCTCTGCCACCATCAACAATGCATCCACCGCCATGCTGTCGGTCAGGTAAATCTTTTCGGCAGCCACACCCTCTCTAAGCAAATTGTCGCGAGACGCCTCGGACGGAACGAAATAATACGTGGCTAGCCGCTCAATCTCATTGCGCCTCTCTTCTGATGTGCTGCCATGGCGCAATTCGTGCATATGCAAACCGGTTTTCAGGTCGCAGGATAGAGGCGCATTCAGATATCTGGAGTCGATTGCGAAATCCGGCTCCCCATGCATCAGCACACAATCCGGCTTGTGTTTTTCAATCATGATGTCCACGAATTTCGGTCCGTCGGCACTTTGCACCTGCTCCGGCTGACCGAACTCCGCGTCGGGTTGAATGCCGAAGATATCGAGCAGTTGATCGATCGCATGGCGATTTCGCCCAGCAACGCAAACAATAGTTTGTATCGAGGGTGACGACCTGAAACGGTGTATCAGTGGAGCCATGAGGATCGCCTCGGAACGATCTCCAACGACCACAAGTATCTTGCGCACCTATCTGCCCGGACTGGCCGAATGCAACCTGAACTCACCATTTGCAAAAACGGCTTCCGCAACCGGAACACTTTCCGCCGCCCTGCTCTTCATGGAGAAAAGGCCATATACAAGGAAGAAAATAATGCCTAGCCAGACTGGTTTCATGCGCTGTCCTTATTCAAGTTGTCCCCGCACCTTCCGGGAACCTCATGAACTAGAGAACGCAACAACCGTGCCATACATCAGAATCAGCCTGAAACACCCGCAAACTGGCGTTTGCGCGCGATGGTGTTGTGTTTGCACACCCTTGAGTGCGACGATGCCCGGACAACCTTTGACGGCAGGCAGACACCATCCATAACCTGAACAGGGTTTATGCGTGCATGCTCAACCATTTTCCGGGCGCAAGCCCGTCGATCGTCCATTTTCCGATCGAATATCGAATCAGGCGCAAGGTTGGAAACCCTACCGCCGCCGTCATTCGTCTCACTTGGCGGTTCTTGCCTTCATGGATGGTCAGCCATAACCAGCAGGTGGGGATATCTTTGCGAAAACGAACAGGCGGGTCTCGCAGCCACAAACCTTGCGGTTCGGCCATCAGATTTGCCTCGGCAGGCAAGGTCATACCGTCCTTGAGCTGTATGCCGCGCCGCAACTGCTCCAGCGCCGTTGCGTCGGGAATGCCTTCCACCTGTACCCAATAGGTCTTGGGCTGTTTATGTTTGGGGTCGGTGATGCGATGCTGTAACTTGCCGTCGTCAGTAAGCAGCAACAGGCCTTCGCTGTCGGTATCGAGGCGACCCGCGGGATAAACATCCGGAACGGCGATATAATCCGCCAGCGTCGGGTGCATCCCGTCACGACTGAATTGGCAGATCACGCCATAGGGTTTGTTGAACAGCAGGATGCGACTCATCTAATTCACTTAAGCGATTTGCAAACATCATGACGACCCCAAAGATCATCTATACCCTGACCGATGAAGCCCCAAGTCTGGCGACCTACTCGCTGCTTCACATCATACAGGCATTCACCAAGGCAGCCGGGGTCACTGTCGAGACCAGTGACATTTCTCTCGCCGGACGCATACTCGCCAACTTCCCCGAACACCTGAGCGCCGCGCAAAAAGTCACCGACGGCCTCGCCGAGCTGGGCGCACTGACGCTGAAGCCGGAAGCCAACATCATCAAGCTGCCGAATATTAGCGCATCGGTCCCGCAACTGAAGGCGGCGATCAAGGAACTCCAGTCGCAGGGTTACAAGGTGCCCGATTTTCCCGAGAACCCGCAGAACGAGGCCGAGAAGGAAATCAAGGCGCGCTACGGCAAGGTGCTGGGCAGCGCGGTAAATCCGGTGCTGCGCGAAGGCAATTCCGACCGCCGCGCCGCCGCCTCGGTCAAGCAATATGCGCGCAAGCATCCGCACCGCATGGGCAAGTGGGCCGCCAACTCCAGGACCCGCGTGGCACACATGAGCAGCGGCGATTTCTACGGCAGCGAAAGATCCATGACCGTGCCCGAAGCCGTCAGCACCCGCATCGAGTTCGTGAGCAAGGACGGCAAGGTCACCGTGCTCAAGGACAAGCTTGCGCTCCAGGCAGGCGAGATCATCGATGCCGCCGTGATGAGCCGCCGCGCACTGCGCAAGTTCTATGCCGAACAGATCGCAGCGGCGAAAAAAGAAGATGTGCTGCTATCCCTGCACCTGAAGGCCACCATGATGAAGGTGTCCGACCCCATCATGTTCGGCCATGCCGTTTCCGTATTCTTCAAGAACGTGTTCGACAAGCACGGCGACTTGCTCAAGGAACTGAAGATCAACGTCAACAACGGCTTCGGCGATATGGAGGCCAAGGTGTTAGCGTTGCCGGAAGCGAAGCGCGCCGGCATCGTAGCCGACATCGCCGATTGTTTCAGGAACCAGCCGCCGCTGGCGATGGTGAATTCCGACAAGGGCATCACCAACCTGCACGTACCATCCGACGTGATCGTCGATGCCTCCATGCCGCCGATGATCCGGGACGGCGGCAAGATGTGGGGCGCCGACGGCAAACCCTATGACACGTTGGCGATGATCCCTGACCGCTGCTACGCTGGCGTGTATGACGCCACCGTCGAGGACTGCAAGAAGAACGGCGCGCTTGATCCCGCGACCATGGGCTCCGTGCCCAACGTCGGCCTGATGGCGCAGAAGGCCGAGGAATATGGCTCGCATGACAAGACCTTCGAGATCGCCGGGGACGGCGTAGTACGCATCGTCGACACATCCGGCAAGGTGCTGCTGGCGCAGAATGTCGAGCAAGGCGACATCTTCCGCGCCTGCCAGACCAAGGATGCGCCCGTCCAGGACTGGGTCAAGCTTGCAGTCTCTCGCGCGCGCCTCTCCGGCACACCGGCTATTTTCTGGCTGGACAAGAATCGCGCGCATGACGCACAGATCATCGCCAAGGTCGATAGATATCTCAAGGATCACGACACCAACGGGCTTGACATCAAAATCATGGAGCCGGCGGATGCTTGCCGCGCAACGCTTACACGAGTCCGTCAGGGAAAAGACACCATCTCCGTCACCGGCAACGTATTGCGCGACTACCTCACCGACCTGTTCCCCATCCTGGAACTCAACACCAGCGCCAAGATGCTGTCCATCGTACCGCTGATGAATGGCGGCGGAATGTTCGAGACCGGCGCCGGTGGCTCGGCACCCAAGCATGTGCAGCAATTCCAGCAGGAAGGCTACCTGCGTTGGGATTCGCTGGGCGAGTTCCTGGCGCTGGGCGTATCGCTGGAACATCTTGGCCAGAAATTCAACAACGTCAAGGCGCAGATCCTGGCCGAAACGCTGGATCAGGCTAACGCCAGGATCCTCGACAACAACAAATCACCGGCCCGCAAGGTAGGTGAGATCGACAACCGGGGCAGCCATTTCTACCTGGCACTGTACTGGGCCCAGGCACTGGCCGCTCAGACCAGGGACAAGGAAATACAGGCACGCTTCACCCCATTGGCGAAGGCATTGACGGACAACGAAGCGAAGATCAACGAAGAGCTGCTCGCGGCGCAGGGCAAGCCGGTCGATATGGGAGGCTACTACCACCCGGATTTCGGCAAAATATCGAAGGCGATGCGTCCTAGCGCCACACTCAATGCGGCTCTGGGAGCTATTTGAAAAAATCCTGACGAGAACCCAGCTCCCTAAAAGGGGGCAATCCCCATCGAATTCACGGTACTGATACCAAATAAAAAAGCCCGCCACGTGAATGGCGGGCTTTTTTACAACTCAGGCGGCGATTAACCCGCTTGAATGTTGGAGGCTTGTTTGCCCTTCGGACCCTGAACAACCTCGAAAGTCACTTTCTGACCTTCTTTGAGAGACTTGAAGCCGCTCATGTTGATCGCGGAGAAGTGCGCAAACAAATCTTCGCTGCCGTCATCGGGAGTAATGAAACCGAAACCCTTTGCATCGTTGAACCATTTTACAGTACCGTTTGCCATGCTTTACTTCCTTACAAAAAACGATGGGTGGACCCCCATCAAATTGTTTGAATTCCAAGATCGCAAATGGGACCGCACATGGCAAAACCAGCACTGCAGATACTTTGATTCAAACACCCGAGCGCTTTTTACCCCACTTGAACTTATAACGTCAAGGGCTAAATACAAAATATTGACGAATTGACTTGAAAAACCCGAGCTAATCGTCAAATATGCAACTGAGCAAAGGGCGAGAATAGCGAACCATGGCAACCAAGCAAGAAAATGTAAACCTGCTGGAGCGCAGCAAAACCAAGCCGCCCAAGCTTTACAAGGTGATCCTGCTGAACGATGACTTCACCACCATGGAGTTCGTCATTGAGGTTCTAAGGATCTTTTTTTCGATGGGACAGGAACGCGCGACGCAAGTCATGCTCCAAATCCACAACGAGGGTTCCGCAGTGTGTGGCGTGTACCCGAAAGACATTGCCGAAACCAAGGTATCTCAGGTGTCAGAGTTTGCAAAGCAGCACGGGCATCCATTACGATGCCAAACGGAGGAAAACTAAATGATCGCGCAAGAACTGGAAGTCAGCCTGCATCTGGCATTTGTCGAAGCCCGCCAGAAACGGCACGAGTTCATCACTGTCGAGCATCTGTTGCTCGCCATGCTGGACAATCCCTCTGCTGCCCATGTGTTGCGCGCCTGTGGCGCGGACATCGAAGAATTGCGTGCTGTACTGGTGCAACATATCGAGACCCATACCCCAGTCGTCCCGGGTACAGGCGAGGTAGATACGCAACCGACCGTCGGCTTCCAGCGCGTGATCCAGCGCGCCATCCTGCATGTGCAATCCACCAATAAAAAAGAGGTGACCGGAGCGAACATCCTGGTTGCGTTGTTCGGCGAAAAGGAATCGCACGCGGTCTATTTCCTCAACCAGCGCGCCATCACCCGTCTGGACGTGGTGAACTACATCGCGCACGGCATCAACAAGACTGCCGAGATCCAGCCCGCCACGCAAAAGACCGCGAACGAGGCGGATACCGAACAGGAAAGCAGCAACGATAGCGCGCTCAAGAATTACACCTTGGATCTCAATGCCCATGCCTTGGCGGGCAAGGTCGATCCGCTCATCGGGCGCAGCATGGAACTGGAACGCGTGATTCAGACGCTATGCCGCCGGCGTAAAAACAACCCTCTACTGGTGGGTGAAGCCGGCGTAGGCAAGACGGCCATCGCGGAAGGCTTGGCTCGAAACATCATCGAGGGCGAAGTGCCCGAAATCCTGAAGGACGCCCACGTCTATTCTTTGGACATGGGCGCTTTGCTGGCCGGAACAAAATATCGTGGCGATTTCGAGCAGCGCCTGAAAGCCGTGCTGAAAGAATTGCAGGATGCCCCCAACGCGGTGCTGTTCATCGACGAGATTCATACCCTGATCGGTGCAGGTGCGGCATCGGGAGGTACCATGGATGCCTCCAACCTGCTCAAGCCTGCGCTTTCCAGCGGTGCCCTGAAATGCATAGGAGCGACCACCTATCAGGAATATCGCGGCATCTTTGAAAAGGATTCCGCGTTGTCGCGCCGCTTCCAGAAGATCGATGTGTCCGAACCTTCGGTGGAACAGACCATCGAGATACTGAAGGGGCTGAAATCGCGCTTCGAGGAACACCATAGCATCAAATACAGTTCTGCTGCCCTCACCAGCGCCGCAGAACTGTCTTCGCGCTTCATAAATGATCGGCACCTGCCGGACAAGGCCATCGACGTGCTGGACGAAGCCGGGGCTGCCCAGCGCATCCTGCCCAAGTCCAAACAGAAAAAGGTCGTGGGCAAGCACGAGATCGAAGAGATCATCGCCAAGATCGCCCGCATCCCGGCGCGCAGCGTTTCCCATGATGACCGTAATGCGCTGAAGAACCTCGATCGTGACCTCAAGGCCACCGTATTCGGTCAGGACAAGGCCATCGACGCCCTGGCGCGCGCCATCAAGATGTCGCGCAGCGGCCTCGGCAACCCGCAAAAACCCATCGGCAGCTTCCTGTTCTCCGGCCCCACGGGCGTCGGCAAGACCGAAGTGGCACGCCAGCTCGCTTATAGCATGGGCATGCCGCTGCATCGCTTCGACATGTCGGAATACATGGAACGCCATGCCGTCTCGCGCCTGATCGGCGCCCCTCCCGGCTATGTCGGTTTCGACCAGGGTGGGCTGCTCACCGAAGCCATCACCAAGCAGCCGCATTGCGTATTGCTGCTGGACGAGATCGAGAAAGCGCACCCGGACATCTTCAACATCCTGCTGCAGGTGATGGACCACGGCACGCTCACCGACAACAACGGACGCAAGGCCGACTTCCGCAACGTCGTCGTCATCATGACCACCAATGCGGGTGCGGAAGCGCTGAACAAGGCACAAATGGGCTTCACCAAAGTCGCCTCCGCGGTGGGCGACGAGATGGTCGACATCAAGAAGATGTTCACGCCCGAGTTCCGCAACCGTCTGGATGCCATCGTCTCATTCGCACCGCTGTCGAAAGAGGTCATCCTGCGCGTGGTGGACAAGTTCCTCATGCAATTGGAAGAACAATTGCACGAGAAGAAGGTGGATCCCTTGTTCACCGATGCGCTCAAGGATTACCTCGCCGAAAACGGTTTCGACCCACTGATGGGCGCCCGCCCAATGGCACGCCTGATCCAGGACACCATCCGTTCTGCGCTGGCCGACGAACTGCTGTTCGGCAAGCTCGCGAACGGTGGCAAGGTCACCGTGGACGTAAAAGATGGCAAGGTAGTGCTGGAATTTGAGGAAGAGGCTGTCCCTGCCTGATCCCGGTTACCGGGGACGGTTCGCACCGTCCCCCACCGGCCCCCTCCACTTCGGTTCACTCGTCGCCGCTATCGGCAGCTACCTTGACGCAAAACATCACCACGGCATCTGGCTGGTGCGCATGGAAGATCTTGATGTGCCACGCTGTGCAGCTGGAGCGGCTGACGACATCCTGCGCACGCTGGCGGCATTCGGGATGCACAGCGATGAAGCTGTACTGTACCAGAGCCGGCGCACGGCAGCATATGAGGACGCGCTGCGCAAGCTGCAAAGCTGCGGTGCGGCATATCCGTGTTGCTGCACACGCAAGGAGATCGCCGACTCGGCGCTGAACGGCATCGAAGGCCACGTTTACCCGGGAACTTGCCGCAATGGCATTCCGTCCGGGCGCGAAGAACGAGCCTGGCGGGTGCGCACTGACAACCAGGCCATTGAATTCGATGATGCGCTGCAAGGCCACATCACCCAGCACCTCGAGCTGGATATCGGCGACTTCGTGGTGAAACGCGCGGACGGATTGTTCGCTTACCAGCTGGCAGTCGTAGCGGATGATGCGTTCCAGAACATCACGCATATCGTTCGCGGCGCCGACCTGCTGGCTTCCACGCCGCGCCAGATCCATCTGCAACGCCTGCTTGGCCTGCCTGAGCCACGATACATGCATCTGCCTGTCGCGGTGAACGAAGCGGGAGAAAAGCTGAGCAAGCAGACGCTGGCGGCGCCGGTAGATGCCTCAGCCCCTCTTGCAACGATGTTGCAGGTACTGGAGTTCTTGCAGCAGCAACCGCCTGCCGAATTATCCCGGACTGATGTGAGTACGGCGCTGGAGTGGGCAATACTGAACTGGGACGCAAGCAGATTACGGGGAATCCGCACACTTCCACTTTGATTCAGCGCATCTAGCCTGGCTGACGACGGCGGCGCAAGAATTCGAAGATGGCCGGGATGAATGAAATGAAGATGATGACGAGAATCATCAAGGTAAGGTTGTTCTTGATGATCGGAATATTGCCGAAGAAATAGCCCGATAGCGTGAGGCTGCCGATCCAGGCAAGGCTGCCCAGTGCGCTGAACATCAGGAACAATCGGTAGCTCATGGTGCCGATGCCCGCCACGAACGGTGCAAAAGTACGGATGATGGGCAGGAAGCGGGCGAAAAGTACGGTCTTGCCGCCATGCTTGTCGAAGAAGCGGTGGGTCTTTTCCAGATGCTCATGCTTGATGAAGCGCTGGTTGACACTATTGAGCAAGCGCAACCCCAGCAGACGCCCGATCCAGTAATTCGTGTTGTCGCCGCCAAACGCAGCCAGCATCAGCAATGGCATAAGGATATGCAGCTCCAGCGAGCCCATACCGCACAGTGCACCCGTCACGAACAACAGGGAATCGCCAGGCAGGAAAGGCGCGACGACCAGACCCGTTTCCGCGAAGATGATGCCGAACAATATGGCATATATCCACATGCCGTACTGTTGCACTAGCACCAGCAGGTGGGCGTCGAGGTGGAGGACAATATCAAAGAACGATGTCAGCAGATCCATCGGATTAACATAAAACTCGCACAGCGAGCCGTTTGCCTCCTCTCCCGCATGCGGGAGAGGATTGAGGAGAGGGAACAGTCATGGCAAGTTTCATTATCAGATTCATGCCTGTTAAGGCAGCACTTCTTCAGCTTCGGTCTTTTCCGGTTTGATGAAGTCTTCGCGCGACACGCCGAACATCATAAGCAAGGGACTGGCCACCAGCACCGAGGAGTAGATACTGAACAAGATGCCGATGGTCAGCGCCAGTGCGAAATAATGCAGCGTCTCGCCTCCCAGAAACAGCATGGAAGTCACCATGATCTGAGTACATCCGTGGGTGATGATGGTGCGTGACATGGTGCGGGTGATCGCGTTGTCGATGATCACTGCAACCTCGGTCTTGCGCATCTTGCGGAAGTTCTCGCGGATCCGGTCGAACACCACCACCGATTCGTTCACCGAATAGCCCAGGACGGCCAGCACCGCAGCCAGCACCGAAAGCGAGAATTCCCACTGGAAAAAAGCGAAGAAGCCAAGGATGATGACCACGTCGTGCAGGTTAGCGATGATCGCCGCCAGGCCGAATTTCCACTCGAAACGTATCCACAGATAGCCGACGATACCCAGACTGACCAGCAACAGCGCCATTGCCCCGTTATCGACCAGATCCTTGCCGACCTGCGGGCCAACGAATTCGACGCGGCGCAACTCAACGCTGGCATCCTGCTGATGCAGGGTATCCATCACCTGATCAGAAAGTTTCGCACCCGCCTTGTTCTCCTTGAGCGGGATCTGGATCAGCACATCCTTGCTGGAGCCGAAGTTCTGCACCAGCGCATCGTTCAGGCCGATGCTGCCAACCTGGCCACGCACCTTATCCAGGTCAGCCGATTGCGCGTAATGGACTTCCATCACGGTGCCGCCGGTGAAATCCACGCCGAAGTTCAGCCCCTTCGTCGCAAGAAAGAACACCGCGAACAGGAAGGTCACCAGCGAGATGGCCGTCGTATACCGGCCATAACTCATGAACGGGATGTCTTTTTTGATGCGGAAGAATTCCATAGTCTTATCCCCTTAGCCGATGGCAACCTTGTTCAGCCGCGCTTTGCGGCCATAGATCAGATTGACCAGCGCACGCGATACCAGCACGGCGCTGAACATGGAAGTCAATATGCCCAGGCAGAGCACCACCGCGAACCCCTTGATCGGCCCGGAACCGAACATGAACAGAGCGATACCGGCTATCAGCGTGGTGATATTGGAGTCCAGAATGGTGGCAAAGGCGTTCTCATAGCCCGCATGGATCGCCATTTGCGGCGGCACCCCGTTGCGCAGTTCCTCACGGATACGCTCGTTGATCAGCACATTGGAGTCGATCGCCATACCCAGTGTCAATGCGATACCCGCCATGCCGGGCAGTGTCAGTGTGGCCTGCAGCATGGACAGCAGCGCTATTAGCAGCAACAGGTTGGCCCCCAGCGCAAGTACGGAAACTCCACCGAACATCAGGTAGTAGGCAATCATGAAGATCGCAATGGCAATGAAGCCGATCTGCGTGGAATGGAAACCCCGCGCAATATTGTCTGCACCCAGGCTCGGGCCGACAGTACGTTCCTCGACAATCTCCATCGGCGCAGCCAGAGCCCCGGCACGCAACAGCAATGCAGTATCCTTGGCCTCTTCGGTGTTCATCTTGCCGCTGATCTGCACGCGCCCGCCGCCGATCTCTTCACGAATCACCGGTGCAGTGACCACTTCGCCCTTGCCCTTTTCGAACAGGATGATGGCCATGCGCTTGCCGACATTCTCGCGTGTCGCTTCCTTGAACTTGCGTGCCCCGACCGCATCCAGATTGATGTGCACGGCCGGTTCGTTGTTGCGGCTGTCGAAACCGGGTTGGGCATCATTGATGCGTTCGCCGGTCAGAATCACGCTTTTCTTCACCAGCAGCGGAGTACCGTCGCGATCCTTGAATATCTCAGTGCCGAATGGAGCTATTCCGCCTGCACTCAAATGGTGTTCATCATCCACCATGCGCACTTCCAGTGTGGCGGTACGCCCCAGGATGTCCTTGGCGCGCGCGGTATCCTGCACACCCGGCAATTGCACCACGATGCGATCTGCGCCTTGCTGCTGGATCACCGGCTCGGCCACGCCGAGTTCGTTCACCCGGTTGCGCAAGGTAACGAGGTTCTGCTGCACGGCAGATTCCTGGATGCGAATCTGTTCCTGCTGCTTGAGGCTGGCGAGCAGCAGGAACTCCCTGCCATCTTCGCTTGTATTGAACTCAAGCCCGCCGAATCGCTGCTTAAGTTCATCCTCGCCCTTGCTGCGCGCATCGGCATCGCGGAACTTGATCGTGATCGCGCTGGCATCACGGCTCACGCCCGAGTAGGGAATGTCAGCCTCACGCAAACTGCTGCGAATATCGCCGGAATCAGACTCCAGGGCCTTGTCCAGCGCCGCCTTCATATCGATCTGCAGCAGGAAATGCACCCCTCCGCGCAGATCGAGACCCAGGTACATCGGCAAGGCATTGAGGCTGGCCATCCATTGCGGCGAGCGCGGCACCAGATTGAGTGCCACCATATAGTCGTCGCCCAGCTGGGCATGCAGCACATCTTTTGCCTTGAGCTGGATATCGGTGTTGCTGAAGCGTGCCTTGACGCTGGTCGCATCCAGGGACATGGCTTCGGGATTCAATTGTGCAGCCTTCAGCGCATCTTCCACGCGTGCCAGCAATTTTTCATCCGCCTTAAGATTCGAGCGTAGCGGCAGCACCTGCACCGCGGGTGCTTCGCCATAAAGATTGGGCAAGGCATACACCAGGCCCAGCATCAGCGCGACAATTATCAGCAGATTCTTCCACAGCGGATAGCGGTTCATAGCGACACCTTGATTTACAGCATGATTAGAAGGATCCGGGGATCAGATCGACTTGATGGTGCCCTTGGGCAAGACGTTCTGGATAGCAGCCTTTTGCACCTGGATGACGACATTGTCGGCGATCTCGATCGCCGCGCTGTCTTCGCCGACTTTGGTCACTTTGCCGAGTACGCCGCCAACCGTGGCGACTTCATCGCCTTTTTGCAACGCCTCGATCATGGCTTTCTGTTCTTTGGCGCGCTTTTGCTGAGGACGCAGGATGAGAAAATAGAATACCGCCACCAAGGCGATCAATGGCAGAAACTCCATGATGCTGCCTTGCGGAGCAGGTGCGCCACCGTCTGCATATGCGTTGCTGATGAACAATTGGCCGATCGTTGAAATCATTTCTATCCTCTCGAATAATAGGGGTCAAAAAATCGAAGGTGCGCATTCTAACATGGATGGCATGACTGTTTTACTACGCCCACGCCCGGCTCTGCCAACGTTGCTTACAAGCCTGCACGCGCATGCCGGAACGAGGCCTGGAACTCGGCGTAGCGCCCGGCCTCGATAGAGACACGGATGTCGCGCATCAGTTCCTGGTAGTAGTGCAGGTTATGGATGGAATTGAGCCGCGCACCGAGTATCTCGTTAAGGCGGTGCAAATGATGCAGATAGGCCCGGGTGAAATGGCGGCAGGTGTAGCAGCTGCACTGCTCGTCCAGCGGACGCGTGTCCAGCCGGTATTGCGCGTTCTTGATACGCACATCGCCGAAACGGGTGAACAGGTGGCCGTTGCGTGCATTGCGTGTCGGCATCACGCAGTCGAACATGTCGATACCGTTGCCCACCGCCTCCACCAGGTCTTCCGGGGTGCCCACGCCCATCAGGTAGCGCGGCTTGTCCACCGGCAATTGCGGCGCGGTATGTCTGAGGATGCGCAGCATATCCTCCTTGGGTTCGCCAACCGACAGGCCACCGATGGCAAAACCGTCGAAGCCGATGCCCTTCAGTCCCGTCAGCGATTCGTCGCGCAGATGCTCGTGCATACCGCCCTGCACGATGCCGAACAACGCATTCGGATTGCCCTCGTGCGCCTTCTTGCTGCGCTCCGCCCAGCTCAGGCTCAGGCGCATCGACACGCCCGCCGCCTGTTCGTCCGCTGGATACGGCGTGCATTCGTCAAAGATCATCACGATGTCGGAATTGAGTACCTGCTGGATGCGCATGGACTCTTCCGGCGACAGGAAGCACTTGTCGCCATTCACCGGCGAGCGAAATTCCACTCCGCCGCCGGTGATCTTGCGCAACTCGCCCAGGCTGAACACCTGAAAACCGCCGGAATCAGTAAGGATAGGACCATCCCACCCCATGAAGCGGTGCAGGCCGCCGTGGGCCGCGATGACCTCCAGCCCCGGGCGCAGCCACAGATGGAAAGTGTTGCCGAGCACGATCTGTGCCCCCATGTCTTTCAGCTCAAGCGGCGACATCGCCTTGACCGTGCCATATGTGCCGACCGGCATGAAGGCTGGCGTCTCCAGCTTGCCGTGCGCCAGATCCAGCGTGCCGCGACGAGCAGCACCCGAGGTGTTATGTAAGGTGAATTTCATTGTTCTCTTTCGATCAACATCGCATCGCCGTAACTGAAGAAGCGATATTCCTTTTCCACCGCATGACGGTATGCAGCCAGCATCTTCTCCATTCCGCCGAAAGCGCATACCAGCATCAGCAAAGTGGAGCGCGGCAGATGAAAGTTGGTCAGCAACACATCCACTACCCCGAAACGATAGCCAGGCGTGATGAAGATGCTTGTTTCGCCCGAACCGGCAACCAGTTCTCCGCTCGCAGCCGCACTTTCCAGCGCACGCAGGCTGGTCGTGCCCACTGCGATAATGCGCCCGCCTTTGGCCTTTGCCTCACGGATGGCATCCACCGTAGCTTGCGGGATGGTGTAGCGCTCGCTATGCATGACGTGCTCCTCGATATTTTCGGCACGTACCGGCTTGAACGTGCCGGCGCCGACATGCAAGGTCACGTAAGCAATGTCCACCTTTTTGTCGCGTAGCGCCTGCAGCATGGTCTCGCCGAAATGCAGCCCGGCCGTAGGCGCGGCCACCGCACCCGGCTCCCGGGCGAACACGGTCTGGTAGCGCTCCTCATCTTCGGCACCAGCAACATGGGCGATATAGGGCGGCAAGGGCAAGTGCCCATACCGTTCCAGCAAAGCCGTCACCGCGGCCGCACCCTCGAAGCACAAATGGAAGAATTCACCTTCACGCCCCAATACCTTGACCCGCAATTTTTCCGCAAGCAATAACCGACTTCCGGGCTTGGGCGTCTTGCTGGCCCTTACTTGCGCCAACACCTCATGCTCGCCCAGCACCCGCTCGACCAGCACTTCGACCTTGCCGCCACTTTCTTTTTCGCCGAACAGCCGTGCCTTCAATACGCGCGTGTCGTTCAATACCAGCAGGTCATGTCCATGCACCAGCCCATGCAGGTCAGCGAATTGACTGTCTTTCAGCCCCGTCTTGCCTACCTGCAGCAACCTGCTCGCCCCTCTCTGCAAAGGGGGATGTTGCGCAATCAAGCGCTCGGGCAAAATGAAATCAAAATCGTCGGTACGCATCCAGACTATATGCTGCCGGAACAAAAACGCGCATTGTAGTTGATGAGGCCTGACGTTTCATGGATAATTCGCGCCCTTCCCTTGCCGGGGTGATGGAACTGGTAGACGTGCCGGACTCAAAATCCGGTGCCTGAAAGGGCGTGGGGGTTCGATTCCCCCCCCGGCACCAAATTCGCATTTTTTGTCAGATTTGTGTCAACTTCATGTCAACGGCTTATGAACCAGCTGCGTTATTCGTCTCGACACGAGCAGTGTCATAAACGTTTATTAACTACCAAACTGGAGTCTTTCATGAAACTGTTGTCCACTCTGATCGCCGCTGTGTTCGCACTGGTTACTTTCTCTGCTGTTGCTGAAGAAGCTGCTGCTCCTGCTGCTGCTCCTGCTGCCGCTGCTGCTCCTGCTGCCAAGGCAGAAGCCAAGCCAGCCAAGAAGGCTCACAAGGCAAAGAAAGCAAAAAAAGCAAAGAAAGCAAAAAAAGCTGAAGCAGCTAAGTAATATCGCTTCAACCTAGAAATGGCAGGGGTGACCCTGCCATTTTTTTGTTTCTATCAGACCGCCGAGTCAACCCGGAAACAACTCAAACGTTAGTTTTCAAGACACTGACGGTGTCTTCATTTATAAACTACTGAACTGGAGTCACAAATGAAACTACTTTCCATTCTGATCGCTGCCGTTTTCGCTGCAGTCTCGTTCTCCGCCGTTGCTGCCGATACAGCCGCTCCTGCTGCCGCTTCCGCCGCACCTGCCCATAAAACCGCCAAGCCGGCTGCCAAGCATCATAAAGCCAAGCACGCCGCCAAGCATGAAAGCATGAAAAAAGCCAAGTAACATTCGCAAGTACTCAAAGAGGCAGGGGGAGCCCTGCCTTTTTTTATTTCGTTTAGAATTACATCATGATCTGGAAACCACACGCCACCGTCGCCGCCGTCCTCGAACAGGATGGCAAGTTCTTGCTGGTGGAAGAGCATACCCCACAGGGCTTGCTGTTCAACCAGCCGGCCGGACATTGGGAAGCGAACGAGACTTTGCCAGCAGGCGCGATCCGCGAAACATTGGAGGAGTCGGCCTACGATTTCGAGCCGGAATTCCTGATTGGCGTATATCGCTGGCATTCGACCAAGTCCGACACCACCTATCTGCGATTCGCTTTTGGCGGACGCACCCTCGCCCACCACCCCGAACGTGCCTTGGACAAAGGCATCGTGCGCGCCGTGTGGATGACACTGGACGAGATACGCGCCACGCAAGATCGTCACCGCAGCCCGCTGATATTGCGTTGCGTGGAAGACTACCTTGCGGGCAAGCGCTATCCGCTCGACCTGATCGCCCACTATGAGTAAAGGACCAGCCCTCTCCCGAACCCTCTGGGTGAAGCAACTAGCCATTCGACTAGACTGCAAAAAACCTCAACCAAGTCGCTGGTTATCCCAGAGGGAGGGGGCCAAACGTGCAAAGCAATCGTAAAATCACTGTCGTCGTCGGCATGTCCGGCGGCGTCGATTCTTCCGTCACGGCACTCCTGCTGAAAGAACAGGGTTACGAGGTCATCGGCCTGTTCATGAAGAATTGGGAGGACGATGACGATAGCGAATACTGCTCCTCGCGCCAGGACCTGATCGACGCTGTGTCGGTGGCCGACACCATCGGCATCCCCATCGAGGCGGTGAACTTCGCCAAAGAATACAAGGACCGCGTGTTCAACTATTTCCTGCGCGAATATGAAGCCGGACGCACGCCCAACCCGGACATCCTGTGCAACTCGGAGATCAAGTTCAAGGCCTTCCTCGACCATGCCATCCGCCTCGGCGCCGAGAAGATCGCCACCGGCCACTACGCCAAGGTGCGCGAACAGGACGGCGCATTCCAGTTGCTCAAGGCCGACGACGACAGCAAGGATCAGAGCTACTTCCTGCACCGCCTGAACCAGCACCAATTGTCGAAATCGATGTTCCCGCTGGGCGACATTCCGAAGAGCAAAGTGCGCGAGATCGCGCGCCAGCACAACCTGTCCAACGCCGCGAAGAAGGACAGCACCGGCATCTGTTTCATCGGCGAGCGCCCGTTCCGCGAGTTCCTCAACCGCTACCTGCCGACCAAACCCGGCGACATGGTCACGCCGGAGGGCAAAGTGATGGGGCAACACATGGGCCTGTCGTTCTACACCTACGGTCAGCGCCAGGGGCTGGGCATCGGCGGCGGCAAGGACAGCAGCGGCGAACCGTGGTTCGTTGCGGGCAAGGACATGGCGAACAACCGCCTGCTCGTGGTGCAGGGGCACGACCACCCCTTGTTGCTCAAGCCGCAACTCGATGCGCTGGACATGCACTGGATCGGCGACCATGCGCCCGACACGACGCGCGACTATGCCGCCAAGACGCGCTACCGCCAGCAGGATGCGGCTTGCCGTATTTCGATCAACGCACCGGATACCGCACATTTCTCCTTCGACGAAGCACAATGGGCGGTGACTCCCGGCCAATCCGTGGTGGCGTACGATGGCGAGATATGCTTGGGCGGCGGCATCATTGCATAGCCTCGCCGCAACAGCGCAGGTAAAATAGCGCCTCCGTAATTTTGCTCCGGATATCCATGACACTGACTGCCCTCACCGCCCTTTCCCCCCTTGACGGACGCTATCACGGCAAAGTCGACGCTTTGCGCAGTCATTTCAGCGAATTCGGACTGATCCGCTATCGCGTATTGATCGAGATCGAATGGCTCAAGGCACTGAGCAATGAAGCCGGCATCAAGGAGCTGCCGCCGTTTTCCCCCGCCGCCATCGCACACCTCGTACAACTCGCCGCAGAATTCTCGGAAACGGATGCGGAACAGATCAAGGCCATCGAGCGCCGCACCAATCACGATGTCAAAGCCATCGAATATTGGCTGCGCGAAAAACTTGCCGAGATTCCGGAAACGGCCAAGGCCCTGGAATTCATCCACTTCGCCTGCACTTCGGAAGACATCAACAACCTGAGCCATGCATTGATGCTCAATCACTCGCGCCGCGAAGTGATGCTGCCCACCCTGCAGGTGCTGATCGAACGCCTGCAGCATCTCGCGCACCAGCATGCCGACCTGCCCATGCTGTGCCGTACCCACGGCCAGACCGCCACTCCCAGCACCTTGGGCAAGGAGATGGCCAACGTCGTCTATCGCCTGCGCCGCGCCCACCAGCACATCGCCGACGTCGAGGTGCTGGGCAAGATCAACGGCGCGGTGGGCAACTACAACGCACACTTGTCCGCCTATCCGGACGTGGATTGGGAAAGCTTTGCGAAGAAATTCGTCGAGGCGCGCGGCCTGACCTTCAACCCCTATACCATCCAGATCGAGCCGCATGACTGCATGGCCGAACTGTACGATGCCTATGCTCGCGCCAACACCATCCTGATCGACCTCAACCGCGATATCTGGGGTTACATTTCCCTCGGTTATTTCAAGCAGAAGGTGGTGGCCGGTGAGGTCGGCTCTTCCACCATGCCGCACAAGGTCAACCCGATCGACTTCGAGAACTCGGAAGGCAACCTTGGGCTGGCCAATGCGCTACTGAAGCACCTGTCCGAAAAGCTGCCGGTCTCGCGCTGGCAGCGCGACCTCACCGATTCCACCGTGTTGCGCAACATGGGCGTGGCCCTGGGCTACACGCTGCTGGCCTACGAATCATGCCTGAAGGGGCTGAACAAGCTGGAAGCCAATCCGCAGCGCTTGGCGGAAGACCTGAACAACAGCTGGGAAGTGCTAGCCGAACCGATCCAGACTGTCATGCGCCGCTACAACATCGAAAATGCCTATGACAAGCTGAAGGAACTCACGCGCGGCAAGGGCGGCATCAACCGCGAAAGCCTGGCAGCATTCATCCAGACACTGGACATCCCCGCTAGCGAGAAACAACGCCTGCAGGCGTTAAGTCCGGAAACGTACACCGGCAAAGCAGCCGAGTTGGCAAAGCGCATCTGATGAAACTACTAGCCATCCCACTAAGAAACCAAAAGACGGTTGCCAAGTGGTTGGTTATGATCTTCAGGCAATCCCAAACAAAAGCCCCGCCAAAGCGGGGCTTTTTCATTCAGGCAGCGGCGGCTTGGACGGGTATCTTGTCGCGCTTGTCGATGATGCGGTTGTTATCGTCCACATAGACCAGTGTGGGATGGTATTTCTGCAATTCCAGTTCGGGATAGACGGAGAATGCCGCGATGATGAGGATATCGCCCGGGCCGGCCTTGTGCGCTGCCGCACCGTTCACCGAGATGGTGCCCGATCCGCGTTCGGCACGGATGGCATAAGTGCTGAAGCGCTCGCCGTTGGTGACGTTGTAGATGTCGATCGCCTGATATTCCCTGATGCCGGAAGCATCCAGCAGGTCGTCGTCGATGGCGCACGAACCCTCGTAATGCAGCTCCGACTGCGTCACGCGCACGCGGTGCAATTTTGCCTGTAGCATGGTTCGTTGCATGATCACCTCCTCCGCCCTCTCCTCTATCCTCTCCTGCCGATTGGCAAGGAGGCGAACGAGAAAGGCAATCTTAAACTCCCGCCCAAAGTTCTGCGGGCGCGCATTATAAACGCCCCGAAATCAAAGACCAACCTCGATATTATCGATCAGCCGGGTCTTGCCCAGCCGGGCGGCTGCCAGCAAGACCAGATAGCGCTCGCTCTTCTCCGGAACGCCAAGATCCGCCTGTCTACGCACCGCCACATACTCCACCTGCCAGCCACGCTTGGCAAGCGCCGCGCCCGCTTTTTCCTCGAGACCGGCATAACCAGTCTCCCCTTCTTTCAGGGCAACCCCCATCCCACGCAAGATTTGACTCAAAAATGCCGCTTCGGTTCGCTCATCTGCGGACAAGTACTGGTTGCGCGAAGACAGCGCCAGGCCGTCCGCTGCACGGGCAGTCTCCGCGCCGATGATCGTGATGGGCAGATTCAGCTGGATAACCATTTGCCGGATGACGGCGAGCTGCTGGTAATCCTTCTTGCCGAAGATGGCGATTTGCGGCTGCACCAGATTGAACAGCTTCAGCACCACGGTCGCCACGCCGAGAAAGTGGCCGGGGCGGAAAGCTCCGCATAATTCGTTGGCGATGGGAGGCGGCTCGACGAAGATGGTCTGTTTTTCCGGATACATCTCGCCCACCATGGGGGCGAACACCACGTCTGCCAGTCCCTGCAGCTTGGCGCAGTCGGCTTCCAGCGTGCGCGGATACTTGTCGAAGTCTTCGTTGGGGCCGAACTGCAGGGGATTGACGAAGATGCTGACCACCACGCAGGAACCATGCTGGCGCGCGATACGCACCAACTCGATATGCCCTTCGTGCAGATTGCCCATGGTCGGCACAAAGGCGACCGACATTTCCTGCGCCAGACGGGCGCGCAGTTCCGCCACGGAGTGGATGAGTTGCATCAGAACGAGTGCTCCGGCGCCGGGAAGGTCCCAGCCTTCACTTCAGCAACATAATTCGCCACGGCCTGCCCGACGGAGCCGGTTCCCGCCATGAAGTCCTTGACGAAACGTGCCTTCTTGCCGGGATAGATGCCCAGCATGTCATAGATCACCAGCACTTGCCCGGAACACCCGGCACCAGCGCCGATGCCTATCGTAGGCGCACTGAGTCTTGCGGTGACTTCTGTCGCCAGCGCTGCAGGAATCGCCTCCATCAGCACGATGCCGGCCCCCGCCCCCTGCAAAGCCAGAGCATCCTGCAACAGCTTCTGCGCAGCGGCATCGCCTTTGCCCTGAACCTTGTAACCGCCGAGCTGGTGTACGGATTGCGGCGTCAGGCCAACATGCCCGCACACCGGGATACCCCGTGAAGCAAGGAAGTGGACGGTCTCGGCCATCTCTGCACCGCCTTCGAGTTTGACCATCTGCGCACCAGCCGCCATCAATTGCACCGCATAGGCGAAGGTCTCGCGCGGACTGACTTGCGAAGTGCCGAACGGCATATCAACCATGATGAACGCCTGCTGTGCGCCGCTGGCCACGCAGGAGGTGTGATACGCCATCTGCTCGATGGTCACCGGCAGGGTGGTTTCGCGCCCCTGGATCACCATGCCCAGCGAATCGCCGACCAATAGCACATCCACACCATTCGTTTCCAGCAGCGTGGCGAAACTGGCGTCATAGCAGGTCAATACCGCGATCTTTTCGCCTTTGCTGCGCATCGCTTGCAGTGTCGATAGTGTCTTGCGCATCATGCACCCACGTTGAAATATTCCCGCCGCCCGCGCATCTTGCCGATACGATCGAGCAGCAATTCGAAGTCATCAGAATTATCCACAAAATTCAGGTGTTCGCTATTCACCACCAGCAGCGGCGCTTCATCGTACTGGTGAAAGAACTCGCCATAGCTGTCGGCCAGCCGCGCCAGATAATCGTCCTGGATGGATCTTTCATAACGATTCCCGCGCCGCCGTACGCGTTCGGCCAGGGCATAAGTGGGGGCTTGCAGGTAGATCACCAGATCGGGCGTGGGTACTTGCGGCGAGAGTCCCTGATAGATGGTCTGGTAGAGTTTGTACTCGTCGTCGCTCAGGGTCAAACGCGCGAACAATGCATCTTTCTCGAACAGGTAGTCGGAGATGGTACGGGTCTGGAACAAGTCCATCTGCGCCATGTCGCGCGCTTCGTTGATGCGCTGGAACAGGAAGAACAACTGCGTGGGCAAGGCATAGCGCACCGGGTCCTGATAGAAGCTGGCCAGAAAAGGATTGTCCTGCGGTTTCTCCAGCAATGGCTGCACTTCGACATGCTCGGCGAGGCGCTGCGCCAGGCTGGTCTTGCCCACGCCGATGGGGCCTTCCACCACGATATATCGATATTTGCTCAAGGGCATTCAGATCCGCTCCAAAGTTTGTCCCGTGCATAGCAAGGCCGCCTCTGCTGCGGAACCGATCCCCGGGATAACGCAGTCAGGCGCGATCTCCAGCAAAGGTTGCAACACGAACGCGCGCAGATGCATCTGCGGATGCGGGATGGTCAAGCCATGCTCGTGGTGCTGCAGATCGTCATAAAGCAACACATCCAGGTCCAGAGTGCGCGGCGCATTGCAGAACTCGCGCGTGCGTCCGCATTCGTGTTCCAGGGCGAGCAGCATATCCAGCAGGGCACGGGGTTTCAGTTCCGTTTCGATCTGCGCCACAGCATTGATGAAATCCGGTTGATCCAGATAGCCCACCGGGGCGCTGCGATACAACGAAGAGTGCCTTACCATGCGCGTCTGCGGCAATCCAGCCAGAGCCTCCAGTGCGCTGGACACCTGAAACACCGGATCGGCCAGATTGCTACCCAACCCTACGAATGCAACGTGTTGAAGGCGCTTCATCAATCTATGGGCAGTTCAGCCTGGGCGGCGGCAGGTTTCTTGTTGCGGCGGCGGCGTTTCTTCGGGCCACCGCTGTCTGGCAACAGCATCTCGTTGCGACGCTCGTCGCTGGCATGCTGGAATTCCTCCCACCATGCACCCAGCTCTGCATCCACTTCTCCGCTCTGGCAACGCAACAGCAGGAAATCGTAAGCGGCGCGGAAGCGCGGCAAGGCCAGCAAGCGCAGGGGGCGCTGCCCGCCACGTTGCTCGAAACGCGGCTGCAACAGCCACAACTCCTTCATTACCGTGTCGTAGCGGCGAGGAATGGCGAGTTGCGCGCGCTGCCTGTCCAGTACCTCGTCCATCGCCGCATGCATCGCCCCGACCGGGCGCTCGCCCGCATCCTGCCTGGCCTTCCATGCGGCCAGCACTTCGTGCCACAACAAGGCTGCGAACAGGAAAGCCGGTGATGTGGGTTTTTCTTCGGCGATGCGCTGGTCGGTGTTCTGCAAGGCCAGCATGACGAACTTCTCGCCCATCGGCTGTTCCAGGATCACATCGAGCATCGGCAGCATGCCGTGATGCAGCTCCATCGCGCGCAGTTTCTTGATACAAGGCAAGGCCTGCCCGGACAACAGCAGCTTGAGCATCTCGTCGAACAACCGTGCCTCCGGCACGTTGCTCAGCAATTCCTTCATTTTCGAGATCGGGGCCGCAGTGGCCGGATCCAGTTTCATCCCCAGCTTGGCCGAAAGCCTCACCGCTCGCAACATGCGCACCGGATCTTCGCGATAGCGCACTTCCGGGTCGCCGATCATGCGCAAGGTGTTGGCACGGATATCTTCGTAGCCGTGGTGGTAGTCGAATATCTCTTGCGTGGCAGGGTCATAGAACAAGCCGTTGGCGGTGAAATCGCGCCGCGCGGCATCCTGCTCCTGATCGCCGAACTCGTTGTCGCGCAGGATACGCCCGTGCTCGTCGGTTTCGGCGTCTTCCGCATCAATGGCACGGCGGAAGGTCGAGACCTCCACCGTCTCTTCCCCGAACATCACATGCACCAGCCGGAAACGCCGGCCGATGATGCGCGCGCGGCGGAACACTCGCTTCACCTCTTCCGGCGTGGCATCGGTCGCCACATCGAAATCCTTGGGCTGGCGGTCCAGCAACAGGTCGCGCACCGCGCCGCCGACCACAAAGGCCTTGAATCCGGCAGCTTGCAACCCATCGGTCACCCGCCGGGCACCGTAACTGATCCCATCGCGGCTCACTTTGTGCAACTCGAATGGAATCACATGCGCGGCGCCTGCAACACGCACCGGAACAGTCTTGCCGAACACCCGTTTGATCAGTCTTTTTATCATCGTCAGTAAAAGTTGAAATCGCCGCAAGGGCGGCGATCCTATGGACATCTACGGGACAGATTATACACTGCCCCTTAAGCCTCCCCCTCAGCGCAGGGAAATGACCGTCCAGCCTCGTTTTTCGGCATGCACGCGCAAGGTTGCATCGGGATCGACGGCAACCGGACAGCTCACCTTGGACAACAGCGGGAGGTCGTTCAGGGAATCACTATAGAACCATGTTTTCTCAAAGCTTTCCCAACCCTGACCGCGTTCCGCCAGCCAGCTTTCCATGCGCACAACCTTGCCGTCGCGGAAACTGGGCACACCTGCGACATTGCCCGTGAATTCGCCATCCTTTTCTTCCGGATCGGTGGCGATCAGATGCTCGATGCCGAACTCACGCGCGATGGGAGCCGTCACGAAGCTGTTGGTGGCAGTGATGATCACGCACACGTCGCCCGCCGACTTGTGCTTCGCGACCAGGGCTCGCGCCTTGTCGCCCATCATGGGGCGCACCTTGCGCCGCATGAATTCCTGATGCCACTCGTCCAGCAACTTCCGCGCGTGCCGCGACAAGGGTTTGAGCTGGAAATCGAGAAACTCGGAGATATTCAGCGTACCCGCCTTGTATTGTTCGTAGAACGCAAGGTTCTTTGCCTCGAACAGCTCGCGGTCCAGCACGCCCTGCTCGATCAGGAACTGCGACCACTCGAAGTCGCTGTCGCCGCTCAGCAGGGTATTGTCCAAGTCGAATAAAGCCAGATTCACTACTTTCTCCCAAATTAAAGAAGCCAGGCGTGCTGCATGGCCTGGCTTCCGAACAACCGTTACTTGATGACTTTAGAACGCGTAAGCGATACCGACCGAGATCACCGGGTAGTACCTGAAGTTCTTCAGGCTGTTCTCCAAGTCTGCCTGTGCAGTCGCATCGGCTGCAGCATTGCCGCTGCCGCTGACGGATGCTTTAGGCTGCCCCTGGAACAGGACGCCGAAATCGGAATTGAAGGAAAACCCGCTGTTCTTCGGTTGACCGCTCCAGCCGAACCCCAGGTAGGGTGCAACCTTGTTGAAGGTCACGGAAGAATTCAACGTGCCGGTATAAGGATTGCCGTTAAGCGTATATTGACCAACGGAAGTCATCTCGACTTTATTGTTGTTGTAGACCAAGCCTGCCGTAAGGTGTGTCACGCCACCAAACAGGTGCCAGTCAGCCAGCAGGTCGGCACTGGAAAGCTTCAGATTGCCGTTGTAATTCACCGTACCCGAGGTAGTGGAATAGGTCTTGCTGAACTGATTGAAACCCACGCGTGCCACTACCGAATCGGTCGCCTGGAATCCCAGCCCCAGGCCATAGCCCAAAGTAGAGATGCGCGCTTCGATACCGGTACCCGCAAATGCCGGAGCCGACATCGCCGCCAACATTGCTGCCAATAGAATTTGCTTCTTCATAAAGTTTTCCCCAATTTTTAAGATTGAAATCACGTTCTTGTTTTTTTGACACACCCTCCACGTTCAATTCTCGCAGATTTGACAGAAGCCGACTACCCTGGCTGATCGTTGCGCATCACCTCTTTCAACAGCGGCACGGATGCGGCACGCTTCAGGCGCAGGCAAAGCTCATCCAGAGCATCCAGCGTCGCCAGCAAGGCTGGCAGGTCGCGGCGACCATGCCGCAACAGATAGGTGGTAACCTCGGTCGTCAATTCGAAACCCCGCGCCATGGCGTGTTGTTCCAGTGCCTGCGCTTTCTCGGTATCGTTCAGCGCATGCACCTGATACACCAGGCCCCAGCCCAGGCGGGTGCGCAGGTCTTCGCGCAACGACAGGAATGCGGGAGCCTGCCTGCCGCCCACCAGCAGCATGCCGCCGTTCTCGCGCTGGCGGTTATACAGGGCGAACAATGCGACTTGAGCCTCATCGTCCAGTTTCTCGACATCGTCGACCGCGACCACCTGTGCGGCCTCCGGCACTGCACCACAGGTACAGATCGCCGATTGTCCAGATGCCAGCGCCAGTCCGGCCGATGCTTGCAGCAGATGGCTCTTGCCGCCCCCCGCATCGCCCCAGACATACAGCATGCGCTCACCCTGAGTGCCAGCGAGTGCATGACGCAAAGCCGAAAGCAACTCGACGTTGCGTCCGACAACGAAGTTCTCCAGCGTGGGGATCCATTCGGGGGCTATGCCCAATAGCATTTGCGTCATGGCTCGTCGTATATCTCACTCATTCAGGCAGGGAACATCGCGGCACGCCCTGCAAAACGACGGCCCTGACCGGCCGCTGTACGGCAGCAAAGCGGGAAGAGGTCATTTCGGGTAAAATCCGCGGCTTAAAAACGTGCGGCACTGTATTCCAATTTCATTTCAAAGGTCAAACCAGGCGACGACGAGCGAACGACGAAGGCAGTGCAGTTGCCGTTCCAACACGGTGGGGCGTAGCCCTTAGGTGCGGGAGGAACGGCCATGCAACGGCTCCCGCAATCGGCTGGCTTCGCCAGTAACGTGTCGCCGTTGCACAGCAAGGAGTGAGCAATAACCAGGGACTTGGCTGTTGTCTTTTGACAGCCTAGTCAAATGGCTAGGCAACGACGTTTCACCGAAGAAATGGGATTGGAATTCCCTTTTAGAAAGAGAGAACTTAAATTGAGCACCCCTTCCAACAGTCTTTCCTACCGCGATGCGGGCGTCGATATCGATGCTGGTGACCAACTGGTCGAGAACATCAAACCTTTTGCCAAGCGCACCATGCGCCCCGAAGTCCTGTCCGGCATCGGCGGCTTCGGCGGTCTGGTCGAGATCTCGAAGAAGTTCAAGGAGCCGGTGCTGGTGTCCGGCACCGACGGCGTCGGTACCAAACTCAAGCTGGCGTTTGAACTCAACCGCCACGACACCGTGGGCATCGACCTCGTCGCGATGAGCGTGAACGACATCCTGGTGCAGGGCGCCGAGCCGTTGTTCTTCCTCGACTACTTCGCCTGCGGCAAGCTCGACGTGCCGGCCGCCACCGAAGTCATCAAGGGCATCGCCAAAGGCTGCGAAGATTCCGGCTGCGCGCTGATCGGCGGCGAGACCGCCGAGATGCCCGGCATGTACCCTGTCGGCGAATACGACCTGGCCGGCTTCGCGGTCGGCGTGGTGGAAAAAAGCAAGATCATCACCGGCGAGCACATCGCCGCTGGCGACGTGGTGCTCGGCCTGGCCTCCAACGGCGCTCACTCCAACGGTTATTCGCTGGTGCGCAAGATCATCGAACGCAGCAAGCCCGACCTGAACGCCAAATTCGACGGCGAGCGCACGCTGGCCGACTGCATCATGGCACCCACCCGTCTGTACGTGAAGCCGATGCTGAGCCTGATGGCAAAGATCACGGTGAAAGGCATGGCGCACATCACTGGCGGCGGCATCACCGAAAACGTGCCGCGCGTGCTGCCCGCCAACGTGGTTGCCGACATCGACAGCAAGACCTGGCAGATGCCCAGGCTGTTCCACTGGCTGCGCGAGGGCGGCAATGTCGAAGCGCAGGAAATGTTCCGTACCTTCAATTGCGGCATCGGCATGGTGGTCGTGGTCAGCGCGCAGGATGCGGATGCGGCGATCGGGCACCTGCGATCCGTCGGCGAGACGGTCTCGCGCATCGGCGTCATCCGCACACGCAACGGCGGCGAACACCAGACACAAGTCCGCTGAGCCGTGAAACGCATCGTCATCCTCATCTCGGGACGCGGCAGCAACATGCAGGCTTTGCTGGAAGCGAACCTCCCTTGCCGGATCGCGGCGGTGATCAGCAATCGTGCCGATGCGCAGGGTTTGGAGATCGCCCGCATGCACGGTATCCCGGTCGCCGTGATACCGCACAACAACTATCCCGACCGTGCCGCCTTCGATGCTGCGCTGGCCGAAATCATCGACAGTTACGCGACCGACCTTGTCGTGCTGGCCGGCTTCATGCGTATCCTGACGGCAAATTTCGTCGAACGTTATCGCGGCAGACTCATCAACATCCACCCGTCGTTATTGCCCGCCTACCCCGGCATCGACACTCACCAGCGCGCTTTGCAGGCCGGCACCAGGATACACGGTTGCACCGTGCATTTCGTCACACCCGATCTGGATCACGGTCCCATCATCATCCAGGCGGCAGTGCCGGTTTTGCGCGACGACACGCCGCAGAGCCTGTCCGCTCGCGTGCTGTGCGAGGAACACCGTATCTACCCACAGGCCGTCCGCTGGCTGTGCCGCAACCAGGTGTGGCTGGATGAGATTGGCCGTGTGGCCAGTGACCGTCTGGAACAACCGGGGGCGGCACTCATCTCGCCGGGTCTGGAATAAGCATGCGTACTCTCGTCGCATTCCTTTTATGCTGCATTGCTCCCCCGCTTTTCGCCGCCCCGCCGGCGCAACACATAGAAGCCAGTTTTGAAATATCCACCAAGGGCGTCAAGATCGCCGTCATCACGGAGAAATTCACGCGCATCGGCAACCATTACCGCATCGAAAGCCTGACTCAACCGGTCGGGTTGCTCGCCATGTTCAAGCCCGGTACGCTGTCAGTCGTCAGCGAAGGCGATGTCACCGCACAAGGCTTGCGGCCGCAGAGCTTCGTCTACAAGCACTCGCAGGAAACGCTCAAGAACACAGCAGCGAGTTTCGACTGGAACCAATCCAATCTCATGCTCAGCGACCGCAATGGCCAGCGTTCCGAACCGTTGCCAGCGGCCACACAGGACCGCCTGAGCGTGCAATACCAGTTCCGCTACATCCCGCAACTGCGCGAGCGCAAGGAGCTGACCATGCATATCACCAATGGCAGCAAGATCGACACGCGCCATTACCTGACACATCCGGTACAGATGCTCACCGTCCCGATGGGCACGCTGGAAACGCTGTATCTGAGCACCCCGCCGGAGGCAACAGCGTGGAAGACGGAGATATGGCTGTCAGTCGAGAACGGCAACTTCCCTTGCAAGATCGTAGTGACCGAGGACAATGGCGATCAATTGACACAGGTCCTCACTGCCTTGAGCATCTCCCAGTGAGTTTCAGGCTGGACACTCCGTCGCGCCGCATCGCTTTTGCAATCGGCATCTCCCTGCTGCTGCACGGCCTGATGCTGTGGACCCCGGACATCCATCTGCCGCGTTTCCAGTCCTCGTTGCCGGCATTGACCGCCAGACTCGAAGCTTTGCCTTCGGCTCCTCCCAGACCCAAGGCAAAGCACAAACCAAAAACCAGACCTGCCGCCCCCAAATCTGCTCCAGTCAAGGATCAGTCAGCACAGAACACCGCACTACTGCAATCGCCACCTGCGGCAAGCGCCCCGGTCGCTGCCAGTGCCGTGGCTGCCAGCACTCCAGTCGCAGCCAGCGCGCCCGCGGAAACAGAAACCATTGCAAACGCCAATCAAACCGTCGATAGACCGCCTTTGCCCAAGTACGCTCAGCTCACTTTCGCCATCTATAACGGGACCACCAGCTTCCGCATCGGCGAAGCCGTCCACACGCTGGAGATCAAGGACGGGCATTATGTATTGCAGGCGGTGACGAAGACCGTCGGTCTGGTGAGCCTGTTCAAAAGTTACGAACTCTCCCAGTTCAGTAGCGGCAGCTATAACCAATACGGCCTGCAACCGGAACAGTTTCTCGAAAAACGCATAGAACGATCCGGCACACAGAGTCATGCGGTTGAATTTGACAGAAAGTCGCAGCACGCATTTTTCGCACCCGGTGGCGAAACGCCCCTGCCGCCGGATACCCAGGACATCCTGAGCGTGCTGTACCAGTTTCCGCCACTGGCACATACCGAGATGACCACTGTCTCGGTGTGTAACGGCAAGAAGATCGAACAATACAAGTTCGAGATAGCCGTTGACGAAACGATCGACACTCCGCTCGGCAAGATGCTCACCGTGCACCTGCGCAAGATGCGCGCCCCCGACGAGGAGGGGCTGGATATATGGCTGGCCAGGGAATACCGCTTGTTCCCGGTCAAGCTGCGTTTTATCGAAAGAAATGGCGAAGTCACCGGCGAGGCTGTCATCACCGACATCCGCGTGTCGGATGAACAAGGAGTAAGAAGCAATGCTGTTAACTGAATACCGTCTCGACCTGGTCATACAAGCCCTGCGTGCAGCCCTGAAAATGGAACATCCGTCCGATGCCGTGTTGCGCCATTTCTTCCAGGCCGAACGCATCGGTTCCAACGAACGCTCGCTGGTGGCCGAAACACTGTTCGGCGTGCTGCGCCATCGCCTGTTCCTCGATCATGCCTGCACCCTCGACGACAAAGGACAAGCCACGGCGCGGCGCATGGCCCTGGCCTATTGGGTCAGGTTCGGCGGCTACAACCTGCGCGAACTGGAGCCGCTGCTCAAACCCAAGGAAGCTGAATGGCTGGGCAAAGTGAAGAGCATCGACGCAAACGCTCTGCCGCTTTCCATCCAGGCGGAATTGCCTGAATGGATCGTCGAAAAACTGCGCCCGCAACACAGCGACGACGAAATCCTTGCGCTGGGTCGCTCCATGCAACAGTCCGCCCCGCTCGATCTGCGCGTGAACACGCTGCTCGCCGGACGCAACGAAGTGCTGCAATCCCTGCAAGCCGAAGGCATGGATGCTCAGGCGACACCTTATTCACCGATTGGCATCCGCCTCAAATACAAACCGGCGCTGAACAAACACGCATTGTTCCTCACCGGCAAATTCGAAGTGCAGGACGAAGGCAGCCAGCTGCTGGGGATATTGCTCGCGCCGAAACGCAACGACATGGTGGTGGATTTCTGCGCCGGCGCGGGCGGCAAGACGCTGATGCTGGGCGCAATGATGAATTCTCAGGGCAGGCTGTATGCATGGGACGTTTCGGAAAAACGGCTCACCAACCTGAAGCCGCGTTTGAAACGTTCCGGGTTGAGCAACGTGCAGCCGCAGCTCATCGCCCACGAAAACGACAACAAGGTAAAAAGACTGGCCGGCAAGATCGACCGCGTGCTGGTGGATGCACCGTGCAGCGGGCTGGGAACGCTGCGCCGCAATCCGGATCTCAAGTTCCGCCAGTCGGCTCAGAGCGTGGCCGAACTCAACGAGAAACAGGCGGCGATCCTCGCTTCGGCTGCGCGTCTGCTGAAACAGGGTGGCCGTCTGGTCTATGCCACCTGCAGCCTGCTGCATGAAGAGAACCAGGCCATCGTGCAGGCATTCCTGGCGGCTCACCCCGATTTCACGCTGGTACCTGCAAGCGATGTGCTGCGGCAGCAACACATCGATCTGGCGATGGGCGACTACTTGCAACTCACCCCTCAATATCACAATACTGACGGATTCTTCGCCGCCGTGATGGAACGTAGAAACGCGTAACAATGGCTTATGCCGCTTGACACAGGAAAATCCAATTTATGAAATAATCGACCGGCAAAATGCTGAGCTGGAGAGTCGCTCGAATCAGAACAAAAAATCTCACTGGAAAGCACATGAAAAAAATAACAATATGCAGCTGGATGCTGCTTTGCATGTTGCTTGCCTCGCCGCATGCCAATGCGTCCGGCACCGGCGAAGCAAACTGGCCCGAACTCAGCCTGGGCGACTTGATGAAAGTCGGCATCGAGACTGCCTCCCGCAAAAGCCAGTCAGTCTCCAACACGGCTGCCGCCGTATTCGTCATCTCGGCATCGGACATTAAACGCTCCGGTGCCTTGTCCATACCTGAAGCATTGCGGCTGGCACCGGGAGTCGAAGTCGCCAAAGTGAGCAATAACAGATGGGCTGTCACCATACGCGGTTTCAATGGCCGCATGGCCAACAAACTGCTGGTTCTGGTCGATGGCCGTTCGATCTACAGCTCGCTTTATGGGGGAGTGATCTGGGAAGCTGAAAATATCCCGCTCGAAGAGATCAGCCGTATCGAAGTCATACGCGGTTCAGCGGGGCTTGCCTGGGGTTCCAATGCAGTCAATGGCGTAGTCAACATCATCACCAAGCGAGCGCAAGACACTTCCGGCTGGCTGGTCGATAGCCATGCCGGGACTTCGACCGGGAAAGCCGGACTGGCGGTGCGCTACGGCATGAAAATGGAAGATGGATCGGCCTTTCGCATCACTGCCAACGACCAGCAGCGCGATGGCGGCAAGGAACTCAACGGCATGGATGCCCCCGATTATTGGAACGATACTTCACTGACCTTCCGCTACGACAAGCCGGTCAATATCGACACACGCTGGCTTTTCACCGGACGTGTCTTCGAAACCAAATCTGCCGACCCCTGGCTCATCCCCACTTTCGACGCGGCGGCAACATACAATCTTGCCCAGTACGGCACGGCACGGCTTGTCCCCTACATTTCGACACAGAATGGCGGCGACCTGCTTGGGCGTTTCGAGAAATCGACAGATGGCGGCGGCGAAGTACGCATCCAGTCCTATATTGAGGAATATCGAGGATCGGTCGTCGGTGCTTACGACAATCACACGACGATGGATATCGACGCCCAGCATCGTTTTCCTCTCGGGGATGCGCATGACATCGTATGGGGCGGCAATTACCGCCAGAGCAGACACCGGGACACCATGGGATCGACCGGTTTCCTGACCTCATCGCGCCCGGACATCACCGTCAGTCTGGCCAGCATCTTCGCGCAGGATGAATGGACGCTGATCCCGCACCGCTTCAGTTTCCAGGCAGGTGTACGGATCGAGAACCAGACCTTCGGTGGAACGTCTCCGCAACCCTCGATCCGCATGCTGTGGACGCCGTCAGAACGGCAATCGTTCTGGCTTGCCTGGTCGAAGACGGTACGTTCGCCAAGCGTAGTCAACCGCACCATCGGCGCTTATCCGGGAGCCATGCAACCATCAGCCTCGGTCCCGTTGCCGACACTGATTTACGCCGCCCCCGGCGAGCAGGCCAGCTTCGGCAACGAGAAAGTCCACACCATCGAGGCCGGTCATCGGGCTCAGTGGACGCCGACCTTCTACTCCGACCTCACTGTCTATGTCAGCCATTACGACGGCATCTTCGACACCATGTCCGGCACGTCGATGACCACCAACAACCCCGGCGTTGCCGGCGCGTTGGGCATTTCCGTGGATCCGGCCTGTACCGCAGCACTGACCAACTTCGGATTGGCCGCAGGCTCACCCGGATTGTGCATGACCATGCCGAGAGGGAATGCCGAGTCGGTGCGCACGCGCGGCATCGAGCTATCCACCGAGTGGAATCCCCTGCCCGACTGGCGTTTGCAGGTCAACGCTTCGCGCATGTGGCTGGACGGTGGCCCCAACAACAACGGCGTCGTGTATGGTAATAGTCCGAACTATCAGGGTTCGATTCGCTCCTCGTACGATATCACCGAGGAACGCCACTTCGATCTCTGGTGGCGCAGGATCGGCGGCCTTTCCAACACCGGGTACATTTCCGGCTTGCCTGGTACGATGCCCATCAATGCCAGGACCGAGCTGGATCTGCGCTATTCCGAACAGGTGAACGAGGCACTCGAACTTTCGCTCACCTTGCAGAATCTGCTTTCCGGAAATCAGCTTCAGATATATCCGGATTACATGCCGTCTCTCCCGGTCGTGCCGCAACGCACGATCTACCTGAAAGCGCTATGGCACGTTCACTGAACAATCGCCCCTCCTGAACCCATGAGAGACACTGCGCGATTCCTTCTGCTGTTGTTCCTGCTCACGGGTTTGGGTACGCAAGCCTGTCGCGCAGAACTCACGGAGTTGCAGATCGAATCGGCCTACGTGTTCAATTTCATCAAGTTTGCAGAGTGGCCTGCGGACACACTCAAATCCGGGGACAAGATCCGGCTGTGCGTGCTGGGAAACAGCGAGCTGCATGCTTCGCTATCCACACTCAACGGGCGCAAGGCTGGAGCGTACGAATTGCAGGTCATGCCGCACAGCGACGGCAGCGACGGTTTCAGTTCGTGCCATGCGCTGTATATCGAAGACCAGGAACAGCACCGACTTGTTCCCATCCTCAAGTCGCTGGGGAGCAGGCCCGTTCTGACCATCTCGGACATACCGAACTTCGCCGAACGCGGAGGCAACATCGGGCTGATCTACCGCGACGACAAGGTACTGTTCGAGATCAACCTCGCATCGACCCGAAAAGCGGGATTGCGCCTGTCCAGCCAGATGCTCAATCTGGCTGCGAACATTTTCGGGAGATGAACCTCATGAGAATCCTGCCGAATCTGTCCAACTGGTCGCTAAGCAGGAAGCTTGTCTTCCTGATCATGCTGAGCAGCACGATCTGCCTGCTGGTCAGCCTTACGGTGCTGTTCGGAAGTTCTTTGCGCAGCAGCTACAAGGAAACTTTGCAGCAGCTTTCCAGCCTCTCCGATATTCTGGCCGAGAACGCTCAAGCCGCATTGATATTCGAGGACCGCGATGAAGCCAGGCGCCTGCTTGATGCGCTGCAGCAGCACCGCGAGATCGATGCGGCCTGGTTGCTGGATGCAAAGGGCGATCCTTTGGCCGCATGGAACCGCCATGGCGCAGTCAAGACGGCTCCTGCAGACTACCGGACCGATGCCAAACAAATACGTTCGGAATTCTGGTCGAGGAACGCCGAACTCTATCGCCCGGTGATGCGCGGCGAAGATCGTATCGGATATGTTCTGCTGCATGCCGACCTCACCGACAACTGGAACAGCCATCTTGCCGACCTTGAAACGGGACTGATCGTCGCCGCCCTGTCGCTGCTGGCGGTCTATTTTCTGGCAACCCGGTTGCAAAACGTCATTTCGCGACCGATCAGGAACGTTGCCGATACTGCCCGGACCATTGCCGACAACAAATCCTATGAACTGCGGGTCCCGCAGCATTCAAACGACGAGATCGGCGACCTGACCCTGGCGTTCAACCATATGCTGAGCGAAATCCAGGATCGCGACGAGAGCCTGCTTCGCCATCAAGACAGGCTGGAAAAAGAAGTGGTGAAACGCACGGAAGAACTTGCCAGGACCAATGATGAACTGGCGCTGGCGGCGAAAATGTCAACTCTCGGTTACTGGGAATATGACGTCCTTGCCAGGGAATTCACGTTCAACGACCAGTATTATTCGCTGCATTTCACCACCGCCAGTGAAGTCGGCGGATACCGTCTGTCGTATGAGGACTTTGCCAAACGCTTCATCCATCACGAGGATACCCAGCGCATCAGCGACCACATCCAGTTCGAACTGGATTCCAGCGAAGCGGATTTCGTCGTGGAGACCGAGATCCGAACCCTGTGTGCAGACGGCAGCATGCGCTGGATGAGGATCCGTTTCAAATCCCAAAGCGACGAGCATGGACGCAAATACAAGCTGACCGGCGTCAGCCAGGACATCACCGAAAAAAAGCGCTCGGAGGAGACGATCTGGCAACAGGCCAACTTCGATCCGCTCACCGGCCTGCCCAACCGCCGCATGTTCCAGGACAGGCTGGAACACGAGATCAAGAAATCCAACCGCGAGGGGTTGCCGCTGGCATTGATGTTCATCGATCTCGACAAGTTCAAAGAAGTCAACGACACCCTGGGACACGACAAGGGCGATATCCTGCTGGTCGAGGCGGCGCAACGCATCTCGGGTTGCGTGCGCGAGTCGGATACCGTTGCCAGATTGGGCGGAGATGAATTCACCGTCATCCTGTCGGAACTGGATGACGCCAACAGCATCGAGCGCATCGCGCAAGCCATCATCCAGGCCCTGGTTGCGCCATTCCTGCTGGCCGAAGAGGTCGCGTTCGTCTCTGCCAGCATCGGCATCACGCTCTATCCCAATGACGCGCCCAATCTGGAACTGCTGATGAGCAATGCCGACCAGGCCATGTACGCCTCGAAGAGCGCCGGACGCAACCGCTTCAGTTATTTCACGCCCAGCATGCAGGCAGCCGCATTGAACCGCATGCACCTCATCAACGATCTGCGCGATGCACTTTCCAGAAACCAGTTTCGCCTGCATTACCATCCCATCGTCGAGCTGAGCAGCGGCAACATCCACAAGGCAGAGGCGCTGATCCGCTGGGACCACCCTGTGCGAGGACTGATCAATCCGGCCGAGTTCGTCGCACTGGCAGAAGAGTCTGGAATGATCGTCGAGATCGGCGACTGGGTATTCAGGGAATCGGTCCGCCAGGTGCTGCGTTTGCGCGAGGAACACCACCCCGAGTTCCAGATCAGCGTGAACAAATCGCCGATCCAGTTCCGCAACGACGACCGCTATTTCCGCGATTGGCTGCCTCATTTGCAGCAACTGGGCTTGCCCGGCGAATGCATCACGATCGAGATCACCGAAGGTCTGCTGCTGGATGCGACAGAGAGCGTGCAGGCAAAACTGCTCGACTTGCGCGATGCCGGCATCCAGGTCGCGCTGGACGATTTCGGTACGGGTTATTCTTCCCTTTCCTACCTCAAGAAATTCGATATCGACTACATCAAGATCGACCGCAGTTTCGTGCGCAACCTGACGGCCACATCGGACGACATGGTATTGTGCGAGGCAATCATCGTGATGGCACACAAACTCGGACTAAAGGTAATCGCCGAAGGCATAGAGACAGCCACCCAGCGCCACCTGCTAACAGCGGCGGGATGCGATTATGGACAAGGCCATTTCTTCTCCCGCCCGCTCCCGTCGCACGAGTTCGAAAGCATGCTCAAGAATCCGATACGGCAGGCCTAGTGCAGCGCCAGATTGACCCTGCCCAAGTCGTCTTCCACCAACCCGCCCACCGCCGCCTTCAGGCTTAGCTGGCTGACCAGGTAGTTGTATTGCGCCTGGTACAGGTCGCGCCGGGTCGAGAACAGCTGCTGTTGCGCATTGAGCACGTCGAGGTTGGTGCGCACGCCCACCTGCTGTCCCAGTTTGCTCGCTTCCAGCAGGCTTTCGCTGGATTTCAATGCCTGTTGCAACGCCTGCACCTGCGAGATGCCGCTGACTACGCCAAGATACGCCTGGCGCGTCTGCAGTTCGACGTTGCGGCGGGCGTTCTCCAGGTCCTGTCTGGCCTTCTCGCGGTTGGCTTCGGCTTCGCGCCATTTGGACTGGATGGCGCCGCCCTGGAACAGCGGCATATTGAGCTGGACGCCGATGGCGGTGCTGCGCGTGTCGGTGGCGCCGAAGGTGCCGCCGCCGGTGGTGTTCTTGTTGTAGTTGGCCACCAGGTCGACGGTGGGCAGGTGGCCGCCGCGGTTGCGGTCGACTTCGCGGTCGGCGATCTCGGCCGCGGCCTGGGCCATGGCGATCTGGTAGTTGCCGTGCCGGGCGTCGTCTACCCATTTCTGTATGTCGGCCGGTACCGGGGCTTCCAGCTTGAAGCCGGGGCCGAGGTCGTTGAGTGTACCGACGTTGCCATTGACCAGTTGCTGCAGGCTGCGGCGCTTGATCTCGAGGTTGTTGGCGGCGTTCAGCTCCTGGGCGACGATGAGGTCGTAGCGGGCCTGGGCTTCATAGGTGTCGGTGACGGTGGCGGTGCCGACTTCGAAGTTGCGCTTGGCCTGTTCCAGTTGTTCGGAGATGGCGGTCTTCTGGGCGGCGGTCAGCTGGACGTTGTCCTGGGCGATGAGGACGTCGAAGTAGGCCTGGGCGCTGCGCAGGATGAGGTCTTGTTCGGCCAGTTTGAACTGGGCTTCGGAAATCGCCACTTGCAGTTCGGATTCGTTGTACAGGGCCCAGTTCTGTTCGCGGAACAGGGGTTGCACGAGGGTGGCGCCGTAGCCGTGGCTGTTGTATTGCTGGTTGCCGCCGTAGGGGGCGAGGAAGGAGCCGGGGGCGTAGGTGGTGGTGACGTTGTTCTTGGTGGTGTTGGCGTTGAGGCTGACGCTGGGCAGCAACAGGGAGCGGCCCTGGGTGAGTTTCTCCTCACCTGCCTGCTGGCTGGCCCGGGCGGCGGCGAACACGGCGTCCTGGCTCTGCGCCGCGTGGTAGATGTCGAGCAGGTCGGTCGCGCCTGCCAGCGGGGTGATGCCCAGCGACAGGAATACGCTCGCCGTCAATTTCGAATATCTCATCGCACGTTCTCCGATCTTCATATCATTTACTCATCTGGGCACTGGATTGTGCCGGCATGAAGCTTTTCACCCTGGCACGCAGCCATTCGATCAGGTCATCCACATAGGTGAACACCACCGGGATCACCAGCAGGCTCAGGAAAGTGGAAGTGATCAGGCCACCGATCACCACGATCGCCATCGGCGAGCGGAAGCTGCCGTCTCCCACGCCGAGATCGAGCGCCACCGGCAGCATGCCCGCGCCCATCGCCATGGTCGTCATCACGATGGGACGTGCGCGTTTCTTGCAGGCGTCCAGCAATGCCTCGCTGCGGTTCATGCCGCGCTCGCGCCGCGACACGATGGCGTATTCCACCAGCAGGATGGAGTTCTTGGTGGCGATGCCCATCAGCATGATGATGCCGATCATCGACGGCATCGAGATCGCTGTGCGCGTCAGGAACAATGCCAGGAACGCGCCGGGAATGGACAGGATCAGCGCCCACAATATCGTGGCGGGCTGCATGAAGTCCCTGAACAGCAGCACCAGCACGATGTAGATGCACAGCACGCCCGTGAACATCGCCAGGCCGAAGCTGGCAAAAAGCTCCTTCATCATTTCCGCATCGCCGATCGGCGCCAATTCGACGCCCGCAGGCATCTGTTTGATGACGGGCAATGCCAGTACGGCAGCCTGCACCTTGCCCAGCGGCTGTCCGGCCAGTTCGATCTCGAAGGAGATGTCGCGCTGGCGATCGTAGCGGTCGATCTCGGCCGGGCCGCTTTCCAGACTCAGCGTCGCCACGTTGCTCAGCATCACCGGGCCGCGCGAGCCCTGCACCACAAGGTGCGACAGCAACTGGATATCCTGGCGCGCATCGTCGCGCAGCTTCACGACGATAGGCAGCTGCCGGTCAGGCAAGTTGAGCTTGGGCAGCGATTGCTCGTAATCGCCATTGGTCGCCACGCGCAGCGCTTCGGCGATCTGGCTGGAAGTCACCCCCAGGTCGGCGGCCTTGGCGAAGTCGGGACGCACCACCAGTTCCGGACGCAAGACGCTGGAATTGGATACCACATTGCCGATGCCCGGGATCTTGCGCAGTTCCTGCCCGACTTTCAGGGCATACTCGCTCAGCACCTCGCCGTTCTCGCTGGTCAGCACGAGCTGGTACTTGTCGGAAGACGAACCCAGACCGACCTTGAAGCGCACGCCGGGCAATACCTTCATCGCCTCGCGCAGCTGGTCCTCGATCTGCTGCTTGCTCAACTTGCGTTCCTGTTTGGACTTCAGCTGTACGGATAGCGTAGCCTTGCGCACATCGGATGTGCCCGCAGGCTCGAATGCATTGCCCCCGGTCGAGCCCGCACCGATGGCGGTATAGACCAGCGTCACATTCGGGTTCTTCATGAGGATGCCGCGAGCCTGTTCGGCCAGGGCATAGGTCTGGTCGAATCTGCTTCCCGGCGGCAGTGTCAGCACCACCTGGGTCTGCGACAGGTTGTCCTTGGGCTGAAAGGCCGTGGGCAGGGTACCGGCCAGCATGAACGAGCCGATGAAGAACACCGCCGTCATTGCCAATGTCTTCAGGCGATTCGCCAGGCACCATTGCGCCCATTTGAGATAGATCTCCAGCCACTTCGGCGTCGCATGCAGGACACGCGGGCGCAGGAAATAAGCCGACATCATCGGCGTCAGCAAGCGCGCCACCACCAGCGAGAACAGCACGGCGACTGCCGCCGTCCAGCCGAACTGCACGAAGAACTTGCCCGGCACCCCGCTCATGAACGCCGTCGGCAGGAACACCGCCACCAGGGTGAAGGTCGTCGCGATCACCGCCATGCCGATCTCGTCGGCTGCCTCCATCGCCGCCTGGTAGGGAGTCTTGCCCATCTCCAGATGGCGCATGATGTTCTCGATCTCGACGATGGCATCGTCGACCAGCACGCCTACCACCAGCGACAAAGCCAGCAGCGTCACCAGGTTGATGGTGAAGCCGAACACATACATGAGCGCGAACGTGGGAATCACCGCCAGAGGCAGAGCTGTCGCCGCCACGATGGTGGCACGTGTGTTGCGCAGGAAGAAGATCACCACGATCACAGCCAGCAACGAACCCTCGAAGATCATCTCCATCGAACCCTTGTAGGTCTCGTACACGTGATCGATGGTATTGAACACGCGCTCGACCTTGACCTGCGGATGCGTCTGCTTCAGGGTCTCCAGAGCATTGGCCACACCCTGCCCCACTTCGACATCGCTGGCCCCGAGCGAACGGATGATCTCGAACCCGACCACTTCCCTGCCGTTGAGCAGCGCGGCCGCGCGGCGTTCGGCGATGGAGTCGCTGACATCGGCCACCTGGTCGAGGCGGATACGGCGGCCGTCGCGGATGCTGATCTCCATCTGCGCCAGCTGCTCTGCGGTCTTCACCGTCGCCAGCGTGCGCACGGTCTGCTCGATCCCGCCGAGATCGGTACGTCCGCCCGGCGCTTCCTGCTGGATCTTGAACAGCTGGCTGGATACCTCGGCAGCCGTGATGTTCAATGCCTGCAACCTGGCCGGATCGAGCTCGACGCGCACCTGCCGCGTCACCCCGCCGACACGATTGACCGCTCCGACGCCTTTCACACCCAGCAACAGCTTGGTGATGTTGTTGTCGACGAACCAGGACAGCTCCTCCTCGGTCATGTCCGGATCGGAGATGGCATAGGTCACGATCGGCTTGCTGCTAAGCTCCACCTTGGTGATGACCGGATCGAGCATCTCCTTGGGCAGGTCGCTGCGGATGCGCGTGACGGTGGAACGCACATCTTCCAGCGCCTCGCGCGAATCGCGTTCCAGCCGGAACTCGGCGGACACGATGGCGGTGCCGTCCGTGATGTGGCTGTAGATGTGCTTCAAGCCTTGCGAACTGGCCAGCGCGTTCTCGATCTTGCGCGCCACTTCCGCTTCCAGCTGGTCGGGCGATGCGCCCGGCATCGTTGCCGTCACGGTGACCATCGGCAGGTCGATATCCGGGAAAAGCTGGATCTTCATGGCCTTGAATGCCATCACGCCCAGGAACGTGAGCATGACGAAGCCAAGCACGGCCGGAATGGGGTTGCGTATGGACCAGGCGGATACGTTCATGTTCAGCCTTTCACCACTTGAACGGTATCGCCTTCGGTCAGGAACGCGCCGCCGCTCTCGACCACCGGTTCATTCGGCTTCAATCCCTGCTTGATCTCGATGCGGTCGCCATTGCGCTGCCCGACCTTGACCTCGCGTTCGTGCACATGGCTATCCGCACCCACGACCAGCACGAAAGTCATGCTGCCGCGCTGCATGACGGCCGATTGCGGCAACGACAGCAAAGGCTTTTTGCCGCTGATATCGAACGTGCCGTGTGCGAAAAGCCCGGCGATGATCCCCGTGCTGTCCGCCAGACTGACCAGCGCGTATCCATAGCGCGTCTGCAGATTCACCGCAGGGGAGATGGCGCGCACCGTGCCCTTGATGACGCGGCCTTCGCCCACGCCGATCTCCGCCAGCATGCCCTTGCGCAGCAGCATCAGTTCGTCTGCCGTCAGTTCGGCGCGCCATTCCAAGCGTCCGCCACGGATCAGGCGGAAGAGTTCCATGCCCGGCTGGGTCATGGAACCGGAATTGGCGTTGGCCGCCGAGATGACGCCGTCATAGGGTGCGACGATGCGTCCCTGTGCGGAATGCGAGACTGCCGGGTCGTTGCTGAGGCGGGCAAAGTTATCCAGCGTCACCAGCACATCGCCTTGCTTCACATGGTCGCCGATACTGGCCTTCACCTCGGCGATACGCACGCCCTGCACCTGCGCGGTGATGATGGCCTCCTGCCAGGGCAGAATGCTGCCGGAAGCCTCCAGCGAACGCCCCCATTTGTCTTCGCGCAACATCGTGGTACGCACGGTCAGTGCGGGGTTGCTTACTGCAGGTGCGGCCTGTTCGGCACTGGATCTGTTGCTGCCGGCGAACCAGGCGATTGCGCCGATCGCTATCAGTGCGATCACTGCGCCCTTGAATATCTTTGGATCAGGTTTGCTGTTCGTGCTCATTGTTCTTGTTCCTTCTAAAGCGTTCGATCTGTATCACTGCGCGTGGATTTTGCGGCGCGTCTATTTCTTTGCCCGCCCGGCCTGGGTGCGACGCTGTCGCTCCGCCTCGATCAAAGCCATCGCGTATCCCACCAGACGCTGCGCCATCGTTTCCCTGGCCTTCTGCCCTTCGAGCAGGTGCGGTGCGAAGTTGTCGACGGCTGTGCGATTGTGGAAATAGACCGTCGCCAGACCGATCACACCGAAGGTCAGCCTGTCCACCTCTGCATCCGGTTTCTTCAACCCGAACTCGCGGCACAACAAGGCCTGCATCTTTTCGTGGTTCGGACGGAATGCCTGCAACATGGCATCGCCTAACACGCCGCTAGGCTCGGCTTCCTCGCGCGCATGCAGGCGCATGAAGAGCTGCTGCATCGGGTCTTCCTCTGCGGTCGCCGGGAACAGCCAGCCATAGAACGACCGCAACGCTTCCTGCAACGAAGCCTGCGCGATGTCCAGCGTAGCGAACGTATTGCATTCATTCAGGAAAGGCAGGCGAAAAACCTCGCGATAAAGCTCCGCCTTGTCGCCGTAGTAATAATGGATGGACGCCAGATTGACCCCGGCACGCTTGCATATCTCGCGCGTGGTCGCCGCGTGGTAGCCGACCTCGGCGAACACCTCGCTCGCCGCCTGCAGCAGGCGCCAGCGGGTCTCTTCCTGCGCGCTCGGTTGATGCCCAAGCAGGCGCTGCGCGGTTTGCAGCAACAGGCAGCGGGTCTCTTTTTTGGCAGTCACATTCAGCCCCGGATCGATTAAAGGATGAGGCAAGATAATTCAGTCATTTGATTAAGTCAAGCGACTGAATTAACCACACCCTGCACTCTCCGCCACGCTCCAATCCAGTTCCTTACCGCTCTGAAATCGCGGGGGTCTTGCGGAATGTCGTCGTGTCGCCGACACAATCGATGAGATAACGCGCGGTATGCAGACGCGATATCATCCATGCCGGCTTGGGCTCGTTGTAATAGCTCACCACCAGCGACTTGAGCTTGCTGCCGTTGTTCAAACCGGCCGCCCGCACAGCCGTCCAGTCCAGCCCGGAACGGCGCAGCTCGGACTCCTGGGCATCGTGATCCTGGAACGTGTATTGCAGATTGGTGTTACGGATCAGCCATCGCATGAAGAACACTGCGTCGTCGAAAGACTCGTTCACGCCGATGGAGCTCAGCACCACGATGCGGCGGGTGCCATGCTCTTTCATCGCCGACAGGCAATTGCGTATCGAGTTCGTCATGAACAGCGACGGGCTCAGGCGTTTCGCCCACGGATTGTCGGAAGTCCGGTTGTTATTCAACGCACTGACCACAGCATCGCAACCTGTGAGAGCCTTCCTTACATCGTTCTCGTTCAGCGGTGAACCCTCGATCACCGTAAGTTTTTCCGATTTGACGCTGATCGCCTGCGGGCGGCGCACCAATGCCGCCACCTCCAGCCCTTGCGACAGGGCGTACTCCAGTGCAAGACTGCCGGTACGTCCGGTCGCCCCCAACAGCAGGATGCGTTTGCTCATGTTATTCCTTCGACTCGGCTTCATCCTGCCCGGGCTTGCCGCACCAGCCACGCATGCCGCTCTTGAATTTCTCGCGCTCTTCCGGCGTCATGCTTTCCAGGCGATGCTGGTGCCACTTTCTGTGGCCGCCGCAGTGCCCGCGGAATCCGCCGAACAGAATCTTGCTCAACAACAACACGCCCATCGCCTGCCAATAATCGATCTCCCTGACACCGAAGAACAGGTTCGGCAGCAACCAGTTCCACAGCGCCATCACGACCCAGCCCAGCGCCGCGATACCGGCCAACACCAATATCACGACCTTCCAGCATTTCGGTTTACAGTTCATTCCCATCGCCACTCTCCTTAGATATCGAATTCGTCATAGATCGCCTGCAGTCGCACCCTCAGATGCAGCACCGCATAACGTTTGCGCGCCAGCAGCGTGTTCATGCTTGCCCCGTTTTCCGCAGCCATCTCCTTGAAGCTGCGCCCTTCCAGTTCATGGGCGATGAATACGTCGCGCTGTTCCTTCGGCAATTCGCCGAGCGCCGCATACAACTCCTCCAGCAACACCCCGCGCGCATAAGCCGCCTCAGGCCCTGCCTCCGGTGAAGGCAATACTTCATCGAGCCAATGTTCCTCTTCAGCATCACCAGAGACATCCGGCAACTGCACCTCGCGTTTCTTGCGGAAACGATCGATGATGCGGTTGCGTGCGACGCGGAACAACCACGCACCGACCTGCTCGATCGGCTCAGGCAAGCGATAGGCCTCGACATATTCGAAGAACACATCCTGCAGGATATCTTCGGCCTCGTTCGCATCCGGCACGCGACGGCGGATGAAATCCCGTAGCCGCCCGCGCTCGCGAGAGATATCCTCAGTGATGCGTTTTTCCTGTTCGGCCATCAGGGCATTGGTAGTCAGGGTCGTATCCATGCAGGTGAAGACGATTCACCGATGGAAATATTGTATGGATGAAAAAATAATTACCCTTGGTTATACATTATGACTTGCTTATCCGAATTGGATATTCTGACCTATACAGATAGACCAACTCGGCATATTGCACGAGCCATTTGAGGAGCGTATTGTCATCTTGCATGTTTGTTTTATTAACTCTCATCTTGAGTGGACTTTTGGAGGTGACAAGTGAAATTTGTCGCGTTATTGATCTCCCCGATGATGACCATATTGGCGTTGCATTCCCAGGCGGCAGAGTATTATGTTGGCGCCGATGTTGTACCGCTGAACTTATGGAGGCAAAGCAAGTACATTATATGTAGTAGCAATTGCACGGGAGTTTCTGACGGCAGCAGCAATGGGGCTGGAATTCGCATAGGTATGTGGTTGCCGCGCGACGGCAACAGCAAGACTGGTTGGGAAATAGGCTACGACACACTAGGAAGCATTTCCGGCAGTACGACGTATTATCCTCAGGGATGTCCACTACTCTGTTTAGGTCCAAGCACAACTGCTACCTGGAGACATGAAGCAACAATGGTGCATGTAGATATGCTTGGCGCAGCAACGGACAAAGGGGAGGCATTATTCGGCAAAATCGGCTTATTTAGATCGATTGTGAGGTCGGAGGGTAACTTCGGATTGGGTAGTGGGCCATATTCTCGCACTGTAACTGGGACTGGTCTTTTACTTGGTGCTGGATACATCTATCCAGTTACGCCACGTCTGTCAGCTAGGCTAGCATCCGACTTATTTCTCTTCGCTAAAGTCGCTGACCCTATCAATCCTGGTGGCACTCTTTCAGATATCTTTGTCAAAGTTGCATTAGGAATGGACTACACCTTTTGAAAGATTCGAATGGCTGTTATTTGCAGCCGATAACTGCCACCCATCAAACTAACAAACCAGGATCTACAGCTACAACTCGATACTCTGGTAGCTCACTTCGATCACCACCAGTTCTTCAACTCCCTCGGGAAGTTGCAATATCACGGCATCGTCTGCGCGCGCCTTGAGCAGGGTTCGCGCCAGCGGCGACACCCAGCTGATGTGGCCTTTGCTTGCGTTCGCTTCGTCTATGCCGACGATGCTGTAGGTGCGTTCGGTTCCATCGCTGTGGCATACCGTGACCGTTGCGCCGAAGAATACCTGTTCGCAACCCTGGCGCTGTGCCGGATCGATCACCTGGGAGTTTTCCAGACGCTTGGCGAGGAAGCGCAAACGCCGGTCGATCTCGCGCAGGCGCTTCTTGCCATAGATGTAGTCGCCATTCTCCGAGCGGTCGCCATTGGAAGCCGCCCAGGATACGGTCTGCACCAGCGCGGGACGCTCTACGTCGAGCAGCTGCATGTACTCCTCTTTCAGGCGGCGATATCCCTCAGGGGTGATGTAGTTCTTGGTGCCGGCCGGGATGGCCGGCAACGCCGATTGCTCATCATCGTCATCATCATCGGTTTCGCGGGTGAAAGCTTTGCTCATGTTCGTTACAGGATTGCCTTAAAGGGACTGCATAAATAGTAACTGAAAAACCCCGCCGGTACTGGTACGGATATTGCTGAACGTAGGACTCCATCATTCATTTACGACAAGGTGCCCCATGCTATTCGACACTTATGAACAAAAAGGTTTGCTGTTCAATATGAACTTCAAGGAGTCCGAAGCCGGTTACTCGGCTTATCGCGGAGACCTGGTACTCGCCCTGGGCGAAGTCGGCGACGCGCTCGGTCACCGCAAGCCCCCTACCGCCACCATCAAGAACACCATCGTGCTGGCGGATAAAGACCAGATCAAGCTGTACGTCGGCAGTCTGGACGAGCTTGAGTTGCTGCCAAAAGTGCTGACTTACTACCAGGCAGATTTCGCCCCCGATGTGCGCATCATCCTGTTCGTGGTCAATATCAACAAGCCCATGGTGATCGAACTGGGCGGCCTGAACATCGCCACCATCGGCATGCAGGAAGGCCTGATCTGGAACGAGCTGATCGACATCGCCGCACTGGACAAGGGCGATTTCAAGGGCCAGTCTGCTACCGAAAAGATCGTCACAGTCTACAAGGCGCTGTCCGACTACAAGCCCAAGGGTGACAAGGTGTCATTCGAGGAAGCACTGACCCGGACGGTCGAACTCAAACGCGCAGGACGCGGCCCCGTCTGATCTGCCTGTTGCACCGCCCGCCGATTGTCATGTTCGCGACAATCGGCCAAACAATCGAGGGAACATCATGCCACGCATCGGCCTCTTTTTCGCCAGCAGTACCGGAAACACCCGGCGTATCGCCAAAATGATCAAGAAACGTTTTGACGACGAGACGATGGCGGAGGCTCTCAACGTCAACAAGGCCAGCCCCGGGCTGGTGGCCGGCTATTCGCATCTCATCCTCGGCACTTCCACGCTGGGTGGTGGGCAGTTGCCTGGACTTTCCACCGATTGCATGGGCGGAGGCTGGGAGGAGTTCCTGCCGCAACTCAAGAACGTCGATTTCAGCGGCAAGACCGTCGCGCTTTACGGCCTGGGCGATCAGTCGAAATATCCGGACGAGTTCGTCGATGCCATGGGCATCATCTACGAGTTCGTCGTCGCGCGCGGTGCAAAAATAGTCGGTGTCTGGCCCGCCGACGACTACGACTTCATCTCATCCAAAGCCTTTGTAGACGACCAATTCGTCGGCCTGGCGCTGGACCAAGAGAACCAGAAGATACTTACCGATGCACGCCTGGAAGCCTGGCTGAAACTGATCGCGCCCGAATTCGGACTGCCGCTGTAGCCTCATCACCCGCTCCGCTTTTTCGTTTTTTTCCGGCAGCCCCCTTTAATTATCGGCCCTGATATGCGTCAATGCGTCCTGTGCGCGTTGTAGCAATGTGCAAGCGGAACACTCGACTTTCACGACAAAATACAATCAGTCGATGTTTTCTGGTTTCTTTTGGGCAAGCTAAGGAGAGACACCATGGGCGGCAGCAAGCAATACATCTACGATTTCGACAAGGGCGACGGCAAGAACAAGATGCTGCTCGGCGGCAAGGGGGCGAACCTGTGCGAGATGACGCAGATCGGTTTGAATGTCCCGCCCGGATTCACCATCACCACCGAAGCCTGCCTTGCCTATCTGGAAAAGAACCAGCTGCCCGACGGGCTGATGGACGCCGTCAAGACGCACATACAGGCGCTGGAAAAGAAGACCGGCAAGGGTTTCGGCAGCGGCAAGAATCCCTTGCTCGTCTCGGTGCGCTCGGGTTCTTCCATGTCCATGCCGGGCATGATGGACACCATACTCAATCTCGGACTGAATGAATCTTCCCTGCAAGGGCTCATCAAGCTGACCGCCAACGAGCGTTTTGCCTACGATACCTATCGCCGCTTCATCCAGCTGTTCGGCAAGATCGCGCTCGACATCAGCGACGAGCATTTCGACAAACACATGACCGCGGTCAAGCGCAAATTCGGCGCCCTGCAGGATGTGGACCTGAAGACCGAGCATCTGCAGGAGGTGGCTGCCGGATTCATGGAAATCGTCCAGCGCCACACCGGCAAGCCATTCCCGCAGGACCCCTACGAACAACTCGAGATCGCGGTGGGTGCGGTGTTCCATTCCTGGATGGGCAAACGCGCGGTGGATTACCGCAAGCAATTCAAGATCACCAGGGACATGGCCAACGGCACGGCGGTGAACGTCTGCACCATGGTGTTCGGCAACATGGGCAACGATTCCGCTACCGGTGTGGGTTTCACGCGCAATCCCGGCACCGGCGAGAACATCATCTACGGCGAATACCTGACCAATGCCCAGGGCGAGGATGTGGTGGCGGGGATCCGCACGCCGAAGGCGATCTCCGAAATGGAAACGGAGATGCCGGAGATCTACCGCCAGCTGATCGAGTTGCGCGACAGGCTGGAATCGCACTACCAGGAAGTGCAGGATTTCGAGTTCACCATCGAGAAAGGCATCCTGTATTGCCTGCAGACGCGCAACGGCAAGATGAATGCGCGCGCCATGGTGCGCACATCGGTTGAGATGTTCAACGCAGGACTGATCACCAGGGAGCGTGCCCTGCTGCGCATCGATCCTGCCATCCTCGAACAGCTGCTGGTGCCGCAACTGGCCCCGAACTTCCGCGGCAAATCGCTGGCACAGGGACTGCCAGCCTCACCCGGCGCCGCATCCGGCAAGATCGTGTTCGATGCCGACACCGCCGAGATCCGCGGCCGTGCCGGCGAGAAGATCATCCTGGTGCGCGAGGAGACCAAGCCCGAAGATATCCACGGTTTCTTCCAGGCGGAAGGCATCCTGACCAGTCGCGGCGGCAAGACCTCGCACGCAGCCGTCGTCGCCCGCGGCATGGGCAAACCCTGCGTCTCCGGCTGCGAGCAGATCGTCATCAACGATGCGTTGCGCAGCGCGCAGATCGGCGAGACCACCCTGCACGAAGGCGATGTCATCACCATCAACGGCGGTACCGGCCATGTCTATGCGGGCGAAGTGCCGACCGTGCATGCGGAATTCTCGCAGGAAATGGCGACGCTGCTGTCGTGGGCGGACGAGGTGTCCAGACTCAAGGTGATGGCGAATGCCGACACGCCCAACGACGCTGCGCGCGCGCGCGAATTCGGTGCCATGGGCATCGGCCTGTGCCGCACCGAGCGCATGTTCAACAGCACCGACCGCCTGCCCATCGTGCAGGAGATGATCCTGGCCGAAACGACCGAGGCACGCCAGGCCGCACTGGACCGTTTGCTGCCGATACAGCGTGCCGACTTCAAGGGCATCTTCAAGGCAATGAAGGGATTACCCGTCACCGTGCGCCTGCTTGATCCGCCGATGCACGAGTTCCTGCCCACCGCAGCACAACTCGAATTGGAGATCGCGCACCTGCACCAGTTGCGCGACACCATCAAGGGTCTGGAAGAATTGCCGGACACGCTGAAGATGCTCAACCCCAAGCTGTACCAGCAATACGCAGACGGCCTGACCAAGCTCATGGGCGGATTGAGCGACTTCAAGGAATCACATCTTGAAGAAGACGTGATCAGCAAGAAGGAAGTGGTGTTGAAGAAAGTTCGCGCGCTGGCCGAGGTCAACCCGATGCTGGGCCATCGCGGCGTGCGGCTGGGCATCACCTATCCCGAGATATATTCCATGCAGATACGCGCCGTGCTGGAAGCGGCTGCCCTGTGTGCCAAGGAAGGGCTGGAGATCCACCCCGAGATCATGGTGCCTCAAGTAGCCACCGTGGAAGAACTCAAGCGCATCCACAGCTACGTGCAGCGTATCCATGCGGAAGTAAAAGCGACGCAGGGCATCGACGTGAAATTCAAGTTCGGCTCGATGCTGGAAGTGGTACGTGCCTGTATGCGCGCCGGGCGCATGGCAGAGACTGCCGAGTTCTTCTCCTTCGGCACCAATGACCTGACCCAGGCCACCTTCTCATTCAGCCGCGAGGATGCGGAGAACAAGTTCCTGCCCGCTTACACGGAGACCGGCATCCTCGAAGACAATCCGTTCGAAGTGCTGGATATCAAAGGTGTGGGGCAACTGATGAAGATGGCCGTGCAAAAAGGCCGCGCGACCAACCCGGAGCTGAAGGTCGGAATCTGCGGCGAACACGGCGGTCATCCCGGCTCGATCCGGTTCTGCCATCACGTTGGACTCAATTACGTCTCCTGCTCCGGCCCGCGCGTGCCCATCGCGCGTCTGGCTGCAGCACAGGCCAAACTGCTGGAAGACAAGTATCAGGAACCTGTCTGATCGTTCGGGCAGAAAAACTGGAATGATTCGCAGTTCGGAGTGCAATGCAGCAAAAGGGGAGCCCGTCCAAACCTTGCCGGGCGCACATCAAGAAGATGGAAGGATTTCAGGATAACGACATGAAGATATATCTGAAAAAACAGACTCTCGTTCTGCTTGCGATGTTCGGGATGCTTCCGTTGACGGGCTATGCGCAAGCCGTATTGAACATGTCCGCGAAAGAGGAAGTCCAGGCGATATCCTGGACGATCGAGGGAGTTACCATTGTCACCATCGTAGTGGTTTTCGGGCTGATCTGGCGAAGCAGCATGCGGGATCTGAAAAACAGAAGGTCGAAGCAGGACGACTCTTCAAGATAGTCCCGACCAACCGCCGGACAGGTTGGAATCGGCTTTGCGCTCAGAAACCGTATTTCATTTCTTGCCGATGAAATTCTCCGACATCGTGTGGAATATGGGCGTCGGGCATACCAGCCGAGAGCAGGCCTTGGCGATGAATGCGGTAGCCATCAACGGCAGTACCATCTCGTGGTTGTCTATCATTTCCATGACGATGACGAAAGCGGTGATCGGTGCCTGGGTGACACCGGCGAAGTAGGCGACCATGCCGAGTATGACCGTCGCGGCTACAGGCACGGAAGTAACGAAGGAGGCGATATTGGCGCCGAACCCGGCACCTGCGGAAAGCGTTGGGGCCATTATCCCGCCGGGTATGCCGCTGATGTATGAAATCACTGTGGCGGCCATCTTCAGCAGGCCGTAGTTATCCGGCAATGCCGCATTGCCTACGAGCAGTGACTTCGCTTCATTGTATCCGCTGCCGTATGTATTGTTGCCAGAAGCCAATCCTATCAGCGCCAGCAGCAAGCCGCAGACTGCTGCAAACCGGACCGGATTCGCGCGTATCCAGGTTCCCATGCTCCCCGCCAGCCCCTTGTTGACTTCGATCAGCGCGCGGCTGAATGCCCCTCCGAGCGTTCCGCCCACGATGCCACATACGATGACGACATACCATTCCTTGCCGAAATCCATCGATTCCGAGGTGTGGCCGAAATAGGAATAGTTGCCGAGCAGCGCAAGCGAAACAATACCGGCAATGATCACCGTCATGAGGATGGTCGAGCTGTTGTGTTCCTCAAAGGAGCGACTCATCTCCTCTATGGCGAACACGATGCCCGCAAGCGGAGTGTTGAACGCGGCAGCGACGCCGGCAGCTGCGCCGGCGAGTATCAAGCCCTTGTCGAGATCATGCTTGGGAAAGCGCGCCAGGCTGCCCAGCTTGTGCATGATGGATGCACCGATCTGCACGGTAGGCCCTTCGCGGCCCACCGATGTCCCGCTCATGAGCCCCAGGATGGTCAGCATGATCTTGCCCATGGTCACGCGTAACGAAAGTACCTGCTCGCGCACCTTGCTGCTCTCTTTGGGGTCCAGCGATGCGATCACCTGGGGAATGCCACTACCTTGCGCCCCGGAAAAATACTTGCGGGTGATATGGACGATCAATGCCAGACTGATTGGCGTGATCAGCAATGGGAGATATGGTGAAATTGCAAGCAGCTTATGGAACACGTCGTTCGCCCACTCACAGGCGATGGCAAACAGGATCGCAGCCAATCCCACGCTGATCGCTCCGCTCCAGAACACCAGTCTTCGTTTCCAATCCAGGATCAGGTCAACATCCAGCGAGGAAATTTTCATCAATCGTTCTTTAAGAAATACTAACGAGATTTTCACAATTCGGTATTAATCAAAATATAAATTCGAACCAGGAACTCTTGATTCCGGACAGACTCAGAAGCGAGTCGAAAATATTTCGAGAAGATTACATAGGCTAATTCTTCCTTGCGCTACATCGTATTTAAAGTCTTGCCCGCCAGCTGCTTACAGTTTAAGTCCATTCAGCCAGGTTAAGTATTCGATTTATTTTGCATTATGCACCCTCAAATAACATTTATATAAATATTATTCATGTCAACCTTATAGTCTTCAATCCGTTTATGGAGTTGCCTCACAAGGTTTCACTTAATTTTCCGGAGATTTCGTCATGAAAAAATTGGCAGTCATTTTGGCTTCACTTATGGTTGTGGCATGCGCATCAACCCAGAAAACCAACACTTCGCAAGCGAATGAGAACAATGCAACGGCATCTGCCGCCGCCGCAAAAGTGGATCTGGGCAAATTGAATGCAGAGATACAGCAAATGGAAAAACAAAGCGATTATTTCGACTTCAACAAATACACCGTGAAGTCCGAGTACATGAACGTCATACAAAAAGAAGCAGAGTTCCTCAAAACCCATAAAAACGATGTCGTCACACTGCAAGGTAACGCAGACGAGCGCGGCAGCGAAAAATACAATCTGGGTCTGGGTGAAAACCGGGCCGATGCAGTTGCAAAGGTTCTGGAGAAGGATGGTGTACCTGCGGACCAGATCAAGATGGTCAGCCTGGGCAAGGATAAACCGCGGCTCACCTGCCACAAGGAAAAGTGCTGGAAAGAAAATCGCCGGGTCGATTTCCTGCATAACCTGGGTTAAAGTACTTCGAACGGTGGAATGCTGGAATTTCATCCGGCTTTTCACCGTTTTCCCCACAGTTGAAATAACCCCCAACGAAGATCGATTTGTTAACAGGTGGAGGTCGCCATGAACGAATGGTTAATCGTAGGCGCCTTGAGCATCTTGCTGCTGATATGCATCCAGTTAAGTAAAACACAGCCACCGGAAAACACAGCAAACTTGAACAACCATGTGATCGCCAGATCTCTCCCACACTCGAATTGAATCTGCAACACCCCCAGCCCACCCATAATGACTCTGCGGAACAACAACTTTATGCCATGTAAGGTACAGAGTTGGGATAGATTCCGGAAGATCGGGGTCTGAGACTAGCGTCTTTGAATTGGCATGACGGAAGACGCAAGTAACGATCGAAGCAATCTGACACAATAAACAGCAGTAGCTCTGAGTCTGGCCGACAGAGTCAAGGCTTGAATATCCACATTCCCTGATATCCTGTAGCCACAATGCCCAATACTGAAAAAATCACAGCATCCTTTACATCGAGAATATATCCCCGCTTTGAGAATCTGATTACGACAGGCCTGGTTATTCTTACATCGATCATGATAGTCGCAGCATTCTGGGGCTTGATCATCGAAACCTACCACCTTGTTCTTCATGGTGCATTCGATTCGCTGGACCACAAAGCATTCCAGTCGGCTTTCGGGATGATAATGACGCTGCTGATCGCAATAGAGTTCAACCATACGATCATGCATGTGCACTTGAAGAGCGGCAGAGAAGTGATCGCGAGAACAGTTGTTCTCGTTTCGATCCTTGCCATTTCACGGCAGTTCATCGTATTTGAAATAGAGTCGACATCTCCGCTCATCCTGTTTGCGCTCGCCTTTTCGCTTTTATCGCTCGGAATAGTCTATTGGTTGCTGGAACGGAAGAAATAGTCAGAATATAAACATATGATCACAATCTTGCTGATGATTACCGGGATACTGTATATGGCACTCCAACTGGAGGACAAGTTCAAAGTGCCCTCCCCGCTTGGATTGATAGCACTCTCGTTCGTGGCTCATTTTCTTTTCAAGCAAGTTCCGGTATTGACCGGGGATGCAGAACATTTCGCCACACTGGTGGTTTTTCTGTTGCCTATCCTGCTGGTCTCAGATTCCCTCGAACTAAAGTTGGCTGACCTGAAAGAGCATGGTCTGAGCCTGCTCTACCTTGCGGTCGTGGCAGTGGTTCTTTCGGTACTGACGGCGCTGGTCATTTCCGACTGGCTGTTTTCCGAATATGCCCTTTCCAATGCAGCGGTCATCGTGCTGTTTGCCATGGTGCTGGCAACAGACCCGGTTTCAGTGGTCAGCATATTTTCCAAATTCGAACTGCCACACCGGCTGAAGATCCTGGCCGAGGGCGAGAGTCTGCTTAACGATGCAACGGCATTGATCGTCTTCGTCTTTATCGGCTTGTACGCCCTGGAAGGCGAGCAGATAACAGCCGGGTATGTTGTCGAAATCAGCAGCGAAGTGATCGTCGGATCGATAGTGACAGGAATGCTGGTCGGATTCATCGGACTGTTTGCCATGAAATCGACCAGCAACCGCATCGCCGAGATGATGGTGCTGATCATCACCGGATACGGTGCATTCGAGTTGGCCGAGCATTTCTATCTCATTCTCGATTTACTGGGATCGCACTCTCACTTCCATCTATCCGGGATCCTGGCGGTCATATTTGCCACGATCACCGTTCATCATGTGATGACGCAGGCGATCGCCGAGGAAGACAGCCGGATAGATCGCGAGGAGGCTGCACTGCAAGTCGAGATTCAAGGAACCGAGACATCCTCTGGCGTCTTCAGGAATATCCTGCGCAGGCTCAAGGCCACCATCGAGGAGCGTGACCGCCATCTTCGCACCAAGGAGGACATTCAGTTACTGGCCCTGGTAGCCAATACCATCCTGTTCGTCGCCATGGCAGAAATGATCCAGCTGAACATATTGTGGAAATACAGGATCGAGATACTGGCGATGTTCTTGGCCACGACCGTGATCCGCGGCGTGATGATGGGACTGTTCGCGTGGATATCCAACAGGACAGCCAAGATGGCCGATATCAGTATGCAATGGTGGGGCGTACTGACATTTGCCGGAATCAAGGGTGGGCTGTCCATCGTGATGATAAACATGATCCCCGCTTCGTTCCAGCATCTGGAAATGTTCAAGGCTGTGGTGATCGGGGTCATCATGCTTTCCACGTTCATCTATTCCGGGATTTTGCTGTTGATCATCGGCCAAAACAAAGACCGTTTTCTATCGGAAAAGAATCAGGAGATAATCCAGCCCCTTCAGGCATCTCAATCTCAACAATAGATGACTGTCCACCGGATCCAGGTAAATAAATTTAAAGAAAGCAATCGACGGGTGATTCGACATGTTTAGAGAAGAAGACAAGAAACTGTTCAGGATAGTCGTCAAAAGGATCCGGGCTTCGCTTGCCTATCGCTTCCATTTACGCGCCGATCAAGACAGCTTCGAAGAAATCGACAAGAACATTCGCGACGGCTGCGAGATCAGAGGGACCAAACTATGGGTGCTAATGCTGGCGATCTTCATCGCCTCCATCGGGCTTGATGTCAACTCTACGGCCGTGATCATAGGTGCGATGCTGATCTCGCCGCTCATGGGGCCAATCATGGCGGTAGGTTACGGCGCTGCCATCAATGATGGCCTCCTCATCAGAAAGGCCATGGGCAACCTGCTGGTATCCTTTCTGATCGGCCTGTTCACCTCTACAGTCTATTTTCTGGTCAGCCCGCTATCCTTCGTACAGTCGGAATTACTGGCACGAACGACACCGACCATCTGGGATGTCCTGATCGCGCTATTCGGCGGACTCGCTGGCATTATCGCTTCGACACGAAAAGAAAAAACGAACGTCATACCCGGAGTGGCCATTGCAACCGCGTTGATGCCGCCGTTATGTACCGCTGGCTATGGCTTGGCCAATGGCTCCATGGAAATGTTCTTCGGTGCTTTTTATCTGTTCTTCATCAACTGCGTATTTATTGCATTCGCTACCCTGTTACTGATCAGTTACATCAACCCTCCGCACAAGATCTTCGTAAGCGCCGAGCGGGAACGCAAGGTGAAACGCTACATCTACCTGGTGATCATGTTAACGATCGTACCCAGCATCTATCTGGCATATGGACTAGTCACGCGCGAGATTTTCAATTCCAGGGCCAATGACTTCATCAGGCATGAACTGGTGTTCGAGAACAGTGTTGTTGCTAAGGAGAATATTTCGGCAGACAAGCACGAGATCGATATCACCTTGATAGGCCAGAAGGTCAGCGATGAAAAGCTATCGGACCTTTCGAAAAGACTGGAAAGCTACCGCATACCTAAAGCCAGACTGGTCATTCACCAATCTGCCTATAATGAATTTGACGAAACATCACTGAAAAAATCGCTGCTCGCTGAATTGCTAAATACAAGTCAGGATATCTTTGATACAAAGAACAAGCAGATCCACGACCTGCAAAAACAGATTGCACTCTTACAGGAACAGCAAGCCGAGCAATCAGCAAGTTTGGCAGAGCAGAAAAAAATCTTTGATGAACTATTGGCGCAATATCCCCAAGTACAGAAACTGTCTTTTGCAAAGGCAATGGAGCATCAAACCGGCAAGTCAGACAATGCAATTGTTTTGTTAGTTAGTATCTCAACGAAGAAAGCACTCAGCAAAACAGAGCAACAAAGGATCAGTGCATGGTTGAAGGTCAGAACAGAAGTAGCTCAAGTCAAGTTGCTGGTTGATTCCAGATGAGATTTGCACAAGCAAAACGTTGGCGTCATTCTTTGAACCAGAAGGTGAACTGAAAATGGTGGTCTCCGCATTCTCCGAGATCGAGTTCTTTCTGCTGATCATCTTTTCGATCGTGCTGCCCGCCGGTATCTATGGCTACATGATGTGGAAAAAGGTGATCTCCCGCGGTGCCGTGTTGATGTTCGGCATCACCTTGATAGCGATCGCGGGCGTGTGCGTGTTTCTGTTGCAGAGGTTGAAAGTGATCGCAGCCGCGTCACCCTCGTTCATTGACGACAGGATGTTCTCTTCAGAAATCTCCCTGGCGTTGTATCTGCTGCCGGCGCTGTTTGCCGGGGTCGGAGTGAACGTGATCTCCCATCTGCTGATTCGTCACCTTGAAAAAGCTGAAAAACAGTTCGATCAGGAAAACCCCAAGCGATCGTGAGACATTGGATCCGGTACGACAGCCAGGCCCCTGTCGCATCCAGACACAACCGGTATTAATCTATCGCCGCAGCAAGCAACTCTGCCAATCGCCCCACATTGAACCAATCCAGTTCCAGCGCGCCTGCCGGCACGGCGATGCTCATCCCCGAGTCGCATACCGAACCGACGAATGCAGCATCGCTGGCGATCGGGCTCATGTAGATCTCGCGTTCCGGACTGATACCGTCGCGCACGGCGACCAGCGCAAACGAGAGACTGGATGCCTCGGCCTGGGTCAGCCTCAAGGTGAAGTCATCTGCGAATTGCAGCTTCACCAGCTTGCCAAAGGCGCGGTGCTGCATGCTGTTCACAGCGAATGGCGATCCAGATCGCTCAGACATGGGTCACACTCCTCGCCGCCCTGAGCATCTTCAAGCACTCCTGGCTGGCAGCCAGTTCCGGTGCAGTGAAATCGTCCAGCGTCATCAAATCCCGATTCGCACCCGCATCCAGCAGCAGCCGCACCAGTGCAGCCTTGCCAGCAGATGCACAATAGATCAGAGCCGTGGCACCGTTGATGTTCTGGCTGTCGAGTTGAGCGCCCGCATTGATGAGAGCGGTTGCGCAGGCCTGGCTGTCGGCAAAGCAGGCGAACCACAATGCGCCGTTGCGATCCGCATTCAGCAAGGACGGATCGGCGCCCCGTGCCAGCAATGCCTGCACAACCTCGGTCTCGCCCATGCGGGCGGCATGCATCAGCGGAGTCGTTCCATTGGCCAATGCTTTGTCGATGTCGGCCTGCAGCAGGTCAGCCGCGCTGAATCCTGCCTGCAGCAGCCAGCATCTGAGTTGGTTGTCGTTCATTCCGGTCCCCTTCGATTCATTCGTAAGCTGGCAACGTCGAGATGCGCCTGTCCTCCAGCGCCATCCCGACAGCGTAGTGGTAGATCACCTGGAATCTGTCATCCTGCAGCCCGAGCACTTCGTGGTCGGCATCGTCGAAGAAACAGCCGATGCCGGTGCCGCGCCATCCGGCCGCTTCCGCCTCCAGCGTGATCGCATGCCCCAGCATGCCGGCCTCCCAGTGCAGGTGGCGATAGGCGGCAGGGTCTGCCGTAACAGGTCGCGCGAATTCGGCCACCATCATGAACGTGACCGCGCAGTGCGTGGCGATGTCCTGATGGCAGGATAGCGTGCGCGCGGTCTTGCCTGCGCGCGCAGCGACCAGCTGGTACAACGGCAACTCCGAATCGGCACGCTGCCAGGAAAAGGTCTCGCGAAACGCCTGCTGCAGCGACGTTCCGGCTTCCCCGGATCGCGGCATCGCGTACAGGCCGGGCGCGATACCTTCCACCCGGTGCACCAACAGCACCGGATGCACCCGCGCGGCATGCGGCCACAGATCCCATATGGGCGAGCCGCCCGGCAGCAGGCTGGTGAGTATTTGTCTGAGCAAGGCTTGCGCCATCACCGATTGGTCATCGAAAGCCTGTGCACTGCGGCGATTCAGGATGACCTGGCTGGCAGGAATATCGCTGCCAGTCTTGCGCTTGACACTAGTCGCCGCTATGGACGGCTCAGCTACGGGCGAATTACCACGTGTGGACTCGGCCACCTCTGCGATCACCGGCCATTGATACAGAGGACGCGGATCGAGCAGGCTGGGCTTGCCCGCCCAGTGTTGCCAGTCCGTCGGCAACACCTCATCGATTGGCTGCAATGCAACGATGACCTCCGCTTCTTCGACCTCCACACCGGCAAAATCGGCCTCCCTATCCAGCCCCAGACTGTGCGCGACAGCCGCCGCGTCCGCTTTGACCAAACGTGCCTGCCAGCCATGCAGCGCCGCGGCATAGCTCACTGCGGCCAGCACATGACCGAGGTCGAGCTGGCAGTAACGGAAGGCACGTTCACCGTATTTCCAGGCTTCGCGCCAATGGATGGAACTGAATCCCAGCCATGCACCCTTTGTCGGGCTCGGGCTTCCCCAGGCTCGCCGCTCCAGTGCATGATGCAGATTCTGGTAGTGATACAAACCGTCTTCCAGGCCATCCACAGCTGCGGCGATCAGCCATGTTTCGGTGGGATGCAGGTTGCCTGACGAGGGATGCGCGCGCAGCGACCAGCGCGATCCGGCATATTCCTTCCACGCAGTCAGCCCGACGCACAAGCGCAACAGCGAGCCAAGATTGGCAGTATCCAGTGGCAAGGATGGCCGCTTTGCAGACAGCTCCGTCCAGGATATTCCGGACACGACGACATCGCGCGGCAATGCGACCTGCTGCGTACCGTTCCAGTCGCGGAACGCCGCGGGCTGCGCTTCCCAATCCAGCGCGCCGGGACCGGCCGCATAACGATCCAGTGCATGCTTGGTGCGCGCGTGATAAGCGAGCACGGTCGCGACACGAGCATCGTTCATGGTCAATTCAATCCGGTCAGCTCGTCGCTCAGGCAACCGATGGGCTCGGCCAAGGTGCCTTCTGCATCCATCTCGAAGCGTACCAGGTAGATCTCTGCATTGGGCATCTCCTGCGCATGCCCGACATTGACCACCACGCCGCGCGTTCCCGCGGCAGCCAGCAAGGCATCGGGTTCGACACCCGGGATGCTGCTCTCGCCGGTCTCCTCCAGTGATTCGTTGAACAGGTCGTACGCCGCAAAGACCATGTCACCCATTTGAAATCTGCTCATGACCACCTCACAAATTCGGTATCAGCGTCGCTTCACTGCGCAACGACTCTTCGTTGCCCCACGCCGTGACCATCTCGACGAACCAGCGCGGGTCGCGCGGGTGCGGACAGAACAGATCGTACTCCGCAAAAAAACTGTTGTCGCTGTTGATGGTCAGCGTGCCGCAACGGTCATTGCGCGCATTGCGCCATACGCCTTCATAGCCGGGCAACTGGTTGCCGGGATCGATGACACGGGTGAACTGCAGCTCGGCCAGTTCGATCTTCGGCATCGCACCGGTCGCAGCGTGATTGATCGCCTCTTTTTGCAACGCCGACACGATGCGCTCGGCCAGCGCCTGAAGTTCTGCGGGCAACTGGCGTGTCATCACATCATCCATTCCGGCTCCAGTTCGAAGGTCAGGCAAGGCGGCGACGAGCGACCGACGATGGCAGTACAATCAGTACGACGAGGAGAGAGCAAAGAAGCCAACGCAGCATCACCGATGAAATGGAGTCGGAATCACCATATGTCGGATGGTGCTTTCAAACGTTCGACAAGTCTTCCGCCCAGCAGGTGCTCGTCAAATATCTCGGCCACATCGGCCTTACTCACATTGTTGTACATCACGCCTTCGGGATAGACCAGCACGTTTGGCCCCATGTTGCACGGACCGATGCAGCCGCTGAGCGTCACCATCACTTGTGCAAACAACTGGCGCTGTTGCCACTGTTTCATGAACTCATCCACCACTTCGGCGCAGCCCTTCTGCCCGCAGGAGCCGCGCGGATGTCCGGCGGGGCGATTCTGGGAACAGACAAACACGTGTCTTGGAGGTTTCGGCATCGTTATGCTCCCGCCGCCATCGGTTGATGCGTGTGGCATTGTTTGGGACAAACGCGTCCGCACGAACCGCAGCCGATGCAGTCCAGCATGTTGGCGAGCGTCATCACCATGCTGTTGTCTTCATCCTCGTCGTAGTTCTCGTCGTCCTCACTGCGCTCGACCAGTTCGAACACTTTGCGCGGGCATACCTTGTAGCAGCGGCCGCAGCCGATGCAGTTGGCCGCATTCAGCGCGGTGACAAAGGTGGGTTCGTAAGGCGTGCCGCCTCGGGTTATTCCGGCTATATTGGACATGGTTCTTCCTCTGCTTATCCTTGTATCTCTTTTTGTGCTGCCGCCAATCTTGCGTTCGCCTCGGCCCACGCCTGGCACGCATCGAAAGTGGATTGCGCGATGCCGGGGATATCCTTGTATCCGGCCGGCAGCTTATCCTCAACCAGGTCGTGCAACTGCGAAGCCCATTCGCTGGAGATGCGTTTGAGCTTCTTCACTTCCTTGTCGAGCGCTTTCAGTTCATCTTCGGTCATAATTAGCCCTTAGCTATCAGGATTGAGGATTGTGCAAAACCAGAAGCCACGTCTCACACTCAATCCTCAGTCCTAAACCCTCAATCCTGCATCAAAGTCCCGCCACTTCCGGATACTTGCCGATGATCTCCAGCGCCACCGACAGCAGCTTGTCGCCCTCGTCCTTCATCTTCGACAGGCTCTCATAGCCGTAGCGGTGCACGTCGCGCAGGGTGCGATCCATCACCACCAGCTTGCCCACGGTGATCAAGGCACGGCCGAAGCCTTCGTGCGTGATGTTGACGCTGGGCACCGCCATCAGGCCGCATTCCTTTTCGATCAGCGAGGAGATCGCGTTATAGAAAGCCTTGATGCGCGAAAGCATGATCTCGTCCGGATCGCCGATCACCGGGATCGCACGGCGCTGCTCCTTGGTCACCACATACGGCGCCAGGATGCGATCGGCCGGCCAGCCGTCGTAGGTGCCGTAGCTGTCGATGGCGCGCATCTGCTTGACCATCTCCTTGATGAAGTCGGTTTCCAGCAACGGGTCTTGTTCTGCAACTTGATTCATGGTGTTTCTCCTTTTGATGAATACTCGTTCTTTCGTTGTGCCAGTATGTGCGGCACCCAACCGGTGAGGCGCCCCATCAGCAATCCTGCAGCGACACCGCCGGCCGCGCCCAGCACCGCACCGGCATCGCCCCACCCGTAAGCAGACGCGATGCCTGCACCGGCCAGTGCCATCACGCTGGGCAACAGGTAGGCCAGCAACCCGGCCTTGAGCATGTCTCCTTCGCTCATGCTCAACTGCAACTCGTCGCCTGCGGTTACGCTCGCATCGCACTGCACTTCGATGGCCTTGCGGTTGCCGGAAAAATATTTCCCCAGACCGGAAACGCCGCACACACTGCGCGACTTGCAGCCGCCGCAGCCGGACTCGTTGCTCGGCTCGACCATCGTCCTGCCGTTGTCCGCCGCAACCACGCGTGCCGTCGTCACGATCATTCCTGCCACTCCTCGTCTTCGGCGAAGCGTCCGGCGCTGGATTGCTTCTTCAGGTGTTTCGCCAGCCACACCGGCGGATCGCTGGCCAGATTTTTTTGCAAGCCACACAACAGCTCGTCGATGAGTGCGCCCTCATCCACACGCATCGGCTGGATGCCTTTGGCCAGCAGTTGCTGGATCGCCGAGGCCCCCACCGCGTTGCAATACACCGCCGCACAATCACCCAACAGATCGACCTTGGCGGCAAGCTTGCCCTCATGTCCGTCCATCGCGGTCTCGATGAACTCGGCCACCTCGATCAGGCGCGTCTCGCTCTCGCTCAACTCGTAGACTGCAAATGCCTCGGCTGCGCCGAAATGCTGGTTGACCGCGCGGCGGTCGCTGGTCGCAAAGGCGATCTTTACCGTCATCTCCGCCTCCTCAATGGGTTTGACCAGTCGCAGGTGTCGCACGACACACCTCTCCAAAATTGCTTTTCACGTTTGTCCCCTCTCCCACCGGGGGAGGGTTAGGGTGGGGGAAATGCGCAGCATCTCCTGTCCGCTGGGTATAGATCGATACATAAGGTTCCGGCTCGTGATGCCCGTGTTCAACCACCATATTGGACAGATCGAACAAGGCCTGGCGCGTGCCGCGATAGCCGACCCACAGGCGCTGGTAGCCGCCGATCAGGTCGTATTGCGGGAAGCCTGCACGCAACAGCGGCACACCGAGACGGCGCGCGCTTTCCACCGCATGCGAATTGCCGATGACCAGTTGCGCGGCGTTGCTCTTTGCCGCGTTCTCCATGTCTTCCAGGTCACCGATGGCGACCTTCTCGGCAGCCACCTCGCCGAGGATGTTTGCCCGCGCCGGTGCGACGGCAGCCACCACCTCGCACCCCATCTCCGTCACCAGGCGCGCAAAACCGAAGAGCAGGTCGGGATCGGCCGCGATGGCGACGCGTGCAAAACCCAGCATGAAGTGGCAATCCACCATCGCGTCCTGCAGTTGCGCGCGCTGGCGTTCGATCTTCTCCGGCACCGGCTTGCCGCTGATCTCGGCCAGTGCTGCGACAAAGCCATCCACCGCTTCCAAGCCCATCAGGCTGTCGAAGCGGTGATCCGGCACAGCCGTCTGCGCCTTGAGGAAGTCTGCCGCGTCGTACAGCGAATTACCCAGCACCAGCGTGGCGATCGATTCGCCCATGCTGGAGATGTCCGATACCGGCGTGCCGCCGACGGTCACCGGACTGGTCTCAATCTCGGTGAGATGACCGTCCAGAGAATCTGCGATGTCGGGCAACACCAGCGGACGCAGGCCGAATGCCTCGATCAGCTCCTTGATGTGTTCGATGTCGCCCGGCGTGAGGAACGACCCAGCCAGCACGTTGACCTGTTTCTTGCGCTTGCCAACAAACCCTCTCCCCAACCCTCTCCCGCTTGCGGGCGAGGGAGCAATCGTGGGAAGCAATGTTTCCAATACCGCTTTCACCGCCAGCGCATAGCCGCTTTCCAGGCAACCGGTAAAATCCGGCGTGTTCACCGGCACCACGGGAATGTTGGCGTATTCCGGATATGCCGCGTAGAAATCCTTCACCAGGCGTTTGATGTCCGTACCCTGCGTCTCCGAAAGACCGGTAGTGGGCAAGCCGATCAGCGCCGGTTTGCTCTTCTCGCACACCGCCCGCAGACCTTCGATCACGTTCTCGTCCGCGTTCATCACCGTAGACACCTGGTCCATCGCCGTGGTCTGCAGCGGGATGGGCTCGCGGAAATGGCGCACGAAATACACCTTGCCGAAGGCGGTGCAGCCCTGCGAACCGTGCATCATCGGCATCGCCCGGTTGATGCCGAGGAAGGCCAGCGATGCGCCGACCGGCTGGCTGGCCTTGAGCGGATTCACCGCGAGTGCCTTGTTGCGTTTCAGTATCTCGGCCATGTCACACCCCAGTCATTCCGGCGCAGGCCGGAATCCAGTTGAAGAAAATATTCCGCGTAGCGGAACAACAATGGGTTGTCCGCTTTGCGGGCTGTTTGTTTGAGCTGGATTCCGGCCTGCGCCGGAATGACGGGTTGAAGTTCGAGCCATGTTCACGCTCCCAACTCCACACCCGGCACACCCGACTTCGCCCATGGCGCCGGCTTGCGCACCGACTGCCACACCGGACTCTGCAAGGTCAGCGCGAGTTGCCGCGCCAGTTCGATCATGCCGCTGTAGCCCTCGTAGCCGAATTCGCGTTCCTGGTTGATGTCGAGGAAAGGGATCTTCGCTTTCAAGGCGGTATACATGTTGCGTCCGCCGGCGATGAGGATGTCGGCCTGGTATTCCTTCACCACACCGAGCAGCGCCTTGGGACTGCCGTCGGTGATCATCTTGGTCTTCTCGCCCATGATCTCGCGGATGCGTGCCTTGTCTTCCTCGGTGGATTTGCTGGTGCCGGTGGCGACCACTTCCAACCCCAGGTCCTGCAGCGCGGAGACTATGGACCACGACTTCACGCCGCCGGTATAGAGCAGCACGCGCTTGCCGCGCAATTTCTCGCGCCACGGATCGAGCGCCACATTGATCTTCGCCTCTTCGCGCACAATCAGTGCCTCGGTGCGTTCGGAAAGCTGCGGGTCGTTGAGCAACTTCGCGAATTCGCGGAACGCCATCGAAGTATCGGTCACGCCGTAGAAGCTGCCCTCGAAGAACGGAATCTTGTAGTCGGTCTGCAGCTTGCGCGCCACATTGAGCAGTGCCTTGGCGCACACCACCATGTTGGCCTCGGCACGATGCATGGTCTGCACATCGTGGAAGCGCGCGTCACCGGACAAGGTGCAGAGGATGCGCAGACCGAGTTCGTCAAACAGCGGCAGCACGTTCCAGAACTCGCCCGCGATGTTGTATTCGCCGATCAGGTTCACGTCATGCACGGTGATGCCGGGACGCTGCGCCCCGGCCGGCACCGGCAACGGTTCCGCCGTGCCCACCACGTATTTGAACATCGCCTCACCAGCGATGCGGTTGCCCAGATTCTTGGTGCCGTAGAAACCGGCACAGTCCACCGGCACCACCGGTACGCCACATTTTTCCGCAGCGGCCTTGCACACCGCGCCGATGTCGTCGCCGGTCAGCGCCGGCACGCAAGTGTTGTAGACGAAGACAGCCTTCGGCGCATAGCCGTCCACCGCCTGTTTGATGGCATGGAACAGGCGCTTCTCACTGCGCCCCATGATCACATCCTGTTCGGTCAGGTCGGTGGTCATGCCGATGCGGTACAAGGTCGGGCCGGAAGAGCGCGTGCCGCGGTTGTCCCAGGAGCTGCCGGCGCAGGCGATCGGGCCGTGCACGATATGTGCCACATCGGCGATGGGCAGCAAGGCGATCTGCGCACCGTCGAAAGAACAACCGCCCGCCGTCGACCCCGGTTTGGGTCGAGCGCAGCCCGATTTCGACTTGGTGTTATGTGTGCACGCCGGTTCGTTCAGCAGTTCGGCGATATCCTTGGCTTGCATGGCATTCACTCACGAGTAATGACACCCTCGTATTCGCAAATGCCGTGCCAAAAACAGTAGGTTGATTTCAATGGGATTTATGGATGGATGTCTTGTAGCAAACCCGACAAGACACCCTGACACAACAAATCGTCTACAGATGAAACCATAGCGAGTGGCTTGAGTGCAAGGCGCACGGAACGGAGCGACGAGACATACCTTGAAGGTAGGCAAGGAAGCGAGTACCACGCAACGCAGCAATCAGTCCACGCAGTAGGTTTCGCGCATCAAACCGAGTAAGGCGCAACCACCCAGCTCCTGATCAACGCAGCTTCCGTATCCGGCAGGTAACTGAAACCGGCTTCCAGATCGCGCGCCACGGCATAGGCGACCTTGGGCGGGGTGATGGTTCCCGCCACCAGATGTGCATACCAGGCCGAGGTATACCCTGCTGCACGGTCGAATGCCTTCAACTGCGCAGACATCTCCGGCCCGGAAAGTTCGATGTTCCACTGGAACGGCTTGAGCTCGCGCGCATGGCGCGACACCAGCGAAGCCGAGATCACCGGGTTACGGTAACGATCCTGGTGTTCCCGCAGCGCGACGATCCAGTGGTCGCTGAAATGACCGCGCCCGGCAGCGCTGCTGTGCGCCCATTCGGAAAGCAAGCGCGGCAACCCTTCATTGCGCGTATTCGAAGACGACGTCCTGGCAACGGTCTGGCGCATATCGATCAACCGGCTGAAACGATAGCGCGGCGCGGCGACCGCTTGGGCTTCGAGAAGCTCGGGCGCGACCGGCTCGACAAGTTCCTGCAGATCTTCCGGCGGTTGATCCGTGTCGATCAGTTCTCGATCCAGCACTTCCTGCAACTCTTCCACCTCAAGCTGCAGGAAATCCGCCGGCGCAGGGCCGTAGGCCGCGACGAAATAATGTGTACGACCGGTATGGCGCGTCACCAGCAAACCACTATCGGCATGGCGCTCGACCAGTTCATGCATGTCGTTGCCGCAAGCTGCGAGTTCGGACTTCGCCCACTCGGCCAGACTATTGGTAATGCGAGTGCCGTCGGCTGCGATGATCCCGCCGGGACGATACCAGCCTCCGCGATTCAGCGCATAGCGGAAGCTGCAGCCGGAGCGAATGCGGTTCGCGATCTCCAATAGCCCGCTGTGATGCGGCCGCGGCGGTGCTGCGTCGATCTCGGCGGCAAGGTTGCGCAGCGTGGTCTCGTCCAGCGTATAGATACTCATTGACTCTCTCCCAGCAAAAAATCGTTCAGGCGCTCCCTTACTGCGCCGCGCACATCGGGCTCGGCATCGTCCACCAATTCAGCGATGGTTTCAAGCGGCGCGCGTTGCACCGCCTCCAGACGCACCAGCCAATCGTCGTCGGCCAGCATCTGCACTGCATCGTCAGGCAACATGCGCGACGCGACGATGCGCCGCACTTCCGCATCATCGTCTTTAGCCATCAGACTCAAGGCGAAAGGCGGCAGACGCCGCGCCACCTCCTTGCGCACTTCGCGATCCGGGTCGCCCGCCATGCGCCGCAATTGCCCGTGCGGCAGGCGTTTTGCCGCCTGCAAGCGCACCAGATAATCCTCGTCCCCGATCAGGGCGCTCAACCGTTCGGGCGCGATGCGCTCGGCCACCGTCATGCGCACTTCGCGATCCGAGTCATGCAGATATCCGTCCAGCTCGTCGATCGGCAACCGGCTTGCTACCACGCGCCGCACCACCTCGTCCGCATCGCGCGGCAGCTTGCGCACCGCCTCCAGCGGTGCGTAGCGCGCGGCGATGGCGCGACGCTCCCAGAATCCGTCGTTCAGGCAATCTTGTGCCACTTGCGGATTGCGCCGCAAGAAACGGTCGATCTGTCTGCCGCTCTGCGCAATCAGGCAGATGTCGCCCGGCACGCACTTCCCTTCGGCCAATAGCGCGCGATGCGGACACACCAAGCAATCGACGCGCACGACTTCTGCCAATGGTGATGCCCCCGGATGACGCTCCGACATGTTGAAGACCTTCAATTGTTGCTCCGCAAAGAACCCGGCATGGAGATGAGCAACCACCGTGCCAGCACCCCGAACATGGCGCCAGCCCAATAGAGACAAGGAGGATGCAGAAAGAAGGGGGGAACGTATGGCAGGTTTTGTCGCGATTGCGACAAAACGATGCGACCTACCTTAACAGCTTGCGCAACACCGTCATGTTCGAATCCACGAAGCCGAGCTTGCGGTAAAAATCCTGTGCCGGATGATTATCGCGGTCGGCCAGCAAGGTGACGCGCACGATACCGCGCAGTTTTGCCCAGTGCAGCACATGTTCGACCAGTTTGCGCCCAAGCCCCCTGCCGCGATGATCGCGATGGATGATCACATCCTCCAGCAACAGCGCGCGGCCACCTTCCGCAGTGCTGATGGTGATCAGTACATTGGCCATGCCCACCACCTTGCCATCGATACGCGCCACGAACAGCTTGCCAAGCTCAGGCTCGTCGAGGATGGCTAGCAAACCTCGCAACTGCTTTTGGGGATCGGGAGTGAAGTCGCTCTCCAGCGCGAACAGCTCGGCGAGCAGATCGACGAGATATGGCAAGTCGGCCTTGGTGGCGAATCCGATCCTGATGGTCATGACATCAGCGCCACACTCTTCACCTGTGCGCAGACATACATCCCGGCAACGAGGGCCAGATGGTCGCGCGAACGGCGCGTGATGCGCGACAGCAGCATATGTTCATCGCCCACCCTCATGCGCACGATCACCTTGTCCGGCCCCTCGTCGCGTATCTCTTCGATGCGTGCATTCAGGATGTTGTTGATGCTGGAACCCTGCGGCGGTTGCGTGGCGATGCTCACATCGCGCGCCAGCACGCGGGCACGCACCCGAGTGCCGAACGGCTGATCCACCCTGCCCACCCACAGTTGTCCGCCGGGGAAATCCAGCCGCGTGAGATGGTACTTCTCGTCGTGCTGCGCCACCGCCGCCTCGATCACCGCTCCCGCATCGTCGAAATGCGCGATAGGCAGATCGAGCCGGGCCAGGGTTTCCCCGAGCGGTCCGCTGGCGATGACACTGCCTTGCTGCAGCAGCACCAGATGATCGGCCAGCCGGGTCACTTCATCCATCGCATGGCTGACGTACAGCACGGGAATGGAAAGCTCGCGATGCAAGCGCTCCAGATACGGCAGGATATCCTGCTTGCTGGTGGTGTCGAGCGCAGACAGCGGCTCGTCCATCAGCAGGATGCGCGGGCTGGTAAGCAACGCGCGGCCGATGGCGACACGCTGGCGTTCGCCACCGGAAAGCTTCGATGGATCGCCGCGTTCGATGAGCCGTCCCAGTCCCAGCCATTCCACCACCTGCTCCAGCGGCACTTTGCGTTCGGCCAGCGGTGTGCGCTGCAACCCGTATTCCAGATTGGCGCGCACCGACAGATGCGGAAACAGGCTGGCTTCCTGGAACACATAACCCAAGGGACGCTTGTGTGTCGGTACGAACACAGCCTCGTCCTGCCATGTCTCGCCGTTCACCTGCAGCGAACCTGCAGCGCGTTCCAGTCCGGCGATGCAGCGCAGCAGCGTGGTCTTGCCGGAACCGGACGGACCGAACAAGGCGGTGACGCCGACAGCCGGCGCAGTGAAGGCGGCATCCAGCGCGAAACCTTCCTGTTGCATGCGGAACTGCGCGCGTATCTCGCTCATCGCGTCACCTTCCAGGACTTCCCTCCGGCGAGATACAAACCGAGCAGCACCACGAACGAGAACAGCACCATGCCACCTGCCAGCCAGTGCGCGGCACCGTACTCGATCGCCTCGACATGGTTATAGACAGCGACGGAGAGTACACGCGTCTCGCCCTGGATATTGCCGCCCAGCATCAGCACCACGCCGAATTCACCGACCGTATGTGCGAACGCAAGGATGATCGCGGTAAGGAAACCGGGACGTGCCAGCGGCACTGCCACGCTGAAGAAGCGATCCCAAGTGCCGGCACGCAGGGTGGCAGCCACTTCCAGCGGACGCCTGCCCATCGCCTCGAATGCGTTCTGGATCGGCTGCACCGCAAAGGGCATCGAGAACAGCACCGAGCCCACCACCAGGCCGGCGAAAGTGAACGGCAATGTGCCCAGATGCAAAGCTTCGGTGAATTTGCCGACCGGGCCGTGCGGTCCCAGCAACAACAGCAGATAGAATCCCAGCACCGACGGCGGCAACACCAGCGGCAATGCCACCACTGCCGCCACCGGCCCCCGGTACCATTTCCTGGTGTGTGCCAGCCACCACGACAGCGGCGTGACGATCAGCAACAGCAATACGGTGGTGACGCTCGCCAGCTTGAGCGTCAGCCAGATGGCTTGCAGGTCGTCAGGAGTCATTCCGCTTTCCATCATTTCCCTCTAAGACACCGTCATTCCGGCGCAGGCCGGAATCCAGTTGATTTAACATCCCGCGTTGCGGGTCAACATCAAGATTTTGCACTGCATGAAGTGCTTATTTCGCTGGATTCCGGCCTGCGCCGGAATGACGAAAAATCGAATCACGGCAGCTCATATCCAAAGCTGCGGATGACCGCCACTGCCTTGTCGCTCTTCAGGTAAGCGAGGAACGCTTTTGCCGCAGCCTTGTCTTTTGCAGCGGTCAATTGCACCGCACTTTGCTCTATCGGATTGTATTTGTCCGCGGGCACCAGCCACCAGGATCCTCCTGTTATCTTGCCGTCCTTGGTGATCTGCGACAAGGCGACGAAAGCCATCTCGGCATTTCCAGTCGCAGCGAACTGGTAGGTCTGCGCGATGCTCTCGCCCGTCACCAGCTTGCCTTGCACCTTGTCCCACAACCCCATCGCTTCCAGTGTCTCCTTGGCAGCCAGGCCGTAAGGCGCCAGCTTGGGGTCGGCATAGGCGATCTTGTTGAAGTCACCTTTGCCCAGCACGGCGCCCTTGTCATCCACAAAACCCGGCTTGGCACTCCACAGCACCAGTTTTCCCAGCGCGTACACGAAACGCGTCCCCTTGACGGCCAGGCCTTCTTCTTCCAGCAGCTTGGGGTTCTTCACGTCGGCAGCCAGGAACACGTCGAACGGCGCCCCCTCCTTGATCTGCGCAGTGAACTTGCCGCTCGACCCGAAGCTGAGCTTCACCGTGTTGCCGCTCTCTTTTTCAAACAGTGCAGCGATCTGCTGCATCGGCGCGGTGAAGTTGGCCGCCACTGCCGCATTCACTTCCCCTGCGCTCACCGAGCGCACCATCGTGCCGAGCAGCAGCACGCCAACCAGAACCAATAATGAATTTTTACGCGATGCCATTTTTCTCTCCTTATCCATATATTATGCATTGACTGCCAGAATGATGTGCGATGCCTTGATCAGCGCACATGCCTTTACACCTTCCTTGAGCCCCAGCGACTTGATGCTGTCGTTGGTCACGATGGCCGCCACGGTCTTGCCGCCGGCCAGTTCGATGATGACCTCGCCGTTGATCGCGCCTTCCTGACAGCGCACCACCTTGCCGCGCAGCTCGTTGCGCGCGCTGGTCTTGAAACCATCGGAAGTGGTCACGATCACCCATGGTGCCTTGATCATCGCGTATGCCTCGGTGCCGACCTTCAAGCCGAGATGTTCCACACTCTCGTTGGTGATCACCGCGGCCAGCGTGTCTCCGCCGCCGATATCCAGCACCACCTCGGCGTTGATCGCCCCCGACTTGATGCTCTTCACCGCGCCCAGGAACTGGTTGCGCGCACTCGTCTTCATATCGAATCTCCTTATCAAATGGTAGTACTTGTCAAAATCGTCCATCACCTCCGCCAGTTGTTTCAGCACCTGCTCGCGCTCTTGTTCCAGGCGCCGGTAAGCCCCCACCACCCTGCGACCATAGGTGGTGAGCGTCGTCCCGCCGCCTTTCTGTCCGCCGGTCTTGCGCTCGACCAGCGGTTGCTCGGAAAGATTGTTGATCGCCTCGACCGCCTCCCAGGCCGCCTTGTAGCTCATGCCCATGGCGCTTGCTGCCGCCGAGATCGAGCCGGTCGCATCGATGCGCTCCAGCAGTTCCAGATGATCCCAGCGCCGCCCCTTGGCAAGTTTCAGTCTGGGCACGACACCCGGTTCGGTCTTTTCCATTACGGATTGAGTCATGATGTCCTCACGCGTTATCACTCATGCGACATAACGAGCAAAAGCGATGCCACGGCGGGCGAAACTGGCTGCAATACCGCGTGGATATTGGAACTGGATGCATCTTGGGATATTCAAAACGGGCACTTTAAACAGACTGCTTTGTGCCAAGCAGAACAATTTGGCATATTCGTTACAACGTAAAAGTTATAACGCTTTCAAACCATGGATGAAGTTGCAGCAAAACAGAACGGGCACCGAAGTGCCCGTTCTCATAAGTAACTGGAATATTTTGAATACCGTCTAAGGCGATTCGTAGCCGAACCCGCGCATCACCTTCCTGGCTTTCTCGCTTTTCAAAAACGTGAGGAAGGCTTTTGCCGCAGCCGGATCCTTGGCACCGGACAACAGCACCGCGCTCTGGTGGATGGGATTGTGCAATTCGGGCGGCACCAGCCACCAGGAACCGGCAGTCACCTTGCCGTCGCGCATGACCTGCGACAGCGCGATGAAGGCCAGATCGGCCCGCTCTGTCGCCGCCAACTGGTAGGCGACTGCGACATCGTCGCGCCGGTCCAGCTTGCCCTGCATCGCATTCCACATGATCAGCTTCGTCAGCGTCTCTTTCACCGCCGTCCCATAGGGCGAGGTCCTGGGATTGGGCATCGCCAGCGTGCTGAAATTGCCCTTGTTGAGCACCGCGCCTTTCTCATCCACCAGACCGGGCTGTGCACTCCACAACACCAGCCTGCCCGTGGCATAGATGAAGCGCGAACCGCCAACTGCCAGCCCGTCCTGCAACAACTGTTTCGGCAACTCCTCGTCGGCCGAGAGGAACACATCGAACGGCGCACCTTTCTTGATCTGCGCATACAACACGCCGCTGGCGCCCGAGCTGAATTTCACCGTGTGTCCGCTTTCCTTCTGGAACAGCGGCGCCAGCTTCTCCATCGGCGCAGCGAAATCCGCCGTCACCGCAACCTTGACCTCGCCCGCCCACACCGGAGAACTCACCAGCCCGCACAGCAACAGCATGGTGACAACAAGGCCGCGCAATGGAATCTGCATCTTCAACTCCTGACTGAACATGGCTGCCATGATAACAAGCTGACTGGCAGGTTGTGAAAGGTATATAGGCCGTTTGGCATATTGACCGGATAAGTGGACGCAGGTACGGTGCGGGCTGAAAACGGCGGCGTTTGAAAATAAGGGGAAAAGCGCTTGGCTTTTAGCCTGTATGAAAAGTCGGCTTTGTCCCAGTTACCGCCAGTCACGAATGGCAGCTTTGCGGCAGTGAATACTGGCGAGCAGATTTCCGCTGTCGGCCAATAGCGGAAGTTCGAGGGTGCCTTTCAATTATGAGTTTCAGCACTAAAAAAGGGGCAGTATGAGGCGAATAGTATGGGTTGCTCTAGGATGGCTTCTAATGCTCACGGCACAAGCTGCAAGTTTTGATTGCCGTCAGTCGTCATCAAAGGTAGAGAAACTGATATGTAGCGATCATGATTTGTCCAAGTTGGATGATGCCTTGAAGATGGCATACCAAAAAGCACTTGAGCAAAGCGATAGCAAACAGAAAGTAATCGACGAGCAACGACAATGGCTAAAAAAAGTTCGGAATGCTTGCCAAGATACGTCATGCATGAACAAGTCCTATCAGGATCGAATTCATGATCTGACGGCCACCCCGATTACAGATGTTCCCTCACAATGCAACCAACAGCTTCGATTAATTCTTAACGAATCCGTGGACTTAGCCAGAAGCATACCCGCAACTGGCTTGAAAGATTTCGATAATGGAGGCGATTCGGACAATGTTCGAACAGGGTATACAACTTTAATTCCTGATCTTACAGTTGCACTGGCATCAGCTAAGTGCTATTTGGACGCAGCGAAATTGCTAGGCCAGATGAGGACGTCAACAGATAAAGATAAGGTCAATAAAGAGAACGTAATTGCAAGAATGGCGATTGAGTATGCATCCCAAAACAATACCTCTCGTGCTATTAATTTATTCCAAACATTAACGTTAGAAAATGAGAGATCAAACGCGGCCAGAGGAATTATTCGATCTTTCGTCCGAACTGGTGATTTTAAAAGTGCGAAGGACATCGCTAAAAAAACCGAATACTACCTTTTGGATGACCTTATAGTTTTCGAAATTGAATATGGATATCTAACTAATGCAATTGCTGAAGCTGATCCAAAGTCTAACCTTCCAATTTCTACAAATGCACGTCTGCTAGTAATTCAGGAAATGGCTCGCCAAGGACGGTTTGAGGAGTCTCGACCCATACTTGACTATGTTTTATCGCAGACTCCGGATGAAGAAGATACATCTGCTTCTGATTGGTTTTGGAGAGAATTAGCATATACATACGCCAAGTCCGGAACTTTAACAGATGCCATGAATGCTGTGGAAAAGATTGGTACACCCCTAACTCGCATCCAGACTTATTCAAGGATTGCCAAGGTCTCAAAAGACCGAGAATTTTCAAAAAGTGTACTCAGTTCTGCAATGAGGGTTGCAGAAAGTTGCCATGACACTGCGGAAGATAGAAGCTGCTGGCTGGATTGGCTAAACCTTGCCAGAGCTTATGCGGAGAACGGCGATACAGATACTGCTCTGCAATTGACCAAAAAACCGATGGCTGAAGCAGAATTTATGATTGCAGAAATCGCTACTGTTCGGGCGCTTCAACTAGATTTTAGTAGTGCCCAACGTGTTTTGGATTCCTTTCCCGCTAATGATCATTTTTCCCCGCACTACCAAAATGCCCTTGAGGCACTTGCAATTTCTGAAGCACGAGTTGGCGAATATCAGAAAGCTCAGAATATATTCGCTGAAATTCCTAACGGTTATATCCAATCTACCATTGTTATGGCTGCTGCCGCAGAATCACCACAACGCACGGTTATTTTGACTTGGTTAGATTTGGCCAAAAAAATTGATTCGGATAACTTACAAGCTCGGGCAGTTCAGCCGCTTATGGCTGCCTTCAGTCGCGTGGATGGAGTTGAGAACGCGTATAAGTGGCTTAAAAATAACGAAATGAGTTTCAAACCGTTTTCCCGAGCTAAAGGGAGGCTAGGGGTTGTGCAGGGTGCGCTTGGGCAAGTACCTGGGAAAGAGTGGGTTCGTTCAGTAATTAAATAACGCCCCGTTTGTAAACTACTTGAAACTTAATGTTGAGTGTCCGGTATCGGGAACCTCGAACGGCAGCTTCGGGTTATCTGCAGCCCTCCAATAGTGTCCGGTTTCGCGCAAGATATTGTTGGGCCGCAATGTCGCAAAAGGGGGCACGAAGCAGACACACATAGCCCCATCTGGATTTGCTGAAAATTTCAGGGGTTCACCCACAAAAGGCAGGCCTGTATGCATATCTGCTATAGCGTCAACAACCTCACACCGCTACACTGCCTCCAGGCTTGCCATAACCCGCAGCTAAAATCATCTCGTCAATTTCAAGCAATAAGGAATCGCAATAATGAAAAGAAGTTTCGGATCGCTGTTACTGGGTATCTGGCTCTTCGTCAGCGGACTGGCCCACCTGCTGCATTTAAGTTTCTCGGGTATGGGCGTCGCGATGGCGGTCATTGCCACCATCGCCGGTGCGCTGCTCATCCTGGGGCTGTGACAGCTCAACCCTGCTTTGCGAGAGAAGAGCCTTGCTAAAAAAATGCCTCAGCGTCGGAATGGCTTTGTTGCTCCTGGGCTGCAAGGGTGATGGTGACGTTAACGAATGGAAAAAGTCGTCTGTAGCGCCGATCAAACCCGGCTCCACCGTCGTGATCCGCGTGGTGCATGCCACCAACCCGCGCTTGCCGCAACTGTCCCCGGACTATCTGAAGATCGTTCTGGCATCCGCCCAGCTGACCGTGTGGAAGAACTTCGGCGTCAATATCGAGTTCACCGACGTTCCGGAAATGAACATCGATCAGTTGTTCGCGCTGATCCCGCCAGCCATCATGAAAGAGCGCATGGCTTCCATATTCGACTTCAAGCGGGTACCGGTGACAGGAAAAAACTTGCCGCAGGCATCAACGAGACGCTCACCCAGCGCAAAACGAAGCTGGCCGATGCGCTCGCCTTTGCCGCGCCCTACCTGCCGGCGGATGCACACCCCAAAGACCTGCAGGAGTTTTCGGAACTGCTAGCAAACGTCATGCTGGAACGGCTGCAGCAATGGCGAGCGATCAAGGCGGCAGATGGCGCCTCTGTGCTCGATGCCTCGCCATACAACGAATGGGTCTACTGGGACACCCTGGGTTATGGCAAGCTGCCCTATGACCTGGTGATCACCAATCAGTTGATCGCGAGCGCGGAATATTATGGCGTCGACATCCATTCCGCCATCCGCGGCGGCGTCACAGTCGGTACGACCACATACAACCGCGACAGCAAATATGGCTCGTATGTCTTCATGAGCACGTTCCCGTTTCTGGACAATTCCGGACAAACGATGCTGTTACGCGGAGGCGAACAATATTCCCGGGCGGATGCGGCAGAATTGGCCGGTGCGTATCTGGCGCATGAGATCGGGCATCTGCTGTTCCAGTTCGGCCATCCATTCGGCCAGAAGGCCTGCGTGATGAATCCTGCCAGCATGTTGCGCTTCAAGGAATGGTTCGACCAGCTCAACGGTGCCGACTGTCCGATAGGCAGCCGCCCGGAAATGACGGCAGGCGCGATCCCGCCCACGTTCAACGCCGCCTGGCTGCGGATGACTCAGGCGCAGTGACCTTATGCAAAAGGCAGAGATACAGTTTTCAGAGGGCGTGCATGAATACCTGCTTGCATCGCTGCGCGAACCGGAGATCCTGAAGCGTCTGCGCGAGGAAACGTCTCGCGACCCGCACGCCATCATGCAGATCCCGCCGGAGCAGGGCCAGTTCATGTCATTCCTGGTGAAGGCATTGGGCGTAAGAAAGGCGCTGGAGATCGGCACTTATACCGGCTACAGCGCTCTAACCGTTGCCATGGCCCTGCCCGATGACGGCAAGCTCGTCGCGTGCGACATCAACGAAGAATGGGTCGGCATCGGCAGGAGATACTGGAAGGAAGCCGGCGTGGAACACAAGATCGACTTCCGTTTCGGCAAGGCGGTGCGCACCCTGGATGCGCTGATCAAGTCGGGCGAAGCGAACAGTTTCGATTTTATTTTCATCGATGCCGACAAAGCCAGCTACGACGAGTATTACGAAAGATCGTTAAGCTTGTTGCGCCCCGGCGGCGTGATCGCGATCGACAATGTATTGCTGTTCGGGAGAGTGGTGGAAGGCAGCTTGCCGGATGCCGAGCCCGGGTCCAGAATGAACGCTGCAGATATCGATGCGATGCGAAAATTGAACCTGAAAATCAGGAACGACCCCCGCGTCGACGAGACCATGCTTCCAATTGCGGATGGACTGACGCTGGTGCGAAAATTATAGGATCAACTTCAAACCATCGATGTGGAAGACTTTCTTAGAAGGAGACATCATGGAAAATCGAGACGATGCGCTTCACACACTGTCCACCTACACCAAGGTATTGTCGGTTGCACTGGGTTACCGCGATATGCTGACACAACTTCATTCTGAACGCGTGCAGGATATCTCCCTGGCTATCGGTAAAGCTCGCGGCCTGTCCAAAGTCCAGCTGAAAGCGCTTCAGGTCGCCGCCTCGTTCCACGACATCGGCAAGATCGGCATCCCTGACCGCATTCTGCTGAAGCCGGCACAATTTGACGATGCCGAATGGAAAGTCATGCAGAGCCATTCCGAGATCGGCGAGAGGATCATGGCGGCAACCGAACTGGAAGGTTCGCAGCTTGCGGCGGATGTCATTCGCCACCATCACGAACACTTCGACGGAACGGGCTATCCGGATGGTCTGGCAGGAGAAGATATCCCGATATGCGCTCGCATCATCTCCATCGCAGACAGTTATGACGCGATGGCCGTGACCAGGTCATATCACCGTTCCCGGGCTCATCCGGACATCATGGGCATATTGCAGCAGGAGAATGGAAAGAAACACGACCCGGAGCTGATGGACATCTTCTGCGGCCTTATCGAAAGCAGCGAATTCAAGGCTGCCAGGAACTAGCTTCCTGTTCTCAGCGCAGCGAGCCGACGTAACGGTTCTTGTCGTCTTTCTCTTCGGCCTTGGCCTGCAACGACGGCGCCTTGATCATCCCGAAAAGGTTCATCAACTGGATGACGATCAGTACCAGTTCCGGATCATCCGCGTTACTCAGCTCATTCAGCGTATGTTCAGCGTATTTCTTGTCATCGCTCATTTTGACAAGATCGATATTGGTTCCCGATTGTTTTCCCAATACCTTTAGTTTGGCAAGCAATGCCATGGTTGCAGCGTCCAGCATGTCCAACTCCCGTTTATTTGCTTTTTGTATTTATTGGCAAAATTATTATTTGAAGACACCCTCCTGATGCTGCTCTGCTGCACCACGGCTAGTCGGCATCCACGCTTGCCAGCACGACACCGATGGCGTTGGCCGGGTCGTCGGTCAGGCTGAGGCAATGCTCGCTGCCGTTGACCAGGTACAGATTGAATCTTGCGCGCTTCAATGCCGGCGGCAACCGTGCAGGCATGTCGTCGTCGTTGCACAAAGTGAAACGCAGGTCCGGCCAGGTCTGTTTCAGGGCAACCAGCGATTCGTCATTGAGCGCGCTCATCGAATCGGCGGCGCTGGCGATCTGCTCCAATGTCGCGGCAGCGATCATCCGGTATCCCTATTCTTCCTCTGCCGAGCTGAATCTGCTCAGCGATTTAGCTTCCACACCGAGGATCTTGGCCAGCCACGGAGGCGGCGCATCGAGCACCGATTGCAGGCGCTGCAGCGTGACGCGGGCCTTGCCGCCATCCGGAACCTTCACCGGATGGATGTTGGCACGCACCGCCTTGGCTGCCGCGGGGCCGCCGATGGATTGCACATAGACGATCTGGCAATCGCTGATGAGCTCGGCACGCGCGACATTCTTGTCATCCGCATCTTCGGTGATGAGCGTGGAGCGTGCATCGATCAGGCGCATGTCATTGCGCCCAACCTGGTAGATGAGGAAGCGCGGGCAGGAACCGAAGTGCCCGTCCAGGTTCTCTTCGGTATTGGAGGCGACGGCCACGCGCAGGCTGCCGGGTATCTCGCCGTCGACATAGGCATCCATCGGCGGCAGGTTGTCCGCATCGCCGGCCTCACCCCACAGGTGGCGCACCGCCAGCTTGATGGAAGCGCTGTCCACATCCGGCTCGACGGTCTCTTCGCCGGAAAGGATGAGCTTGAGGTCGGCCACGGTCACCTTGGCCAGTTTTTCTTCGGTGATCGGCAGGCCGAGACTGTCTCCCAGCTTCGCCGCAAAAGCGCCTGCATTCACATCAGCGAGCGCGCGGGCGGCTTGCGCGATGCGCAGGGCGGCGGTTTTGGTGATCACTGTTGTGGTCATGGCTTGCTACCTCTCTTCTCAGCCGTCAACCTGGAAGCAACCAAGCTATCCGGGTTGTTTGAATAGGTCCGTCCATGGCTTGATTGGCAGACCACGAACGGAATCTCGTTACGCCGCGATCTGTGTGATGCAACCCTTGATCGGGCACACCTTCACGCATTGCGGCTTGTCGTATTCGCCTTCGCATTCGGTGCAACCGCTCGCGCTGATGACGTACAGACCTTTTTTCACGCTGATGGAAGCCGTTGGGCATTCCGGTTCGCAGTCACCGCACGAGGTGCACAGATTCGCGTCGATTTTCATTGCCATGATGAATTCCTTTCTGTTATTCAGCCGCATCCAGACGCTTGGCGCGCAGGGAGATCGGCAATCTGGCCGGTGCAGCCTGCGGTTCGATGTAATAAGTACCGCCGTTGTTGAGTTTGATCTCGCCGCCCCACTTTTCCGGGGTGTCGAATTCCATCGAAACGATGTTGTCCTCGAGGTCGCGCTTGGGCAGGTAGAACACATACGCACCTTTGCTGCCCTGGATCATGATGTTTGCCATTTGCAATTCCTTGAATCAGGAATTGGGATTTAGGATTTAGGATTTTTGATTGGGCAGTTCGGCTGCCCCCAATTCCCAATTCCCAATTCCCAATTCCCAATTCCCAAATCCTGCCTTAACGTACCAGGTCGTGGTTGTAGTCCGTCGTTCCCATGCCGCGAGTTTCCTCGTCCAGACGCTCCAGCACTGCGTTGGTCAGCGTAGTGAGCATCTGCATGGCACCTTCATAACCCAGCGTGGTGGAACGATGCAGGTGGTGACGATCGAAGATCGGGAAGCCGATACGGATCAACGGAACCTCGAACTCCTTGCCCTTGTGCAGCGTGTCGCGCTGGATGAACTTGCCGTAGCTGTTGCCGATCATGAAGTCGGGCTTCTCGGTCAGCACCAGCGAACGGAAGTGCCACAGGTCGGCACCCGCGAACACCTGGGTGCTCTTGCCGTATGGAGTCTCTTCCAGCACTTTACGGATGGCTTTTTCCCAACGCTTGCTGCCGTTGTTGCACAGCACGTGCAGCGGTTCGATGCCGAGCTCAGTCAGGAACTTGGTCATGCCGATGGTGAAGTCTGGATCGCCGTACAGGCTGATCTTCTTGCCGTGCAACCAGGTGTGGCTGTCGGTCATCATATCCACGAAACGGCCGCGCTCCTTTACCAGCGATGCAGGGATCGGTTTGCCGGTCACTTCGGACACCTTCATCAGCCATTCGTCTGTCCACTCCAGGCCCATCGGGATGTTGACCTTCGGCACTTCATGTTTCCAGATCTGGTCGATGTACTTCTTGGTCTTGTCCAGTTGCAGCGGTTGCATCAGGAAGGTCGTGATCGCGTTCGGTGCATCCTTGATCTCGTCCTGGGTCGTGCCGCCCGCGTACATGCGGAACTGGCCGTCAGCCGGGGTATCCAGCACTTCGGTCGGGTCGCTCAGCATGGTGTGCGCAACGCCCATTTCGTCCAGCATGCGGTGCAGCACGCGGAAGTTGCCGAGGTAGGTCTCGAAGCCGGGAACGATGTTGATCTTGCCGTTCTTGCCTGGAACCTTGTCTTCCATGCTGTTACGGGTGAAGTAACTCATGATGCCTTCGAACATGTTGTCCCAACCCGTCACGTGCGAACCCACGAACGACGGGGTGTGCGCGAACGGAACAGGATAGTCGTCGGGGATGTTGCCCGCTTTTTTCGTGTTGCGGATGAAGGCGTTCAGGTCGTCACCGATCACTTCGGCCATGCAGGTCGTCGATACCGCGATGACGTCCGGCTTGTAGATGGCGCGGCAGTTCTCCAGACCGTCGATCATGTTCTTCTGACCGCCGAACACGGCTGCGTCTTCAGTCATGGAGTCGGATACGCAGGACACCGGTTCGCGGAAATGACGGTTGAAGTAGGTACGGAAATAGGCCACGCAACCTTGCGAACCGTGCACATACGGCATGGTCTTCTCGAAGCCCAGCGCGCACAGCACCGCGCCCAGCGGCTGGCAGGCCTTGGCCGGATTCACGGTCAACGCTTCGCGCTTGAAGTTCAGCTCGCGGTATTCCATCGTGGTGGTCCAGGTGAACGTGTCCTGGATCTTGTCCGCTTCGTGACGCTCTTCGAATTGCGTCTGTTTGTTGCCTATCGATTCCTTGTATTCGTCCTGACGGAACAATGGATAACAGGGTTTGATGTCATCAGCTTGTTGCATTTTTATCTCCTTAGCCGCACTGCCCATATGCAGATGCCGGCACAGATTGATAGATGGGCGACCGGGGCCGCCCCCTTGTTACTTACGCTGCCTTCTTCTCGGCGGCGGACTCATCCTTCTTCAGCCACGGTGCGGTCATCTTGCCCCAGCACGGGTTGTTCAAGGTCATGTCCATGTCGCGGGCGAAGATGGCGAAGCCGTCATAGCCGTGGTACGGGCCGGAATAGTCCCAGCTGTGCATCTGGCGGAAAGGCACGCCCATCTTCTGGAAGATGAACTTTTCCTTGATGCCGGAACCGACCAGGTCAGGCTTGACCTTCTTCACGAACTCCTCGAACTCGAAGCCGGTGACATCGTCGTACAGCAGGGTGGCGTTGCCCATATCCTTGATGGTGCGGTCGTAGTCGTCGTTGTGACCGAACTCGTAACCGGTACCGACCACTTCCATGCCCAGGTCTTCATAGGCGCCGATCACGTGACGCGGACGCAGACCGCCGACGTACAGCATGACGCGCTTGCCCTGCAGGCGCGGCTTGTACTTGTCGATGACGGCTTGCATCAGCGGCTGGTACTTGGCGATGACGCGCTCGGCACCTTCCTTGATCTTGTCGTCGAACTTGGCGGCGATTGCGCGCAAGCTTTCGGCAACCTTGGTCGGGCCGAAGAAGTTGTATTCCATCCAGGGGATGTTGTACTTCTCTTCCATATGGCGCGCGATGTAGTTCATCGAACGGTAGCAGTGGATGAGGTTGACCTTGACGTAAGGTGTCTTTTCCATCTCGGCGATGGTGCCGTCGCCGGACCATTGCGCAACCACGCGCAGACCCATTTCCTCCAGCAGGATGCGGGAAGACCAGGCGTCGCCGCCGATGTTGTAGTCGCCGATCACGGCCACGTCATACGGTGTGCCTTCGAATGCCTTGCCTTCGCGGCGCGGCAGGACCCAGTCGCGGATCGCGTCGTTGGCGATGTGGTGGCCGAGCGATTGCGACACGCCGCGGAAACCTTCGCAGCGCACGGGAACGACAGGCTTGTCGATCTCTTTGGCCGCTTTCTTGGATACCGCTTCGATGTCGTCGCCGATCAGACCGATCGGGCACTCGGATTGCACGGAGATACCCTTGTTCAGCGGGAACAGCTGCTCGATCTCGCCGATCAGTTTGGCCAGCTTCTTGTCACCGCCAAACACGATGTCCTTTTCCTGGAAATCGGAAGTAAAGTTCATCGTGCCGAAGGTGTTCACGCCGGTGGTGCCGACGTAGTAGTTACGGCGACCGGCGCGGGAATATTGACCGCAGCCGACCGGGCCGTGGGAAATGTGGATCATGTCCTTGATCGGGCCCCACACCACGCCCTTGGAACCGGCGTATGCGCAACCGCGAATGGTCATCACGCCAGGCAGCGATTTGCGGTTGGAGGTGATGCACTTCTTGGACTGTTCGATGGATTGATCGTTGACCGCCAGGTGCTTCTCGCGGTCTTTCTTGGCTTTCTCGGGATAGACTTCAAGCACCTCTTGAATGAGGGCTTCGGTTTCTTCGCGTGTTAATGCTGTCATTTCATTCTCCTTAAATGACCCACCAATATGTGGAGTCTGTCAGAGTTTCGATTTGCTAAGGTTGACGGGCCGCACACTAACGACCCGTCGCGCTCAAGACCTTTATCAGGCAGCCAGTTCAGCCGCTTTCTTGCCGATGATGGATTCGTCTTCTGCTTCCATGATGCCGAATTCCATCAGCAACGCTTCCAGTTCGTCCATGGTGATAGGAGACGGGATGACGAACTTCTTGTTCTCCACGATCTTTTTCGCCAGGGCGCGATATTCGTCAGCTTGCTTGTGCGTAGGGTCGTATTCGATCACGGTCATACGGCGGATCTCGGCGTGCTGCACAGCGTTGTCGCGCGGGATGAAGTGGATCATTTGCGAACCGAGCTTTGCAGCCAGTGCCATGATGAGCTCATCTTCACGGTCGGTGTTGCGGCTGTTGCAGATCAGGCCGGCCAGACGCACGCTGCCGGAGTTCGCATATTTCACGATGCCCTTGGCGATGTTGTTGGCGGCATACATCGCCATCATTTCGCCGGAGCAAACGATGTAGATCTCCTGCGCCTTGTTTTCGCGGATCGGCATCGCGAAACCTCCGCACACCACGTCACCCAGCACGTCGTAGAACACGAAGTCGAGTGCTTCGTCATACGCGCCTTCTTCTTCGAGGAAGTTGATGGCGGTGATCACGCCGCGGCCGGCACAACCAACGCCGGGCTCAGGACCACCGGATTCAACGCACTTGATGCCGCCAAAACCGACGGACAGTACGTCTTCCAGTTCCAGATCCTCGACGCTACCGGCTTCGGCAGCCAGTTCCATCACGGAGTTTTGTGCCTTCGAGTGCAGAATCAAACGGGTCGAGTCCGCCTTGGGATCGCAGCCGACGATCATTACCTTCTTACCGGATTCAGCAAGAGCAGCTACCAGGTTCTGGGTGGTAGTCGATTTTCCGATACCGCCCTTCCCGTAAATTGCGCATTGACGCAGAGCCATGTTAGTCTCCTTAGAGTTTCAGAATTTAATATGCGATTGAAAACTGTCGCTCGCACCCAATACTTCGCAAGCTCCGTGCCACCCCTCACCGATACGCCTAACCGCATGTAATGCAAGAGAAAACCAATTCGACACAAAATGCATTGACGGATGTGGAACCCAACAAAACCGATGCCTTTGTAGCAGGGGCTACAACCCCGTCAGGCAATCAAAAGGACCTCGCGCAGCGAGGACATACCGTACCCATCGCCCCCGGGGAGAGGGGGGACGGGGGTGAGGGAGACGGAAAGGACAGCGTCATGTCCGTCGTCCTGCCACGCACGGCGCGCCTGCCGATCAACCGCTGCAACCTGCCTGCAGACATCCTCGGCGGCCTCACCTTCCAGCGCTCCCCCGTCGCGCTCGAACTCGACGGCGTCGCCCAATTCCATCGCGGCCTGTTCAATCTGCTGGACAAGATCAACGATGCCAAGGAAAGAGCCAACGCCTTCATCATGCACATGAACGCCTCGTTCTACCTCGACGAACCGGAACAGGCGGGTTACACCGCGAAAGCGACACACAAGCGAGAAAAAGCCGACTACCTGCGCATGGTGCGCGGCTGGAGCTTCGATGCGGACGGTCGGGAGGGTGCGGCACTGAAAGGCTGGGTGGAATCGCGTTTCGGCTTGTTGCCAAGACATCACGGCGGCCAGATACGCGACCTGTCGGGCGAAGCTTACCGCCGCTATCTGGAGATGCGCGCAACTGCGCTCTATGGAACGAACGCGCTGGAATCGCAGTTCGACTTGCTCTACACCTACTGCCAGCACGAACTGACGCGACTACATCCAGGCGAGACCCACCTCACGTTATATCGCGGCGTGAACCGCGTGGACGACCATGAGACGCTGGCCACACTGGACGACAAGCACCGCGTGGTACTGTTCAACAGCCTGAGCTCGTTCACCGCCAACCGCGAACGCGCCGACGAGTTCGGCGACTACCTGCTCACTGCGCAAGTGCCGCTGGCCAAAGTGTTCTGCTATACGAGGTTGCTACCGGGAATGCTGCAGGGCGAAGACGAGTACACGGTGATTGGCGGCTTGTATGAAGTTAGCATTGCGGCGTACTGATTTACCCTTTGAGCCGATAACCCGGCCTGATGCATATCCTTGGGCATGTGCAGATGATGAAGATCTTAGAGCTTGCCAGCCAGCTGCCGCTCGAACTCTTCCGGCGGTAGCGGCCTGGAGTACAGATATCCCTGTCCATAATCGCATCCTGCGGCAGCCAGCAACTCGTGCTGCGTACTCGTTTCCACACCCTCTGCGATCACCTTGAATCCCAGTTTGTGCGCCATCACAATAATGGCTTCGCAAAGCGCGAGATCGCTTGTTCCCGGTCCGAGGTTGCGTACGAAGGACTGGTCGATCTTAAGGTAGTCGATGTCGAATTCCTTGAGGTAGGAAAGCGACGAATATCCTGTACCGAAGTCGTCGATCGCCACCTGGATGCCTGCATCGCGGAACCGCAGCAGCTTCTTGTTAACCTCGACCTCCGCATCCAGCAGCAACCCCTCGGTGATCTCCACGATGATACTGTCACCACTTACGTGCTGCTGTTCAAGATACTCGGGCCACGAAAGAGACTCGGCATGACGGAACTGTACCGGCGACTTGTTGACGCTGATCTGGAACGACCGGTGAAACTTTCTGCGCCATTGCACGACCTGCTGCACGGCCTGCCTGAACACCCACTCACCGATCGGGACGATCAGCCCGGTCTCTTCCGCCAACGGGATGAATTCTGCCGGACTGACCATGCCGCGCACAGGATGCTGCCAGCGTATCAATGCTTCCGCCTTGTATATTTGGCCGCTGGACATCTCCACGATGGGTTGGTAATACACACGGAACTGGCCGGCCGCTACAGCGATGCGCAGATCGTTGGCAAGGTGCATGCGCGCTTGCGCAGCTTCCTGCATATCTTTCGTAAAGTAGTTGAACCGGTTGCGCCCTGCGTACTTGGCGACATACATCGCCTGGTCGGCATGCTTGAACAGGACATCCAGTTCGGTCGCATCGTTCGGATACAGCGATATGCCGATACTGGCGGAAATATAAGCCGGCTCGGCGTCGAGCTTGAAGGGCTCAGCCAGGGAACCGAGGATGTCCTGCGCGACGCGATCAATGCTTGCCATATCCTCCAGTTCCGACAGGATGACAATGAATTCGTCACCGCCCAACCGGGCGACCGTATCCGACTCTCGCACACAGGCACTGATCCGCCGCGCCGCCTCGATCAGCAGGATGTCGCCCTTGTCATGCCCGAGGGTGTCGTTCACCTCCTTGAATCGGTCGAGATCGATCAGCAACAATGCCATCGACAGACCGGCGCGATGCGCTTTCTTGGCTTCCTGTTCCAGCCGGTCATGGAACATCTGGCGATTGGGCAGTTTGGTGAGCGAATCGTAATTGGCCTGCCTCCAGATCAGCTCTTCGACCTTCTTGCGTTCGGTGATGTCGGTGAACAGGGCGACATGGCGATAGATCGCGCCATCGTCATCCCTGATGACGTTGATGGTCAGCAGCTTGATGTACTCTTCGCCGTTCTTGCGCTTGTCCCACACCTCGCCATGCCAGTAACCCTCGGTGTCCAGGGCAAGCCACATGGAATGATAGAAAGCCCGGTCATGCCGGCCGGACTTGAATATGCGCGGATTCTTTCCAAGCACTTCTGCCGCGGCGTATCCTGTCATCTGTTCGAAGGCCGGATTGACCGCGATGATCAGGTTGTCGGCATCGGTGACGAGGATCGCTTCGCTGCTGTTCTCGTACACCATGGCAGCAAGCCGCAACGATTCCTCAGCCCTCTTTTGTTCGGTAAGATCGGTGGAAAAAACGAAACAGCGACCGCCCGAAACAGACGAATAGGTAGTGGAAATATGCACGGGCCAGAGGCTGCCGTCCTTCCTTTTATGCATGGTATCGAACTCAAGATAGCCTCCGTTGCGTATGATCTCCTCGATGCGAGCCCTGACGAGCTCGCTGTTGTCGATCGCGTCAAGCTCCGGAATGGACATCCCGATCAGCTCTTCCCGGCTGTATCCTGACAATCGCGCATATGCATCATTCACTTCGAGCAATCGCCCCTGCATGTCTACCAGCCAGAAACCATCTGCGGCCGTGTCGATCGCGGCCCGGTATTGGGACTCCTTTTCGAGCATCACCGCTTCCGTCAACTTGCGTTTGGTGATATCCCGCTGGTAGCCAATCCACAGATCTCCAAGTTCCGGGTGCTGAAACGAGGAAGCATTCAGGAAGGTGTTGATCGTCGTACCATCCTTCCTGCGGTTGAAGACTTCGCCGCTCCACACTCCCTCCTTTTCCAGTTGCCGGTTGATCTCCTGCGCAGTTTCCATCTGGGATTTGTTGCCAGGCGCGTTGATGATCGAAATATGCTTGCCGATCAATTCGCCCGGGGCATAGCCGAACAGCGTTTCAAACTGCCGGTTGGTGTACTGGATCGTGCTGTCACTTGCCTTGATCAGCACGATTCCCTCAACGGCATTTTCCACAATCTGGCTCTGCAGGCGCAATGCCGCCGCCGCCTTCTTGTCTTCGGTGACATCAAAGGTGATGCAGACCAGGAATAGAAGTTTGCCTTCAGCATCGAAAGTCGGGTTCTTGATGAAGAAGCCGATACGATTCTCCTTGAGTTTCGCATTCCAGAACGGCGCCTCATACTCGATCTGCTTGCCGCCCGCGATCACTTCGCGATCTTTTTCCCGGAACCTTTCGATTTGCTCGGGAGGAAAGAACTGGCTGCCATCGGTACCACCAAGCACATCAAACGTTATGCCCCATTGCTCTTCGCAGGCATGGTTCATATAAACGATCCGCCCACCTGCATCCTTGATGAAAGTGGCTGCCGGAATCGAGTCAACGATATCCTGAACTTGCTTGTTGAGTTGGCTGTCCATTTTGGCCAGGTGAAATCTGTTCTTGTAGTGTCGACTCTAATTGAGGGATGCGGTCGTTCTTTTGCATTGTGGCAAACATGGTTATTTGCCACAAGCAAAATTTATGGCCGCCGCATTGCTTCAATCGCAGGGCTTGTAGGCTGTATAGCGTATCGCCTAATATCCGAACCGAATGGGAGGGCGCCATGCGAATCACTACCCTGGGTTGCAACGGCAGCATCACGGGCGACCTGCGCACCACCTGCTATATGGTGGATGAAGACATCCTGATCGACGCGGGTTCAGGCGCAGGCGACCTGCGCCTGGAACAGGCCATCGCCATCGATGCCGTGTTCCTCACCCACTCGCATCTGGACCACTGCGCTTTCCTGCCGATGCTGGCCGATGCGGCGGGAAGTTTCCGCAAGACGCCGCTGTCCGTATACGCCCTGCCGGAGACCATAGCCACGCTCAGGCAACACATGTTCAACAACCAGTTATGGCCGGATTACACCATGCTGCCAGCGCCGGAACTCCCCTATATCCGTTTTCACCCGATCCGGCTGGGCGAGACTGCGGAACTGGACGGACGGCGCATCACGGCACTGCCCGCCAGCCATTCTGTCCCCTGTATCGCCTACCGGGTCGACAACGGCACGGCAAGCTGGGTATATAGCGCCGACACCACCTTCTGCGCGGATTTCTGGCAGGAGCTGAACCGCATCGACAACCTGAGATATCTGCTGATCGAAAACACCTTCCGCAACGACAATGCCGCCGGTGCGCAGCGCTCGGGCCACAATACGGCGGAGCTGCTGGCACAGGGACGGCGTCTGCTGCAGCGGCCAGTGGAGCTGTTCATCGTGCACATGGAAGTCGGACACGAGCAAGCGACCATGCGCGAAGTGCTGCAGGCAGCTGGCGAATTCAAGCCGCAGATGCTGCAGCGCGGGCACGTGTTCGAACTTTAAGCGCATAAACGCCCTACCCCCATACCCTTGTGCGACATGAATTTCCATTTTGTCGCATTTGCTCCAACACCCTTACCGCGGTAACCCGCGCCATTGCTGGAAAAGCACGCTGGCCCGTTTATTGCGAATGATCTGCTCAACAATCACCAAGAGGAGTCATCGCATGAGCACAACATTTGAAAACATCTTTAGCGGCCTGTCCGACGGCAGCGTCGTCCCTTATCTAGGCGCGGGCGCACTTGACGGCGTGATCGATCCGGCCACCGGCAAGGCCATCCCGGCAGACAGCGACAGCCTGATCATCGCCATGAACAACGGTCAACCGATGGCCCCCAAGCTGATGTTCGAATTTCCGCGTGCGGCGATGAACGTGGAACTGAAGCGCGGCCGCAGCGCGGTCAACAAATTCCTCGACGCCACCTATCGCGATACGCAGTGGAGCACTTCCGCGTTGCACGCCTGGCTGGCACAGCAGAAGCTGCCCTACCTCATCGACGCCAATCGCGATACGCAACTGCAGAAACAGTATGCATCCACGCCACACACCTTGATCGTCGGCATCGCGCGCCTGGCCGGCAAGGAGTATCGCTTCAAGATATTCAAATACGACGGCACGAGTTATTCCGCCATCGAACAGGAAGCCGTGGATACCAGCCTGCCCATCCTGTTCAAGCCGCTGGGCACACCGTTGCCGGAATCGAACTACATCGCCTCGGATGCCGATTTCGTCGATTACATCACCGAACTGATGGGCGGCTTCGCCATCCCTTCCTTCGTCAAACGTCTGCGCCAGAACAAACGCTACTTGCTGCTCGGCATGCGCCTGAACCGCGACACCGACCGCATGGTGTTCTCCGATATCATCTTCGGCGCGGACAAACCCGCGGGCTGGGCGCTGATCCCGCACCCGACCGACAAGGAGAAGCGCTACCTTGGCAAGATGGGCATCGAAATCGTCAATGCCGATATCGCCGAATTCCTCACCGCCGCGCAAAACTGGAACGGCAGCCTCGCGGCGGCATGAGCAAGCATCAGGCAAAATGGGATGATGCGCGCCACACACTGGGCATGGCTGAGATCGACGGCGTACATCGCGACTTCATCACCCAGGTGGCCGCACTCATCTCTGCCAGCGATGCAGAGTTCCCGGCATTGTTCCAGACGCTGGTCGCCCACACCCGCGAGCACTTCATCGCTGAAGGCAAGCTGATGCGTGAATCCAGATATCAGGGACTGGGTGTGCATGAAAGCGAACACCACCGCGTGCTGGGCGAACTGCAACAACTCAACCGCAGCCTCAAGCGTGGGCGATTGCCGCTGGTGCGCGCCTATGTGAAGGAAGGGTTGCCGGAGTGGTTCGACACACATCTGGCGATGATGGACACTGCACTGGGGATGCATCTGAAGAAACCCTAGCCTGCTTGCCCGCAACGGATAGCAGCGGCAACAACAAAGACAGCCGATCCGCACCCAAACTGCCCGCCAGGTTGCGCAGGCATGCGGCCCTGGACTGTACACTCAGCCCATTCCGATGCACATCGAAACCTGCCCCCGTGATGCCTTAAGCGTCAGTTAAGCCAACCTCGCTATCGTGCCATTCGACAATTTCGCGCAATCCACACGACTTCAGTTAAGGAGCGATCATGATGGGCAACAAGTTAGCCTTTTTCCGGGAACAAATCCTGTCGTTGAATTTCCAGCTGATCAGTTCCGAGATCGCAATGGATGATTACCGCAAGCGAGTGCGCTCGCTGCTTCGCGACATGGGCTGGCAGAAGAGCATCCAGCTGGACAACCTTACATTTTCATAGCCACGCAACTGTAGTTGATTCTTTTGTGCGGCATGCACTGCAGGAACCCGGGCACGCATTTGATTCACAACTCGAGGAGTATTGATACCAATATGAAAAATCGATTGTTGAATGAACACAAAACGCCACCTGCGCCAAGCTGTGCGAACTGCATGCACATGATCAAGGAAAGAAGGGATGAGATCGTCGTGTGTCTCTTGTATTTGAAGAGCATTCCCGCCTGCAACACCTTGCCATGCGAGTCGCATTTTCTGAAAAACGGCGATCGCTGAGCTCGCTCTGGCTCTTCAGGAAACTCATATCGAATTCATGCCAAACCCTGTGTCTGCCTCGATCCACGAACCAGGATCATTCAGCGTTTCCGTTCATTTCACAACTGAAATGAAAAAGATATAGATACAAAAGATCCGAAAGATATAGATACCGGTCTAGATACTTTTACAGATTGAAGACGGCGAATTACTGGAGCATGATTGCCCACATCGAGTTTATGTCTTCACTTCCGATTCGGAAGTCGAACAGCAAAATTGATTTACTGTACAACAACAAATTTGCACCCTCTCCTCCAATTGCTGGCTATCACTGGTTGAAAAATGAAAAAGACTCTATATGACATTCTGCGCGTGGATAACAATGCTTCGTCGGAACGAATTGATGCGGCCTATCTGACGCAAAAAAAAATACTTCAGAATGCCGCAGACCAGGAATCTCAAAACGACCTCAAGCTGGTGCAGCACGCATACCTGGTTCTTTCGGATCGGGGACAACGCGACAAGTATGACCAGAGCCTGAAACGGCAAATAGCCCGTGACAATTCCCTCATATATTATTCGGACGCTTATACCGACAGATCCTGGCCCACAAGATTCCTGTTCCTGATCGCCATCGCCGCTGCTGTCTTTTTTGCGTTCCAGCACGTCAACAAGTCAAATGCCGGCACCCCATATTCACTTGTTCCTCATGACAGCAATACTCCAACCGCAACTGCTGCGACACCAGCCACCTATGTTGAACCAGCTGTCGTTATTCAAACCAGCGAATCCGCCCCGCAACAACCGCTTGTGTCGGGCAATATTGAAAACAGGGCTGCTGGTGGCGATGTGGAAATCGACGACGTAGATGCCGTTCCGTTTATAGACGGAGTTGGACGTCAACACTACAGGGAGTTTCTTGCGCATAGCAGTCCACGCGCTTTTGTGATTTGCCAGAATGGCTCTTTTTCCACGATATTCGGCTCGAATCAATTCGTGACGCAGCAATTGCAAAGTCGACCCGGCGGTTGCGAACCGTACGTAGTCAATGATGAAGTGGTCTGGAAAAAATAGAGACTGTCTGACCACTCCCTCCACCAAGTTCCCCAGCAATCTACTCAGAAATAACCAGACAAACCACATATACCCCCATCTCCTTGTTTCATGGGATTGCCGAATGAATTCGGCCAGGTTATCACTTGAGATATAGGCCATTTGGCATATTGTTAATATGTGTGGCATCGGCTAGATTTAACATATATTTAACACATATCATTTGCAAGGAAATATGAGAAGTCGCATGACAAGTGAGTCAATACGTTGTTGAACAATAACTTAGGGAGGTTGCGATGTCCGAACTAGCCATATCAAATGAAGAAGTGTTTTTCAAATGGTCGCCCGACTACAGCGTCGATATAAAAACCATCGACAATCAGCATCAGGAATTGGTCAGCATCCTCAACCACTTGTTCATCGCCGTATCCAAACGACAGGCCGACAGAGAGATCGCCATCATCCTGGATGATTTGATTGGCTATACAAAGACACATTTTTCGCTTGAAGAAAGACTGATGCAGCAAGCAGGCTATGAGGATTTCGAAGCGCACAAACTGGAGCACAAAAAGTTGCTGGAACGGCTGGATCAATTGACCAGGAAATACTTGGTCGAAGAAAAGCCGATCCATTTTGAATTACTGAACTTCCTCAAGTTATGGCTCAAGGAACACATAAAAGGCAGCGACAAGAAATATAGTTCATCGTTGCGAAAAACAGGGTTTTCGATGGTAGCCTGGGAACAGGAAGCGACTGCGGCATTCAAGGAAATGGTCGAGAAAACTGGCCGCTGGTGGCGAATGAAACTCTGGTAAGTATGCCAAGTTAGCGCTCACCAGACATCGACCCAGACGACGGCCTGAGCTATGAAAGTGGAATATTGTTGATATCTGCGATCTAATTAGCGAACAGGCTCGTACCTGCCGTATTCAGGTCGCGTCTGACTTGTCCAATCCCGAGGTCGATAAGCTATGAAACGATTGTTGCTACTGTTGGCATTTGTCTCTCTCCCTTCTGCCGCTGCAGACCAATACCCTGCGCAAGATGGATGGACCATCAGCGGGGGCGCCGAATACAGCAGCGGAAAATACGGCGGTGCGACCTCAACCGACATCCTGTATCTGCCCTTCATGCTCAGGTATGCCACCACCCGATATGCCGTCAGCCTCACGGTTCCATACATCAGCGTCACCAGCGGCGGCGGGGTGATACCCGGGGTTGGCGGTGCCAGTCGCGGTAGCGGGAGGATGACAAATACTGCGACCAGCAGCCCGACCATGACTCAATCCGGGCTGGGCGACGTGATTGCGACAGCCGGATACAACCTCTACGGGCAAGAACAACTGACGCTGAATCTCGTCGGCAGTGTGAAATTCGGTACCGCGAACGAGAATAAGTCATTGGGTACCGGCAAGAACGATTATGCCGCGCAGATCGATATGTTCTATGCGTATGCCACCAGCACCTTGTATACATCGATCGGTTATAAAGTGGTCGGGGTGCCCGTCGGATATACCTTCAACAACATAGCTTACGGCTCTGTTGGCATGGCACAGACGATCGACGAGAGGTCCAGAGCCGGATTGACCTTGAACGTGGCACAAAGCATGGGGCCGGGGATCGAAGGACGTCGCGACGTGGCCATTGATGTCATGCACGGGTTCAACGAAGCCAGATCGATTTCAGCAAAACTCTCAAAGGGCCTGTCGACATCCAGCCCAGACTGGCTGGTCGGTCTCTACCTAACCGGCCCGATCTGACAAATCGGATAGTTGCCAAACAACGATTGCCTGCTTTGAATCGAGAAGGGCACTCAAGTTTGATCAGAACAGAATATTGCAATGCGGATCGAAGGCCTGAAGTTGAGTGCATTCCGGACGCCAGCATCAGCAAATATCAACTGGCATGCATCGAACAGGAATAACAGCCACGCAACAGGATATTCTGGCCCCCCCAAAAAAAAGCTTGGCCGTGGCCAAGCTGCCCAGATATGTTTGTCGGGTTAAAGTAAGCCGAAGATCAATTAATTTGCTTTTCCAGCGAAAAGAATCATGAATACCAACAAGATAAATGGCGACATAACAAATACGAGTGGCAAAGCAATCATGGAAGCCTCCAAAACAAGTTGAATGAAGTTGAAACAGCACGCAGGCGATAGTAGATACGTGCCGGGTTAAAAAACCATGATCACTTTAGGCTTATAAAGCCATGACTGTCAAATTGTTATTTGCTTGCAACCGATTCAGGAAAATTTGCCGGTCGAGAATATAGCCAGGCTGAAATCGGTTCGATTCGGGACGGTCACGTACACCTGCGCGATAACAAAACTTCGGCTGGAGTTCGAGCGAGACCCTGCCGACTATCCGAGCCTGGCGATTTGGTTCAAGCTAGCCATTAGCGGTTCGAAGTTCCTTGATGGCCTGTTCCAGCACATGCATTGCCGAGCGCAAAAAGAGTACTGCCAGCGCCAGTCCGACCAAAATATCCGGCCATCCGGCATGGGCGAGCCACACGCCAGCGGCGGCAAACAATACCGAGATGTTTGCAATGATGTCGTTGCGCGAGCACAGCCAGACAGAACTCATGTTGATGTCATCCGCACGATGCCGCCAGAGCAGATAGAAACACACTCCATTCGCAGCAAGTGCCAGCAAACCGATCACGCCGATAGTTTCAAACACAGGAACTTGCGGAATGGCGATCCGGTAGGCTGCCTGTCCCAGAACAAACAACCCGAAGCCCGCCATGATGATTCCCTTGAACAAGGCTGACCTGGCTTTCATGGCAGCGCCGCGCGCCACAACATACAGGCTGAACCCGTACACCAGGGCGTCACCCAGCATGTCCAGCGAATCCGCCACCAGCGAGACAGAGTGTCCGAGCAGTCCTGCCGTGAGTTCGACGATGAACATGACGGCATTGATAGCGAGCACGATCTTCAGCGTTGCGCTTTGACGGCCACGGAGTGCGTCGATCTCGCATGATTTATCGTTGCAACAATCGGCCATTGCCATTCCCGATATATCAAATAGTTCTCGGCCTTTTCACGAACGTAACGATGCGCCTGAAACGATTGCATGTCGCCGTTCCAGTTGGCAATTGGCCCAATTGACTCAGAGCAAAATCTCCCTGAAGAACCGCATTGAAAAACATACGTGAAATCCCGCATTTCGCAACGAAGACTCCTGCAACAACCCATATAGTCCATGATGTTGATTTTCCTGTTTATCACTGTCAATCAGGTAGATCACTTATTGTCTTGACTCCACCTTTGTCGCAGCATCACGGCAATATCAACAACTGCACCCTTGGCGAGTACTTGTCGCCGACAGGCTGGAAAATATTTTCAGGGAACCATTGCGCGCGATCGTATACCACAGGGGCAATACGCCGATAGCAGGCACGGGCATCAATAACAGGTGCGAGCCTCGAGCTTCTGAAAAATGGAAAATACATATTCAAAGCACAGGGTTGATCCGTGGCTGGTGTTCATCGCCATTGTGGGTCTGATCACGTTTGCAGGCTATTTTGTGTTGTACCCGCAAACGCTTTTCAAACCAGGCGAGCGTATGTTCGATACGGGTTATAACCTGGGTTTGGCTGGAGGCATCATGATGCTGGTATTGTTGCTCTATCCGTTGCGCAAGCGCGTCAGGTATTTCCACAATTGGGGCCCACTCCCAATCTGGTTCCGGTGGCATATGGTATTGGGGATCCTTGGTCCCTTGACCATCATTTTTCATTCCACGTACCACGTCTATATCCCGTACTTTCATCCCAACGGCTCGCCGAATGCAGCAGTAGCCATGCTCAGCATGCTGATCGTATCCGCCAGCGGAACGTTCGGCCGTTTCTTCTACACCAAGATTCACCACGGACTGTATGGACACCTGGCCACCGTGAACGAAATACGTGCCGAACTGGACCAGTCCGAAAACGTGAAATACCTGTTCGTATTTGCGCCGGAGGTAGAGATGGCGCTGGAGGACTTTCGTGCGCGCGCGGAAAATTACGCCAAGCAGCCGAAAATCAGGATTGCCAACTTCGTCGCCATCGGTTTCCAGGCAAGGAAGCTGTCCTGGTCTTTATCCAGGGAAGTGCGCCACATTCTGCGGACTCAGGCCAAGACCCAACACTACAGCGAGGCGCAACGCGCGGACATGGAAAAAAAAGTGCACGATTATCGAGAATCAATCGAGTCCTATCTCAAGGCAATGCGGAATGTGGCGCAATTCGGAACCTACGAGCGCATGTTTTCGTGGTGGCACATCTTCCACATTCCGCTGGTTTACATGATGGTATTCAGTGCGCTCTACCATGTTTACGCGGTACATGCCTATTGAAGTCGGGATGTACCAGATAACGGCGATCCTGCGCTCGATCGTCCTGGGCAGCGCCCTGATGGCGCTGCCCATGAAAACACAAGCGGACATTATGGTGATGCCGGGCAACGTCATCGAAGGCCATGCGAAGCTGGAAGATGATTGCGAGAAGTGCCACAAGAAATTCGACAAGGCAGCCCAGTCGGCACTGTGTGCCGATTGCCACAAGGAGATACACAAGGATCTGGACGAAAAACGCGGTTATCACGGACGGTTGGACCCCTCGAAACAGTGCAGGGAATGCCATACGGATCATAAGGGTCGCGATGCAAAGATTGCCGAGTTTGACCGTGGCAAGTTCGATCACGACCAAACCGACTATCCGCTGAAGGGGGCCCACCTCAACCCGAAAGTGAAATGTACCGGCTGCCACAAGGCGGGAAAGAAATACCGGGATGCGCCCACCAGTTGCGACGCGTGCCACAAGAAGGATGACAAACACAAAGGAAAATTGGGATCCAAATGCGAATCATGTCACATCGACAAGAGCTGGAAAGACATCCAGTTCGACCACGACAAGACCAGGTTTCCGCTACTGGGCAAACACCGGGACGTGAAGTGCGAAAAATGCCACAACAACGACAAGTTCAAGGAGACGCCGACATCATGCAACTCATGTCACAAGAAGAACGACAAGCACAAGGGAAAATTGGGGCCGAAATGCGAATCGTGTCACATCGAAAAGAGCTGGAAGGAAATCCGCTTCGATCACGACAAGACCAAATTCCCGCTACTGGGCAAACACCGGGACGTGAAGTGCGAAAAATGCCACAGCAACGACAAGTTCAAGAAAACACCGACGCTGTGCAACGCGTGCCACAGAAAAGAGGGAATCAAGGCGCACAAGGGCAAATTCGGAACGAAGTGCGAATCCTGTCACACCGTACGCAACTGGAAGGAAATTATTTTCGATCACGACAAGGAAACCAAATACCCGCTACTGGGAAAACACAGACAGACGAAATGCGTGAGTTGCCATACGGGCGACCTGTACAAGCAGAAATTGCCCGCCAAATGCGACGCATGCCACAAAAAGGACGACAAGCACAAAGGCCAGGAGGGAGATAAATGCGAATCTTGTCATAGCGAGATTGCGTGGACGAAGACCACTTTCGACCACAGCTTGATGTCGACTTTCCCGCTGCTCGGGCGTCACTTGCTGGTGGCGTGCAAGAAATGCCATGCCACGCCAATGTTCAAGGGGGTCAAGACGGATTGCCGGTCGTGCCACACCAAGGACGATGTGCACAAGCGCAAGCTGGGGACGGAATGCGAGACCTGCCACAACGCGCGCGACTGGAAGGCCTGGGATTTCGACCACGACAAGACCAGTTTCAAGCTCGATGGACCGCACAAGGAAATTGCAGGCAAATGTTACGTCTGCCACTCCGCACCGATGGAAAAGAAAGTGGTTGCACCCACTGCTTGCGACAGCTGTCACGACAAGGACGACGTGCATAACGGCAGCTTCGGCGAACATTGTGAGCGTTGCCACATAGGCAACGATTGGAAAGAGATAAGAGTCGGCGTGTTAAACACGCGCGATGAATGATCGGGAGGTTTTTGAAATAACCGAAATTGATGGAGGTGGATCATGCAACGACCTGGACAAGCACTGTGCTCTGCGTTTGCCTTGATGTTGATGGTGTTTTCATTGCACGCGATGGCAGCCAAGCCGTCGGTCAGCCGAAAGTTCAACCACGATGCCACCGGATTCCAGCTAAAAGGCGCCCACGCCACGACAGCCTGCGAAAGTTGCCACATCGGCGGCGTGTTCAAGGGTACGCCGAAGGACTGTTCCGCGTGTCATGCGCTGGGAAAGCGGGTTGTAGCGACACCTAAGCCCACCACGCACATCGTGACCGACGCACCCTGCGATTCCTGCCACTTCAACACATATACGTTCCTCGGAGCACGGTATAACCATGGGGAAGCGAAGCCGGGACAATGCGCGACCTGCCATAACGGGCGAATAACGACTGGCCGTCCGGCAGACCATAATTCAGGATTGAAGCTGACCGGTTCCTGCGATAACTGCCACCGGTCATATGTCTGGCATCCGGCCGGTTTCAACCATGTCGGTGTGGCGCCCCATACCTGCGCCAGCGCCGGCTGCCACGTGCAGGGCTCCAACCAGTTTTATAAACCGGCGAACCATCAAACAACGCCCTATCTGGACAGGAATGTCTTCAATTGCGACGAGTGCCACACCGTTTACACCTGGACCCCGGCTCCATTCATTCACGACAGGCCGTCTCCAGCAGGGGTCTGCATGGGCTGTCACGACGGTTCCAACGCGCCCGGAAAGAATGCCGGGCATGTCGCGACAACCAACGACTGCATCACCTGCCACACGACCACCGTCAGCTGGCTGGGTGCGATGGGTGCCATGCCGGCCAATCACATTCCGTTTAATCCGGGAGTGACATGCGCCACTTGCCACCCGACGCCAACCACCTGGATCACCGGAGCCGCCCTGCATGCGCAGGTCACGCCAACTTGCAAGACTTGTCACGATACGAACTCGCCCGCCTATCTGGGAAACATGACGAAAGTGACACTGGGCAACCATCAGGGCTCGACTGCCATTCAGGACTGCACTGCCTGCCACACACCGCCCAATTACACGAGCTGGACAACAGCTCTGGGAACAATGCCGGCCAACCATATCCCCGTCAATGCGGGAGCTCCGTGCACCACGTGCCATCTCGCATCTGGCACTGTCGCAACGGGAGCCACCTTGCATGCCCAGGTCTCGCCGATCTGCAAGACTTGCCACGATACGAGTGCGCCGGCTTATCTGGGCAACATAACGAAGGTAACCCTGGGTAGCCATCAGGGATCGACTACCAACCAGGACTGCACTGCCTGCCACACGCCCCCCAACTACACCAGCTGGACAACTGCACTGGGAGCGGAGCCGGCTAACCATATCCCCTTCAACGCGGGAGTGCCGTGCGCAATGTGCCATCTTGCCACCGGCACTGTCGCAACGGGAGCCACCTTGCATGCCCAGGTCTCGCCGATCTGCAAGTCCTGCCACGACACGAGTGCGCCGGCCTATCTCGGAAATATACAGAGGGTGACGCTGGGAAATCACCAACGCTCTACCACAAGCCAGGACTGCACTGCTTGCCACAGGCTGAACTACACGTCCTGGGATAACTGATCCTCAGGAAGGATGGCCGCACAAATGAAATATTCGTGCGGCATTCCTTTGGCTGTTACGCAATTTGCTGAAGCTGTCGCTTCACTCAACTGGCACATATGCAACCGTAACCCGGCTGGAGAATGCAATGACTCCCAAGCTTACTTTCAGACTGTATCGGGAATTGCCAGGACTCCTGTTGCTATCTGCAATTTCATTCAGCGCGCTTGCCCAGCCGCCGCTGGAAGACATCAGTCTCGATTATGAAAAGGAGGGCATCGTCGCCACGATCAACCTGTCTGGGCCCGTGCATTACCTGCGCCATTTTCCCGCCCACCGCGGCAAAACACTGCAAATCTATTACGACCGAGTACAAGACGCGACCTTCACCGAGACTTGGCAGGACAATGAAGTGCGCAGGTCCCCACCTTCCCCGCTTATTCCGGGCTTTACCGTGACTACGCGCGATCAGGCAACCAGGCCGCGGCTGGTCATCGAGTTCGAACACGCAGCGGAATTCAGCATCGCCGCGGGCAGCGACAACCGGAGTTTCCTGATCACTATCCGTCCGGAAAAACGGCCGGCAGCCCGGGAACAACTACCTTCCTTGCCCATGATCGAACCGGAAAGAAAGCCCGCAACCCGCGCCAATTTGACTCCTGAAGAAGTCGCCGCCGAGGTCAGGATAAACAAGGAAGCGCGCGCCCTGCTGGTGCAGGGACGCGATGCGTTGGCAGCCGGGAAGAACGATGACGCAGTGGGCCTGCTGAACAAGCTACTGCTGCTGCCGCCAAACGAGTACACGCAAATCGGCCAGGAATGGGTCGGGGTGGCACGCCAACGCGCCGGCCAGATCGACAGGGCAAAAGTCGAGTATGACCTGTACCTGAAACTTTATCCGAAAGATGCCGGCGCGGAACGCGTGGCGCAGCGCCTGCTCGAACTTTCCGGGAAGCCTGGCACGAGCCCGCAACTGACTGTTGCCGGCGCCGTGCAAAGCCAGAAGACCGTCATTACGACTTTCGGCAGCATCTCGTCAACCTACTATCACGGCAATAGCAGCATCTCGACCACCAACACGTTCAATGGACAGACAACAACCAGCTCACTGTCGCAGGTCGACCAATCCATGCTGATCAGCACTGTGGACGCCTCCGAACGTTACCGCAGCGAAAACAACGACAAGCGTCTGGTATTCAGCGACGTGGACACCCGCAACTTTCTTTCCGGCCAGCCCGGCCAGAACAAGGTATATACCGCCTACGGCGAGATCAAGGGGCGTACCAGCAATTACCTGATGCGGGTGGGGCGGCAGTCAGCCACGGGCGCCGGAGTGCTGGGGCGTTTCGACGGCGTGGCGGCATCGTATGGCGCGCCGCAGGAGTTGCGCGTAAACGGTGTTGCGGGAGCGCTGTCGGAATCCATGCAGGGTAGTAAGCCGAGATTCTTTGGTGCGAGCATGGACAAAGGGGCATTCTCGTTTTACGGGATCAACCAAACGGTGGAAGGTACGCTCGACCGGCGGGCAGTGGGTTCGGAGTTCCGGTATTTTGACGACAAGCGGAACGCATATGGCCTGCTTGATTACGATACGTATTTCAAAGCAGTGAATGCAGCCGAATTCACGGGAACGGCCAGAGGAATTTCCCTGTTGCCCAACACCACGCTAAGCATCTTGCTGGATCACATCAAGACCCCGTCCTTGAGTATCCGCAATGCACTGAATGGCGCCACGACTTCATCGATCGGCACTTTGCTGCAAACCATGTCGGTCGACAGCTTGCGCGATCTGGCATTGGCACGCACCGCAATTTCCAATATAGGGCAGTTCGGCATCACGCACACGCTGCACGAAAAGTGGCAGATCGGCGGCGATTTCCGTCTTACGAATACAACCGGTTTGGGAAGCAGTGGCCAAACCCTGAATCCAGCCATAGATCCAGTTACCCAGTTGCCAATTCAATGTTCCGGCACGACAACACCTCAAGGTTGTATTGTCGCCCAGCCGCCGCGGGGGCTGGAAAGGAGCATGACTGCACAACTTATCGGCAGCGGCCTGCACAACCCGGGAGATGTCTGGTCTGGCAGCTTCACCTTCAGCAGCAGCAGCTACGTAAATGGCAACTCCATCTTTCTCTACAATCACACGCCGGTCGGCAGCAACTGGCTGGTGGATACGACCTTGCAGTGGTCAAGCTTCAAAGACCAATTCGGTGGTGCGACCAAACAGATCATGCCGTTGCTGCGCGGTTCATATCGCTTCAAACAGCAATTCACTGTCGACACCAGTTTGGGCTACCAGAAGCTGAAATTCAGCGGCCCGATCAGCAACAGCGATACCAGCCGAGTCTTCTATTCACTTGGCCTGCGCTGGGATTTCTGAGCGATGGCGAGGCTGGCTGTATCGCAAGCTGCAGGTTTTTCTATGCGGTGCCGAATTTCGTTTCGACCATCACGCCGATCTGCTTGAGGAACGGTGTGGGCAGGATGCCGCCTGCGCACACGATGACCGCATCGTTGGGCATCTCGATCATCCTGCTTTCCTGTTCCAGCAGGATCTTGCCTTTGCTGACCTGTTTCACGTTCGATTTCAGCAGTACCGTGATCCGCCCCTTGTCCGTCATCTCCTTCAAGCGTTCGCGATTCTTCGTTTTGCCGCGCCCGAATGCCTCGCTCCGATAGGAGAGCGTGACGGTTGTTCCCGGTTGTTCGGCAATGGCGATCGCGGCCTCGAGCGCGCTGTCACCACCGCCCACAACCATGACATGCTGGTTGCAATATTGTTCTGGATCGACCAGATGGTACACAACTTTCGGCAGCTCTTCGCCGGGCACGCCCAGTTTGCGCGGTGTACCGCGACGTCCTATGGCAAGCAACACGGCACGGGTTTCATATGAGCCTTTGGTGGTTTTGACGACAAAGCCATTGTCGGTTTTGGTGATGTCCTCCATGCGCTCTTCGTAATTCAGCTGCATGCCGGTCTGCGCAATGACGCCGTGCCAGAACTCCAGCAGTGCTTCCTTGCTCACTTCCTTGAATTGCATTTTTCCGACGATTGGCAATTCCGCAGGAGAAGTCATGACGATCTTGTGGCGCGGGTACTTAAACATGGCTCCGCCGAGTGAAGTTTCCTGCTCGATGGTGACATAACGTAACTTGCGTTCGATCGCTCCCAGCGTCGCCGCCAGGCCGGCCGGTCCCGCGCCGATGATGACCACATCGTAGGGATTCTTGTTGCCCTTGAGTCCGGCGATATATTCAATTGCCCGGCTGCCTTGCCCTGCCGCCTTGTGCAGCAACCCCATGCCGCCGAGTTCGCCCGCAATGAAGATGCCGGGCACATTGGTCTCGAAATGCGGATCGACTTGCGGAATATCCATGCCGCGTCGTTCAGTGCCGAAGACCAGCTTGATCGCATCGTGCGGACAGGCCGCCTCGCACGCACCATGCCCGATGCAGACGGTCGGGTTGATCAGCGTTCCTTTGCCATTGATCATGCCGAGCGCACCTTCCGGGCAGGCTGCGACACAGCTGCCTGCCCCCAGACAAAGCCTGGGGTCGATCTCGGGATGCAGGGTCGAGGGTTCCGTCAATCCAGCTTCGAGGCATTCATTGAGCACTTCGACGGACGAACTCTCGCCCTTGAGTCGGCTGCGCAGGTAGAAGAGCAGCACGAAGGCAAAGAACAGCAGATAGATTGCGTAAGAAGTGTCCATAGGCGGCCTTACCAAGGTGGGGCGAACCGGCGTCTTGTTGGTATGCGTTTGCGACGACCGGCCGGGCGCAACCCCGATTTATGGTGAAATCCGTTTTGATTCCCAGCAGTCAGACACCTCCTGGCTGAGGTTTGTTCAATCGATCGGGCGCTGAATCCGTCTCGTCCAGTCCGCGTTGCGGCAGCTGTACCGACTGCATGGTTTTCAGAACAACAGCGCGGGAACGGACCATGGGGCAAGCGACACTTGCCCGTTCAAAGCATATGCAGATCTATTTCTCGACCAGCAGATCGAGTTTCTTCGCCAGCCATTTGGTGGTCGTAGCCTGGATCAGGATGGTCATCAGGATGGCGATGAAAGTGACCGAAGCGATGATCTGTGCGCCGGGCGCTTTCATGCCAACCAGCATGCCGGCCAGTGCACCGGGGATGACGCCGGTCTCGCGCGTCCAGCACATGAACAGCATCTCTTTAAGAGTCCACTTGGCGCGGCGATCCGGCAATGCGCACAGGAACACGGTGGCCGGGCGCCCCACCAGCATGAAGATCGTCACCACTGCCACACCCGCATACAAGTACTTGTTCATCAGGCCGAAATCGACCTGTGCGCCTAGCAGAATGAAGATGAACATGCGCATGATCAGCGCGGTGGTCAGGATGAAATCCTCAAGGATAGCCTCATCGTGATGGCCGCGCTGGAAGCCGAGCGACTCCTGATTGCCGAGCATGATGCCGAACACGAACACCGCCATGAAACCGCTGGAATGCAATCCGTCTGCGCTCATGTAGGCGCCGATCACGGCCATCAGGGTGACCACCGGCGCGTATTCGGCAAGGAAGCCGAACTTCTCGTGCGAGATCATGAAGGCAGCCAGATACCCCAGCACACCGCCTATCACGATACCGAACAGCGATTGTTTGACCAGGTCGATGAGTGAATCGGTCACGGAAAATTCGCCGGCACCCATCGCAACATGAAGCACCGTGAATGTGATGATGGCACCCATCGCATCGTTGAATGCCGACTCGCTCATCACCGTCTGGGCAACGCGATCCTTGATCCTGATCTGTTTGAACACCGGCACCAGCGTGGCCGGATCGGTGGAAGCTATCGTCGCGCCAAGCAGCAGCGCCACGATGACGGGGACATTCAACAGGTAATAAGCCGCCACACCGGTGATGGCGGCAGAGATCAGCACACCGATGGTGGCGAGCACCACGATGGTGACCCATACCTCTTTCAGCACCTTGAGCCGGATCGAAGCGCCGCCGTCGAACAGGATGTAGCTCGAACCGAAGATCAGGATCAGCTGGTTGACGGTAGAGTCCGCCTTGATGTCCACAAAGCCCAGCATGCCTGGGCCGATCAGCATGCCGACCAGCAGGAAGACGACCACATCGGGTACGCGCAGTATGCGTGCCAGGAATCCGGAGAAAGTTCCGATGCCGAGGATGATGCCAAAAACCAGTAACGTGTGTTTCGCGAGTTCCAAAGATGCGGAGGATTCCATCCTGTTCCTTAATCGGTAACGTTAGTCTTCGTCGTCTTCGCCCTCGATGCGGCGGCGCGGCACTGTGGCTGGATCCGCGGTGATGGCGCGATATATCTCCACGCGGTCGCCGGGCTTGAGCTGCGCATCCAGCTGCGCCATTTTACCGAAGATACCGACTGCACATGTACTCAAATCGATATCCGGGAATTTTTTCAGTATCCCGGATTGTTCGATGGCGGCCTGCACGGTGGCTTCGTCAGGGACTTCGATACGCAGCCAGAGCTGCTGCGCAGGTTCAGAATAGGCGACTCCGATTTGCATATGCCCTCCTAACCCGCGACCGCTTCAGGCACCGCTGCAACTGCAGCACGCTCGGCACGGCGACGCTCGATGACGCGGCGGGCTGCCAGCAGGAAACCAAGCACCATGAAACCGCCCGGAGGAAGGATCATCAACAGGTAGCCTTTGTAATCGGGTATCACCGTCGTCTCCAGGAATGCGAAGGCAGGTCCCAGCAGCAGATGTGCATTGGCGAACAACGTTCCCGCCCCCAGCACTTCGCGGATACCGCCGATGGTGGTCAGCGCCAAAGTGAACCCGAGCCCCATCATCAAGCCATCCATCGCCGCCTCGCCCACGCCGACCTTGGCGGCGAACGCTTCGGCACGTCCCAGCACCGCGCAGTTCGCCACGATCAGCGCGATGTACAAGCCGAGCACCTTGTAGAGGTCATGCGCCCATGCGTTCAGGCTCACATCCACCAACGTGACCAGCGTGGCGATCAGCACGATATACACCGGGATGCGCACATCCGGACTGATCAGGTCGCGCGCCGCCGAGATGATCGCGTTCGATGCCAGCAACACCGCCGTGGTTGCCAATCCCATGCCGAGACCGTTGGTGGCACTGCTGGTCACCGCCATGGTCGGGCACATGCCGAGTATCTGCGCGAAAACGATGTTGTTGTCCCAAAGTCCATCCCTGGTGATGCGTGCGTAACTCCCGCTCATATCAAATACCCCCCGCGATTGCAAACTTCGTCATTCCGGCGCAGGCCGGAATCCAGACAGTCCAATGATTACCCGCGAAGCGGGATGAAATTTCGTTTTTGTCCGCTTCGCGGAATATATTTCTTGCTGGCTTCCGGCCTGCGCCGGAATGACGGGTGAACAAAGGGCTCATGGCTTGATTCCTTCCACTGTAGCCCCATCGAGCAATGCAGTCCGATTCGCATCAAAGAACTCCAGCCCTTCCTTCACTGCCTTGACCACGCCGCGCGGGGTGATGGTCGCACCGGCGAACTGGTCGAACACACCGCCATCTTTTTTCACCGCCCATTTGTCCGGCACGGGATCGCCCAGCCACTTGCCCTCGAAGGAATGGATCCAGTTGCTCTTGGCCGGATCGATCTTGTCACCCAGCCCCGGCGTCTCTGCATGCTTGATCACGCGCACCCCCAGTATCCTGCCCTCGCGCGACACCCCCATCACGCACACCAGCGCCCCGGCATAGCCGTGTCCGATCATGCGATACACCACCGCTTCCACTTTGCCCTGGCGGCGCGCGCGATAGACCAGCACATCACCATCCTTGCCCGGCAAAGTGACGGTGTCCTTGAGCAGATCGTTGTCGTATTCACCCGGCAGCACCTGCGTCAGCGATTGCTTGAGGTCCGCAGTCTCCGCCGCCTTGATGTCGGCAGCGGTGAGGTGGGCCGCGATCGCGAGCGCCCCGCTGGTGAGCAACGCCACCCCGCCGAGCAATATCCCCTGGTAACTCAATTTGCCGCGCAACTCTTCGAGCTTCATCTCACGACCCCTTGTTCACGGACAACGCCACACCCTTACGGTCGCGCCCATAGATGCGCGGCTTGACGTACTGGTCGATCAGCGGCGTCAACGTGTTCATCAGCATCACGGCGAACGCCACACCCTCCGGATAGCCGCCCCAAGTGCGGATGATCCAGGTCATCACGCCGCAGCCGAAGCCGAAGATGAACTGCCCCAAGGCGGTATTCGGCGAGGTCACCGGATCGGTGACGATGAAGAACGCCCCCAAGATCAGGCCGCCGCTCAGCAAGTGGTACATCGGCCCGGCGTAATGGTTGGCATTGATCGCATTGAAGATCAAAGCGGGCACGGCCACACCGAGCAGCATGGCGACAGGCGCATGCCAGGTGATGATGCGGCGGGCAATGAGATACAGCCCACCAAGCAGCAACAACAGCGCCGCCGTCTCACCCATGCTGCCGGCTCGGCTGCCCCACAGCGCATCGAGCGGCGCGTAGTAACCGGCCAGCGCCTGATCCAGTCCGACACCGCGCGTGAATTCGGTCTTCACATGGCCGAGCAGCGAAGCGCTGGCCATGCCGTCCAGCGGCTGGCTCATGAATGTGATGCGCAAACTGTCCAGCCAACCGGGTGCATGTGCCGAACCCAGCGGCGCAGGCGCGACCCAGGAAGTCATCTCCAGCGGGAACGAGATCAGCAGCATCACGCGCGCCGCCATCGCCGGGTTGAACACGTTCTGCCCCAGACCGCCAAACACCTGTTTGCCGATGACGACCGCGAACAGGCTGCCCAGCGCGGCGATCCACCACGGTGCGAACGGCGGCAACGAGACTGCCAGCAACCATGCGGTCAGCACGCCGGAACCATCCATCAGCACCGGTCGCACGGCGCGTCCCTGCAGATTCACGACCACAGCTTCGCCGACGATGGCGGCGATCAGCGATACTGCCCACAGGTTGATCGCAGGCCAGCCATACAGCCAGAATCCGAACAGTGTGGCCGGAGTGAGCGCGATCAATACCGTGCCCATCACCTTGCCGATGGAGACTGGAGCATGTGCGTGCGGGGAGTGTGCGATGGGGTTCATGAAGACCTCCTTGCGATTAGCTCCCCTCGCCCACTTGTGGGAGAGGGGCGGGGGGAGAGAGCGTATTTCGAAAATGACATGAATATTTCAAATATCTTCCCTCTCCCTAACCCTCTCCCGCGAGCGGGAGAGGGGACTGGCTGGGCTCGTTGAATACATAGGCGCATAGCAACGTTACTCATACGACCTCCACCTTCGCCGCCGCCTCTTTCGCGGCCCGTTCTTTCGCCTCGCGTGCGGCCTTGCGTTTTGCCGCGGCCTCGGCCCGTTCGCGTTCGATACGGGCGATGCGTTCGTTGCGTGCATCGGCCAGTTTTTTGGTGGCTTCCTGTTTCAGCTTGGCACGCTCCTGTCCGGCCAGGTCGCCCTTGGCGTAGTTGAAGTAGTGCACCAGCGGGATATGCGCCGGGCAGACATACGAGCAGGAGCCGCAGGCGATGCAATCCTTCAGCCCGAATGCGACTGCACCGGCAAGATCGGAAACGCGGATGCGCGAAGCCATCTCCAGCGGCAACAGACCGACCGGACACGCACGCACGCAGGTCGAACAACGGATGCACGGCGATGCCTCCGCCTGCCCGATCTCTTTCGCCGTCAGCGCCAGCACACCGCTGGTGCCTTTGACCACGGGCACCTCGGTATTGGTGAATTGCTGCCCCATCATCGGCCCGCCCAGCACCAGACGAGCAGCGGGTTGCACATAGCCATCTGCAAAATCGATCAATTCCTGTACCGGCGTGCCGACCAAGGCTTCCACATTGCACGCTGTCTTGATCGCCCCGCCGCTGACGGTGACGATGCGCGAGATCAATGGCCGCCCGTACCGGATCGCCTGCTGCACGGCGAACGCGGTGGCGACGTTGTGCACCAGCACACCGATGTCGGCGGGACGTCCACCCGCGGGGATCTCCTTGCCGGTCAGCACCTGGATGATCTGCTTCTCCGAACCCATCGGATACATGCTCGGCATCGTCACGACTTTGACCGCACTGCCTTCCGCCGCAGCTTGCATGGCAGCGATGGCTTCCGGCTTGTTGTCCTCGATGCCGACCAGCACTTCCTTGGCGGCAACCGCAATCGCGATCAGGCGTATGCCTTCGACGATCTGCCCTGCCCGCTCGCGCATGATGCGGTCGTCGCAGGTCAGGTAGGGTTCGCATTCGCCGCCGTTCATGATCAGCGTCTGCACGCCGCTGCTGCGGCTCAGGTTCAGTTTGAGTGCCGCAGGGAAAGTCGCGCCGCCCAGGCCGACGATGCCGGCCACCGCGACACGCGCGGCGATGTTCTCGGGCGAGAGCGCGAACGGATCGTCCACCGACTCGGTCGCGATCCATTTGTCTTCACCGTCGCTTTCCAGCGTGATGGTCGGCACCGGCAAGCCGGATGGATGCGGTGCAGGGAAATCGCCCATCGCGACGATCACGCCGGAGGTCGGTGCATGCACCGATGACGACACGGTGCCTTGCGCTGCCGCAAGCAGCTGTCCTTTCAATACATGGTCACCCACTTTCACCACCGGCGTGGCAGGTGCACCGATATGTTGCTGCAACGGCACGAACAGTTTTTTCGGCAACGGCAATGCGCGAATATGGCGCTCGGCCGACAAGTCCTTGCGACCTTCCGGATGCACGCCGCCGCGCAGATCGAATAGTTTCATGCTGCCTCCTCATTAGAGAGAGATGGAACGCAACATGCAGCGTGTCGGAGGCTCGGCAGCACCCCTCGCAAGGAGGAGGCCGGTGGGTACCCCGTTGCTGCGCAACGACCCTCCCGCACTCGCGGACGTTCACATCCCCACACGTGGGGCCCCTGCTCTCTGCTCATGCTGCCACCCCCACCATCGGCTTGTGCCAGTGCCAGGATTGCAGCGTCACCGGGATCGGCTGCAGCTTCACCGATTCGGTCGGACAGACTTCCTCGCATTTGCCGCAGGCGGTGCACGCTTCGCGGAACACCACATGGATCTGCTGCGCCGCGCCCATGATGGCGTCGGTCGGGCACACCTTGAAGCAGCGCGTGCAGCCGATGCAGATCTCCTCTTTCACTTCGGCGACCATCGGCACATTGTCGGCGACATCGGAAAGGTTCGCTTCGATGCCGAGCTTCAGCGCCAGCGCCTGCACCACCGCGCGCCCACCCGGCGGGCACAGCGTGACCGGCGCATTGCGGTCGGCCAGCGCCTGCGCGGCACCGGCACAGCCGGGGAAGCCGCATTGGCCGCATTGCGATCCCGGCAGGATGGCCTGTATCTCGGCGACCAGCGGATTGCCTTCCACCTCAAGCTTGCGCGCGGAGTAGCCGAGGAACAGTCCCATAGCCGAACCGAGGATAGTCAGACTGACAATAGCCGTGAACATTTCAATCTCCTTAAAACCCACTTAGCCACAGAGAACACAGAGCACACAGAGAAAACCCTGCATATCTTTCTCTGTGATCTCTGTGTTCTCTGTGGCTAAAAAGATTTTTCATATTTAAACCAGCCCCGCAAAACCCATGAAGGCCAGCGCCAGCAGACTTGCCGTGATGAAGCCGATCGGCGCACCGACGAAAGCGGACGGCACTTGCGCCAACGCCAGCCGTTCGCGCAATCCGGCGAACAGCAGCAACACCAGGGTGAAACCGGCAGCCGAGCCGAAGCCATATAACAGGCTGTTGACGAAAGGCAGTTTCTCTTGCGTGGTCAGCAACGGGATGCCCAGCACTGCGCAGTTGGTGGTGATGAGCGGCAGATAGATACCCAGCACCTGGTACAGCCCCGGGTTGGTCTTGCGCACCACCATCTCGGTGAATTGCACGACGACGGCGATGACCAGGATATAGACAAGGATGCGCAGATAGACCATGCCCAGCGGAACCAGCAGCCAGTGCTCCAGCATCCAGCAGGCTGCAGAGGCCATGGTCATCACAAAGGTCGTGGCCAGTCCCATGCTGATGGCGGTATCGGTCTTCTTGGAGATGCCCATGAACGGGCACAGTCCCAGGAACTTCACCAGCACCACGTTGTTCACCAGCACCGTGCTGAGCAACAACATCAAATATTCGCGCATATCGATAATCTCCTGTGCTCCTTAGTGCAAGCGGCGTGCCAAGGAATGCATGCAGGATCGAGCCGCACAGAATCAGGCGTTTGATACCGGGGCGCACCATACAGGTGCAAAAAACCTTTGTCGTTGTCAGGTCGGGGCGCGCCCTGATGTAGCAAACGCGACAAACCGCCTGTCATTGCCGCCGTTGAGCCGGAAAGGAAAATCATCGGCACAGATATTGCTGAACAGACTGTATCCACATGAAATGGAACCATCATGTCCAAGCCGCAAGCACCGAACGAACCGAATCTGCAAGCATCCAGCATGGACAGCGACAGCAATGTGCCTTCGCATCTGTTCCGCCAGGCAGTGGAACAGGCCGCACTGGCGATCTCCATCACCGATGCACGCGCCAATATCCTGTATGCCAACGCCGCATTCCAGCGCATCACCGGATACGGGCAGGACGAGATCGTCGGGCACAACGAATCCATCCTCTCGTACCGCGTCACGCCCAAGCTGGTGTACGAGACATTGTGGGCACAGATCCAGCGCCAGCGCCCGTGGAACGGCCTGCTGGTGAACAAGCGCAAGGACGGCAACCGCTATCTGGCCGATGTCACCATCACGCCGGTGGTGGGCGAAGCAGGCCTGACCACGCACTATCTCGGCATGCACCGCGACGTGACCGAGGTGCACCGGTTGGAACGGCAGGTGCAGAACCAGAAGACGCTGATCGAATCGGTGGTGGATGCGGCGCAGGTCGCCATCGTGCTGCTGGACGAAAACGAGCACGTGCTGCTGGACAACCAGGAATACAAGAAACTCATCGGCGACCTCGGCAAGGAGCCGGCGGTAAGGCTGCTCGAAGCACTGCGTTTACAGATGGGCGATGCATATACCAAGGCCTATGAGAAACATCGCAACATCGCCGCGCGCGAAGTGTGCATCGAATCGCCCAAACGCCCGACGCGCTGGTTCTCCTGCGCGATATCGTGGTTCGAGGAACACGACGTCGGTGCAGACGCGTTCTACGAACCGCTGCGCCGCCACTATCTGCTGCTCACCATCCAGGACATCAGCGAGATCAAGCGCCAGCAGGAAGCGCTGCGCATCAACAGCCTGCGCGCGCTGCTGGCCGAACAGGAACGCATCCAGGGCCTGCGCGAGACGCTGGCGGGAGCGGTGTATCAACTGGAAGGCCCGCTCAACATGCTGAGCGCCGCTGCCAACATGATGGAGCGCCGCCGCGAAGCGGGCGCCGACCTGCCCGCAGCCAGCGCGCTGGAAGAAGCCATGCAAAAGAGCCGCGAAGTGCTGGAGACGCTGCGCGGCTGCATCCCCGAGCAGGGCAATGAAGCGCTGCAGCCGGTCAATCTCAACGAAGTCTTGGCCGATGTGCTCAAGCTCACCACCGCCAGCCTGCTCGGCGCGGGCATCGTGGTGGAGTGGTCTCCTTCGAACGAGCCCCCGGTGGTATCCGGACATCCTGGCCAATTGACCAACCTGTTCAAACAGCTCATCTCGAACGCCGTCGAAGCGGTGAACGAACGCCGCGGCGGCCAGCGCGAGCTGCGCATCGCCTGCACATCGCGCGGCGACCATCTCGAAGTGTTCGTCGAAGACAGCGGCCCCGGCATCGCCGACGATCTGCGTTACAAAGTGTTCCAGCCGTTCTTCACCACCAAGGGTGCGGCGCGGCAGCATCTCGGCCTCGGCCTGGCGATGGCACAGGAAGTGGTGATCCGGCACGGCGGCACCATCGACATCGATCCCGGTTATCACGCCGGCTGCCGCGTACGTGTGCAACTGCCGCTGCTCACGGGAGCCAATCATGGTTGAAGAACGCATCGAAAGAAGGTCTGGGCACGAGCTCGACCTGCTCCGCTCTGAACTGGAGACGCTGTACCAGGTGAGCAAGGTGTTGTCGCGTTCGCTCAACTTCAAGGAAACGCTGGACGGCGTGCTGCATGCACTGCATGAAGGCGTCGCGCTGGAACGCGGCATGGTCAGCCTGATCGACGCCGCAAGCGGCGAGTTGCAGGTATCGCTGGTGTACGGCGTATCGGATGCCGTCACCGAAGAGGTCAGCTATCAGCCCGGCGAAGGCGTGGTCGGCACCATCCTCAAGACCGGCAACAGCATCGTGGTCGCATGCATCATGGACGAACCGCGCTTCCTCAGCCGCATGGGCATCTACAACCCGCAGGGGGCTTTCGTCGGCGTGCCGATCCGCATCGGCCAGAAAGTGGTCGGCGTGCTGGCGGCACAACCCGCGCCCAGCATCACCAAACAGCTCAGCGAATACCAGCGCTTCCTCGAGATGGTCGCCAACCTGATCGGCCAGAGCGTGCGCCTGTCGCAGGAAGTGGCGCAGGAAAAGAACGAGATCGCCGAGGAGCGCGACGTGTTGCGCCGCACCGTGCGCGGCCAGTACGGCTTCGACAACATCATCGGCCACACCCAGCCGATGCGGCGCATCTTCGAGCAAGTGCGGCTGGTGGCGAAATGGAACACCACCGTGCTGATCCGCGGCGAGACCGGCACCGGCAAGGAGCTCATCGCCAATGCCATCCATTACAACTCGCCGAGGGCACGCGGCAGCTTCGTCAAGCTCAACTGCGCAGCGTTGCCCGAGACCCTGCTGGAGAGCGAATTGTTCGGCCACGAGAAAGGCGCCTTCACCGGCGCGGTGGCGCAACGCAAGGGACGCTTCGAACAGGCCGAAGGCGGCACCGTGTTCCTCGACGAGATCGGCGAGATATCCCCGTCGTTTCAGGCCAAGCTTCTGCGCGTGCTGCAGGAAGGCGAGCTGGAACGCGTCGGCGGCACCAAGACCATCAAGGTGGATGTGCGCGTGGTCGCTGCGACACACCGCGACCTGGAAGCCGAAGTGGAAAAGGGCCGCTTCCGCGAAGACCTGTATTACCGTCTCAACGTCATGCCGCTGTACCTGCCGCCGCTGCGCGACCGCATGGAAGACATCCCCGAGATCGCGCGCTTCCTGGTGGAAAAGATCAGCACACAACAGGGCCGGCAACTCAACCTGACCGACGCCGCGCTGCGCGTGCTCATGCATCACGACTGGCCCGGCAACGTACGCGAACTGGAGAACTGCCTGGAGCGCGCTTCGGTGATGACCGAGGGCGACACCATCGACCGCGACGCCATCCTGCTCACCGGCATCGACGAAAAGATCTCGGCCAGCCGCGGCGCGATCCAGGAACTGGATCTCGACGACCCCAACCTCGACGAACGCGAGAAAGTCATCGCCGCGCTGGAACAGGCAGGCTGGGTGCAGGCCAAGGCTGCGCGACTGCTCGACATGACACCGCGCCAGATCGCCTATCGCATCCAGACGCTGAACATCAAGGTGCGGCAGATCTAGGAAGAACATCGCCTTTGATCTGCGGCACTCGCCTTATCGGGCAGGCATGCATTTTGCTGCCTGATGCTCAAGGTTGAAAAAAACGACAATCCAACCGACAAAACGGGATCGAACGTGTCCCGTTGTTTCATTTACTCCAAAATTCATGGGACAAACATGGCAATCAAAGACATCAAGGGTTTTTCCGACAAGGCAAAAGCAGATCAGGAACTGAAAGCAAAACTGGTCGCCTGCCAGAAAGTGCGCGAACTGCTCGCACTGGCACAGGAGCATGGCTTCAACTTCATCGAGGACGAGATGTATCCGCCCAACGAGCCGCAGTTCACCGCCGACCAGCTCTCCGAGCGTCTTGCCAAAGCGCTGCTGCGCGCCTGAGTAGATGGGTACCAAAAGTAAATATTCCGATTCCAATTCAAAAGTGAAACAATGCGGCGACGAGCAAACAACAAAGACAGTGCAAGAAGCACGGCAAGGAGTGAGCGAAGAAGCCAACGCAGTGTCACTGAAGAAGTGGGATCGGAATGAGAACCGGGGGAAGCTCCGGTTCTTTGTGACCTACACCGGAGTGAAGCTGCCGTTCAAGCTGGTGAACGAACTGCAGGCCAGCGAAGTGGAGAACCGCAACACCTACTTCCAGGGCTACTTCGACGAGAACGACCGCCTCACCGGTTTCGACAAACTCGCTTACGGCGAGATCGAACTCGCACACCGTTACACCTACCACGGCAACGGCAAGTTGAGCGCGGCCGAAATCACCGACATCGACGGCGAAACGACGATGCTGATCTTCGATACGGAAGGCAGCCCCGCTTGAGCACCTTCAATCCCTGCAAAGGCAAGACCGCCTGCCGCGACGATGGCGAAAGATGCCTGACCTGCGGCCGCAGCTTCGCCGAGATCGAACAGACCAGAAACCTGATCGACGCGCTGTCGGAATTCGCTCTGGCACAGGGCTATGACAACGTGGATGTGTTCGCAGCTTATGTCGCAGATAAGGTGGAGAAAAAAGTCCGGCATCGGCGCGAAGAAAACACTGCATGATGACTGGATAGCCGCGCTGCGAGCTAAGCGTAGCTGCTATTTGACCATATCGGCCGGTTTCAGTGGCTGTGGGCATATCTGCCATGTGCGGCTACCGGACGTTTTAGATACGCCCAATTTCTGCACTCTCCCCACAAAAACTGGCGACATACACAAAAGTGCAACCACGATCACATAATATAATACTTTGACTTATATGGAATTAGAGGATAAAGTTGCCAAAACACAATATTTCCTCTAACCGCTATGTTCACCGCTCTCGACGAAAACCAGATCCGGCAATACATCGATGCCGAACAGGCCAGAAAATCCTGGCTTGCAGCGGAACGTCGTGCGCAGAATTATCGTGGCAGCATGTACTGGAAAACCGTCAAAGGTCGCGACTATCTATATCGCGAATACGCTGCAAGGCAAGCTAAGAGCCTTGGAGTGAGGACGCCGGAGACCGAAAGAATTCTGGAGGAATTCAAGAAAGGCAAAGCCTCTTCCGAGCAAACCCTGAAACAACTCAGTGCCGCCATCGCCACGCATACCCGACTTAATGCCGCTTTACGGGTAGGACGCACGCCGAATGTTGTGGTCGGCTTGCTGGAAGAAATCAGGCGTACGGGATTGCAGGACCATTTCATGGTGATCGGAACTAATGCGCTCTACGCCTATGAAACGCAGGCGGGCGTTCGATTCAACGGTGACGTGACGGCAACCACAGATATGGATCTACTGTGGGATTCGCGCAAACGAATCACCCTTGCCGCAGATGGCGACGAGCATTTCAACAAGTACGGATTGATCGGCGTGCTAAAAAAGATTGATCCGACCTTTGAGCTGCTGAAAGATCAGGAATACAGCGCAGCCAATTCACAAGGCTATATGATCGACCTGATCAAACGCCGCCCCGCATCGTTCTTTGACGACAAGGAGCATCCGCAATTAATCGCCAACCCGGATGATTTTTGGGCAACCAAAATCAAGAACATGGATTGGCTACTGAGTTCCCCGAAATTCCGCCAAGTTGTAGTCGGCACAAACGGCAGCATGGCCGAAATGGTAACGGTCGATCCGCGCGCCTTCGTCTTCTACAAAACATGGTTGAGCCAAAAAGAGGATCGAAACCCCATGAAAAAACCGCGCGACTTGGCGCAAGCCCGCGCTGTTTACCAGCTGCTCCAGGAGCGACTACCGCAATTGAGCTTCGACAAAATTCATGTATTTCCGGAAAGTTTGCGCGACGACAACACCTTTGCCTTGCTTGACGGCAAAAGCTAGTTGCCGCGCATAACACATCAGCTCGGGTACTTTGGTAGAAGCTAACCTATGCGAGATGGCGCGCCACGTGCAATGCATGGCAGTTAGTCGGCCAGAGTTGCCATTCAAGTTATCAAGGCAATCCGGCTGCTTCAGCCTGATTGCAGTCTTCGGATTTCGGCCGGTGACGGTTGCAATGCAGTGGAGTGGTCGTCCACTAAACCCGGTGGACTAGGTGTTTCGAATTAAGACGGCAATTGAGTCTCGCAAACAGGCAAACAAGACGTCCACATCTTAGGCAGCCTCAAGGGCTGTATTTTGATTGAGCTAAGCCTCCACCAGCTTGAAACCCGACGGTCGTGTTTCTCGGCCTGCGAGGTCACTTCGTCCATGGGAATTTATTTGGCTTTTGACCAAAGATGGGAGCCCTATTTCCCTCGAAAACTAGCGATATGACTATTGCAAATAATGGTTTATATTTGCGACCTTTAGATTCTCAAAATTAGGACGCAAATGCCGCGCATTAGGGTTACCTCACTGACCTTTGATGGATGTAAGTTTCGCCGCCTCAAGAGTCTGAAAATTCCAATAGCAGAGCGGATTACGGTCATTGCAGGCCACAACGGGATTGGAAAGTCGACAATCCTCGGCTTAATCGCGCATCAGTCTGGGCTGACAAGCCGCGTTCTTAGGGGGCACAAGCTGGGATATACCCGCGCGCAAAATACTTCCTATTTCGATAAAACATACCAAGCGAATTTCGGGGAAATTATTCATCTTGATTATGTTGGCGATTACGAGTCAAAGCTGGGGCCGCCCCCCACTTTAGGGGAGCCCCTAATTCACTTTCTGATCGATGAGAAAGAGGTCGTAGGGAAAGCATGTCGAGTGGAACCCCGTAGCGACGACTCCAGTTCCAGTGAGGTTAGAGTTGTTTCCCGCACAGTAGAACCCTCTACAAGCACGTTTGTTAGCGAGAGTAGAAAAGTTGTGGTTGGCCCGGCGGGGAAGGTCCCTCTGCCAACGATATATCTTGGAATGACTCGAGTATTGCCCCTAGGAGAGGCTGAGCAAGGGACTGTCGCTAGTAGTACCAAGACAATGGATCCATCCGATGCGGCTTTGATAGCTAGTTTTTTTAATAGTGTTATCTCTGGTAGCGAAGCAACTTCTTCAAAAATTACCGCTCATCGCATCAAAAATACAGGAAAGCTTTCAGGACAGCCTGCCTATGAGTTTGATCCAAAGTGCGTCTCACTTGGACAAGATAGCCTGGGCAGCATTGCCTTAGCTCTCGCGTCATTCCAAAAGCTGAAACGAGAGTGGGCAGATTATCCAGGGGGCTTGCTTATCATCGATGAGCTAGACGCGGGGTTTCATCCACATGCGATAGGCAAGTTGGTCAAGGCGCTGAAATCCCACGCTAAAAAACTTGGCCTACAAATTATTGCGACTACTCACTCCCTGCGGTTGATTGAGGCAGTGCATCCTGAATCAGAACCATTAAGTGCTAAACGCTTAGATGGTGTCGTCTATTTGCGCGACCCAGGCCGGCCGAAGGCTCTGGATAGTCCCTCACTCCAGACTATCTTTGAGGATATGGAATTGCTGCCTCCAAAAAAGGCAGCGAAGGCGAAGCTACCGAAGCTAAAAGTCTATTTTGAAGACGATGAGGCCGCAGCAGTATTTAAGGCAATTGCAGGAACGACATACCTAAGGACGCTTGGATCTAAGCACGGTGTGAAGTTGGACTGTATGCCTCTTGGGGTCGGCTGTGAAAATTTGGCTGCGTTAGGGGACCATGATCCGTACTTTAGAAAAGTAGTTATGGTCTTGGATGCAGATGCCTCGGCGAGCCAGGCGAATGAAAAATACAAACATACTGCCCGCCTTCCAGGCGATATGTATACGGGAAAGAAAACGGGAGCCGAAAACAAGGATCTAATAAAGCGGCCGCTAGCCCCTGAGCGTACATTAATTCAGTATCTAAAAAATATAGTGAGTGATCCAGATAGCCATGAGGCTGCACTCGATCGCCTTCCGATTACAACGACATACATTTCAGAACACCTCTTGGAGACCGACATAACTGTCTTGGCTGATCGAGACAAAACAAAGAAGTGGTGGACGAGTAACCTCGCGCACATCAAGGACTGGAAATTGTTGGAGTCTTGGGTCGCCGACAGACCCACAGAAGTCACCAAGTTTCTTACTGAATTTGAGGCAGCTGTAGAGGTAGTGGCCCTGCGGCTAAAAAATTAGACTGACCAACTAAATTTACATGACTTAAAGTAGGAACAATGTACTCAAACAAACTATATACGCCATTGCGTTATCCAGGGGGGAAGGCTCGATTCGCCCCGTTGATAGCCGAGATCATCCAGCGCAACGGGCTGGAGGGCGGTCATTATTTGGAGCCGTATGCGGGAGGGGCTGGCGTAGCTCTTGTGCTGCTTGTTGACGGGATAGTCGATCATATTCATATAAATGATGCTGACCCAGCTGTAGCGGTATTCTGGAAAGTGGCCACACGCTGCACCAGAAAATTGATTGATCTAGTTGCTAATGAGCCCGTCACTATGGACGCTTGGCATCATTGGCGATCTGTGATGTTAGGGGATAAGAAAGGGAGCGAGCTGGAACGGGGATTTGCTACGCTATTTATGAACCGTACTAATCGGTCCGGAATTCTAAAGGGCGGAGTTATTGGCGGAAAATCTCAGGCAGGAACCTATAAGGTAGATGAGAGATTTATGAGAGATGAGTTATGCCTACGTCTAGAACGTATTGGGCAATACTCAAAATCTATCGATGTCTACGAAGAGGATGCACACGAGCTGCTGCTTCGCTGTCATCAGTTTTTGCCGCAGAAATCGTTGATCTATCTAGACCCGCCTTACTACGTTAAAGGCGAAGGTTTATATCGTAATTTCTATCAGCATCAAGACCATTTGAAGATTGCCCGTCTTCTCGGTAGCCCCCGCTTCCGTAGACCGTGGGTTGTGTCTTATGACGCCGTTGAGGAAATTAAGGACATGTACGCATATGCTCGTTCCATGAGCTATGGCCTGCATTACACTGCCCAGCGCAGGTACACAGGATCTGAAGTTATGTTTTTTAGTCAGAGACTTGTTGCACCACCGCAATCGGAAGCGCCACAAGCTGCCTAGCCTTAAGCGCTACCTTCCCGTGAGTTTTCATTTTGGCTGTGCGGTTGTTGTTTAGGCTAACCGATTGATTGAATCGCTCCGGATTTCGTAGTCACTGTGGAGTCTGTTTAGGGTTCAAAACCGGCCGCTCAGTCAGTAGGGCCTGAAAGGCAGCAATGGCCGAGTTTGAGACGTTTAGTATTAACGGGCCAACCGACAGCATCTAGCCGTCATCTACCAAACAGGTTTTTTTCAACATCCCTCTCGAATTCCTCAACCCATCTGGACCCGTCCCCAATTGGGTATTGGGCTTTCAGGTTGGTAGATTTTTGCGTGATCACGACAAACCCGGTGAGCGCGAATATCTCATCGGTTTTGGAGTCTGTGGTGTCGGTCTCCGCCAGGTCAAAATCTTCCGGGGAAAGCTGGAATCGTTTCAACACCGCCAGGAAATCATCCTTCTCGTCCTGTTCGATCAGCTTCATCTGATTTTCGACCTTTCTTGTTATCGACTCTCCAGGATCGCCCTCGATTTGCTAACGATGCTCGGAGTTCGCGAGCCTTGCCAGATTGATCACATCATTCGGCTGTCCGCGCATGAGTTTAAGCAGTTCGCCTCGTATGATTTCTTCCGTGTAGCCCATCGCAACCAGCTTGTCGACCATATCCTGGAATCGCATCCGGCGCTTGACGCCATCTTCGCCAAGGTCGCGCCGATTTCCGAAACTTTCGAGCAAGGTCGAACCACAGACACAATTCCGAAACAGATCCACGACCATGTGGCCTTCATTGTCCCTGCTTTGTTGCAAGCCACTGGAGTTCGCATGCACAGGTTGAGTAGCCGCAAGGAATTCGGCGGAGTTTCGATATTCCCGACCGCAATTTCCACAGCGCAAAGGAAAAACCGAATCGACCAATTCTCGCAGTCCGGTATAGATCTCTTCGTTGACGTTGGAGAATAATTTATCGACGCTGAAGTATTCGTCGGTCACATCCGTCTCTGAAATGACATGATGTTTGTGGCACCATTCCTTCCAGACGATCGCTCCGGCACGAGAGTGACCTGGCGCGCCCAGTAGCTTGTAAAGCCTGCCACTGTGGGTGGTGATGGTCATCGCTTCCCGGTCGAACTCCTTGATGCTGGTGGATGCGCGAGCCGTGTCATTCGTTATGTCATGCCCATAAACGTGACGGCTTGGCGTTCCCTTTTCCGTCAGGATCTCCATCACGCGCCATCGGCGCAGTGAATGGATGGTCTGGCTGTCGGCATCGCTCTTGGCAGGTATCATCGAAAAGGCCTTGATCAACATCGGAGTTTGGCAAAAGTATACTCCCTCATATCCTGTGTGGGTTTATTGCACCACTCGATGCCAGGCAACAGTCTCAAGTCGAATCTGCATAACCTATATTTGACATTCACCGCTGCAGGTCGTGTTTCATTCCCGATTTGATGTGGCACATCGCTCACTCAATCTTTCTTCAATAACACGAGGATTTTTAATCCAAAACCGAAGTGCGTTTTCGCATTCAAATGCGCGCCGACACACTCTTCGGGAACTTTGCAAAAAATTTCCTTTCTGTATGCCACAAGAAAAACATATGGAAAGGATCCACGATGGATGTCAGTGTCGCTCCACATGCCACCACGGCAATCTCAGCATTCAACGGACTTCGCGCTTACCTCAACGAACAGATACTGGGCCAGGACAACCTGGTGGAACGCCTGCTACTGGCACTGCTGGCCGACGGCCACTTGCTGGTGGAAGGGCCGCCTGGCCTGGCCAAGACGCGTGCCATCAAGGCGCTGGCACACGGCATCGAAGGGAATTTCCAGCGCCTGCAGTTCACGCCTGACATGCTGCCGGCGGACCTCACCGGTTCCGATATCTACCGGCCCGAGGAAGGCGGCTTTCATTTTCAGCGCGGCCCCTTGTTCCACAACCTGATCCTCGCCGACGAGATCAACCGCGCCCCGGCCAAGGTGCAGTCTGCATTGCTCGAAGCGATGGCCGAGCGTCAGGTCAGCGTCGGCTCTGCCACCTATCCGTTGCCGCGCCTGTTCCTGGTGATGGCCACGCAGAACCCGATCGAGCATGAAGGCACCTACCCGCTGCCGGAAGCACAACTCGACCGTTTCATGCTGCACACGCTGGTGGACTATCCCGATCGCGCCACCACGCTGCGCATCATGGAACTGTCGCGGCGCGAAGCGCGGGAAGCATGCGAACTGTCGCCGCCGCGCTTTGCGCTGACGCAGGAACAGGTGTTCGCTGCGCGGCGCGAAGTGCTCGAGCTCACGCTGGCCGATTCGGTCGCCGAATATATCGCCGCACTGGTCGAGGCCACGCGCATCCCCGACAAGTACAGCAGCAAACTGAAAGAGTGGCTGCGCTGGGGCGCCAGTCCGCGTGCGGCCCTTGCCATGGAACGCGGCGCGCGTGCACTGGCCTGGCTGGATGGGCGCGACTATGTCAGCCCCGAGGATGTGCAGGCCATCGCACCGGATGCGTTGCGCCACCGCCTGCTGCTGGACTACACCGCGCAGGCGCATGGCGTCTCGGCGCAGGATTGCGTCGAGGAACTGTTGCGACAGGTGCCGGCCCCATGATCCTGCCCGACCTGGCAGAACTGGTTGCCTTGCGCGGTACCGCACACGATCTCAACCTGCATGCGCGCCGCCCCGTACTGGCGCGACTGCAAGGATCGCACCGCAGCGCGCAGCGCGGCCGCGGCCTGGAGTTCGAAGAGGTGCGCCTGTACACGCCCGGCGATGACGCGCGCAACATCGACTGGCGCGTCACGGCGCGGCGCGGCCAGCCGCATACCAAGCTGTTCCGCGAAGAGCGCGAGCGCCCGGTGTGGCTGGTCGCCGACTTGCATCCAGGCCTGTATTTCGGCAGCCGTCATCAGCTCAAGTCCTCGCTGCTGTTGCGTTCGGCAGCGCTGCTGGCATGGGTCGCCGCGATGGACGGCGACCGGCTGGGTGCGCTGATCGGCGGCAACGAGCATCTGCGCATCTTCCGTCCGCGCGCACGCGAAGCCGGCGTGCTGCCGGTGCTCGAAGCGCTGGTGGCAGCGCAACCCACCCGCCCCGGCATGCCCAGCCCGGACAGTTTGAATGCATCGCTCATCGCGCTGAAACCGCTGCTGCAACCCGGCAGTCTGGTGCTGGTGCTGAGCGACTTCAGCGGGCTGGACGACGACACCGAGAATCTGTTGGCGAGCATCTCGTTGCGTTGCGACTGCCGTCTGCTGTGGCTGGTCGATCCGCTGGAAAACACGGGCTTGCCGGACGGCAGTTACCGCGCCGGATTGCCCGGTCGCCTGTGGTGGCTGGATGGCGCAAGCAGCCGTAGCGCGTGGCAGGAGAAATGGGCTGCACGCCAACACCGCCTGGATGAGTTGACGCACCGCCTCAACCTGCCGCTGATCCGGCTGGACACGCCGCAGCCGGTGACCGAGTCGCTGCCGCCTTTGTTGCGGGAACCGTTATGGACTGCGTAAAGCATAAAAAAACATCAGCCACAGAGGACACAGAGAGGTACGGCGTAGAACCATCACTAGAGGAATCAGACTGTGAAGCAAGGCCGCGAAATGTTGCGGATTATTGAGATTTCCATAATTGGCGATAACACATGAAACCTTTTACCTCGTCATTCCGGCGCAGGCCGGAATCCAGCGAGTTTATTCAACATGCTTTGGGCTTTTGTCCCGCGTTGCGGGAGTTTGTTTTTTTGACTGGATTCCGGCCTGCGCCGGAATGACGTTCAGGTTTTAAAAAATGAACGACGAATTTCTAAAACAACTCGCCCCGCCCCACGCACCGCCGCCGCCCGGTTGGTGGCCGCTGGCGCCAGGGTGGTGGGCACTCGCAGCACTGGTGCTGATGATCGCTGCCGCGGCGATCTACTGGTATCGGCGCAAGCCCAACCGTTTGCGCCGGGCTGCGTTGCGCGAACTCCGGCAACTGCAAATGCATGCACATGATGACGCGCATCTGGCCAGCGCACTGCAGGATCTGCTGCGCCGTTATGCCATCGCCGCCTATGGCCGCGAGCAAGTGGCGCACTTGAGCGGCAACGACTGGCTGGATTTCCTCATCGCACATGGCGGAAACACATTGGCCGGCGAGGCAGGAGAAAGCCTGCTGCGCGCAGCCTATGGCAGCCGCATGCTGAACGACCGCGCCCCATGGCTGCAAGGCGCGCGCGATTTTCTACGGGGGCGGCGATGATCCACATCGAATGGCCCTGGATGCTGCTGTTCCTGCCGTTGCCCTGGCTGCTGGGTCGCTGGCTGCCGCCCGCACAGCCGCATGGTGTTGCACTGTTCCTGCCTTTTGCCGACACGGTCGCGGCCGGCTCGACACCCGATACGCATCACATGTCGCGTCCGCGCAAGCTGCTGTTCGCGCTGATCTGGTTGCTGCTGGTGCTGGCGGCGATCCGCCCGCAATGGCTGGGCGATCCCGAGGCGGTGTCCACCACCGGACGGCGCCTGCTGCTGGCGGTGGATGTCTCCGGCTCCATGTCCACGCAGGACATGGCCGGCAATGCCAATCGTTTGCAGGTGGTGCAGAAGGTCGCGGGCGATTTCATCCGCCGCCGCCACGGCGACCAGGTTGGACTCATCCTGTTCGGCACCCAGCCCTACCTGCAGGCACCGCTCACCACCGATCTGAACACGGTGGGTCAGTTCCTGGACGAGGCGATGATAGGCGTGGCCGGCACGCAGACGGCCATCGGCGATGCCATCGGTCTCGCCATCAAGCGCTTGCGCGACGCCACGAACGTATCCGGCCGCAAGGGTGAAACGGTGCTGATCCTGCTCACCGACGGCAGCAACGACGCCGGGGCGATGCCGCCGGATGAGGCTGCAAAGATGGCCGCTGCCGCAGGCCTGCGCATCTACACCATCGGCGTGGGTTCGGATCAGACCGATCCCTTCGGCATGGGTGGCGCCAACGACCTGGACGAGGACACGCTCAAGCTCATCGCCAAGACCACGGGCGGCGAATATTTCCGCGCGACGGATGTCGAAAACCTGCAGCAGGTCTACACACGTATCGACCGGCTGGAACCCAGCGACGCGCGACAGCAATGGTACCGCCCGCGCGACGAGTGGTTCCCGTGGCCGCTGGGACTGGCACTGCTGCTCAGCCTGCCGGTCGTGATGTGGAGAAGAAGATGGACGTGATACAGCATTTCCAGTTCCTGCGCCCCGCCTGGCTGTTGACCATCCCCTTGCTGTGGGGCCTGAGCATCTGGCTGGCGCGGCGCCGCAACCACGAGGGTGGCTGGGCGCAGCTGATCGACCCGGAGCTGTTGTCCAGCCTGCGGCTCGATGCCGGGGGCAAGCGCGGCCAGTCGCCCTGGCCGTGGCTGGCGCTGGCGTGGACACTGGCAGCGCTGGCACTGTCCGGTCCCAGCTGGCAGCAGGCACCTTCCCTCGCCTACCGCGGCAGCAGCGCATGGATGCTGGTGCTGGACCTGTCGCCCTCGATGCTGGCAGCCGATGTCACGCCGAACCGCGTCACCCGCGCACGCTATGCGCTCGACGATCTGCTCAATGGCGCGCAGGATGCGCGCGTCGGGCTGGTGGCATTCAGCGACGAGCCCTACACGGTCACGCCGATGACCGACGACGTCGCCACGATACGCGCGCTGCTGCCGCCGCTGAACCCTGACATCATGCCCAGTGCCGGCGACAATCTTGCTCCGGCGCTGGAGCAGGCAGGCAAACTGGTCAGACAGGGCGGCGGCAAGAACGCGCAAGTGGTGGTGCTGACCGACGGGTTCAGCGACCCGGCGGCCGCTTTCACTGCCGCGAAAAAACTGCAGGCGCAAAACATCACGGTGAGTGTAGTCGGCATCGGCACGCGCACCGGCGCACCGCTGAGCCGGACGGGTGGCGGCTTTGCGCAGAACAAGCAAGGGCATCTGGATCTCGCCCGGCTGGATGTGGAACGGCTGCAACAACTGGCCAGCAGCGGCGGCGGCAGATATGCAGACCTGGCGCAACTGCCGAGCCTGATCGGTTACCTGCAGGCACAGGCCGACCGCACCAGCCGCGCCACCGAGAACAAGGACATCCGCGTGGCGCACAGGCTGGATGGCGGCGTCTGGCTGCTGCCGCTGCTGCTGTTGGCGACGGCATTGCTGGCACGGCGGGGGTGGTTATGAAGCGCGCACTCCTGCTTTCGCTGCTCGCGCTCTGTGCCGCAAATGCGCAGGCGAACGGTTTCTGGGACGACTTGTGGCACAACGCCGACCAGCAAGGCGAACGGCTGATGCATGAGGGCAAGGCGGCTGCGGCGGCGCAAACCTACCGGGACCCGCGGCGCAAGGCCTTTGCGGAACTGCAGGCGGGCGATTATGCAAATGCGGCAAAGCATCTCTCGGCCTTCGACGACAGCGACGGCAACTACAACCGCGGCAACGCACTGGCTCAGTCCGGGCAGTTGCAGGAAGCGCTGCAGGCCTACGATGCAGCGCTGGCCCGCGATCCGGACAATCGCGATGCGCGCCACAACCGCGAGCTGGTGGCCAAGGCGCTGCAGCAGCAACCGCCGCAGCCGCAGTCTGCTGCGAACAACCAATCCTCGTCGAAGGATGACAAGAACGGCGGCAACAAACAGGCTGGCCAATCCGGCAGCAACTCCGGCAAGCAGGGCGATAGCCAAAAGAATTCAGGCAAGCAAGATCCATCCGGCCAGAACCAGTCCGGAAAAGCACAACAGGGCAAGACCGGGCAAGGCCAACAGCCAGGCAGCAACAACAAAAAGAATGCAGGACAAGGACAGCAACAGTCTGCGCAGGCCAACGCGAACGAGCAACCCGGCGCATCCGGCCAAACCGGCAACCGATCCCAAGCCGACGACGCGGCACAGGCACGGCGCGATGCGGAAGCCGCGCTGGGCAAATCGCCGACATCCGGTGCCAACGCCGTATCGGATGCGCCCGTCAGCGAACAACAGCTTGCGCAGGAACAATGGCTGCGGCGCATCCCGGACGACCCCGGTGGCCTGTTGCGGCGCAAGTTCATGATCGAGCACATGATCCGACAACAAGGTGGACAGCAATGAAAAACACTATCCTCACTCTGATGACTTTGACGACGCTGGGCCTGAGCCTGCCTGCCTCTGCAGAGATCGGCGCCAGCCTTGACCGCAACCAGGTCGGCCCGGGCGAGACGGTACAACTCACCCTGCAACACAACGGTCAGACCGACAGCCAGCCCGACCTGAGCCCGCTCAAGCAGGACTTCGAGATCGTCGGACGCAGCTCTGGTTCCAGCATCCAGATCGTCAACGGCAAGATGAATGCGCAGACTCAATTGAACCTGGTGCTGTTGCCGAAACACCAGGGCAAGCTGCATATACCCGCGTTGCAATGGGACGGGGACTCATCGCCGTTCCTGCCGCTGGAGGTAAGCAGCAGCGCAGCAAGCGGACGATCCGGGAACGCTGCGGCCGGCAATGCGCCGACCGGAAACGCTGCGCATGTGTTCCTCACCGCGGCAGCGGAGCAGAAGCAACCTTATGTGCAGGCTGCCGTGCCGATGACGGTTCGCATCTACACCGACCAGCCGCTGTACCAGGCCAGCCTCGACCTGCAGTCCGGCAACGACGTGCTGGTCCAGCAACTGGGTCAGGACAAGCAGACCAGTGAGACGCGCAACGGTCGCAGCTATCAGGTGATCGAGCGCAGATACCTGCTGTTCCCGCAGCGCAGCGGCAGTGTGCGGCTGGATGGCGCCGTACTGAACGCGCAGGTGCAGGACAACAGCGGCAACGACAACGACCCGTTCGGCAACATATTCGGTCGCAATCCTTTCGCCGGCATGATGAACACCACCAGGCCGATACGCATCCAGAGCGAGCCGGTGGTGCTGAACGTGCGCCCGCGTCCAGCCGGCGCCGGCGGCCACGACTGGCTGCCGGCACAACATGTGACGCTGGAAGAAAGCTGGCAACCCGACAACGGCAGCATCCGCGCGGGCGACCCCGTCACGCTGCATCTGCACCTCGCCGCCGATGGGCTGATCGCCGCACAGTTGCCCGACCTGAGCCGGATATTGAAACTGCCGAACGGCCTGCGCGCCTATCCGGATCAGCCCAAGTTGAACAATGACGCGCACGGCATCAGCATCATCGGCACGCGCGACCAGGACATCGCCATCATCGCCAACACCGCCGGTCGCTACGAGATCCCTGCCCTGCACCTGTTCTGGTGGGATACCGGCAAGAACGTGCAGCAGGAGATCGAACTGCCTGCGCGCACACTGGACGTGTTGCCCAGCGCAGGCGGTATCGCCGTCGGCACGACACCACCAGGGCAGGACTCGATCTCGGCCGGGCCACCCGCTGCTCCATCTGTAGCGCAACCGATGGGAATCGCAGGTACGGACTATCGCTGGGCCTGGATCAGCCTCGTCTTTGCGCTGCTCTGGCTGGGCACACTCGGCGCCTGGTGGCTGAGCAGCCGGCGCAAAGCCAGACAGCCGGCGCATTTGAACACGCAGGCAACGACGCCATCCGCATCAGCGTCCGATCTGGGCGAGGCGCGCAAGGCGTTCCGACAGGCATGCCGGGACAACGATGCGCAGGCTGCACGCCGCCACTTGCTGGCATGGGCGCACGCGAGCTGGCCGCAAGATCCGCCCAGAGGACTCAAGGCATTGGCTGACCGCCTCGACGATGCCGCACTCAAGCCATTGCTGAAGCAACTCGACCGCGCCTGTTACGCGAATGGCATATGGCAGGGAGACGCGCTGCTAAATTTGAAAACTTTGCACAGCAAGGAAGAACAAACCGTAGCGGCGGGAATGGAGCTGGCCGGGTTGTATCCGTGATGCGACAGTCACCAGAGCGCAATCTGCCGACGCAGATTCACGGCACCATCGAGAACAACTGCGGCTGGACTTTCTTGTAGCCGTTCAGTTGTTGCACGGTCAGCGGGGTAAGTTCCTTGATCGCCACCCAGATCTGCAGCGGATGCTGCGACGGCCTGGCGAGGGCGATCTGCAAGGCCGCCCATGCCGCCCAGTCGATCTGCGGCATGCGTTCGCGCGTTCCGGCAGGCAGGTTGGCGGCGGTCTGCACCAGGCTGCGCAAAAGTTGCAGCGTCTGTGCGCGCGTCATGCGACTGGCGAAGAACTCCTCTTCGCCGATCTCGTCGGTCAGGATCATGATGTCCAGCGCAAGCTTCTGCATCAGTCCGAGCATGGCTCCGGTCAGCATGTTTGCCCCCTGGTGTCGATCGCGTCGCGCAACAGCAGCGCGACATGGATGGGATCGCGCGCCACACCTTCGCGTATCTGGTGGCGACAGGAAAAACCGTTGGCGAGGATGGCCGCATCGGGCGCAGCTCGCAATGCGGGCAACAGGTCGAGCTCCGCCATGCGCATGGAGATGTCGGCGTGCTCGGCCTCCAGACCGAAACTGCCCGCCATGCCGCAACAGCTCGCCTCGATGAATTCGAACTCGAACTCCGGGATCAGCCGCAACACCTTGCGCAGCGACTTCATCGCGCCGACAGCCTTCTGGTGGCAGTGCCCGTGCACCAGGGTCTTGCCGCGCGGCAGCGGTTTGAATTCGAGATCGAAGCGTTTGCGGTCATGCTCGCGTGCGATGAATTCCTCGAACAGGTAGACCTGCTTCGATAACGCCACCGCTTCTTCGCCCAGGCCGAGCTTCAGGTGATCATCGCGCAAGGACAGGATGCACGAGGGTTCCAGCCCGACGATGGGGATGCCGGAGGCCAACGCCGGGCGCAGTGCGGCATGCAGGCGGCGAGCTTCGCGCCTTGCCGCATCGACCTGCCCCAGCGAAAGCCAGGTGCGACCGCAACACAGGGCGCGGCCCGGTTCGTCGTCTGCGGCGGCCCGCAAGGTGATGACGCGATAACCCGCAGCAGTGAGCACCTGGTGCGCAGCCCGTGCGATCTCCGGTTCGAAATGCATGGCGAAGGTATCGATGAACAGGATGACATCCCTGTCGCCAGCAGCGCTCTCTACGCAGCTGCGTGGTGCCGCATAAGGTGCGACTGCCGGTTCAGGCAGTATTCGTTTTGCAGCTATGCCAAAGATGAATTCGCCCGCTCTCGCCAACCACGATGCACGATTGCGCCAGCGGATCAGGCCTCCCATGACGCGACGGTAGCGCAGTAAGCCCGGCAAACCGGCTATCAGCCGATCGCGATGCGGCACACCCTTGAGTGCATTGACCTGCGCCTGGTATTCGATCTTGATCGCGGCCATGTCGACCTGGTTGGCGCACTCGCGCTTGCAGCCCTTGCAGCCGACGCAGAGTTCCATCGCGGCAGCCAGCCGCGGATCGGCGAAGGCATCGTCGCCGAACTCTCCATTCAACGCCGCCTTGAGCACCACCACCCTGCCACCCGGAGAATGCGCGGCATCGTCGGTGGCGCGGAAGCTGGGGCACATCACGCCCTTGGGCGTGCGCTGGCAGAGTTTGTCGCTGATGCACACGGCGACCGCCTTGGCGAAGTCGCCGCCCGTCGCGGGGATGCCGGCGTAGGCATCGCCCTGCCCCGCTGTCTCGTAAGAAGACCAGTCGAGATGGTGCTTCATTCGACCAGGACTGACAGCGCATGCAGCGCCGAATGGAGCGTCGGGACATGTTCGGCATCTTGCGCACTGATGCAACTCAGCGCATGAGCCAGCAACTCGTCTCCTTCATTGCTGCCATCCATTTCGATGATCATTCGCCCGATGCTGCTGGCGACCAGGTTGGTGATGCGCCGGTTCTCGCCGAACACCCTGGCGGTGCCGATCGCGTTGGCGATGAGGTCGCTGGTCGTCTGGTAAGGGTTCGACTTGAGCTTGGCCATGCGTCACTCCTGCACTTCGGCAGCCGTATAGTTCTTCAGCCGCTGCTCGGCGCTGACGCCCAGTATCTTGAGCATCCACGGCGGCGGTGAATTCGTCATCGCCTGCTGAAACTCCGCGATCACCTCTTCCGCGCTGCCGCCTTGCGGGCGCTTGATCGGGTAGATGTTGGCGCGAATGATCTTGGCGGCGGCAGGGCCGCCGACGGAAACGATATAGACGACATGGCAATCGCCGATGATCTGCGCGCGGAAGGCATTCTTGTCTTCGGCGAAATCGGCCTCCAGCGCGGAACGGATGCCGATCAGGCGGCTGTCGGTCGCCGACACCTGATAGACCAGGAAGCGCAGGCATGAACCGAAATGTCCGCTCAGAGTCATGCCGATATCGGAAGCGATCGCCACCCGCACGGAGCCGGGCATGTCGCCGTCTTTATAGGCCTGCACCTCGGATAGTTTCTCGTCCGACTCCGCATCGCCCCACAGGATGCGCACCGCCAGCTTCATCGCCTCCAGGCCGATGCCGATATCTTCGCCGTCCTCTTCTCCGTCCAGGCTGCCCAGTCCTGTCTTCAGGTCGGTGACGGTGAAGGTGCGCAGGATATCCGCGTCCAGTCTCTCGCCCAGTCTTTCCTGCAGTACATCGATCAATTGCGGCAGCGTGGTATTGGGCAGCGTGCGTGCCGCCAATGCCACGCGCAGCGCGGCTTCCCGGGTGATCAGTTCTGGCTGTTGCATCGCATCGTCTCCATGAAGCGCCTATGGCGTTGCATGCACAGAGTGCAATTACAGTGCCAACACTTGCACACAGAAAACTGCTGCGACATTCAACATGCTGATCGCAAAGGAATCTCGACTTGCGCACTCGGACATGGCGACTCGATCGCTGACGTCAAACTCGCCCAACCTGCCTGCCTAGACTATCCCGATCCGCGTTTTTGTAGCCTTCGCCACAAGCCAGGGCGAGTGTCATGTGCCATTTACAACAGTGGTGCATGGCATTCAAACGCGCCATATATAAAACAATGAGTTAGGCGACAAAATCTGTCGGGCACGCTGTTTGCTCATACTCAGCCAGACCTTACCGGAGGACACATCGTGCAACTACCCGTCATCAACAACGCAGCAAGCGAAGCTCCCAAAGGAGGCTGTTCCGCCGGGTCGTGCGGCTCGACCGACGACCAGATGAACCATCTGCCGGAGCATATCCGCCAGAAGGTGTTCAACCACCCGTGTTATTCCGAGGAAGCGCACCACTACTTCGCACGCATGCATGTGGCGGTGGCCCCTGCATGCAACATCCAGTGCAATTACTGCAACCGCAAATACGACTGCGCCAACGAGTCCCGTCCGGGCGTGGTGTCCGAATTGCACCATCCGGATCAGGCCGTGAAGAAAGTATTGGCCGTCGCGGCGACCATCCCGCAGATGACGGTGCTGGGCATCGCCGGCCCCGGCGATCCTTTGGCCAACCCGGAGCGCACGTTCTCCACGTTCAGCCAGTTGGCCGAGCAGGCGCCGGACATCAAGCTGTGCGTGTCCACCAACGGCCTGTCGCTGCCGGAGCATGTGGAGGAGTTGTCCAAGCACAACATCGACCACGTGACCATCACCATCAACTGCGTCGATCCCGACGTGGGGGCGCAGATCTATCCTTGGATCTTCTGGAAGAACAAGCGTATCAAGGGACGCGAAGGTGCGGCCATCCTCATCGAGCAGCAACAGAAGGGCCTGGAGATGCTGGTCGCCAAGGGCATCCTGGTGAAGGTGAACTCGGTGATGATCCCCGGCGTGAACGACAAGCATCTGGAAGAAGTCTCGAAGATCGTCAAATCCAAAGGTGCGTTCCTGCACAACGTGATGCCGCTGATCTCCGAAGCCGAACACGGCACCTACTACGGTCTCACCGGTCAGCGCGGCCCGACCCACGACGAGCTGCAGGCCTTGCAGGATGCGTGTGCGGGCGACATGAACATGATGCGCCACTGCCGCCAGTGCCGTGCCGATGCGGTGGGGCTGCTGGGCGAGGATCGCGGTGCCGAGTTCACCATGGACAAGATCGAGCAGATGGACATCAATTATCCCGAGGCAATGAAGATGCGCGCCGAGGTACATGCGGCCATCAACGAGGAACTGGAAAGCAAACGTCTGGCGAAAGAAGCCAAGGTGCAGCTGGTCAGCATCCAGGGCATCCAGAAGAAAGAAGTGACACGTCCGGTGCTGATGGCGGTCGCCACCAAGGGCGGCGGCGTGATCAACGAACACTTCGGTCATGCCAGCGAGTTCCTGATCTACGAAGCTTCGTCCGAGGGCGTGCGTTTCATCAGCCACCGCAAGACCATTCCGTACTGTGAAGGCGGCGACACCTGCGGCGACGGCGAAAGCGCACTCGATGTGACCATCCGCGAACTGGCCGGTTGTGAAGTCGTGCTGTGCAGCAAGGTCGGCTACGAACCCTGGGGGCCGCTGGAGGCCGCAGGCATCCAGCCGAACGGCGAACACGCGATGGAAACGATCGAGGAAGCGATCCTCAAGGTATACGAAGAGATGCGCGTGGCGGGCAAGCTGGAAACGAAGGCGGACGAGCAACAAAAGGTGGCTTAACAAGCTGTTCTGGCTTCCTTCTCCCGCGGGCGGGAGAAGGATTGAGGATGAGGGGCTACGAACAACTGACGGCGTTCCACTTCGAATCCCTCCCCTCACCCCAACCCCTCTCCCGCTTGCGGGCGAGGGACTAAGACAGGTTAGTTGAAAGGAAACAACATGGCACTCGAAATCATCGAATCCTGCGTCAATTGCTGGGCATGCGAACCGCTGTGCCCGAGCAAGGCGATCTACGAAGCGAAGCCGCACTTTCTGATCGACCCGAACAAGTGCACCGAATGTGCGGGCGACTTCGAGGATCCGCAGTGCGCCACCATCTGTCCGATCGAAGGTGCGATCCTCAACGAGGATGGCGACGCGATGAATCCGCCGGGTTCGCTCACCGGCATCCCGCTGCAAAAACTGGCCGCCTGAGAAATTCGATCATGGCCACTGTCGTCTTCTACGAGAAGCCCGGTTGCGGCAACAACACCAAGCAGAAGGTGTGGCTGGCCGCATCGGGCCACACCGTGCTGGCAAAGAACCTGCTCACCGAAAAATGGAGTGCGGTGCGGCTGCGCCCGTTCTTCGGCACACTGCCGGTGGCGCAGTGGTTCAACCCGAGCGCGCCGCGCGTCAAATCCGGCGAAGTGGATCCGGCCGCAGTGGATGCACATACCGCGCTCGAGATGATGATCGCCGAACCGTTGCTGATCCGCCGCCCGCTGATGGAAGTGGACGGCGAATTCCGCGCCGGCTTCGATGCAAAAGCAGTGGATGCCTGGATCGGGCTGAACGATAGCCAACCCAAAGACGAACCCTGCCCCAGCGGGCAAGCCCGCTTCCCTCACCCAAACCCTCTCCCGGAGGGCGAGGGAACAAGCGCCGCGCTCCGCGCAATTTCCAATCCTTGCCATCGCTCAGAACCTTGCCCTGCTCCCAAGGAATCTCATCATGCCTAAGGCCAGCGTCACCTTTGAAAAACTCGGCATCACCATATTGGTGCCTGCCGGTACCCGCCTCATAGAGATTTCCGAGAAGATTGGAGCGGGCATCACCTACGGCTGCCGCGAAGGCGAGTGCGGCACGTGTACCGTGCGCATTGTCAGCGGCATGGAGAACATGAGCGAGCGCTCGGTGCTGGAAGACAAGGTGCTGCAAGAAAACATGGCCGGTCGCGACCACCGCCTCGCCTGCCAGGCACAGGTGCTGGGCGGCAACATCGTGGTGCGCGGCTAAGGCGGAAGGCATCATGCGAACCAACGTCATGCACAGGCAGCAAGAAGCCCCTCTCTCTAACTCTGGTGGGACTACTAGCCATTCGACTGATGAAACAACTAGCCATCCCACTAAGCAACCAAAAGACGGTTGCCAAGTGGTTGGTTATAAGCCCGCAAGCGGGCGAGTCGCTGGTTATCTCCCGCAAGCGGGAGAAAGGACGAACGTGAAAGGCGATCTTCAAATCCCGGGCCTGCATGGCGAACTGATGGCGCATGCCGCCGGTTTGCCCAACGATGAGCTGTTCGCGCAGATGATCGCCAGCCAGATCGATGGCAGAGGCGCACTGCCGCCCGCTCTGGGTTTGAACGAAAAGGATTTCTCCGAACTGCTGGCGTGCCACTTTCCCGGCGTCGAACTGGTGATCCGCAACATCGAATGCACCGCCGATCCGCGCGCGCTGGAACGCGACGACGTGCTCGGCCTGCTGCTCGAGCACCGCGCCCACAGGAACCAGTCGGAACACTGGATGGCCGAGATCGTCACTGCCGCATGCATGGCCAGCGACCATCTGTGGCAGGACCTGGGCCTGTGGTCGCGCGACTATCTCAGCCGCCTGATGAAGCAGAACTTTCCCTCGCTCGCGGCGAAGAACGTGCACGACATGAAATGGAAGAAATTCCTCTACAAGCAATTATGCGAACAGGAAGGCATCAACGCCTGTCGCGCACCGAGCTGCGAATACTGTACCGACTATCTGAACTGTTTCGGCCCCGAAGACTAGCACGCTCATGATCACCACCGATCGCGCCATCGCCGCCTACCTTGGCCTCGCCATCGGCGATGCGCTGGGTGCGACGGTGGAGTTCATGACGCCGCGCGAGATCGCGGCGCAATACGGCGTCCACGACACGCTGCGCGGCGGCGGCTGGCTGCACCTGAAACCGGGACAGGTCACCGACGACACCACCATGTCGCTCGCACTCGGCGATTCCATACTTGCGCAGGGGAAAGTGGACGCGTTCGCTGCGGCGCTGGCATTCGACAACTGGATGCGCGCCAAGCCGGTGGACATCGGCAACACCGTGCGGCGCAACCTGCTGCAGTTCCGCAGGACCGGCGATCCGGAGGCGCCCTATTCCGACCACGATGCAGGCAACGGCGCCGCGATGCGCGTGCTGCCCGTGGCGCTCGCCACCTTGGGCCAGGCAGAGGCCGCCGTGCGCGCTGCCTGTCGCGCCCAGGCGCATGTCACCCACCACTGCGCGCTCTCCGATGCCGCCTGCGAATGCCTGGTGTTCATGCTGCAGGATGCCTTGCGCGGCGCAAGCAAGAACGACCTGCTGCACGACCATGCCCACCCGCTCGCGGCACGATTCCCGGCATTCAGGTTCCGTGCGGTAAAGTCCGGCAGCAATCCCAGCGGCTATGTCGCTGACACGATCCCGGCAGTGTTCCAGGGTTTCTTCGATACCGATAATTTCCGCGACTGCCTGGTCGACGTGGTCAACCGCGGCGGCGATGCCGACACCACCGGAGCGATCGCCGGGATGCTGGCAGGCGCACTGTATGGCCCGGCAGAAATGCCCGAAGCCTGGCTGAAGACGCTGGATGCGGACACCCGGCGCGCATGCGAGACCCAGGCGCTGGCATTGCTGCGCGGCAAGTGATCCATACCTCCGGTTGACAACAGAACGAACGTTCTTTACCATGCAAAGAACGTTCGTTCTGTAACTATCATGCCATGGCCAACTTGAATAGCAATTTCCCCAACCCGGCGCGGCGCGCCAACCACTCCGCGCTGCTGTCGCTGACGCATCCCAACAAGAGCATGTTCGAAAGACAGCGGGCCCTGTTGCGCAAGGCGGTGCCGGCAGGCTTCCCGTCGCCCGCCGACGATTACGTCGAGCGCCGTCTCAGCCTGGACGAACACCTGATCCAGCACCGCGAATCCACCTTCTTCATGCGCGTGGCCGGACACTCCATGCGCGACCTCGGCATCTTCGACGGCGACCTGCTGGTCGTGGACCGCTCCGTACCGGCCACCCACGGCTGCGTGGTGGTCGCCGTGATCGACGGCGAATTCACGGTCAAGCAATTGCTCTACACCGCGCAAGGCAAGGTGCTGCGCGCCGCACATCCGGATTACCCGGACATCGCCATCACCGCCGAGCATGACTTTTCCATCTGGGGCGTGGTGCAGTGGAACGTGCATAAAGTGTAGCCATGCAGCGCGCCATCGCACTGGTCGATTGCAATAACTTCTACGTCTCCTGCGAACGCGTGTTCCAGCCCGGTCTGGAAGGCAAGCCCGTGGTCGTGCTCTCCAACAACGACGGTTGCGTGGTGTCGCGTTCGCAGGAAGCCAAAGATCTCGGGCTGAAGATGGCCGCGCCGTGGTACCAGATGAAAGGCCTCGCCAGGCGGCACGGCATCGTCGCCTTCTCATCCAACTACAGCCTGTATGCCGACTTCTCCAACCGCGTGATGTCTTTGCTTTCCCGCTTCAGCCCGAACCAGGAGGTCTACTCGATAGACGAGTCTTTCCTCGATCTGACCGGCATCCCAGTCGACCACACGGCCTACGCCCAACAGATGCGGGAGACCATCAGGCGATGCGTCGGCATTCCGGTATGCGTGGGCATAGCCCCCAGCAAGACGCTGGCCAAACTCGCCAACCATGTCGCCAAGAAGAATTCCCGCTTTAGCGGCGTATGTGACTTCAACGGCATGAACGCGGTCGAACTGGATACGCTGCTCGCCTCGATCGAAGTGGGTGAAGTGTGGGGCATCGGCAGGCACACTGCCCCCAGACTGCAGGAGATCGGCATCCGCTCCGTGCTCGACCTGAAACGCACTCCGGCCAAACGGCTCGGCGCCAGGTTCAGTGTCGTATTCGAGCGCATCGTCGAAGAGCTGAACGGCGGCGCCTGCCTGGAACTGGACGATGTCGCACCCGCAAAACAGCAGATCACCTGCTCCCGCTCGTTCGGCACACTCACCTCCAGCCTGCCCGACCTGGAACAGGCGCTGGTCGCCTACACCACCCGCGCCGCCGAAAAATTGCGCCAGCAGCATTCCATGGCCGGCGGCATCCACGTGTATATCCGCACCAACCCGCACAAGGAAGACGAGCCGCAATACCAGCAGAATATCCTGACACCGCTGGTCGAACCTACCGACGACACCCGCTCGTTCTGTCGCGCAGCGCTGCACGGACTGCGCCAGATCTATCGCAGCGGTCACGCTTACCAGAAGGTCGGCGTCACGCTCACCCATATCATCCCCGCTGCCAACCGGCCCAACACCCTGTTCGACGACGTGGCGACACGGCAAAGATCGCATGCACTGATGACGGCGCTGGATCGCGTCAACCGCAGGATGGGCAGCGGGACGCTGAAGCTCCTGGGCGAAGGGACGCATCAGTCATGGGCGATGCGTAAAGGGAACAGGTCGCAACGATACACGACGGAATGGAGCGAGCTGGCTGTGTGCCGGTCCAGTTGAGTTGCTTGCCCGGCGCCACAGCCGATGCCGTTGCTGCGGAGAAGTATCAGATGGTCATTGCTTGTTGAACTTCTCGATCGCATCCCGCATGGCTTTTACCTGTGGAGATTCCTTCTTGCCGGCAGCTTCCGGTTTGGATTTTGCATTGGATGCAGGTGCGGCCGGTTTCGTGGCAGTCGCTGTCTGGTCTTTTCCGGCGGCCGGCAATGCGGGTGCAGCAACTGGCGCAGAGACTGCACCGGCAACGGAAGATGCGGCCACAGGGGCGCTGGCTGCTTCACGCAACTGCGTTTCCAACGTGGGAGAGACCTTCAGCTTCACCTGCAAGTGCGTGACACTCTGAATGATCTTCGCATCCTGCTCATCCAGCTTCTTGCGCTCTTCGGCATGCAGGTTCTTTTCGCGCGCAGAATTCAGCTTGAGCGTTTCCAGATCGTTCCTGATGGCCGACAGGCTTGCGTTCAAACCATCCACCCTGGCAGTCAATTCCTGGAGCTTTGCCCGGTCCGCCTGGGACTGGTTACTGGTCAACGCGATCACGCCGACAACCAGGGCAACGACAGACACGAAGGGCGCAAAACCGATCATCGCATAGTGGGCGACGACCTTCAGTTTGGCACGCAGCAGGTCGGCTTTCGACGGGGAGCCATCGTCTTCTTCGGCTTCGTGTTCTCTGTCTCTTTCCATGATCGTTTCCTTGGGCAAGTTGGCGTTTGCAACATGCGTTGCAGCCGCCGTCAATATTCAGTCGCAGTCCAAGTCTATCACCATGTCCGTCAACTGCGCGCCCTTCCGGCCATGGTCCTGGATCGGGACATGTTGACGCAGCCGGCTGCGCATCTGGCCTGTCTGCAGCCGACAGGACTCACGCTTGCAGGTCGAACACCAGCACTTCGGCATCGATGCCATTGGTCAGCTCGACCAGGTTCTCATGTTCCAGCAGAACCGCATCCCCTGCCCCGATTCTCCGGCCATTGACCTGCAGCGTGCCACGCACCAGATGCACATAGCCTTTGCGTGCAGGATCCAGCGCCAGTTGCGCCCGCTCGCCGTCGTCGAAAAGACCCGCATAGAGCCTGGCATCGGCGTGGATGCTGACCGAGCCCTGCGCCCCATCGGGCGAAGCCACGAGGCACAGGGTACCGCGCTTGTTTTGTTCCGGAATGGTCTTCTGCTCGTAGCTCGGCGCGATGCCGGTCACGTTCGGCATGATCCATATCTGCAGGAAGTGGGTGACCTGGCCTTTGGCGTGGTTGAATTCGCTGTGCACCACGCCTGTGCCCGCGCTCATGCGCTGCACGTCGCCCGGCGGGATGCTCTGGACGTTGCCCATGCTGTCCTCATGCGCCAGTTCGCCCGACAGCACATAACTGATGATCTCCATATCGCGGTGACCATGCTTGCCGAAACCGGTACCCGGATCGATGCGGTCTTCGTTGATGACGCGCAGATTGCCCCAGCCCATATAGGCCGCATCGTAATAGTCGGCAAACGAGAACGAGTGGTAGCTCTTGAGCCAGCCGTGATCGACGTATCCACGGTCTTGAGATTTTCGCAGCGCAGGCATATCCGCACTCCTTGTTGATGATGGTCTGATCGGGCTGGCCAAATGGCCGCTCCGGCCTATGCAATTAGTCACTGGAATTTTATACCCGACTAATTTACTATGCTTACATAAATATTATTACAAACATCTGTCGCGGGAGTTCGATTGCCGCATCAACCCGAAAAAACAGTTGCCCGGAATGCTGGGCTGATCAAGGCGTTGCGCGACTTCTTGCCGCCCGAATCGGTACTGGACCAGAGGGAGCAGCTACGCCCGTTCGAATGCGACGGGCTGTCGGTCTATCGGCAACTGCCGATGGTCGTGGTGCTGCCGGAGACCATAGCGCAGGTGCAAGGCATCATGCGCCTGTGCCATGCGCAAGACATACCGGTAGTGGCGCGCGGCGCGGGCACCGGACTTTCCGGCGGCGCACTGCCTTTGGCGAATGGGGTACTGCTGAGCCTGGCGAAATTCAGGAACATCCTGCACATCGATCCGCATAACGCGATGGCCACCGTGCAACCGGGTGTGCGCAACCTGGCAATATCCGAAGCGGCAGCCGCATACGGACTGTATTACGCGCCGGACCCCTCCTCGCAGATCGCCTGCACCATAGGCGGCAATGTCGCGGAGAATTCCGGCGGCGTGCATTGCCTTAAATACGGGCTGACGGTACACAACATCCTGATGTTGAAAGTGGTCACGGCGGAAGGCGAACTGCTCACCATAGGCGCGGAGACGCTGGATGCACCCGGATATGACCTGCTGGCACTGATGACCGGTTCCGAAGGCATGCTCGGCATCATCGTCGAGGTCACCGTCAAATTGCTGGCCAGACCGGAACGCGCCCAGGTCGTGCTCGCGGCATTCGACGATGTGGTGAAAGCGGGCGAGGCGGTCGGCGCGATCATCGCGGCAGGCATCATCCCGGCCGGACTGGAAATGATGGACAGGCTCGCCATCCAGGCGGCCGAGGATTTCGTGCATGCCGGTTATCCGCGCGATGCCGAAGCGATCCTGCTATGCGAACTGGACGGCACCAATGCCGAAGTATCCGAGTACATCATGACGATGCGCAGGATCTTGACCGATAGCGGCGCGACCGAAGTGCGCACCGCGGTGGACGAGGCCGAACGGCAATTGTTCTGGAAGGGACGCAAGTCGGCCTTTCCCGCTGTGGGACGCATCTCGCCGGATTATTACTGCATGGACGGCACCATTCCGCGCCGCCAGTTACCGCATGTGCTGCGCCGCATCAGCGAGATGTCGGAAGAATATGGATTGGCGGTCGCCAACGTATTCCACGCCGGCGACGGCAACCTGCACCCGCTGATATTGTTCGATGCCAACAAGGAGGGCGAACTGCATCGCGCCGAAGAGCTCGGCCAGGGCATCCTGCAGCTATGCGTGGAAGTCGGCGGCACCATCACCGGCGAACATGGTGTCGGCATGGAGAAGATCGACCAGATGTGCATCCAGTTCCGCAGCGCGGAGCTGGCGCAGTTCCATGCCGTCAAAGCCGCATTCGATCCATCCGGACTGCTCAATCCCGGCAAAGCCGTTCCGACGCTGCAACGCTGCGCCGAGTTCGGTGCCATGCATGTCCATCACGGAAAACTCTCCCATCCCGAACTGGAGCGCTTCTGATGAGCGGACAGGACATCAGCACAGCGCTGCAGCAACAGGTGATGGATGCGTCGCACCACGCAACGCCGCTCACCATTTCCGGCGGCGGCAGCAAATCCTTTCTTGGAAGAAACAGCGACGCGCTGCGGATCGACGTCAGCCCTCATCGCGGCATCGTCGAATACGATCCGCGCGAACTGGTGCTGACGGCGCGCAGCGGCACCACGTTGCAGGAGATCGAAACTGCGCTGACCGAAGCCGGGCAGATGCTGGCGTTCGAGCCGCCACATTTCGGCACTGGCGCCACCCTGGGCGGCACCATCGCCTGCGCGCTGTCCGGCCCGCGCAGGCCATACAGCGGTTCGGCGCGCGATTTCGTGCTGGGCTGCAAACTGCTGAACGGCCGCGGCGAGATACTCGGGTTCGGCGGACAGGTGATGAAGAACGTCGCAGGCTACGATGTTTCGCGGCTGATGGCGGGAGCCCACGGCACGTTGGGCATACTGCTGGAGATCAGCCTGAAAGTGCTGCCACGTCCGGCAGCCAGCATCACCGTGGCACGCGAATGCAGTCCGACCGAAGCGATAGCGAGCATGAGCGGATTGCTGAGCAAACCGCTGCCGGTTGATGGCGCCTGCTACCACGGCGACCACTGTTACGTGCGCCTTTCCGGCAGCGCGCAGGCAGTCAAGGAGGCGCGCAACAAGATACCCGGCGACGTGATGCCGGAAGCGGATGCTTTCTGGCATGCACTGCGCGAACATGCGCTGCCATTCTTCCGCCACAGCAGCACCCTGTATCGCATCATGGTGAAACCTGCCACGCCGCAATTGCCCATCGAAGGCTCATGGCTGCTGGACTGGGGCGGCGCACAGCGCTGGCTGTACAGCGATGAGGATGGTGCAGCGATCCGCCACAGCGTGGAACTGGCTGGCGGACATGTCAGCGTGTTTCGCAACGATGCTCGCCATGACGAGACATGCCAGCCGCTGCCCGCGCCATTGCTGGCCATACACCGGCGCCTCAAGGCCAGCTTCGATCCGGACAACATCTTCAATCGCGGCCGTTTGTACGCACGACTCTGAATGCAGACCTCCATCTCTCCCGACTCGCTGGACAATCCCGACATCGCCGAAGCCGATGCCATCCTGCGCAGCTGTGTGCATTGCGGTTTCTGCAATGCGACTTGCCCGACCTATCAGTTGCTGGGCTCGGAACTGGATGGCCCGCGCGGACGCATCTATCTGATCAAGGAGATGCTGGAGACCGGACAGGCCAGCGGCGAGACGCGTTTGCATCTGGATCGCTGCCTGACTTGCCGCTCCTGCGAGACCACTTGCCCGTCCGGCGTACGCTACGGTCGCCTGATCGACATCGGCCGCGAGCTGGCCGAAGAACATGCACCGCGTTCGCCCGCACAACGACTGCTGCGCAAGGCCATGCTTGCAGTGATTCCCTATACTGCCCGCCTCTCCGTTGCGCTGACTTTGGCGCGCATGTTACGGCCGCTGTTGCCATCGCAGCTGCAGCAGAAGATCCCGGCCAGACAGATCCCGACCATCACCCCGGCGACCGCACACCCGCGGCGCATGCTGGTACTGCAAGGCTGCATCCAGCCGCTGAGCACGCCGAACACCAATGCCGCCGCAGCACGCGTGCTCGACCGGCTTGGCATCTCGCTGATCAGCGCGCAAGGCGCCGGTTGCTGCGGAGCACTGAACCAGCACCTGTCCGACAAGGAAGGTGCACGGGCGATGATGCGGCGCAACATCGATGCCTGGTGGCCGCATGTCGAGAGCGGTGCCGAGGCCATTGTCATGACTGCCAGCGGCTGCGGAACGACCGTCAAGGATTACGGTGCCGCACTGCAAGACGATGCAGCGTACGCACACAAGGCCGCACGCATCAGCGCCTTGACCCGCGACTTGAGCGAGATACTGCATCACGAAGACCTGAGTGCGCTCGAACATATCGGCCACGGCATACGCGTTGCCTATCAGTCATCCTGCACCTTGCAGCACGGCCAGAAGCTGGCAGGAATGGTAGAGACGATATTGCGGCGCTGCGGCTACGAACTCACACCGGTCGCGGATGCCCATCTGTGCTGCGGGGCGGCAGGAACCTATACCCTGCTGCAGGCCGGGCTTTCCCGGCAACTGCTGGAGAACAAGCTGGCCGCGCTGCACAGCGGCAAACCCGAAGTCATCGCCACCGCCAATGTCGGTTGCCAGATGCACCTGGCCGGCGCAAGCGAAGTGCCGGTCAGGCACTGGATAGAGTTGTTGGAGCAGAACCAGGATCAATCGTCGTCAACTTTTAATCAGGAAAGGTAACAGCATGTCCATAAAATCATTCCACCCGCCGCAACGTGTTCTGATGGGCCCCGGTCCTTCCGATGTCAGTCCGCGTGTCCTGGAAGCCATGTCGCGCCCAACCATCGGCCACCTCGACCCGATGTTCGTGTCCATGATGGACGAGATGAAGGCGCTGCTGAAATACGCGTTCCAGACCGAGAACGAATTGACCATGCCTGTTTCTGCACCGGGCTCGGCCGGCATGGAGACCTGCTTCGTCAACCTGGTCGAGCCGGGCGACAAGGTCATCGTATGCCAGAACGGCGTGTTCGGCGGACGCATGAAGGAGAACGTCGAACGCTGCGGCGGCATCGCGGTGATGGTGCAGGATGAATGGGGCCGCGCCGTCGACCCGCAGAAGCTGGAAGATGCGCTGAAAGCCAATCCGGACACCAAGGTCGTCGCCTTCGTGCATGCGGAGACATCCACAGGCGCATTGTCCGACGCAAAGACACTGGTCGAGGTCGCGCACCGGCATGGCTGCCTGGTCATCGTGGACGCGGTCACCTCGCTGGTTGGTTCGCCGCTCAAGGTGGATGAGTGGGAGATCGATGCGATCTATTCGGGAACGCAGAAATGCCTGTCGTGCACCCCCGGCCTCTCGCCTGTCAGTTTCAGCGCCAAGGCACTGGAGAAGATCAAGAACCGCAAGACCAGGGTGCAAAGCTGGTTCATGGATCTCAACCTGGTGATGGGTTACTGGGGCGGCTCAACCAAACGCGCCTACCACCATACCGCGCCGATCAATGCGCTATACGGTTTGCATGAGGCGCTGGTGATGCTGCAGGAAGAAGGCCTGCAAGATTCCTGGGCCCGTCACCAGAAGAACCATCTCGCACTGCGCGCCGGACTGGAGGCGATGGGCCTCAACTTTGTAGTGCCGGAAGCGGACCGCCTGCCGCAACTCAATGCGATCACCGTACCGCAAGGTGTGGATGAGGCTGCAGTGCGCAACCTTCTGTTATCCGACTACCAGCTGGAGATCGGTGCCGGACTTGGCGCGATGGCCGGCAAAGTGTGGCGCATCGGCCTGATGGGCCACGCCAGCAATCCGCGCAACGTGTTGCTCTGTCTGAGCGCGCTGGACGACGTGCTCGGCCGCATGAAGGCACCGATCAGACGCGGCGTCGCGGTGGATGCGGCAAACGCGAAACTGGCTGGTTGATACATTGATGCGTGGTGCGAGCGACCGCTTCTGCACAAGGCGGTCGCATCCTCACCTGAGGATGCTCATCGCTTTCGCTCATGCAACAGATCGCGCAGACGCCTCGCTGCCGGTTTGAGCGGAGTGCGGCAACGCGTCCACGCGCCCTGATCCGTGGGCGAAAGCTGATGGCCGCGGCTGATGAACCACGAGGTCAGTCGATATAGCCCGAGCCGGCTGTAGATGAGCGACCAGGCCTTCCATAGCGCACTGGCGAGCGCGCTGCGTCCGGCACCGCTGCCGCGCAACGACGCATCCGCACCGCCCGGCCGTGCCTGCGCTTCGTTGCGCAAGCGGACCAGGATGTCGGTGATGGGGATCTTCACCGGACAGACTTCGACGCAGGCACCGCACAGCGTCGAGGCAAACGCCAGCGGATAGGTGGCGGCCAGCCCCAGCATGTGCGGCGAGACGATGGCACCGATGGGACCGGGATAGGTGGTGCCGTAGGCATGGCCGCCGATGCGCGCATATACCGGGCAGTGGTTCATGCAGGCGCCGCAACGGATGCACTGCAGCGTGGCGCGCAACTGTTCGTCGGCATAGGCCTGGCTGCGGCCGTTGTCGATGAGGATCAGGTGCACCTCTCCGGGGCCGTCCTTCTCTCCCGGCTGGCGCGGATGGCTGATCATATTGAAGTAGGTGGTGATAGTCTGGCCGGTGGCCGAGCGCGTCAGCAGGCTGTACAGCGGCAGCACGTGCTCCAGCTTTTCCACCACCTTCTCGATGCCGGTGACGGCGATGTGCACTTTCGGCACGGTGGTGCACATGCGCCCGTTGCCCTCGTTCTCGACCAGGCACAGTGTGCCGGTCTCGGCCACCGCGAAATTCACGCCGGAAAGACCGATGTCCGCTTCGGCGAATTTGCGCCGCAACACCTTGCGTCCGATGCGGATCAGTTCGTCCACGTCCTCGGTGTAGTCTACGCCGGGGATCTTCTCGGCGAACAACGCGGCGATCTCCTGTTTGGTCTTGTGGATGGCCGGCATGATGATGTGGGAAGGTTTCTCGCCGGCCAGTTCGACGATGTATTCGCCCATGTCGGTCTCGAACGCATCGATGCCGGCATCTGCCATCGCGTGATTGAAGCCGATCTCCTCGCTGACCATGGACTTGCCCTTGGCGATGGTGCGTGCATCGTGACTGCGGGCGATGTCGAGCGCGATGGCGTTGGCCTCGTCAGCCGTTTCCGCCCAGTGCACCCGGATGCCGTTGGCGACGAGATTGCGTTCGAGTTGCTCGAGCAGTTGCGGCAACCGGGCCAGGCTGTAGCGGCGAATGGCCTCGCCGAGTTCGCGCAGTCCGGCCAGTTCATCCCGGTCGGCGAACTGGGCACGACGTTTCTCCTGCAGGAAATCCATCGCGCCGCGAAAGTTCCTGCGCTGCGCAGGATCATTGACGGCAGCGCGGCTGCGCTGCCTGAAGTCTGCGTCCGGCTGGAAATGCACGACCTGGTTCATGTGCCATCTCCCCGCTGGTGACACAGCAACACGACCAGTTCGCGCGGACCGTGCGCGCCGTAGGCCAGCGTTTGCTGGATGTCTGCCGTCTTGGAAGGACCCGAGATCAACAGCGCGTTGGTCGGCAAGCTGTCCTTCCAGCCTTCGGCAGTGATGGCCGCATGAAAATCGGCATGGATGGCGGTTGCATCGAGCAGGACGAAATGCAGCGGCGGCACCAGCGACATCAGGCGCGGCTCGGCAGCATCGGGCCACAAAACCAAAGTACCCGTTTCCGCGATAGCACTCCTGGCCAGCGTCAGCGAAGCATCGATACCGTCGAACAAGCGGTCGCGCCACGACTCGATCGGGGTGTCATAACACACCAGTTGCAGGTTTGCCGGGCTGCGCGCTTGCAGCACCTTGCCATGCGCTGTGCCATCGCCGATGAGCAGCGTGCGCATTTTTTTAGCTGCTGCGATCTGCAGCAGCAGTTCGGGCCAGTCGCTGGAAGTGGTGACGTGCACTTCGGCATGCGCGGACTCGAGCGCAGTGCGCAGGCGCGCGATGCGCTGTGCGATGTCCTCGTTGCGCTGGTGCGACGCATACCAGCCGCCGACATCGGGCAGGGGCGGCGCAGTGGTGGTCGCGCGGCGCAAGCGGCCGAGGATGTTGTTGCGCGCACTCATGACCGCTCTTTCGAGGTGCGTCGCCACAGGAAGCTGGCGATATGTTCGCCCGGCAGGGAGGGTGTCGGGCGACCGGCAAGCTCGTCCTGCTTCGCGGCGCGTCCGGTGATGTTGAACAGGCAGCCGCAATCGGCGCTGACCACGCGCTCGGCCCCGGTCGCGCGCAGGCTCTCAACCTTGTCGCTGACGATCGCCTCGGAGATATCGGGATAGCGCATGGCAAAGGTTCCGCCGAAACCGCAACACTCCTCGATGCGCGCCTGTTCCACCACCTTCAGATGCGACAACCCATCCAGCAGCGCCACGCTGGTTTCGTGCGAACCCATCTCGCGGCGCGCATGACAAGAAGTGTGCAGTGCAACGGTGCAAGCGGGGCCGATATCAGGCCGGTTGAAATCGACGACATGCACGAGGAATTCGGTCAGCTCGAAGATGCGCCCGGCAAGTTCTGTGGATCTGGCCAGCAACGACGGATCGTCGGCAAACAGTTGCGGATAGTGATGCCGCATCATCGCCGCGCAGGAACCGGACGGCACGACCACCGGCCAGGGTTGCGGGAACAGATCGAGTTGCCGGCGTGCCACGGCGCGTGCCTCGTCCGGATAGCCGCTGCTGTAGGCGGGCTGTCCGCAGCAAGTCTGCCGTTCCGGAAAATGGACCCTGATGCCTTCGCGCTCAAGCAGGCGGATGGTGTCGAGCCCGGCTTCGGGAGCGAACTGGTCCACCAGGCAGGTGGCAAAAAGGTAGGCGTCCGCTGGTTTGGACGGATATATCCGCTCCGCTGTTGCACCCGTCTTCATAGTGGTGGAGATGCGCCGTTCACCGGCGCATCCATGCTCGACGGCTCAGTCTTTCTTCTTCAGCGCCAGCAGCGCGATCACGACGACAACGATGCCGAGCAGCCATGGCCAGTATTTTTCAAAGAAACCGGAGCCGGCCTTTTCGGTCGGCGGCGTCATCGCTGCAACGGGAGCAGGAGCTGGCGGAGCAACTGCCGGTGCTTCCTGTTTCACCTCTGCTGCTGGTGCGGGAGCAACGACGGGCTCAGGTGCAGCTACCGGGGCCGGAGCGGCCTTGGCCTTCGCTTTCTTCTTGTGTTTCTTGACCACAGGCTTGGGTGCGGGCTGTTCGGCCATGGCTACCGGAGCTGGCGCTGGCTGTTCAGCAGCGACTGGAGCGGGTGCCGGAGCCGGTTCTGGCGCTTTTTCGGGAGCTGCAGCAACCGGAGCAGCTGGCTCAGCGGCAACTTCTTTGGGTTTGGTCGCGCAGGCCGACAAGGCCAGCGCTGCAAAAAGGAGTGCTACAGGTAAAACAACGTTGCGCAGTCTTGACATGACGTTCTCCCGTGAGACGGTTGGCAAATTGATGCGGGAACATCCTCCCACAGATATTCGAGGCAGGCAAACGTTACTGCTTCATTAATACAACCACCTGCTGATGCCATCCAATGCAAATATTGGCTGAGCCCAAGTATTGCGCAAGCTTGCACCCGGCCCCGTGCGATTGATGACAATTCGTTCTCATTTCATTTGTTGGGCCACAGCGGCCAGATCACTCTGACAACTATCTGACATCTTCAAAATGGGTACTCCCTTGATGCGGCGACCGCTCCGGAAACTTTAGCCTTCCCGGCATATTCAAAGCATATGTTGATAACGCGATCAGGCTCGCCAGCGAATTCGCAGTGCTTTCAGGAGAGGGATATGTATCCTTTGCCGGGAATCGATGCCTACACACCCCTTGTCAGTATCGGCACGAACGGAACTGTCTCCCCGACGTACGGGCTGCTGGCTGCCGAGCTGAGCCTTTCAAGCCCTGCCCCCTTCAGCAGCACATCGGCGATCGTGGAGCTTTCCGGGCTGGGTCAATTGCTGTCGGCCGCCGCCATCTTTCAGGATCAGCTGCAGTCCCTGCAACCCGGTACCGCAACCAGTGGCGGCGGACAGAATTTTGGCACCGATTTCGCCAGCCTCGCTGCCGAGACCCAGAGCCTTGCAGATGCCTTCAATAACCTGCAAAGCAACATCACCAGCGTCAACGGCACAAGCAATCTGCTCGGAGGAAACGTCACCAGCGCTTCGGGGCTGAGCCAGTCGCTCGATGCACAGGCGCAGGCGAATTACGCTAATGGGGCTTCCACGCTGACCAACCTGGCGCAGTTGGGCATCGCTTACCAGCCTCCGCTGCTTGCGGGTGGCGGTGGCAGTTTAAGCATCGACCTGAGCAAGCTTCAGTCCGCCTTCAATGCCGATGCAGCGGGCGCATTCTCCTTACTTTCACAAGCCGCCAACGCGTTTACAGGCATCGCAGGCGATTTTGTCGGCCAGGCAAGCAGTCAATATTCATCTCTCTCCGTACTGGCGCAAACCACGTCCGGGTCCGGATTCTTCAACAGCCTGCTGTCGCCAGCGCAATCTTCCTTCACCGATCTTGCCAATTTGCAGGCGCTTGAGACACTGACTGGCGGGGCCAACTTGCAGCAGCTAATCCTCGCCATGAACGAATACGCGATGGTGTCCACCTTGTTCGGTTAGCAGTGCGCCCGCTTCACTACCAAGCTTCATCGACATGCGGCTGGCATATGCGCAAAGACCTGCTCGCCGGCTTGACCAAAACCGCAACACCGCTCCAGACAGAATGGGTCGCAAACAGTGGCCGATGCCAGGCAAAACCCAACGGGCGCAACCGACGGATCAATGCTTGTTGCATGCTTCACACAGCCGGTTGAGCTTATGCCGGAAAGCAAGCAGAATGCGTCCTCTTTGGTGAACTTCCCCGATTCCGATGATGCGCCTGATCCGATACCTCCCCGTTCTGCTGACATTGCTGGCCATGACCGGCTGCGCCAGTTTCGCCACATCGGCCACCAGCAAGCTGGCCAACAATCTGTCCAGCGCGATCCTCAACCAGAACGATCCGGAAACAGTGGAGGCCGGCATGCCCTCCTACCTGCTGCTCGCCGACAGCATGATCGAAGGCGACCCGCAGAACGAGCACATGCTGCTCTCCGGCAGCAAACTGTATGGCGCCTATGCAGCGGCGTTCGTGCGGGAACCGGAGCGAGCCAGGCGGCTTGCACGCAAGGCGCGCGACTACAGCGACCGTGCGCTGTGCGCCCATGACGTGCAGCTGTGCAAACTATACGAGCAGCCCTATGACAAGTTCGCCGCCGCGGTCGCCAATCTGAAAGCGGACGATGTGCCGCTGCTGTATGGCAGCGCCACGGCCTGGGCCGGATGGATACAGGCCAACAGCAGCGACTGGAACGCGATCGCGACTTTGCCCAAGGTCAAGGCCATGATGGAACGGGTCGTGACACTGGACGAAACATACAGCCACGGCGAGGCCCACCTGTATCTGGGCGTGTTCGCCACCTTGCTGCCGCCGGCGCTGGGCGGCAAGCCGGAAGAAGGCCGCGTGCATTTCGAGCGCGCGATACAACTTTCGGCGGGACGCGACCTGATGGCAAAGGTAGAATACGCGCGCCGTTACGCCCGCATCACTTACGACAGGGAGCTGCACGACCGGCTGCTGCATGAAGTGCTCGATGCCGATGCCACCGAGCCGGGGCTGACGCTGAGCAATGTGCTGGCCCAGCGCCAGGCGAAAGCGTTGCTGGCGAGTGCCGACAGTTATTTCTAGAAACAGAGCGGGGAAGAACCTGCCGCCAACCAAAGGGAAGAAGATGCGTTCACTGTTATCACTGATGTTTGCCGCGCTGCTGGCTGTTCCATGCATTCCCGCCCGGGCATTGACCCTGAAGATCGCCACGCTGGCGCCGGATGGCACGCAGTGGATGCAGGAACTGCGCAAGGGCGGCGAGGAGATCGAAAAGCGCACCGAAGGACGCGTCACCATCAAATACTATCCGGGTGGCAGCATGGGCAGCGACCGCGTGGTGCTGCGCAAGATACGCGCCGGACAACTGCAGGGCGGCGCGCTCACCGGCGGCGCCCTGGCCGAGATCTATCCGGACGCGCAGATCTACAGTTTGCCGATGCTGTTCCGCTCCTACGATGAACTGGATTATGTGCGCTCGCGCATGGACAGGAAGATCGCCCAGGGCATCGCGGAACACGGCTTCGAGACCTTCGGCATCACCGATGGCGGTTTCGCCTACCTGATGTCGAACTCGCAACTGCAGCATGTCGACGACCTGAAGAACCAGAAGATATGGGTACCCGAAGGCGACGACATCAGCCGCGAGATGTTCGAGACGCTGGGCTCGCCATCGCTGCCCTTGCCGCTCACCGATGTGCTCACCGGCCTGCAGACCGGACTCATCACCACCATCGGCGCAACTGCCACGGGAGCCATCGCCCTGCAATGGCATACCAAGGTGAAATACCTGACCGACATCCCGACCATGTCCATCTTCGGCGCGCTCGCCGTGGACAAGAGTGCCTACACCAAGATGAGTGCAGCCGACCAGGCGGTCGTGCGTGAGGTGATGGAACGCGTCTATGCGACGATGAACCGCCAGACGCGCATCGACGACAACGGTGCGCGCGAAGCGTTGCGCAAGCAGGGCATCGTGTTCGTCAAGCTGCCGCCGGAGGAAGTCGCCAAGCTGCGCGCCGCCGCCGACAAGAGCATCCAGCACCTGACTGACAAGGGCGTGTTCTCTCCGGCATTGATCAAGGAACTGCGTACCGATCTTGAAACCTACCGGCACAGCCATCCCAGCCGATAGCGCATGCCGACCCGCAACCTGCCCCCCGCACTTGCCCGCCTGGTAAAGCTCGTCACCTGGACGGAGAACGCGCTGCTCATCGGCATGCTGGCGCTGATGGTGTTGCTGGCGGCCGCGCAGATCCTGTTGCGTAATTTCTTCGACATCAGCATCTTCGGCGCCGACCAGATGCTGCGCCTGCTGGTGCTGTGGGTGGCCTTCCTCGGCGCCATCGCCGCCAGCCGCGAAGGCAAGCACATCCACGTGGACATCATTGCGCGCTGGCTGCCGGGCCGCATCAAATCCGCCGTGGTGGCGCTGACCGATCTGTTCACGCTGGTCGTGTGCCTGCTGCTGGCCTGGCAGTCGCTGCGTTTCATGCACAGCGCACGCGAATCCGGCGAGATGGCTTTCGCCACCCTGCCGGTGTGGGTCGCCGAACTCATCCTGCCGCTCGGCTTCACGCTGATCGCCCTGCGTTACGGCTTGCGCTTCATGCACCATGTGCGGCAGGCACTCGGACGCGAGGTGGCAGAATGACGATGGCTCTGATCGGCATCGCCCTTATCGCCATGGTGCTGTTCGGCGCACCGCTGTTCGCAGTCATCGCGGCGAGCGTGCTGGTGAACTTCGCACGCGAGGATGTGGACCTGACAGTCGTCATCATCGAGATCTACCGCCTGGCGGAGATGCCGGTGCTGCTCGCCATCCCGCTGTTCACCTTCGCCGGCTACCTGCTGGCCGAATCGCAAGCACCGCAGCGCCTTGTGCGCATCACCAATGTCTTCTTCGGCTGGATGCCCGGCGGGCTGGCGGCAGTGGCGCTGGTCATCTGCGCGATGTTCACCGCCTTCACCGGCGCTTCCGGCGTGACCATCGTGGCGCTGGGCGGCATGCTGTATCCGGCGCTCAAGCAGGCAGGTTATTCAGAACGCTACAGCCTCGGGCTGGTCACCACCTCGGGCAGCATCGGCCTGCTGTTCGCGCCCTCGCTGCCGCTCATCCTCTATGGCGTAGTGGCGCAGCAACTCAACATCGGCGTGCCGGTTTCGATCAGCGACCTGTTCCTCGCCGGCATCCTGCCCGGCTTTCTGATCGTGTTCCTGCTGGCACTTTACGGGCTGTGGCAAAGACGCGGCGCACAGGTGGCGCTCGCACCGTTCAGCGGACGCGAGGCGCTGGCGGCGTTGCGCGAAGCGGGCTGGGAATTGCCGTTGCCGTTCATCGTGCTCGGCGGCATCTACAGCGGCTATTTCGCCGTGTCCGAAGCCGCCGCGGTGACGGCGATCTACGTGTTCATCGTCGAAGTGCTGATCCGCCGCGAGATCACCTTCACCAACCTGCCCAAGATCATGCGTGAATCCATGGTGCTGGTCGGCGCGATCCTCATCGTGCTGGGCATGTCGCTGGCCTCCACCAATTACCTGCTCGACGCCGAAGTCCCGACCAAGCTGTTCAGCTTCATCCGCAGCCATGTGGATAGCGCTTTCAGTTTCCTGCTGTTGCTGAACCTGTTCCTGCTCGCGCTCGGCATGATGCTGGATATCTTTTCCGCGCTGGTGATCATGGTGCCGCTGATCCTGCCCATCGCGGTGGGCTACGGCATCAACCCGGTGCACCTCGGCATCATCTTCCTCGCCAACATGGAGATCGCCTACCTGATGCCGCCGATGGGCATGAACCTGTTCATCGCCATGTACCGCTTCGACCGGCCGATGCTGGCGATCTTCAGCGCGGTGCTGCCGTTCGTCGCGATCCTGCTGCTCTCGGTGCTGATCATCACCTACTGGCCGGAACTGTCGCTGGCGCTGATCAAGCACTGATGCCGCTACCGGGCATTCCGATCGGCCACATGTATTGGTCGGCGGATTGAACAGCTCAGGCTCGGCCATAGTTGCCTTTTCAATTGCCTGAATCTTCATCTGCTGTTGTATTTATTGCGGAAACTCTAATCTCATCGGGCGCGCCAGCGCGACATACCAGAACGGCTCCGCGGCCAAAGCTTTTTCCGTTCTCGCAGTAAGGAAATTTTGGTGTTAGATTTCGGTTGGATGTATTTAGAGTCCCCCGTGTCCCTTGAATGGGGCTAACAATCTTCTTAATTATTCGCTGTGATGAGTTGTTGTATTATTACAATAATTGCAACTACATTTTAGTTGCATTACCCTAAAAAGAGATATACTTAATGTCACAAAAAGAAAAGCGGCTGCTACGATTGTTTAAAGCCCCACCAGCCAAGGACTTTACGTGGGAAGAGTTGCTTACGGTTATGCGGGCAGCAGGATTTGAAGAAAAATGCGATGGTGGCTCACATTACTCATTTACCCATGCAAGCGGATTTATTTTTAAGGCGTCAAAAACACACCCTACTGGCATATTGAAGCATTACCAGATCATGGATGCACAGGACGCACTTAGATACGTTGGCGAAGATCCAGAGAATTTTTAAGGTAAAAATCAAATGGCGAACAATGAGCTGACACATAATGGCTACACAGGATCGATACTGGTTAGCATTGAAGATGAGTGCCTGCATGGGCGCATATTATTTATTGATGACATCGTAACGTATGAGGGTAATAACGTTCAGGAAGCCTCCAATGCATTTAAATCGGCTGTAGATAGGTATATTGCGCACTGCAAAGAAATAGGCAAAGAACCAAACAAGCCTTATAGCGGATCACTAAATGTCCGCATCGGGCCTCAACGCCATCGTGCAATGGCGCAACGCGCGTATAGAGAAGAAACCTCAATTAACGAACTATTCTGTCAAGCAGTGGATTTATTGCTATCCGACAAAACTCCTGTATCGGTGCATCAGCCAGCTGCGAATCCTGCATTCACATTTATTGCAACTGGACAAAAGATTGCCACGCAAATGGAACAGCTAGCAGCAACCTTCCCCGATATTGTGCTAGGTTCACCGAATGTATTTGAACCCGCAACTACTGTAGAGGTAAATTAGCGTGAATTTACAATTTCTAATTGCAGAAGAATTTCGTCCAGAGGCTAGTGGCAAAGTAACCGCATTAGGGGTTTATCCTGGGAACTACATAATATTGCTAAAGCCGCCGCAAGGCATACCAGACACTGCAATTCCGACGCTTGATAGAGTTGCTTTCCTTATTACGGTAAGTGAACTGAAAGGCTCTCACAATTACAGTGGGAAAATTATTGATCCCAATGGAAATTCAGTAATTGATCCAAATAGCAATCAAATTAAAGAGGGAGTGCAGCCATTTGGAGAAGGAATTACTATTGGCGAGGGAATGTCGCACTCATTCATTTTTGAACTCAAACCTTTTTCTATTAAGACAATGGGTAGGTATAAGTTTATTCTTTACGTAGATGACGCACCTCACGAATTTACATTCGATATTCGCAAACAACTTTAAAAATATAGAACTAAATTCAATTCCCAGCGCTCAGATATATTTCTTCCGGCGTGCCCGAAGAAATTAAAACTTCCGCAATGAATACAACAGCAGATGAGGATTCGGGCAACTGAAACCGCACCGAATAGCAGCCACGCCTAGCCCGCGGCGCGACCATCTGGCATGGGGTACTCCATCCCGCTCCTCGTTTTCTTACTTCCGATCCACCAATCCCTTGACCCACGCCTGCTGGCAAACGCGTTTGCGTTTCTGTTCCAGCAGCTTGCGGATATGCTGTTTCGCCTGGTCGTAACCCAGCACATTCGCCTCGGTGATCGCATCGCAGCGCAGCACATGGAAACCGAGTTCGGATTCCAGCACGCCACTGACCTCACCCGCTTTCAGCTCGAACAGTGCCTTGTCCAGTTCCGGGAACAGCTTGCCGCGCGGCAGGTCGCCCAGCTTGCCGCCATCCAGGGCGGTGGGGCATTCGGAATGCTTGAGTGCCTGCTCTTCGAAGCGCTGCGGTTCTTTGGCAAGCCTGGCCTGGATGACCGCGATACGCTTGCCCGCCTCGGCGCGCGTGTTCTCGGCGATGCTCTCGTTGATGGTGATCAGGATATGGCGTGCCAGCCTGGTCTCGGGACGGCGGAATTGTTCGGGATGGTATTGGTAATACAGGTCGACATCCATCTCGCTCACACCCTCCGCACGGGTGCCTACCTTCTCCATGATGGCGTCGACCTTCAATTCGCGTTCCAGTGCAGCAGCAAAACTGGCTTCCTCCAGTCCGTTGCGCGCCAGGTCGCCGGAGAAGTCCTCCTCGTTCGGGTAACGGCCGCGTATCTCCTGCATGGCCGCTTCCACGGTGGCCGGCGGCACCATGACGTCGCGCGCCTCGGGCGCTGCGAGGACGCGAGTCTCAAGCTGATGCTGTTGCTGGGCTATGGATTGCACACGCTCGAACTCGGCAACTTCCAGCGCCGCAGGTGCCTTGCCGTAAAGCCTCTGCGCAGCCTTGAGCGCGAGGTAGGCCACGCCTGTTTCAATGAGCTGCGACATCTTTGGCCTCTTCATCGTTGTAGACGCGCGTGGCTTCCAGCGAGGCCTCGGGCACCTGCAGCACCTGGTCGTGAAAGATCACGTGGTACTGCACGCCGTCGCTCTCGTCGCGGAAGACCTTGAGTATCTCGCCTTCCATGCCCGGCGTGACGCGCACTTCGCCGCGCACGGTCAGGGTGATCTTGCTGCGCACTTTTTCGCGGCTTTCGAATTTGCTCGGTATCCACACGTCGTCGATGCTGATGAGCTCTTCCTCGCGAAAACCGACGATCTTGTTCTGCTCGAGGATGTTGACGGTATAGATGAGCTGGTCCTGCAGGAAGGTGCCGACGTTCATGACGAAGCCGGTGGAGCCGCGCCGGATCAGCAGCGTGCCGATCGGCACGCCCGGATAGGTGCCGTCATTGCGCACATTGCGAATGATGCGGACTTCGTCGCCGAATTCGAATCTAGGCAGCATCTTTCTTGTTCACCGTGATGGAGCTGATCGGCACGAACTTCACTTGCGGTTCGTGCATGTGGAACACCTTGAACACCTTTTCGGTGAGCGCATCGGATTTCACGAAGTCCTGGTATGCCTGCGTCAGCAGCGTGGTGTAGATCACGCGGCGTTCATCCTCCGGCTCGGGCAATGCCGCCTTACCGAGGTAGTCGTGATAGCGCTGCAGGATGTGCAGGCGGTTCACATGCACCACCGACAGATCGTATTCGATGCCGAAGTAGTTCAGAAAATCCTCGGCGGAAACCAGTTCTTCCATTGCCTCGTCCAGTGTCAGTTCGTCCATCATGCTCTCCTTTGAATCGCGTCTTCGTTGCCCATCGACTGGTGCAGCACTTCCAGCAGGGCCTTGCCGCCCATGCAGTCGTGGCTGTCCAGCTCGACCAGTTTCTCCAGCATCGCCTGCCCGGCCTCGAAATGTCCCAGGCGCAGGTTGATGTATCCGGTGGCCTTGAGCACCATCAGGTAGAAGCGCACCAGGCCCATCGAGCGCAACACCCCGGCGCCCAGGTTGACCTCGTTCAGGTACAGCCAGCTCTCGGGAAACCCCAGCCGCCGCCCCACCACGGCCAGCGTGCTCTCGCCCACCAGCAGCGCGTCTTCCAGACGATGCTGGTAGAAGTAGTAGCGATACAGCGCCACCAGCACCATCAGGTGCTGCGGCGCCATGTAGCTGGCGCGCAGCAGCATGCCCTCGGCTTCTTCGCTGCCATACTTGTCGGCCGCCGCCATGATCAGCTCCGCAATCTCCGGCGCCAGCGGTTCGTCGAAGTACAACTCGGCTTGTTCGAAATCGAGCAGGTCCATATCAACTCCTTTTGGATACAGGAGACGGGATACAGGATTCAGCCAACCCCTTCCCCGTATCCTGTTTCCTGTATCCCGCATCCTGAACACACAGATCGTCCGCCTCGCAGGTTCGGCATTGCCCGTCCACCGGCTCGCCCTGCTTGCGCAACTGCCCTTCCAGCACTTCGATGCGCTCCATCAGGCAGGCGATGGCACGGCCGACCGGGTCGGGGATCAGGTGATGGTCGAGGTTGATGCCGTAGATGTTGGCAGTGCCTGCCTCTTCGGTGCGCAGCACGATCCTGCCGGGGATGCCGATGACGGTGCGGTGCGACGGCACATCCTTGACCACCACCGAATTGGCGCCGACGCGCACCTGCGCGCCGAGCGTGATCGCACCCAGTATCTTCGCGCCGGCGCCGACCACCACGCCGTCGCCCAGCGTCGGGTGGCGCTTGCCCTTGTTCCAGGTGGTGCCGCCGAGCGTGACGCCGTGATACAGCGTGACGTCGTCGCCGATCTCGGCCGTCTCGCCGATCACCACACCGGCACCGTGATCGATGAAGAAGCGCCTGCCGATGGTGGCACCGGGATGGATGTCGATGTTGGTGGTGAGGCGGGCGAACCAGGACAGCAGGCGCGCCAGATAGCGCAGCCGCCATTGCCACAGCCGGTGCGCGAAGCGCTGCATCAGAATGGCATGCACGCCGGGATAGGTGGTCAGCACCTCGAAGCGCGAACGCGCGGCCGGGTCGCGCTGGAACACGCAGTTGATGTCTTCGCGCAAGAGGTGAAACAAGCTCACCTTTTCGGCGCGCTGAACACAACCCTCACCCGCCCCTTCGGGGCACCCTCTCCCGCTTGCGGGAGAGGGGCTGGGGAGAGGGTGAGGTTTGATCATCGCATCTTCCATGGCCCGCTCCTAGTGCGCCGCACTGGGCTGGCGCCCGATGTAGCGCTGATAGAGGAACAGCAGCTCCTGGTCGGCGGGCGAACGCTTGGCGCGCTCGGCAAAACTTCTGATGTCGGGCAACAGCGCACGTGCCTCGGCCTGGCTCAGGTTGAGGCCCATGGTGGCATACGCGGCGATGATGCCGTGCGCGCCGGAATGCTTGCCGACCACCAGCTTGTGATGGCGGCCGACCTCGACCGGATCGAAACCCTGGTAGGTGTCGGGATCCTTGAGCAGACCGTCGACATGGATGCCCGCTTCGTGCGTGAACACGCCCTCGCCCACCAGGCTCTTCTGCCATGGCACCGGGCGGCCCGATGCGGCAGCGACCAGTGTCGACAATGAAGGGAAGTGGCTCAGGTCGATGCCGGTGTTCATGTCGTAGAGTTTCCTCAGGCCCATCGCCACCTCTTCCAGCGGCGCATTGCCCGCACGTTCGCCGAGGCCGTTCACAGTGGTGTTGATGTGCGTCGCGCCCGCCACGGCAGCGGCAAGGCTGTTGGCGGTGGCGAGGCCTAGATCGTCGTGCGCATGCATCTCGATCTCGATGTCGGTCGCACCGCGCAACGCGGAGATCGCCTTGTGTACACCGAACGGTTCCATCACGCCGAGCGTGTCGGCAAAACGGATGCGGCGGGCTCCGGCGGCCTGCGCCGCTTCGGCGATCTGCAGCATGAATTCAGGATCGGCACGCGAGGCATCTTCGCAACCGACGATCACATCCAACCCATAGTCATAGGCCAGCGGCACCAACTCGAAGATGGTGTCGAGCACCCAGGCGCGGTCGCGTTTCAGTTTCTTGGCAAGATGGATGTCCGACACCGGGATGGACACGTCGATCATGTGCACGTCGAGTTGTTCGCAGGCTTCGATGTCTTCCTTGCACATGCGGCTCCACACGATGAGTTTCGCATCCAGATCGAGTGCGGCGACGGCGTTGATGCTTTCGCGTTCCTCGTGCCCCATCGCCGGGATGCCGACTTCCAGCTCCGGCACGCCGAGCGCATCGAGCTGGCGCGCGATGTCCAGCTTCTCCGCCAGCGTGAACGCCACCCCGGCGGTCTGTTCGCCGTCGCGCAGGGTGGTGTCGTCGATGATGATGGTGCGGGACATTTTATTCACCCAATTTCAAAAACAATTGGCCACAGAGAACACAGAGACGTAGCAAATAGGCCATTCGTGGTGAGCTTGTCGAACCATGAATTGCCCTTCGACAGGCTCAGGGCGAACGGATTTGCATAGGGCTAAATCGTTTTTCATGCGTAGGTCGGCGCGAACGCCTTTTCCGGTTCGGCTTTGGGACCGTCGCCTTCCCAGTACGGCGACAGCTTGCGCAGTTGCGCGATGATCTCCGGCACCACTGCGATCACGCGGTCCACTTCGGCCTCGGTGCTGTAACGCGACAGCGAGAAGCGCACGGTGCCGTGTGCGGCCGTATACGGGATGCCCATCGCACGCATCACATGCGAAGGCTCCAGCGAACCGGAAGTGCAGGCAGAGCCCGAACTGGCGGCGATGCCGAACTTGTTCAGCAGCAGCAGGATGGCTTCGCCCTCGATGAACTCGAACGCGATGTTGCTGGTGTTGGGCAGGCGGTTGTCCGGGTTGCCGGTGACGAAGGAGCGCGGCACCTTGGCGAGGATGCCCGTTTCCAGCTTGTCGCGCAGGCGCGCCACTTCGGTGTTCTCGTATGCCATCGCTTCCAGCGCCATCTCGGCCGCCTTGCCCAGCCCGACGATGGAGGTGGTGTTCTCGGTGCCGGCACGGCGCCCGCGTTCCTGGTGGCCGCCGCGCAGCAGCGGCCGGAAACGGGTGCCACGCTTGAGGTACAGCACGCCGATGCCCTTGGGTGCATGCAGCTTGTGGCCGGACACGGAGAGCATGTCGATCTTGGTGTCCTTCAGGTTCAGCGGCACCTTGCCCACGGCCTGCACTGCGTCGGTGTGGAACATGGCACCGGCCGCATGCGCCAGCTCGGCCATCTCGACCACGGGGAAGAAAGTGCCGGTCTCGTTGTTCGCCCACATCACCGACACCACGGCGACCTGGTCGGTGAGCAGCTTCTTGTATTCGTCCAGGTCGAGGCGGCCCTTGCCGTCCACCTTGAGCAGATGCACCTTGTAGCCTTCCTTTTCCAGATGCGTGCACAGCGTGAGGATGGCCGGATGTTCGACGGTGGTGGTGATGATCTCCTTGCGTTCCGGCTGCGCCTTCAATGCGGAGATGATCGCGGTGGAATCCGATTCGGTGCCACAGGAAGTGAAGATGATCTCGGAGTCATGCTCTGCTCCAAGCAGTTCCTGCACCTGCATGCGCGCCTTCTTGATCGCCAGCCCGACCTTGTTGCCGAAGCTGTGCATCGACGACGGGTTGCCGAACTGCTCGGTGAAGTAAGGCAGCATGGCCTCCACCACGGCGGGATCGACCCGTGTCGTCGCGTTGTTGTCGAAATAGATGCCTTCCATTTTCTGCTCCTTATCTTTGTTCCCTCGCCCGCAAGCGGGAGAGGGTTAGGGTGAGGGATGCTGAGTGACCTTCACTCTCTTTGTTACTCACAGCCCCTCATCCCCTGCCCTTCTCCCGCCTGCGGGAGAAGGGAGTTAATTCATCACGGATGGCAAGTCGCCCTGCTCAATGCACCCGCCTTGGTAGGCACGATCTTGATGAACTCTTTCAGTTCTTCCATCAGTTTCTGCTGGATGCCCTGCAATGTCAGCGCCTCCATCTGACAACCGGAGCAGGCTCCTTTCATGTTGACGTAGATGGTCTTGCCGTCCACATCCACCAGTTCGATGTCGCCGCCGTCGCGCTTCAATTGCGGGCGGATGGATTCCAGCACTGTCTCGATCTTGCGGATGCGCTGCAGGTTGGTCATGCCGGCCGGCGCTGCCTCTTCCTTGGCCGGGGTGCCGGGCTTGAAGTTCTCGCCGCGCTCGGCCATCACTTTCACCAGGATCTCTTCGATACCTTCGTGGCAGGAGGAACAGCCGCCGCCCGCTTTGGTGTAGTTGGTCACGTCCTGCACCGAGCACAGGTTGTTGGCGCGGATGGTGTCTTCGATCAGCACCGCGTCGATGGCAAAGCACTTGCACACCAGCGCGCCTTCTTCGTGATCGTCGCTCCACACTTCGCCGCGATAATTGGCCACGGCAGCCTGCAGCGCCTCACGCCCCATCACCGAGCAGTGCATCTTTTCCGGCGGCAGACCGTCGAGGTAATCAGCGATGTCCTGGTTGCTCACCTTGAGCGCTTCATCCAGCGTCTTGCCCTTGATCATCTCGGTGAGCGCGGACGAAGAAGCGATGGCCGAGCCGCAGCCAAAGGTCTGGAAGTGTGCATCCAATATGATGTCAGTCTCCGGTTCCACCTTGAGCATCAGGCGCAGCGCGTCGCCGCACGAGATCGAGCCGACGTCGCCCACACCGTTCGCACCTTCCAGCACTCCGGCGTTGCGCGGTTGAAAGAAGTGTTCCTTTACTTTGTCCGAGTAGTCCCACATGGCAGTGCCCCCTTAAGCAGAGAAAGATGAGCCGCACGCACAGCTGGAGCTGGCATTCGGGTTTTCGAATTTGAAGCCGCTGCCGTTGAGGCTGTCGACGAAGTCGACGGTCACGCCTTCCAGCAACGGTGCGGACAGCGGATCGACCAGCAGCGTCACGGCGCCGTATTCCAACACGGTGTCGTCTTCGTTCTTGGCTTCTTCCAGCGACATGCCATATTGAAAGCCGGAGCAGCCGCCGCCGGAAATGGCGATGCGCAGTCCGGCGACGGGGGTGGCCGAGCCTTTCATGAATTTCTCTACGGCGGAGATTGCATTGGGTGTCAGGTTGATCATGGTTCGCTCCTATCAGGTGGTCTGTGCCTGAGTATTCGCAAACTGCGTGCCAGCCCGGACAACTTTGCCAACAAGCTGTTTAAACAGGAAATTGCCGGTAGCTAACGCTCAACTCGCATGTGTGGAACAAGACGGGGGTGGGGTGTTGTAGGGTTTGTGACAAGCAATATAAACCCTGGAGTTCGGACTGGCCGTGCGGTTAGTTCTGACGGCAAGAGGTATGTTCGTGACGCTCCTGTTCCAGATGCGCATGCGGGTTGGCGCGCTTGACCGTCCCCGCAAGATAGTCGCGCACCGCCTTGTAAGGCTCGCTCTCGCCGCAGGTGATCACCTGTACACCGCGCCGGGCCAGTTTATCCACGAAGCCCTGACCTGCACTCGCCGTCAGGATCACATCCATGTCGTCCAGCGGATGCCTGTCGCCCGAGAATTCATGGAAGGTCATCTCCTTCGGCAGATCGAGCCACACCACTTCGGGCGAATCGCAAGGCGCACCGATATCGAAGATGATGAAGCGGCGGCTCTTCCCGGCATGTCCGGTCACACTCTTGAAATTCTGGCTGCTAACGGCGATCTTCATAATTCCATTCCTTCGTGCCGGTCAGGTGCAGGGTTTATGCGCTCTGCCTCAACAGGCTTTCGAACCTGGCTTGCAACTGTTGCCTGCTTTCCACATGGGCCGGATCCTGCACGATGCAATCGACCGGGCACACCTCGATACATTGCGGCGTGTCGAAATGGCCCACGCACTCGGTACATTTGCCGGGGTCGACGATGTAGCGGTCCTCGCCTTGCGAGAGCGCACCGTTCGGGCACTCGGGCTCGCATACGTCGCAATTGATACATTCTTCCGTGATCATCAGTGCCATGATTCGCTCCTTGAATTGTTGACCTCTGTTTTCAGTACCCTCCCGCCCAAAAAAAACCTGCGACGCACCGCGTCACAGGCTGAGGCTGAAAGGAGGGAGTGTCCTATCAGAGAGGAACCTGAGCTGTCGGCATTGCGGACCGACCGTCAGGCAATAGGATATTGAGCAAGCCCTGTGCCACTCCACCCGTCGCACAAATAAGCATTTATTTTCATAAAGATATGAAGCGACACTGAACGTTTGACCCGCAATGATAGTTGATTGAAGTGCCATAAATGGCATAGCATCCTGCCATGACTGCCACAGATAACACTCAAGCCTCCTCGACAACGGTCCCGGCCGACCTGCTCAACCTGCTGGACAGCTTTCCCGATCCCAAGATCCTGCTCGACCGGCAATACCGCATCATCGCCGCCAATGCCGCCTACCGGCGCGAGTTCGATTCCGGGCAGCCAGTCGAGGGGCTGTTCTGTTATGCGCTCTCGCATCACTACGACAAACCCTGCGACCAGGCTGGGGAGACCTGCCCGCTGCGCGGCGCGATGGAAAGCGGAGAACCCAACCGCGTGCTGCATGTGCATCACACTTCATCGGGCCGGGAGCATGTGGAGGTGGAAGTGGTGCCGGTCAAGGACGATGCAGGCGCTGCGATCTATTACATGGAGACCATGCACTCGTTGCGACGCGCACGCGAGGGCAACGGCGACCGGATACTGGTGGGCTATTCGCGACCTTTCAACCGCATGCTGGAACTGGCCAAGCGCGTCGCCGCGAGAGAGAGCTCGGTGCTGTTGCTGGGCGAATCGGGCACAGGCAAGGAACTGGTCGCCCAAGCCATCCACGACATGAGCCCGCGCGCTTCCGCCCCCTTCGTGGCGCTGGAATGCTCGGGGCTCACCGAAACGCTGTTCGAGAGCGAGATGTTCGGCTACGAAAAAGGCGCCTTCACCGGCGCCGTCGGCAGCAAGGTCGGGCTGGTGGAAGCGGTGCGCGGCGGCACCCTGTTCCTCGACGAGGTGGGCGACATCCCGATGTCGCTGCAAGTCAAACTGTTGCGCCTCATGGAAGCCGGCACTTACCGGCGCATCGGCGGCGTTGAGCCGCTGCGCGCGGATTTCCGGCTGGTTGCCGCGACCCATCGCGATCTGGCGGCGATGGTGCAGGACGGCACCTTCCGCCAGGACCTGTATTTCCGCATCAACGTTTTCCCCATCCAGCTGCCGCCGCTGCGGGAGCGGGCGGAAGACATCCCGATGCTGGTGGAGACGCTGCTATCACGGCTGGAAACGGGACGGCGCGTCACGCTCAGCGATGAAGCCATGTCCTTGCTGATGCGGCACGACTTTCCCGGCAATGTGCGCGAACTGCGCAACATCCTGGAACGCGCGCTGATCATGCTGGACGGCAACGTCATCCAGCTGCAGCACCTTTATCTGGACACGATGAAAAGTGCGAAGCAAGAGAATCCCGCTGCCGGATCGTTCGATGAGATCGCCCCGCTGGAAAACCTGGAGATGCGCTACCTCGCGTGGGCGACGGAACATTTTCAGGGCGACCGCAAGACGCTGGCCGAACGGCTGGGGATCAGCGAGCGTACGCTGTACCGCAAACTCAGGAACTTCGATTCGATCCCGCCGGAAATCAAATAGCCGGTATCGACCAACAAAAAGGCCACCGTTGCGGTGGCCTTTTTTGTCAACCGGATCGTATCCAGCTCAGAACGGAATGTCGTCGTCGAAATTATCGAAGTTGCCTTTCGCAGGCGCTGCGGCCGGCTTGGCCGCGGGTGCGCTGCGTGCCGGGGCCGACGATTGATTCTCCACCACTTCGAAGCTGCCCCCGCCGGACTTGCTGCCCAGCATCTGCATCTCGTTGACGATGATCTCGGTGGTGTAGCGGTCCTTGCCGGTCTCCTTGTCCTGCCATTTGCGCGTCTGGATCTTGCCCTCGACGTAGATCTGCGAACCTTTCTTCAGGTACTCGCCCGCGACTTCGGCCAAGCGGCGATAGAACACGAGGTTGTGCCACTCGGTCTTTTCCTGCTTCTCGCCGCTCTTGTCCTTCCAGTTCTCGGAGGTCGCCAGCGTGACATTGGTCACCGCCTCACCGTTGGTCATATAACGGGTCTCCGGGTCTTTGCCCAGGCGCCCCACCAGGATCACTTTGTTCACCGACATCTCATGCCCCTTTCACTAGTTTCTCAACCGCCTCCTCGTCGAAACCGCTTATTTCGACTTTAAGCAGGGCGATCTGTTCGTTTGCCACCACCAGCACCTCGCTGACGCCCCGCAATTGTGCCAGAGCCTGCTGCATCGTGCGCGCAGTATCTTCGTTCAGCTCTTTCAGGTGGTATATCCTGGTCGCCAGCGCCCGCGGCGCGCGCATGGTGGAAGCCACTGCCAGCCACAGCAGCAACATGACCACCGCGAACACCAGCACCGCATTGCCGCCGTACAGTTGCATCAGCAACCCGCCCATGGCCGAGCCGAAGAACGCGCCGAGGAACTGCACGCTGCTGAACACGCCCATCGCCGTGCCCTTGGCGGCCAGCGGCGCGATCTTGCTGACGATGGATGGCTGCGTGGCTTCCAGCACGTTGAAGGCAGTGAAGAACATCAGCAGCGAGACCGCCACGCCCCACAGGCTGTCATGCAAGACCATGATCGCCACTTGCGCGACAGCGGCCAGCGCGATCGCGAACATGAACACCTGCTTCATCATCGCCTTCTTCTCGGCGATGATGATGGGCGGCACCATGAGTCCAAAGGCGATGAGCATCACCGGCAGGTAGACCTGCCACTGGTGCTGCGCATCCAGCCCATCGGTGCGCAAAATGAACGGGATCTGCATGAACACCGACATCAGGATGGCGTGCAGCGTGAATACGCCGAAATCCATGCGCAGCAGATCCTTGTTGCGCAGCACTTCGGCCAGCTTGCTGGTGCTGGCTTCGGTGTCGGAATGGAAATGCGTGACGGTGGGCGTGGGGATGTACCACGCCACCACCGCAATGGATATGAATGCCAGCACGCCGACCAGCGTGAACATGCCGGACATGCCGATGAAGCGATACAGCACGGGCGACAGCACCATGGAGATGGAGAACGTGATACCGATGGTGATGCCAATCATCGCCATCGCCTTGGTGCGATGTTCTTCGCGCGTCAGGTCGGCGGTCAGCGCCATCACTGCCGCGTTGATCGCGCCTGCGCCCTGGATCACGCGGCCGAAGATGATCCAGTAGATGTCATTGGCAGAAGCGGCGACGAAACTGCCCACCGCGAACAGCAGCAAGCCGGTGATGATCACGGGCTTGCGCCCATAACGGTCGGACAGCCAGCCAGCCGGTATCTGCAGGATCGATTGCGTGAGGCCATACGCACCCAGCGCGATGCCGATCAGGAAGTGACTCTGCCCGCCCGGCAGCTTTTCAGCATACAGCGCGAAGATTGGCAGAATGATGAACAGGCCCAGCATGCGCAGGCCGTATATACCTGCCAGACCAAAGCTGGCACGACGCTCTACAGGGGACATTGCGGAATCTGAAGTGGACATGATCTACAGGTGTGGATTTCAGAAGCCGCGTATTTTAACAGGGATGACTTGCTCGCCTATAGCGGGGTTGTGCCAGTACGCACAAAGTAAAGTATGGTTGTTCGATACTCAGTGCCTGAAGATGACCGTATTTTCTGGCTTGCAGCCTGGTCTTCACCAAAAAATAACATGGCAAAACATCCCTGGATGTGTTCGCGCTTGAGGTAAGCCTGGCAATGCAAGCTCAAGGGTGATTTGCCTCTACTAACTCCGGGTTGGGGAAGCAGTCGTTTTCGCGTATATTGTCCAGTCGCTTTTCAACCCAGCAACCTGGCATGGAACAAATCAAAATACGTGGTGCGCGCACCCACAATCTGAAGAACATCAATCTCGACCTGCCGCGCAATCGGCTGGTGGTGATCACCGGGTTGTCCGGTTCGGGCAAGTCCTCACTCGCTTTCGATACGCTGTATGCCGAGGGGCAGCGGCGCTATGTGGAGTCGCTCTCTGCCTATGCGCGGCAGTTCCTGCAGTTGATGGAGAAGCCGGATGTCGATCTGATCGAGGGGCTCTCGCCCGCCATCGCCATCGAGCAGAAGGCGACTTCGCACAATCCGCGCTCTACCGTGGGTACGGTCACCGAGATCCACGACTATCTGCGCCTGCTGTTCGCCCGTGCCGGCGATCCGTATTGTCCGCAGCATGATCTGGTATTGCAGGCGCAGTCTGTGGGGCAGATGGTGGATGCGGTGCTGGCGCTGCCGGAAGGCACCAAGGTGATGATCCTCTCGCCGCTGGTGGTGGAGCGCAAAGGCGAGCAGCTGGAACTGTTCGACGAACTGCGTGCACAGGGTTTCGTGCGCCTGCGCGTGAACGGCAAAGTGTGCGAGATGGACAACCTGCCAAAGCTGGAGAAGAACAAGAAGCACACCATCGAGATCGTGGTGGACCGCCTGAAGGTGTCTGCCGATATCAAGCAGCGTCTGGCGGAATCTTTCGAGACCGCATTGCGCCATGCCGACGGTCGTGCGCTGGCGGTGGAGATGGATAGCGGCAAGGAGCACATGTTCTCGGCCAAGTTCGCCTGTCCCATCTGCAATTATTCGCTGCAGGAGCTGGAACCGCGATTGTTCTCGTTCAACAGCCCGATGGGCGCCTGCCCGAAATGCGATGGTTTGGGGGTGATCAATTTCTTCGATCCGCAGCGCATCGTGGCCTTCCCCTCCCTTTCGTTGAGCGGTGGTGCGATCAAGGGCTGGGACAGGCGCAACCAGTTCTATTACCAGATGCTCGACAGTCTGGCGAAACATTACGGCTTCGACCTTGAGCGCCCCTACGAAAGCCTGCCGGAAAAGATCCAGAAGGTGATCCTGTATGGCAGCGGCCGCGAGGAGATCCCGTTCCAGTACCTGAACGAACGCGGCAGAAAGGTGGTACGCGAACACGCCTTCGAGGGCATCGTCAACAATCTGGAGCGGCGCTATAACGAGACCGACTCGCCCACGGTGCGCGAGGAGCTGGCGAAGTATCTGAACGGCTGTGCCTGTCCGGATTGCCATGGCACACGCCTGCGCGAAGAGGCGCGCCATGTGCGCGTAGCCGACCGCACCATCTACGAATTGAGCGCGTTGCCGCTGAAGCAGGCGTTGACTTTTTTCAGCAGCGTGACGCTGCCGGGCAACAAGCAGGCCATCGCCGAGAAGATCGTGCAGGAGATCGCCAGCCGCCTGACCTTCCTCAACAACGTGGGACTGGATTACCTGTCGCTGGAACGCTCTGCCGAGACATTGTCTGGCGGCGAAGCGCAGCGCATCCGCCTGGCATCGCAGATCGGCTCGGGACTGACCGGGGTGATGTATGTGCTGGATGAGCCTTCCATCGGTCTGCACCAGCGCGACAACGACCGCTTGCTGGATACGCTGAAGCGCCTGCGCGACATGGGCAACAGCGTGATCGTGGTGGAACATGACGAGGATGCCATCCGTACTGCCGATTATGTGGTGGACATGGGGCCGGGTGCGGGCGAACATGGCGGCATGGTGGTGGCGCAAGGCACACCGGACGAAGTATGTGCCAACACGCAGTCGCTCACCGGCGATTACCTGGTCGGGCGGCGTAGCATCGCTGCGCCCAAAAAATATCAGAAGCCCGACCCCGAGCGCAGGCTGCAGATCATCGGCGCCTGCGGCAACAACCTGAAGGATGTCACGCTCGACCTGCCGGTCGGCCTGCTCACCAGCATCGCCGGCGTGTCGGGTTCCGGCAAGTCCACGCTGATCAACGACACGCTGTATAACGCGGTGGCGCAGCATCTGTATGGCAGCAACACCGCACCCGCACCTTATGCCGAGATACATGGCCTGGAGTTCTTCGACAAGGTGATCAACGTCGACCAGTCGCCCATCGGTCGCACGCCGCGCTCGAACCCGGCGACATATACCGGGTTGTTCACTCCGATACGCGACCTGTTCTCCGGCGTGCCGATGTCGCGCGAGCGCGGCTACGGGCCCGGGCGTTTCTCATTCAACGTCAAGGGCGGGCGCTGCGAATCATGCCAGGGTGACGGTGTGATCAAGGTCGAGATGCATTTCCTGCCCGACGTGTATGTGCCTTGCGACGTGTGCCACGGCCACCGTTACAACCGCGAGACGCTGGAGGTGCAGTACAAGGGCAAGAACATCCATCAGGTGCTGAACATGACGGTGGAACAGGCGCACGAGTTCTTCGCGCCGGTGCCGATCATTGCGCGCAAGCTGCAGACCTTGCTCGATGTCGGTCTCGGTTACATCACACTGGGACAGAGTGCCACCACGCTCTCCGGCGGCGAAGCACAGCGCGTGAAGCTGTCGCTCGAGCTTTCCAAGCGTGATACCGGGCGCACGCTGTATATCCTCGACGAACCGACCACCGGCCTGCATTTCCACGACATCGACCTGCTGCTGAAGGTCATCCACAAACTGCGCGACCAGGGCAACACGGTGGTGGTCATCGAGCACAACCTGGACGTGATCAAGACCGCAGACTGGGTCATCGACCTTGGGCCGGAAGGCGGCGATGGCGGCGGGCGCATCGTGGCGCAAGGCTCGCCCAGGGACATCGCGGCCAATCCGGACAGTGTGACCGGCCCCTACCTGCAGAAGCTGCTGGATAAATGACGATGCTGCGCTTCCTCTTCGGCTGCTGTTTGCTCACCGCTTTCGCGGCACAGGCGCTCGACTTTGATACACAGGAGATGGTTGCCGCGCACAACCGCTGGCGCAAGACCGTCAAGACACCACCGCTTTCCTATTCCCCTGAGTTGGCCGCGGCATCACAGGAGTGGGCCGACCACCTGAAGCGGCACAATCATTGCCAGATGCAGCACAGCAAGCCGGATGCGAAGTACGGCGAGAATCTGTACTGGGCCAGCGCAGTGCAATGGTCGGATGGCAAGCGCGAGCTGCAACGGGTCACTCCGCGGGAAGTGGTGGATGACTGGGGCAAGGAGCGCGAGGATTATGACTACAAGAGCAACAGTTGTGCGGCAGGCAAGATGTGCGGCCACTATACGCAGGTCGTCTGGCGCACGACAACGACGGTAGGTTGTGCCGCGGCTGTATGCGAGGATACTCTGGAACAGGTCTGGGTTTGCCGCTATCAACCGCCGGGCAATTGGGTCGGGCAAAAACCTTACTGATTTCCAGACACTCAAGTCTGTACGGGCTGTTCTTGCCAGTCTGACTGCAGGTCAGGCCACAAAGCGGCTGCCAAATATTACTTGACACTAATCCTTGGTTACTATTAGATAATGACGCGATTCTTCCAACAACACCACAAGGAGAACGATCATGAATATCAAGATATTAGCCACCATTCTGTTTGCTTTGGTATCCGTGCAGGCATACGCAGTCGAAGGAAAAGTAACCATCAGCTCTCCCGCCAACGGCGCGACAGTCAGCTCCAAAAATCCGATTCCCTTTGTCTACGATGCCGTACTCGGCCCGGATGGCGACCACTTGCATCTTTATGTCGACGGCAACCGGGTTGATGTCTTGCACCTGCTGAAGGGTACTGCCCAGCTTGACGCTCTGCCTGCCGGTAAACACCATATCTGCATGACCGAGAACACCAAGGCGCATGCACCGATCGGTGTGGAATCCTGTGTCGATGTGACTGCACAATGAGTGCTGCACAGAACCTGAGTTATTCTGTCATTCAGGTTGTGCATAACTTCGGTGCGGTTGCCACAGTGGGCGGAACGATCATCGCGACGCGGTTGCGCGATGACGCCATACGACGAAGGCTGGCATATCTGGTACTGACAGGCTGGGTGACGCAGGTTGTTAGTGGCGCAACCTTCGGGATGGTCACTTATTACTATTACCATCGACTCCCGGATATCTCCGGGATCGCCGCTTACGCATTGGGCATCAAGATGGTTTGCGCAACGCTCGGGATATTGCTGCTGGCGCTATACCTCTGGCAAAGCGCGCACTGGAGGGAGGCCGGGAAAGACACTGCCTGGGTTTCGTCTCTTGTGCTTGCCGGCACAGCCATTTCCGCCGCTGCATTCCTGCGCTGGTTCGCCTAGCCTGTCACCCTGAAACAACAAGGCCGGATCTTATCCGGCCTTGTTTATTCTTGCTTGCGTCGTTTGAAACTTATTCGCCTGCTTCTACCGGTTGCGCATCGGCCGGACGATCCAGCAGTTCAACCAGCGCCATCGGGGCATTGTCGCCCTTGCGGAAACCGAATTTCAGGATGCGCGAGTAGCCGCCGTTGCGGGCTGCATAACGCGGTCCGAGCTCGTCGAACAGCTTGGTGACGATATCGCGGTCGCGCAGACGGGCAAACGCCAAACGGCGATTGGCCAGACTTGGATTCTTGCCCAGTGTCAGGATAGGTTCGGCGACGCGGCGCAGTTCCTTGGCCTTTGGCAGAGTGGTCTTGATGACTTCGTGACGCAGCAGCGAAACGGTCATGTTGCGCAACATCGCCAGACGGTGGCTGCTGGTGCGGTTAAGTTTTCTGAGTCCTAAACGGTGACGCATGATTTTCCTCTCTTGCTATCCAGCCTCACGGCTGGAGAAGCTTATTTCTCGGACATTGCGGTCCAGTTTTCCAACTTCATGCCCAGCGACAGGCCATGCTCGGCCAGCACTTGCTTGATCTCGTTGAGCGACTTGCGGCCCAGGTTCGGGGTGCGCAACAGGTCTGCTTCGGTGTTCTGAATCAGATCGCCGATGTAATGGATGCTCTGGGCCTTGAGGCAGTTGGAAGAGCGCGGCGTCAGTTCCAAATCATCGACCGGACGCAACAGCATCGGATCGACCTTCGGAGTCTGTGGCTTCTCGACCGGAGCCGGGGTGCCTTCCAGGGCAGCGAACACGGAGAGCTGATCCATCAGGATGCGTGCTGCATAACGGATCGCTTCTTCGGGATCGATGGCGCTGTTGGTCTCGATGTCCATGATCAGCTTGTCGAGGTCGGTGCGCTGTTCGACACGGGCGCTTTCCACCGCATAGCTGACTCGGGAGATCGGACTGAACGATGCGTCCAGTGCGATATGGCCGACCGGGCGGGTAGCACCGGGCTGCATGCGCGAGATGGCGGAAACGTAACCGCGGCCTTGTTCGACCTTGATCTCCATGTCCAGCTTGCCGCCAGCAGCCAGGTGGGCGATGACATGGTTAGGATTGATGACTTCGGTGTCGGCACCGACTTCGATGTCGGCAGCTGTCACCACGCCCGCCCCGGACTTGCGCAGATGCAGAGTCGCTTCGCGCGAATTATGCAGCTTGAGCACGAGCCCCTTCAGGTTCAGCAGGATCTCGACCACGTCTTCCTGCACGCCGTCGATGGATGAGTATTCGTGCAGCACACCCGCGATCTTGACTTCAGTCACCGCGTAGCCGGGCATGGAGGACAGCAGAACGCGACGCAGGGCGTTGCCCAGCGTGTGTCCATAGCCGCGCTCGAAAGGCTCCATCACCACTCGCGCTTGAGTGGCAGATGAACGCTGAACGTCGATGATGCGAGGTTTCAACAGATTATTGTTAGACATATCCTACTCCGCGTGGATTACTTGGAATACAACTCGACCACGAGATGCTCGTTGATCGTTGCAGGCAATTCGGAACGCTGCGGAACCGCCTTGAAGGTTCCCTTGAACGCCTTGGCGTCTACTTCGAGCCATTCCGGGAAACCGCGCTGCTCTGCAGCCTGCAAGGCTGCTTTCACACGCAATTGGTTCCTGGATTTTTCCGCAACCTCAACCACATCACCCGGACGTACCTGGTAGGACGGGATGTTGACGCGCTTGCCGTTGACCAGGATGGAGTTGTGACGCACCACCTGGCGAGCTTCCGAACGCGATGCACCGAAACCCATGCGGTAGGAAACATTGTCCAGACGCGATTCCAGCATCTGCAACAGGCTTTCACCGGTGATGCCGCGGGATTGTTCTGCGCGCTTGTAAGTCAGACGGAATTGGCCTTCCATCATGCCGTAGATGCGACGCAGCTTCTGCTTTTCACGCAACTGGCCGCCGTATTCCGACTGGCGCTGGTTCTTTTTCTGACCGTGCTGGCCGGGTGCGTAAGCACGACGCTCTACCGAGCACTTGTCGGTAAAACACTTCTCTGCCTTGAGGAACAGCTTCTCGCCTTCGCGGCGGCACTGACGGCACTTTGCATCAAGATTTCTAGCCAAGATCTATGCTCCTTAGATACGACGCTTTTTCGGAGGACGGCAACCGTTGTGCGGTACCGGCGTGATATCCGAAATGCTGGTGATTTTGAAACCTGCGGCGTTCAACGCACGCACTGCGGATTCGCGACCAGGACCCGGGCCCTTGATACGCACTTCCAGGTTCTTGACGCCGCATTCAACAGCGGACTTGCCCACTGTCTCAGCAGCGATCTGCGCTGCGAACGGGGTACTCTTGCGCGAACCCTTGAAACCCTGCGCGCCACTTGTTGACCAGGCCAAGGTATTGCCTTGACGGTCCGTGATGGTCACGATGGTGTTGTTGAAGGAGGCGTGAACGTGCGCGATACCTTCGGCAACGTTCTTCTTAACTTTCTTGCGCACTCTCGTGCTGGGCTTTGCCATGTCTTCGATCCTCTACTAGATTACTTCTTCGCGCCGGCGATGGACTTGCGCGGACCTTTACGGGTGCGTGCATTGGTACGGGTACGCTGACCACGGCACGGCAAACCGCGACGATGGCGCAAGCCGCGATAGCAGCCCAGGTCCATCAGACGCTTGATGTTCATTGATATCTCGCGGCGCAGGTCGCCTTCCACCGTGAACTTGGCGACTTCGTCGCGCAGCTTTTCCATGTCGGAATCGCTGATGTCCTTGACTTTGGTGGAAGTGACGATCCCGGCAGCAGCACATATCTGCTGCGCGCGAGTACGCCCGATGCCATAGATTGCAGTCAATGCGATCTCGGCATGTTGATGATTTGGAATGTTTACACCGGCAATACGAGCCATGCAGCTACCCTATTTATTCAAAAGTCGTAAATTGTACCATCCAGCGGTGATCTGATTCAATCAACCCTGGCGCTGTTTGTGACGCGGATCGCTACTGCAGATCACACGAACCACGCGATTGCGCCGCACGATCTTGCAGTTACGGCACACTTTCTTCACGGATGCTTGCACTTTCATTTGCTTCTCCTTGCTTCTCTCAACTTACTTGGCGCGGAATACGATGCGCGCTTTGCTCAAATCGTAAGGCGACACCTCAACCGTCACCTTGTCTCCCGGCAGTATGCGGATGTAATGCATGCGCATCTTGCCTGATATGTGTCCCAGCACGACAAAACCGTTTTCCAACTTCACCCGAAATGTCGCATTGGGCAGGGACTCCTCAACTTCACCCTGCATCTGGATGACGTCTTCTTTCGCCATTTATCGCGTCAACCCGGCCTTAAAATTGGCCTTCTTCAACAAACTCTCATACTGGTGAGTCATCATGTAAGACTGCACCTGCGCCATAAAATCCATGGTCACCACCACCAAAATCAGCAACGAAGTACCGCCGAAATAGAATGGCACGTTCCATTTCACCACCAAAAACTCCGGCAACAGACATACCAGGGTGATGTAAACCGCTCCGACCAAGGTCAGGCGCAGCATGATCTTCTCAACATACTTCGCGGTTTGCTCACCTGGACGGATACCCGGCAGGAAGGCACCGCTCTTCTTCAAGTTTTCTGCCGTTTCTTTCGGGCTGAACACCAGCGCCGTATAGAAGAAGCAGAAGAACACGATTGCCGCGGCATAGAACAGCACATAGATCGGCTGCCCCGGCGACAACTTCTCGCTCACATCCTTCAACCAGGTCATGCTCTGACCGGATCCGAACCATCCTGCCAATGTCGCAGGGAACAAAATGATACTGGAAGCGAAGATCGGCGGAATGACTCCGGCCATGTTCAGCTTCAGCGGCAGATGGGAACTCTGTCCGCCATACACTTTGTTACCCACCTGGCGCTTGGCGTAGTTCACCAAGATCTTGCGCTGACCGCGTTCCACGAATACGACCAGTCCAGTTACCAGGATCGCGCCGATGAAGAGAGCGAGTACCAGCGGAATCGAGAACGCACCTGTACGCGCCATTTCCAGAGTGTTGCCCAATGCATTGGGCAAACCAGCTGCGATGCCCGCAAAAATGATCAGCGAGATACCGTTACCCAGACCGCGCTCGGTGATCTGCTCTCCCAGCCACATCAAAAACATTGTGCCGGTGACCAGCGTAACGACTGTAGTTATCTGGAACATCGAACCGGGATGCAATACCAAACCTGCCTGCGATTGCAATGCCACAGAAATCCCGAATGCCTGGAACAATGCCAACACCAGCGTGCCGTAACGGGTGTACTGCGTAATCTTACGACGCCCGGCTTCGCCTTCCTTCTTCAGCTGCTCCAACTGCGGCACAGCAATCGCTGCCAGCTGCATGATGATGGATGCCGAAATATACGGCATGATACCCAGCGCAAAGATGGTGAAGCGCGACAGTGCGCCTCCCGAGAACATGTTGAACATGCCCAGTATTCCGCCTGTTTGCCGCTTGAACAGATCCGCCAAAACATTCGGATCGATTCCCGGTACCGGTATATGCGCCCCGATACGATATACGATCAACGCAAGCAGCAGAAACCAGAGACGCTGTCCCAGATCACCATACTTACCTTTGCTGACAACCTTGTTCACAGGCTACCCTTACTCCGCGATGCTGCCGCCAGCAGCTTCCACTGCGGCACGAGCACCTTTGGTCAACAGCAAGCCTTGCAATTTGACTGCGCGCTTGATCTCACCAGCCAACACGACCTTGGCAGTCAAGGCAGTGGCCGGCACGACGCCAGCTTGTTTCAAAGCCAGCAGGTCGATGGTATCAACTGGCAACTTGTCCAGGTCTGACAGGCGCACTTGCGCAGTATCGTTACGAGTCAAGGAAACAAAACCACGCTTTGGCAGACGACGTTGCAGTGGCATCTGACCGCCTTCGAAACCGACTTTGTGAAAGCCGCCCGAACGCGATTTCTGTCCTTTGTGTCCGCGACCAGCAGTCTTTCCCAGACCGGAACCGATGCCGCGACCTACGCGACGCTTGGCATGCTTGGAACCTTCAGCAGGTTTAATTTGATTGAGTTGCATTTACGCCTCGCACTTGACCAGGTAGTACACTTTGTTAATCATGCCGCGAACTGCCGGAGTATCTTCCACTTCGACGGTATGGTGCATGCGACGCAGCCCCAAACCACGCACCGTGGCGCGGTGAGACTCTTTGGTGCCGATGATGCTCTTTACCAGCGTCACCTTCAATTTTTTGGCTTGCGCCGTTTTAGCTTGTGCCATGGCTTACCCCGTGATTTCTTCTACGCTCTTGCCGCGCTTTGCTGCGATCTCGGCAGGTGAGTTCAACGCCTTCAATCCGTTCAAAGTGGCACGAACCACGTTGTATGGATTGCTGGAGCCGATGCATTTAGCCAGCACGTTGCGAACACCAGCCGCTTCAAACACTGCACGCATCGCACCGCCAGCGATAATGCCGGTACCTTCTGATGCCGGCTGCATATAGACCTTGGCAGCGCCGTGACGACCTATCACGGCATGGTGCAAAGTGCCTTCTTTCAGGTTCACTTTAACCAGCTTGCGACGGGATTCTTCCATCGCCTTTTGCACAGCCACCGGCACCTCCTTGGATTTGCCCTTGCCCATGCCGATGCGACCATCGCCATCGCCAACGACAGTCAGTGCAGCGAAGCCCATGATACGGCCACCCTTCACCACCTTGGTCACGCGGTTGACGTGGATCATCTTTTCGATGAGACCGTCGCCCTTGTCTTCCACCTGCTGATTCTTGCCTTGTTTAGCTTGTGCCATGATTCACCCCAGATTAGAACTGCAAGCCATGTTCGCGCGCAGCATCTGCCAGCGCTTTGATGCGACCATGGTACTTGTTGCCAGAACGGTCGAATGCAACGGCAGTAACACCTGCGCTCTTGGCCTTTTCGGCGATACGCTTGCCAACTACCGCTGCTGCAGCTGCATTGCCGCCGTTACCGACGCTCTTGCGCACTTCGGCTTCCAGCGTAGATGCGCTTGCCAGCACCTTGCCACCATCAGCAGAGATAACTTGCGCATAGATATGCAGGTTGGTGCGATGGATCGCCAGACGGACAGTCTTTTGCTCAGCGATTCTTGCACGGGTTTTGCGTGCTCTGCGCTGACGCGCTTCATTCTTGTTCAACATATCAACCTCGATTATTTCTTCTTGGTTTCTTTCAGGATCACCACTTCGTCGGCATAACGCACACCCTTGCCCTTATAGGGCTCAGGCTCACGGTATGCGCGAATCTCGGCGGCGACTTGACCGACTTGCTGCTTGTCCGAACCGGTCAAAACAATCTCGGTCTGGCTTGGCGTTGCAACTTTCACACCTTTTGGCATCTTGTGCACCACGGGATGCGAGAAACCCAGCGTCAGGTTCAGCGCGTCACCAGCAGCTTGCGCACGGTAACCCACCCCAACCAGCGTCAGCTTGCGCTCGAAGCCCTTGCTAACGCCTGCGACCATATTGGACAGCAATGCGCGCAAAGTGCCGGACATCGCATCCGCTTCGGCGCTGTCATTGGTGGCCTTGCACAACAAGGCATCGCCATTACGCTCGACTGCAACATCACCCTTCAACAATTGCGTCAAGGTACCCAACGGGCCCTTCACGGAAATTTTGTCAGTTGCCAATGTCACTTCGACACCGGATGGAACAACAATAGGATTTTTTGCGACTCTAGACATGTCTCCCCCTTATGCGACGATGCACAGCACTTCGCCGCCAATGCCGTTAGCGCGTGCTTTGCGATCCGTCATCAGACCTTTTGAGGTGGAAACGATCGCAATACCCAGATTGTTCATCACGCGCGGGATATCTTCACATCCTTTGTAGACACGCAGACCTGGACGACTAACACGCTGGATTTTTTCAATCACAGGGCGATCAGCGTAATATTTCAGGCCAATTTCCAGCGTAGGTTTGCCGTCATGGTCAACGACCTTGAAGCCCTCAACATAACCCTCATCCAGCAACACCTTGGCGATCGCCGCCTTGATCTTGGAAGAAGGCATTGCCACCGTTTGTTTTTCCGCCATTTGCGCGTTGCGAATACGCGTCAACATGTCGGAGATCGGATCACTCATACTCATAGATTCACCCTTACCAGCTTGCCTTGACTACACCGGGGATTTCGCCGCGCATTGCGTATTCACGCAATTTAGTACGCCCCAAACCGAACTTGCTGAACACGCCACGTGGACGACCGGTCAACGAACAGCGGTTACGCAAACGCACCGGGCTGGAATCGCGCGGCAATGCTTGCAGTTTCTGACGTGCCGCAAAGCGCTCTTCATCGCTTAACGACATATTTGTCACAATCGCCAACAAAGCGGCACGCTTGGCAGCGAATTTCTTCACTGTTTCGCGGCGCTTCTGTTCGCGGTTTATCACAGCGGTCTTAGCCATATCGCCCTCAGTTCTTCAATGGGAATTTGAATGCCAACAGAAGCGCCTTGGCTTCTTCATCGGTCTTTGCAGTGGTCGTGATTGTGATGTTCATGCCACGCAACGCGTCGATCTTGTCGTACTCGATCTCGGGGAAAATAATCTGCTCTTTGACGCCCATGTTGTAGTTACCACGGCCGTCGAAGGACTTTCCAGAGATACCGCGGAAGTCGCGGATACGCGGGATCGCAACAGTCACCAAGCGATCCAGGAATTCATACATGCGCTCGCGGCGCAGAGTCACTTTGCAACCGACCGGATAGTTCTCGCGGATCTTGAAACCGGCGATGGACTTCTTGGACTTGGTCACAACCGGCTTCTGGCCGGCGATCTTTTGCATATCGCCGACGGCATGATCCATAACCTTCTTGTCGGCAACCGCTTCGCCCACACCCATGTTCAGAGTGATCTTCTCGATGCGCGGCACTTCCATGACGGATTTGTAGCCGAACTGCTTCATCAGCTGTTCAGTCACATTCTTTTTGTAGTAGTCGTATAAACGAGCCATGCTCTTACCCCTTACGCAATCACTTCGCCGCTGGATTTGAACACGCGCACTTTGCGACCGTCCTCCAGCTGCTTGACACCCACACGATCCGCCTTCTTGGTGGCCGAGTTGTAGATGGCGATGTTTGAAACATGAATAGGCTTCTCGATCTCTACGATGCCGCCTGTCGTACCCTTCATCGGGTTCGGCTTCTGGTGCTTCTTGACCTTGTTAACCCCGCTTACCAGCACACGATCATTGCCCAGCACGTTCAGCACGCTACCGCGATTACCTTTGTCTTTACCAGCAATAACGATCACATCGTCATTCTTTTTAATCTTGTTCATGATTTATCCTTGACTGTCGCTTACAGCACTTCAGGTGCCAGAGAGACGATCTTCATGAAGCGCTCATTGCGCAATTCACGAGTCACCGGTCCAAATATACGGGTACCGATCGGCTCCAGCTTGTTATTCAGCAACACAGCCGCATTGCCATCGAACTTGATCAAAGATCCATCGGAACGGCGAACACCCTTGGCGGTACGAACCACCACGGCGCTATAAACCTCGCCCTTCTTGACGCGGGAACGAGGAGCCGCATCACGGATACTGACCTTGATGACATCACCAACGCTCGCATAGCGACGCTTGGAACCACCCAACACCTTGATGCACATGACCGAACGTGCGCCAGTATTGTCGGCAACATTCAAAACAGACTGCATTTGTATCATTTTTCAATCTCCAACTTTGTCCGCCTGCGGCGGCTAGTTTTGGAACCCGTTTGGGTTAGGCCGTCGCAAGCGACGGTGAAACGAAGCCGCGCATTCTATTCAAACTTGCATAAATGCGCAAGCCATAATTAATAATTAAATCTCGCCAGCTTTTTCCAACAACTTGGACACACGCCATGACTTGGTCTTGGACAGCGGACGCATCTCTTCGATTGTTACCACATCACCTTGATTGAACTCATTGTTCTCGTCATGTGCGTGATATTTCTTGGATACGCGCACCACCTTGCCCAGCACCGGATGCTTGACTTTGCGTTCAACCAATACGGTAACCGTCTTATCCATCTTGTTGCTGACCACGGTCCCAGTCAAAGCACGTTTCAGATTCGTTGCACTCATTGCTGCACACCCTTCTCGGTCAATACCGTTTTCACACGTGCGATGTTGCGACGCACCTTGGTCAATTGGCTGGTGTTGCTCAATTGCTGGGTCGCCACCTGCATGCGCAGGCCAAATTGCTCCTTATTCAGAGACAACAGCTCTTGCTGCAGATCAGCCACCGATTTTGTCTTCAGTTCGCTTGCCTTCATGATCACGCCCCTACTTGTCTAACTACGAATGTCGTGGCAATGGGCAGCTTTGCAGAAGCAAGCAGAAACGCCTCGCGAGCCAATACTTCATCCACGCCATCCATCTCATACAGCATCTTGCCAGGCTGTATCTCGGCAACATAGTATTCCGGACTGCCCTTGCCGTTACCCATACGAACCTCGGCCGGCTTCTTCGAAATTGGTTTGTCCGGGAAAATGCGGATCCAGATACGTCCACCGCGCTTGATGTGGCGCGTCATGGCACGACGTGCCGCCTCGATCTGGCGAGCAGTCAGACGACCACGACCTACGGCCTTGAGGCCGAATTCGCCGAAACTGACCTTGTTGCCACGCGTAGCGACGCCGGTGTTGCGGCCCTTCTGCTCCTTGCGGTACTTTCTTCTAGCTGGCTGTAGCATGCTTAGCTCCCGACTTTCTTACTTTCTTTTCCGGCTCGGCAACGACAGGAGCAGCAGCTTCCTGTTGTCCGGCCACATGATCGCCCTTATAGACCCACACCTTGACACCAATCAGACCATAGGTCGTCAGCGCTTCGGAAGTGCCGTAGTCAATATCAGCACGCAGCGTATGCAATGGCACACGACCTTCGCGATACCACTCGGTACGCGCGATCTCGATTCCATTCAAACGCCCCGAGCTCATGATCTTGATGCCTTGTGCACCAAGACGCATTGCGTTCTGCATTGCACGCTTCATGGCGCGACGGAACATGATGCGCTTCTCGAGTTGCTGGGTGATCGAATCGGCGATCAGTTGCGCGTCTACTTCAGGCTTGCGCACTTCTTCGATGTTCAAACCAACATCAGGCAACCCCATGCGCTTCTTCAGTTCATTGCGCAGGGATTCGATGTCTTCGCCCTTCTTGCCGATGACCACGCCAGGACGCGCTGTGTAAATGGTGATCTTGGCATTCTTGGCAGGACGCTCGATAACGATCTTGGAAACGCCAGCACCAGCCAGCTTCTTCTTCAGGTAGTCGCGAACTTCGATATCTTTAAGCAGCAACTCGGAAAAGTGCTTGCTGTTTGAATACCACTTCGAAGTCCAGTTTTTCTGGACACTCAGGCGGAATCCAATTGGATGAATTTTCTGGCCCATGCTTTAGCTCCCGACGGTGATCGTAATGTGGCAGGTTTGTTTCTCGATGCTGTTGCCACGGCCCTTCGCACGCGGAATCATGCGCTTCAAAGAAGTGCCTTTGTCCACGTAGATGGTGGCGACCTTCAATTCGTCGATATCAGCGCCGTCGTTATGCTCGGCGTTGGCAATCGCGGAATCCAGTGCCTTCTTGATGATGCCACCGCCTTTTTTGGGGCTGAACGCCAGGATGTTAAGCGCTTGTGCGACCGGCAATCCGCGAATCTGGTCAGCGACCAAGCGGGCCTTTTGTGCCGACAGGCGAACTCCACGGATGACTGCTGTTGTACTCATCATGTCTCCTTATTTCTTGGCGACTGCTTTTTTATCAGCAGCGTGACCTTTGAAGGTGCGGGTCAACGAAAATTCGCCAAGCTTATGTCCAACCATGTTCTCGGAAACGTACACCGGAACATGCTGCTTTCCGTTATGCACCGCGATCGTCAAACCGACAAATTCAGGGAGCACAGTGGAGCGACGCGACCAGGTTTTCACCGGGCGCTTGTCATTGGTTGCGCGAACTGCTTCCACCTTCTTCAACAGATGCAGATCGACGAATGGACCTTTTTTAATTGAACGTGCCATATCTATTACCCCTTAAACCTGAAAGCGACGGCGCACGATCATGCCGCTAGTCCGCTTGTTGCGACGCGTACGGAAGCCCTTGGCCGGCACACCCCATGGACTGACCGGATGACGGCCTGCCGCTGTCTTGCCCTCGCCACCACCGTGAGGGTGGTCGACCGGGTTCATCACCACACCGCGCACCGTCGGGCGGATACCACGCCAGCGATTTGCACCGGCCTTGCCGATGGAACGCAGAGAATGCTCACCGTTGCCCACTTCACCAATGGTTGCACGGCAATCGATATGTACCTTGCGGATCTCGCCCGAACGCAGACGCAATTGAGCGTAACTGCCTTCACGTGCCAGCAACTGTACCGAAGCGCCTGCCGAACGCGCCAGTTGCGCACCCTTGCCGGGCAGCATCTCGATCGCGTGAATAGTGGAACCGACCGGAATGTTGCGCAACGGCAATGCATTGCCCGCCTTGATTGGCGCTTCCGAGCCGCTCATCAGCTGCGCACCGGCAAAAATACCCTTGGGAGCAATGATGTAGCGACGCTCACCATCCGCATATACCAGCAATGCCAGATGAGCAGAACGGTTCGGGTCGTATTCCAGACGCTCGACCTTGGCTGGAATGCCATCCTTGTCGCGCTTGAAGTCCACCAGGCGATAATGTTTCTTGTGCCCGCCACCCATGTGACGCGTAGTGATATGACCGTTATGGTTGCGCCCCGCCGTTCTGTTCTTTTTCTCCAGCAACGACGCTTCAGGCTTACCCTTGTGCAACTCCGGAGTGACCACGCGCACAACTGCACGAGTCCCCGGTGATGTTGGTTTGAGTTTGATCAGTGCCATGTTTTACCCCTGCTCGCTTGCAGCAAAGTTGATTTCCTGACCTGGAGCCAGACACACATAAGCCTTCTTCCAGTCCTTGCGGCTGCCCATATAGCGGCCAAAACGCTTTTGCTTTCCCTTGACGTTGCTGATCTGAACGCTGTCAACTGTAACGTTGAACAACTTTTCGACCGCCGCCTTGACTTCCGGCTTGGTCGCATCGGATGCCACACGGAAGATCACCTGCTCGTTCTTTTCCGCCACGAATGTCGCTTTTTCGGAAATCTGCGGAGCCAGCAATATGTTCAGCAAGCGCTCATCATTGAATTTTTGTGTGCTCATGCCAGCAACTCCTCGATTTTTGCAAGAGCGCCGCGTGTCACCACTACTTGCGGGAAACGCACCAGACTGACCGGATCAGCCTGATGCGCTTCGACCACCAGCACATTCGGCAGATTGCGCGACGACAAATACAGATTTTCATCCATGCTATCAGTAATGATGAGCACGCGATCCAGACCCATGGCTTTGATCTTCTGCGCCAGCAATTTTGTCTTGGGAGCATCGACCGACAGCGCATCGACCACGCTCAAACGACCATCGCGCACAAGTTGCGAATAGATGGAAGCCAGACCCGCGCGATACATCTTGCGGTTGATCTTTTGCGTGTAATTTTGATCCGGGCTGTTCGGGAAAATCTTGCCGCCTCCGCGCCACAAAGGGCTGGAAGCCATACCTGCACGCGCACGTCCGGTACCCTTCTGGGCGAACGGCTTGCGCGTGGACTTGGCGATTTCGCTACGACCTTTTTGCTTGCTGTTGGCAGAGCGGGCATTGGCTTGATAAGCCGTTACCAGCTGATGCACAAGCGTCTCGTTGTATTCACGACCGAACAGGTCGTCAGATGCGTTGATGCTCGCGCCTGCCTTGCCGTTTTCGTTGATGACTTTCAGTTCCATTATGCCCCCGCTTTCACTGCCGGACGCACGATCACGTCGCCACCGGGAGCACCCGGGACGGCGCCCATCACCAGAAGCAACTGGCGATCTGCATCGATACGAACGATTTTGAGATTTTGCACGGTACGCTGCACATCCCCCAGATGACCGGTCATGCGCTTGCCCGGGAACACGCGCCCCGGATCCTGCGCCATACCGATAGAGCCTGGCACGTTATGCGACTTGGAATTACCGTGTGTGGCGCGACCGGACTTGAAGTGGTAACGCTTGATGGTACCGGCATAGCCTTTACCGATCGTCACGCCCGTTACGTCAACTTTCTGGCCAACCTGAAACATATCCACGCCAACTTTTCCACCCAGCGTCAGGCTGGACAGTTGTTCCGGCGTAGCGGTGAATTCTTTCAGCACGCTACCAGCTTCCACGCCGGCTTTGGCAAAGTGCCCAGCCGCTGCCTTGGTCACGCGACTGGCACGACGCGTACCGTACGCGACCTGCACTGCACTGTAACCATCCGTGGCAGCAGTCTTGATTTGGGTGACACGATTGTTGGACACGTCCAGCACCGTCACCGGCAACGATGTACCGTCGTCGGTAAAGATGCGGGTCATGCCAATCTTGCGACCGACAAGTCCTAAACTCATTTTATTTCCTTTTATTAAGGGGCTGACTTCAATTGGTCAGCCGATTCGTACTGCAAAATTACCAAACTGCGATTACTGCAACTTTATCTCTACATCCACGCCAGCCGGAAGGTCCAGCTTCATCAGGGCATCCACAGTCTTATCGGTTGGATCCATGATATCCATCAGGCGCAAGTGAGTGCGGATTTCAAACTGGTCGCGCGAAGTCTTATTCACGTGCGGAGAACGCAGCACATCGATGCGCTCTATCTTGGTTGGCAAGGGAACCGGCCCCTTCACCACAGCGCCTGTACGTTTCGCCGTATCCACGATTTGCAACGCGGACTGGTCGATCAAACGATAGTCGAACGCCTTCAGGCGGATGCGAATTTTTTGACTTTGCATAATCATCTCTAGCTTCTACGCGGCATTGCCGCTGGTTTAAAGAACGAAAACGCGTGGCCGCAGCCACGCGAGGGCGCGCATTGTATGCTTACTCGATGATCTTGGCAACCACACCTGCGCCGACGGTACGACCGCCCTCGCGGATCGCGAAGCGCAAACCTTCTTCCATCGCGATCGGGTTGATCAGGTTCACCGTGATGCTGACGTTGTCGCCAGGCATCACCATTTCAGTGCCTGCCGGCAATTCAACCGCTCCGGTCACGTCGGTGGTACGGAAGTAGAACTGCGGACGGTACCCCTGGAAGAACGGGGTATGACGACCACCTTCGTCCTTGCCTAGCACGTAGATCTCGGCAGTGAACTTGGTGTGCGGGGTGATGGAGCCGGGCTTGGACAGCACTTGGCCGCGCTCGACTTCTTCACGCTTGGTGCCGCGCAGCAGTACGCCGACGTTGTCGCCCGCCTGACCCTGGTCGAGCAGTTTGCGGAACATTTCGACGCCGGTGCAGGTGGTCTTCAGGGTGGGCTTGATGCCGACGATCTCGAGTTCGTCGCCAACCTTGACGATGCCGCGCTCGATACGACCGGTCACCACGGTACCACGACCGGAGATGGAGAATACGTCTTCCACGGGCATCAGGAAGGCGCCGTCGATGGCGCGCTCCGGTGTCGGGATGTAGGTGTCCAGGGCTTCGGCCAGTTTCATGATGGCGCCTTCGCCCAGTTCGCCGGTGTCGCCTTCGACGGCTTTCAGTGCAGAGCCTTTGATGATGGGGATGTCGTCGCCAGGGAAGTCGTATTTGGACAGCAGTTCGCGCACTTCCATTTCGACCAGTTCCAGCAGTTCGGCATCATCCACCATGTCGCATTTGTTCAGGAAGACGATGATGTAAGGTACGCCAACTTGGCGTGCCAGCAGGATGTGTTCGCGGGTCTGCGGCATCGGGCCGTCGGCTGCGGATACCACGAGGATGGCGCCGTCCATCTGGGCAGCACCGGTGATCATGTTCTTGACGTAGTCGGCGTGGCCAGGGCAGTCAACGTGCGCGTAGTGGCGGGTCGCTGTCTCGTATTCGACGTGGGCGGTATTAATGGTGATACCACGCGCCTTTTCTTCCGGCGCAGCATCGATCTGGTCGTAAGCCTTGGCTTCGCCGCCAAACTTCTTCGACAATACAGTGGTGATCGCCGCTGTCAGGGTGGTCTTGCCGTGGTCTACGTGACCAATCGTCCCTACGTTCACGTGCGGCTTCGTACGTTCAAATTTGCTCTTTGCCATGATTTAGATTCTCCGAATATTATTTTTTGCTGCTCATTATTGCTTCAGCGACGCTCTTGGGTGCTTCGGTGTAGTGCTTGAATTCCATGGTGTAAGTCGCACGACCCTGAGTTGCAGAGCGCAATGCCGTCGAGTATCCGAACATCTCAGACAGCGGCACTTCCGCCTTGACGGTCTTGCCGCCACCAGGCATATCATCCATACCCTGCACCATGCCGCGGCGGGAAGACAAGTCCCCCATCACGGTACCGGTATAATCTTCCGGCGTTTCCACTTCCACCGACATCATCGGCTCCAGCAGCACCGGGCTTGCTTTGCGCATACCGTCCTTGAACGCCATGGAAGCCGCCATCTTGAAAGCGTTTTCGTTGGAATCCACATCGTGATAGGAACCATCGAACAGAGTGACCTTCACATCAACCACCGGGAAGCCAGCCAGCACACCACTAGGCAAGGATTCACGCAAACCTTTTTCCACTGCCGGAATGAACTCGCGAGGAACGGTACCACCCTTGATCGCATCGACGAACTCAAAACCCTTGCCCGTCTCGTTAGGTTCCATCTTGATCCATACGTGACCATATTGACCGCGACCACCAGTCTGCTTGGCGTACTTACCTTCAACCTCAACAGCCTTACGGATCGCCTCGCGGTAAGCCACTTGCGGGGCACCCACGTTCGCTTCCACGCCAAATTCGCGCTTCATGCGGTCAACCAGAATCTCCAGATGCAACTCACCCATACCGGACATGATGGTCTGGCCGGACTCTTCGTCGGTGCGCACGCGGAACGAAGGATCTTCCGCAGCCAGGCGGCCCAGCGCGATACCCATCTTCTCTTGGTCAACCTTGGTCTTCGGCTCCACCGCAACGTGAATCACCGGCTCCGGGAATACCATGCGCTCAAGAATAATGGGCTTATCCGGATCGCACAGCGACTCGCCAGTGGTTACATCTTTCAACCCGATACAGGCGGCAATATCGCCCGCCAGAATCTCATCAACCTCTTTACGCTCGTTTGCATGCATCTGCACGATACGGCCGATACGCTCTTTCTTGCCACGAATCGGGTTGTAAACCGTGTCGCCCTTCTGCAGCACGCCGGAATAGACGCGCACGAAGGTCAGTTGACCGACAAACGGGTCGGTCATCAGCTTGAACGCCAGCGCAGAAAACTTCTCACTGTCGTCGGCCTTGCGGGATGTCGGCTCGCCAGCCTCAGTTTCACCCGTCACATCCGGAATATCCACCGGCGACGGCAAGAACATGATCACTGCATCCAGCATGCGCTGCACACCCTTGTTCTTGAATGCGGAACCGCACAACATCGGCTGAATCTCGCAGGCGATGGTACGGGTGCGAATACCCAGAATGATCTGCTCTTCAGTCAAATCGCCATTTTCGAGATACTGATTCATCAACTCTTCGGACGCTTCGGCGGCTGTCTCGACCATCTTTGCACGCCATTCATTGGCACTCGCCACCAACTCAGCCGGAATTTCCTTGTATTCGAACTTCATGCCCTGAGAAGCTTCATCCCAGATGATGGCTCGCATCTTGATCAGATCCACAACACCAGTGAAACCTTCTTCCGCGCCAATCGGGATTACGAGCGGAACAGGATTAGCCCTCAGGCGGGTTTGCATTTGCGTAACCACCTTGAAGAAGTTCGCGCCGGTACGGTCCATCTTGTTCACAAAAGCCAGACGCGGCACCTTGTATTTGTTAGCCTGGCGCCAAACAGTCTCGGATTGCGGCTGCACACCGCCCACCGCACAATAAACCATGCACGCACCATCCAGCACGCGCATGGAACGCTCCACCTCAATGGTAAAGTCCACGTGTCCAGGCGTATCGATGATGTTGAAGCGGTGTTCAGGGAATGAGTTATCCATCCCCTTCCAGAAACAGGTGGTCGCAGCGGAGGTGATGGTGATACCACGCTCCTGCTCTTGCTCCATCCAGTCCATCGTGGCCGCACCGTCGTGCACCTCACCGATCTTGTGACTCACACCCGTATAGAACAGGATGCGCTCAGTAGTCGTAGTCTTACCCGCATCAATATGTGCACTGATGCCGATATTGCGATAGCGTTCGATGGGTGTTTTGCGTGCCACTGTATACCTAACCTTGTCTTTATACTTTTAGGGATTCGAAATTTAGAACCTGAAATGCGAGAACGCCTTGTTGGCCTCAGCCATGCGATGTACTTCTTCGCGCTTCTTGACCGCACCGCCGCGACCTTCGGAAGCGTCGATCAGCTCGCCAGCTAGGCGCATGCCCATGGACTTTTCGCCGCGCTTGCGCGCAAACTCCTTCAGCCAGCGCATCGCCAGCGCCATACGACGGGACGGACGCACTTCGACCGGAACCTGGTAGTTTGCACCACCCACGCGACGACTCTTCACTTCGACCTGAGGCTTGGCATTCGAGATTGCCTGATTGAACACCTCGATCGGATCCTTGCCGCTCTTCTTTCCGACCTGCTCCAGGGCGCCGTACAGAATGCGCTCAGCCACCGACTTCTTGCCGGCAGTCATCAGCACGTTGACGAACTTGGAAAGATCCTGATTACCGAACTTTGGATCCGGCAGAACTTCGCGCTTGGGGACTTCTCTACGTCTTGGCATATCAATACCTCAGTTATATCTGACTAATTTCTGAATTACGCTTTTTTCGGGCGCTTGGCACCGTACTTGGAACGAGACTGTTTGCGATCCTTCACGCCTGCCGTATCCAGGCTGCCGCGCACCATGTGGTAACGCACACCCGGCAAGTCTTTCACACGACCGCCGCGCAGCAACACCACACTGTGCTCTTGCAGGTTATGGCCTTCACCACCGATGTAGGAGATGACCTCAAAACCGTTGGTTAGACGCACCTTGGCGACCTTACGCAGCGCCGAGTTCGGCTTTTTCGGCGTCGTGGTGTAAACGCGTGTGCAAACACCGCGCTTTTGGGGGCTACCCGCGAGAGCCGGCACCTTGCTCTTGGTCACTTCGGCCGTACGGCCTGTGCGCACTAACTGGTTGATGGTTGGCATTGTTTATCGCTTCCTGAAAACTGTTTAAAAACTAATTAGTTAAATCTAAAAAACTGCCTTGCAAGCACATCTGCACCGACCTGTACAGAAATGCGCGGACTAAAAAGACCGCGCATTCTATTGACGAAGCAGTTTCCTGTCAAGCAACTAGACGCCTTCCTGTGCCTCTGCGGCGTCCGCCAACTCGGTCAATCCGGCTCCTTCCGCCATGTCCAGACCCAAACGCTGCTTGCGACGCAATACGTGATAGGCCAAGCCCGTACCGGCCGGAATGAGGCGACCGACGATGACGTTTTCCTTGAGACCTCGCAGATCGTCTTTCTTGCCCATGATCGCCGCCTCGGTCAGCACGCGCGTCGTTTCCTGGAAGGAAGCTGCGGAGATGAACGAATCGGTGGATAAAGATGCCTTGGTGATACCCAGCAGCATGTGCTGGAAAGTCGCCGGTTGCTTGCCTGCTGCCACCACGCGTTCGTTTTCCTGCAGCAACTCAGCACGCTCCACCTGCTCCTTCGGAATGAAGGTGGTATCGCCCTCGTCGATGATGGCGATACGGCGCAGCATCTGGCGCACGATCACCTCAATGTGCTTGTCGTTGATCTTCACGCCCTGCAGACGGTACACGTCCTGCACTTCGTCGGTGATGTACTGCGCTAGCGCTTCGATACCCAGCAAACGCAGGATATCGTGCGGATCGGCCGGACCATCCACGATCATCTCTCCCTGGTTCACCACTTGACCGTCGTGCACCAGCACATGCTTGTCCTTGGTGATCAGGAATTCATGCGCCTGACCTTCGGTATCGGTGATGACCAGACGCTGCTTGCCTTTGGTCTCCTTACCGAACGAGGCCGTACCAGTGACTTCCGCCAACATGCCTGCGTCTTTGGGCGAACGCGCCTCGAACAGCTCGGCCACGCGCGGCAGACCGCCGGTGATGTCGCGCGTCTTCGAGCTTTCCTGCGGGATGCGTGCCAGCACATCGCCGACGCCCACATGCTGGCCGTCTTCCACGGTAATGATGGAGCCCACCTGGAAGGTCACCGAGATCGGCGTTTCCGTTCCGGCGATCTTGATCTCGTGCCCGGCGTCATCCAGCAGACGCACCAGCGGACGCACACCCTTGCCGGTAGTGGAACGTTTCGGATCGATGACCACCAACGTAGACAAACCGGTCACTTCATCAATCTGCTTGGCGACGGTCGCGCCTTCTTCCACGTTCTCGAAGCGCACACGGCCTGCATATTCGGTAATGATCGGACGGGTATGCGGATCCCAGGTCGCCAGGATCTCGCCTGCACGCACAGTCTTGCCTTCGCGTTCGGTCAGGTTGGCACCGTACGGCACCTTGTGACGCTCGCGCTCACGGCCATGGTCGTCGGTCACCATCACTTCGCCGGAACGAGCCACCACCACCAGTTCGCCGCGTGCCGTGGTTACGGTGCGCATGTTCGGGCTGTACTTGATGACGCCATTGGACTTGCTTTCAACCTGGCTTGCCACCACGGTACGCGATGCCGCACCACCGATGTGGAAGGTACGCATGGTCAGCTGTGTGCCCGGCTCGCCGATGGACTGCGCAGCGATCACACCGACTGCTTCGCCCACGTTCACCAGACCGCCGCGCCCCAGATCGCGACCATAGCACTTGGCGCACAGGCCATAGCGCGTATCGCAGGTCAGCGGAGTGCGCACGCGCACCTCATCGACACCCAGTGATTCGATATGCTCGACCTTGTCTTCGTCAAGCAGAGTACCGGCTTCGTACAAAGTCTCGCTGGTTTCCGGATTAACCACATCCGCTGCCACCACGCGGCCAAGGATACGCTCGCGCAAGGCTTCGATCACTTCGCCGCCTTCGACCAGCGCCTTCATCGAACGACCGTTGGTCGTGCCGCAATCGTTTTCGGTAATGACCAGATCCTGCGTCACGTCCACCAGACGACGCGTCAGGTAGCCGGAGTTCGCCGTCTTCAACGCAGTATCCGCCAGACCCTTACGTGCACCGTGGGTGGAAATGAAGTACTGCAGCATGTTCAGGCCTTCGCGGAAGTTCGCGGTGATCGGCGTCTCGATGATGGAGCCGTCCGGCTTCGCCATCAGACCGCGCATGCCGGACAACTGACGAATCTGCGCCGCAGAACCGCGCGCGCCGGAGTCGGCCATCATGTAGATGGAGTTGAACGACTCCTGCGTGACTGCCTTGCCCTTCTTGTCGAACAGTGCTTCACCCGTTGTCAGGTCGCGCACAGGCTCAACGCCGAGTTGATCCATCATGGCCTTGGCGACCTGATCGCCGGTACGGCCCCAGATGTCCACCACCTTGTTGTAGCGCTCGCCCTGGGTCACCAGACCGGAGGTGTACTGAGTCTGGATCTCGTGCACTTCTTTTTCGGCAGCGGCGATCAGATCGTTCTTCTGTTGCGGCACCAGCATGTCGTCCACACAGATCGAGATGCCGGCGCGGGTCGCGTAGGCGAAACCGGTATACATCAACTGGTCGGCCATGATCACCGTGTCGCGCAGACCGCAACGACGGAAACTGGTGTTGATCAGGCGCGAGATCTCTTTTTTCTTCAGTGTCTTGTTCACTGCGCTGAACGGCAGGTTCGCCGGCAGAATCTCGGACAGGATGGAACGGCCCACCGTGGTCTCGTAGCGTGTCAGCTTGTCCTGCTTCTCGCCTGCTTCGTTGGTGACCACTTCCTTGATACGCACCACCACCTTGGCTTGCAGGTCCACCTGATTGGAACGGTAGGCACGCAATACTTCGGACACGTCCGCGAAGATGGAACCTTCACCGAGTGCACCGACTTTCTCGCGCGTCATGTAGTACAGCCCCAGCACGATGTCCTGCGACGGCACGATGATCGGCTCACCGTTGGCTGGAGACAGCACGTTGTTGGAGGCCAGCATCAGGGTGCGCGCTTCCATCTGCGCTTCCAGCGACAGCGGCACGTGCACAGCCATCTGGTCACCGTCGAAGTCGGCGTTGAATGCCGAGCAGACCAGCGGATGCAACTGGATGGCCTTGCCTTCGATCAGGATAGGCTCGAATGCCTGGATACCCAGACGGTGCAGCGTAGGTGCGCGGTTCAGCATCACCGGATGCTCGTGGATGACTTCCTCCAGGATATCCCACACGATAGGCTCTTCCGCCTCGACCATGCGTTTGCCGGCCTTGATCGTGGTGGCTAGCCCCATCTTTTCCAGACGCTCGAAGATGAACGGCTTGAACAGTTCCAGCGCCATCTTTTTCGGCAGACCGCACTGGTGCAGTTTCAGCTGCGGGCCCACCACGATCACTGAACGGCCGGAGTAGTCCACGCGCTTGCCCAGCAGGTTCTGACGGAAACGACCGCCCTTGCCCTTGATCATGTCGGCCAGCGATTTCAGCGGGCGCTTGTTGGCACCGGTCATGGCCTTGCCGCGACGACCGTTGTCCAGCAGCGAGTCCACGGACTCCTGCAGCATGCGCTTCTCGTTGCGCACGATGATCTCTGGTGCCTTCAGTTCCAGCAGACGCTTCAGGCGGTTGTTACGGTTGATCACGCGGCGATACAGATCGTTCAGGTCGGAAGTCGCGAAACGGCCACCATCCAGCGGCACCAGCGGACGCAATTCCGGTGGCAGCACCGGCAGCACTTCCATCACCATCCATTCCGGTTTGATGCCGGACTGCATGAACGCTTCCAGCACCTTCAGGCGCTTGGCGAATTTCTTGATCTTGGTCTCGGAACTGGTCGCTTCCAGTTCGGCGCGCAGCTTTTCGATCTCGGCCGGCACATCCAGTGCACGCAACAATGCGCGCACGCCCTCGGCACCCATCACGGCGGAGAACTCGTCGCCGTACTCTTCCAGCTTGGCAAGGTAATCGTCCTCGGACAACAGCTGACCGCGGTTCAGCGGGGTCATGCCGGGCTCGGTCACCACATAGGCTTCAAAGTACAGCACGCGTTCGATGTCGCGCAGGGTCATGTCCAGCACCATGCCCAGACGGGATGGCAGCGACTTCAGGAACCAGATATGCGCAACTGGGGAGGCCAGCTCGATGTGGCCCATGCGCTCGCGGCGTACCTTGGACAAGGTGACTTCCACGCCGCACTTTTCGCAGATCACACCGCGATGCTTGAGGCGCTTGTACTTGCCGCAAAGACATTCGTAATCCTTGACTGGCCCGAATATCTTGGCGCAGAAAAGACCGTCGCGCTCGGGCTTGAAGGTGCGGTAGTTGATGGTCTCCGGTTTCTTCACTTCGCCATAAGACCACGAACGGATCTTCTCGGGAGAGGCCAGCCCGATCTTGATCGTATCGAACTCTTCCTTCTGTGTGACCTGCTTGAATAAATCCAGCAATGCTTTCATGTTTGACTCCTTTTACTGTGCCTGCGCTTAGCAACAAAGTTACGCAATCCTCTACGCGGCGAACCGCGTGAGGAGTTGTCAGTGCCGTTCCAGATCGATATCGATACCCAAAGAGCGGATTTCCTTGGTGAGCACGTTGAACGACTCCGGCATGCCGGCATCGATCTTGTGATCGCCCTTGACGATGTTCTCGTACACCTTGGTACGTCCGTTGACGTCATCTGACTTGACCGTGAGCATCTCCTGTAGCGTGTATGCCGCACCGTATGCCTCCAGCGCCCAGACTTCCATCTCACCGAAACGTTGACCACCGAACTGCGCCTTGCCGCCCAGAGGCTGCTGCGTGACCAGGCTGTAAGGACCAGTGGAACGCGCGTGCATCTTGTCGTCGACCAGGTGGTGCAGTTTCAGCACATGCATGTAACCCACGGTAACCTTGCGATCGAAGGCATCGCCGGTGCGTCCGTCGTACAGCTGGATCTGGCCGGAACGCGGCAGATCGGCCAGCTCCAGCAGATCCTTGATCTCTTCTTCGCTGGCTCCGTCGAACACGGGGGTCGCGAATGGCACACCGGCCTTCAGGTTGCGGCACAACTCGACAACCTCCTCGTCGGTGAAAGTCGCGATCTCGTCGGCCTGGTCGCCCTTGTATATCTTGCCGAGGAATTTGCGCACATCGGCGATCTTGGCCTCAGCTTCCAGCATCTGGTTGATCTTCTTGCCCAGCCCCTTGGCCGCCCAGCCCAAGTGCACTTCCAGCACCTGTCCGATGTTCATACGCGACGGCACGCCCAGCGGGTTCAGCACCACTTCCACCGGCGTACCGTCGGCCATGCGCGGCATGTCTTCCACCGGCACGATGCGTGACACCACACCCTTGTTTCCGTGGCGACCCGCCATCTTGTCGCCGGGCTGCAGGCGGCGTTTAACCGCCACATACACCTTGACCATCTTCTGCACGCCGGCTTGCAACTCGTCGCCCTGGGTCAGTTTCTTTTTCTTCAGTTCGAACGCCGCATCGAATTCCACACGCTTCTGTGCCAGCGCTTCCTTGACTTGCTCCATCTGCGCAGCCACCTCATCGTCGGCAACGCGGATATCGAACCACTGGTGGTGCTCGATGCTGTGCAGGTATTCCTTGTTCAGCTTGGTACCCTTGGCCAGTTTCTTCGGACCGCCATTGGCGACCTTGTTGTGCAGCAACTTCTCCAGACGGGCAAACAAGTCAGCCTCGACGATACGCATCTGGTCGGCCAGGTCTTTCTTGTAGCGCGACAGTTCATCGTCGATGATCTGTTGCGCGCGCTTGTCGCGTTGCAAGCCTTCGCGGGTGAACACTTGCACGTCGATGACGGTACCGGAGATGCCGGCCTTCACGCGCAAGCTGGTGTCCTTCACATCGGAAGCCTTCTCGCCGAAGATCGCGCGCAGCAGTTTCTCTTCCGGCGTCAGTTGCGTCTCGCCCTTGGGGGTAACCTTGCCCACCAGCACGTCACCCACGCCGACTTCGGCGCCGATATGCACGATGCCGCACTCGTCCAGACGCGCCATCTGCGCTTCCGACAGGTTCGGGATGTCGCGGGTAATTTCTTCGGTGCCCAGCTTGGTGTCGCGAGCCATCACCGTCAACTCTTCGATATGGATCGAAGTGAAACGGTCTTCCGCGACCACGCGCTCGGAAATCAGGATCGAGTCCTCGAAGTTGTAGCCGTTCCACGGCATGAATGCGATCATCATGTTCTGACCCAGCGCCAATTCGCCCATGTCAGTCGAAGCTCCGTCAGCCACCACGTCGCCGCGGGCGATCACATCGCCCACGCGCACCAGCGGACGCTGGTTGATGTTGGTGTTCTGGTTGGAACGGGTGTACTTGGTCAGGTTGTAGATGTCCACGCCGACTTCGCCCGCGGTGGTTTCGTCGTCGTTGACGCGCACCACGATACGGCCGGAATCCACATAGTCCACGCGACCGCCGCGCCAGGCTTGTACAGCCGTACCGGAGTCGACCGCCACGGTGCGCTCGATACCGGTACCGACCAATGCCTTCTCGGCACGCAGCACAGGCACTGCCTGGCGTTGCATGTTGGCGCCCATCAAGGCACGGTTCGCGTCATCGTGCTCCAGGAACGGAATCAGCGAAGCAGCCACGGACACCACCTGTGCCGGCGCCACGTCCATGTATTCCAGCTTGTCCGGCTCGGCCAGCACGAACTCGTTGTGTTGACGTGCAGACACGATGTCGTTGGTGAAGTGGCCCTTCTTGTCCAGTTCGGCATTCGCCTGCGCGATGGTGAACTTGCCTTCTTCGATCGCAGACAGGTAGTCCACGTCGTCAGTGGCGCGGCTCTTCACTACGCGGCGATACGGCGTCTCGATGAAGCCGTATTCGTTGGTGCGCGCATACAGCGCCAGCGAGTTGATCAGGCCGATGTTCGGACCTTCCGGTGTCTCGATCGGGCACACGCGGCCATAGTGGGTCGGGTGCACGTCGCGCACTTCGAAGCCGGCGCGCTCACGGGTCAGACCGCCCGGTCCCAGCGCAGAAATACGACGCTTGTGCGTCACTTCCGCCAGCGGGTTGGTCTGGTCCATGAACTGCGACAGTTGCGACGAACCGAAGAACTCCTTGACTGCAGCGGAGATCGGCTTGGCGTTGATCAGGTCGTGCGGCATCAGGTTGTCGGCTTCGGCCTGGCCCAGACGCTCCTTGACGGCGCGCTCGACACGAGCCAGACCGGTACGGAACTGGTTCTCGGCCAATTCGCCCACGGCGCGCACGCGGCGGTTACCCAGGTGGTCGATGTCGTCGATCTCGCCGCGACCGTTGCGCAACTCGACCAGGATGCGGATCACTTCCACGATGTCTTCGTTGGACAGAGTGACAGCACCAGTCAACTCCTCGCGACCCACGCGGCGATTGAACTTCATGCGACCGACTGCCGACAGGTCATAGCGATCTTCGTTGAAGAACAAGCCGTTGAACAACGCCTCCACTGCATCTTCGGTGGGCGGCTCGCCGGGACGCATCATGCGGTAGATAGCCACGCGCGCCGTCCACTGGTCAGTCGTCTCGTCGGTACGCAAGGTCTGCGAAATGAAACCGCCCTGGTCCAAGTCGTTGGTGTACAGCGTATTGATCTTGGCGATACCCGCAGCTTCCAGCTTGTCCAGCAAAGTCTCGGTGATCTCGTCGTTGGCATTGGCGATGATCTCGCCGCTGTCCTTGTCCACGATGTTGTGCGCCAATACCCGGCCAACCAGAAAATCCGTACCCACGGTCAGCTTGTCGATGCCGGCCTCCTGCATCTCGCGGATATGGCGCACGGTGATGCGCTTATCCTTGGCGACGATGAGCTTGCCGCCCTTGCCTTCGATATCGAAGCGCGCAATCTCGCCGCGCAAGCGCTCTGGCACCACCTCGAACTGGATGCCCTTCTTACCGAAATGGAAGGTATCGAACTGGAAGAACATCTGCAGGATCTGTTCCGGTGTATAGCCCAGCGACTTCAGCAGGATCGTCACCGGCATCTTGCGGCGGCGGTCGATACGGAAGTAGACGTAATCCTTGGCGTCGAACTCGAAGTCCAGCCACGAACCACGGTAGGGAATCACGCGCGCGGAGAACAGCAGCTTGCCGGAAGAGTGGGTCTTGCCGCGGTCATGCTCGAAGAACACGCCGGGAGAACGGTGCAACTGCGAGACGATCACGCGCTCGGTGCCGTTGATCACGAACGAGCCGGTATTGGTCATCAACGGGATCTCGCCCATATAGACTTCCTGCTCCTTCACCTCCTTCACGGTCGGCTTGGAGGCTTCCTTGTCCAGAATGGTCAGGCGCACACGAGCACGCAACGGCGAAGCATAGGTCAAACCGCGTTGCTGGCATTCACGCACATCGAACGGCGGCATACCCAGCGTATAGCTGACGAAGTCCAGGCGCGCGAACTTGGTGTGGCTCTCGATCGGGAAGATGGAATTGAAGGCGGCTTGCAGGCCTTCGTTCTTGCGTTGTTCGGGTGCGACCCACGCCTGCAGGAAATCGCTGTAGGATTCCAACTGGGTGGACAACAAAAACGGCACCGGCAAAGCGCCGACGCGCTTCGCAAAACTTTTACGAATACGTTTTTTTTCGGTAAAAGAATAGCTCATGATATCTCCACTACAGAAGGAAAAGGTAAGGGACAATCGGCGCTCGCGCACCGCTTAACCATTAACTTCTACACAGCCGAACACAAAATCCCGTTTAGTATCCAGAAGCGGCAAAAGGCTGACGGTTTTCCCGTCAGCCTCTCTGCAAACACTGTACTTACTTGACTTCAGCGGTTGCGCCAGCTTCGATCAGTTGCTTGGCGATCGCGTCAGCATCGGCTTTGCTGATGCCTTCCTTGACCACCTTCGGTGCGCCGTCAACCAGATCCTTGGCTTCTTTCAGGCCCAGGCCGGTGATGGTGCGAACGACCTTGATCACGTTCACCTTCTGGTCGCCAGCGGACTTCAGGGTCACAGTGAACTCGGTCTGCTCAGCCGCAGCAGCAGCGCCACCAGCAGCAGCGCCACCAGCAGCAGGAGCAGCCATCGCTGCAGCGGATACGCCGAACTTCTCTTCGACAGCCTTCACCAGTTCGTTCAATTCCAGCACGGACATGCTGTCCAGTGCGGCCAAAAATGCGTCTTTATCGAATGCCATGTTGTTCTTCCTAAATTGAATGATTGATTAGTTAAGCAGCAGCGCCGGCCTTCTTCTCGGACAGGGCTTTCAGTACGATAGCCATGCTCGTGATCGGCGACTTCATGACGCCCAGCAACTGCGCCAGCAACACTTCCTTGCTCGGCACGCTAGCCAGTGCGGAAACCGCAGCCGCATCCAGGACCTTGCCATTGTAGGCGCCGCCCTTGATGACCAGCTTATCGTTCGTCTTGGCGAATTCGTACACCACCTTCGCAGCAGCGACCGCATCTGCGCTCATGCTGTACATCAGCGGACCGACCATCTTGTCCGCCAATCCCTCGAAGGAAGTGCCCTGCACCGCACGACGCGCCAGCGTGTTCTTCAACACATGCAGATACACCCCGTTCTTGCGTGCGTTGGCACGCAAGGAGGTGATATCGGCGACTGGAATGCCGCGGTACTCAGCCACGACGATGGTCTGGGCCTGCGCCACTTGTGCGCTGACTTCCGCGACCACTGCCTGCTTTTCTTGCAGATTAAGAGCCAAAGTCTTTCTCCATCTTCATAATCGGATATCGGTTAAGACACCCGGGTTAACGACCGCGTCCTCAAGACAGGAGAAAACAACAACCATTCCTGCTCGCGGGCACACCATCTGCGTGGGCCGATGCAACTGCCATCGATTAAGCTTCCAGCCAACTTCGCCTTCGGCGCCTACGGTCTTTGATGCTGCCAGCCACGCCAGCAGTCCAAAGAACAAAGGCAGCAGAGACCTGTCTCCGCCGCCAGATTCAAAACATCAAGCTACCAGACTAGCCTGTTCGACGCGAATACCGACACCCATGGTGCTGGAGATCGCGACCTTCTTCAGGTAGACACCTTTGGAAGTTGCAGGCTTGGCCTTGTTCAACGCATCAATCAAAGCCAGCATGTTTTCGCGTAGCGCTTCCGGCGCGAACGAAGCGCGACCGATGGTGCACTGCACGATGCCGTTCTTGTCGGTGCGGTATTGCACCTGACCGGCCTTGGCGTTCTTTACTGCGCCCGCCACATCGGCAGTGACCGTACCCACCTTGGGGTTAGGCATCAGACCGCGCGGACCGAGGATCTGGCCCAGCTGGCCGACGATACGCATCGCATCCGGGGAAGCGATCACTACGTCGAAATCCATCTTGCCAGCCTTGATGCTTTCGGCCAGATCGTCGAAACCGACGATGTCGGCGCCAGCCGCCTTGGCTTCTTCAGCCTTGGCGCCCTGCGCAAATACAGCGACGCGCATGGTCTTGCCGGTACCCTTGGGCAACACCACGGAGCCGCGCACCAGCTGGTCGGACTTCTTGGCATCGATGCCCAGGTTCACTGCCACGTCGATGGACTCGTCGAACTTGGCCTTGGCTGTCTCTTTCACCAACTTGAGCGCTTCATCCAGCGCGTACAGCTTGTTGCGATCGACCTTGGCGGCCAGCGCCTTATAACGTTTGGAAACTTGTGCCATGTTATTTCACCCCTTCCACGGTAATACCCATGCTGCGCGCGCTACCGGCGATGGTGCGCACTGCGGCATCCAGGTCAGCTGCCGTCAGGTCAGGCTGCTTGGCTTTGGCGATATCTTCCGCCTGTTTGCGGGTCAGTTTGCCGACCTTGTCCGTATGCGGCGTCTTGCTGCCTTTTTGCACGCCGGCAGCCTTCTTGATCAGAATGGTCGCGGGAGGAGTCTTCATCACGAAGGTGAAGCTCTTGTCCGCGAAGGCGGTGATCACCACCGGGATCGGCAGACCTGGCTCGACACCCTGGGTCTGGGCGTTGAACGCCTTGCAGAATTCCATGATGTTCAGGCCGCGCTGACCGAGCGCCGGGCCGATAGGAGGACTTGGATTGGCCTTACCGGCCGGGACTTGCAGCTTGATATAGCCGACGATTTTCTTTGCCACGTTGCTACTCCTTACTTAGTGGGTTAAACGCATACCGCAATTGCTCCGATACGCTCCCCGTTTGTCATGCCGGAACCCCGGCGCTCAATATCAGGCTTTCTCGACTTGCCCGAAATTCAGTTCCACTGGTGTCGATCGACCGAAAATGGTGACCGCGACCCGCAGTTTGCTCTTGTCGTAATTGACATCTTCCACCATGCCGTGGAAATCCGTGAACGGACCTTCCTTGACGCGTACCGCCTCGCCCACCTCGAACAGCACCTTGGGGCGCGGCTTCTCCACGCCAGCCTGCATCTGCTGCATGATGTTGTCGACTTCCTTCTGGCTGATAGGCGTCGGTTTCATTGCCGATCCACCGAGAAAACCGGTGACCTTGGGGGTATTCTTCACCAAGTGCCAGCTCTCGTCGGTCATCTCCATCTCGACCAGCACGTAGCCCGGGAAAAACTTGCGCTCACTGATGTTCTTCTGCCCAGACTTCAGCTCGACCACTTCTTCCACTGGAACAAGTATCTGTCCGAACAGGTCTTCCATGCCTTCGCGCGCGATACGTTCCAGCAAAGCACGCTGTACGCTTTTCTCGAACTGCGAGTACGTATGCACCACATACCAACGCTTGGCCATCACTCACTCCGTCCCATCAATTTATTGACGATCACCATCAGACTCGCATCCACTGCCCACAGGAACAGCGCCATCACCACCGCAAACAGAACAACCACAGCCGTAGTCTGTATCGTCTCTTTACGCGACGGCCATACCACCCGCTTGGCTTCAGCCACCGAGTCACTGGCGAAGCTGAAGAACAGCTTGCCGGACGCGGTCGTCCAGAACACACCCGCTGCCAGCATCACGCCAAGCAGCACCGACAGCACACGCAACACTTCCGCGCTATTCTGCAATGCATAAAAGCCGGCCACCCCCGCCGCAACGAGCATGAAGGCAACCAGCAATTTGATCTTGTCAGCCATGTATGAACTGTCCGTTTCTACTTTACTAACTGGCAGGCCAGGAGGGTCTCGAACCCCCAACCCTCGGTTTTGGAGACCGATACTCTACCAATTGAGCTACTGGCCTATAAACCTGCAAATGACGACGGCGGAGCGAATCGCTTCGCTCCGCCAGCATCGCTATTACTTACTCGATGATCTTGGCAACCACACCTGCGCCGACGGTACGACCGCCTTCGCGGATCGCGAAGCGCAGGCCTTCTTCCATCGCGATCGGGTTGATCAGGTTCACCGTGATGCTGACGTTGTCGCCAGGCATCACCATTTCAGTGCCTGCCGGCAGTTCAACCGCTCCGGTCACGTCGGTGGTACGGAAGTAGAACTGCGGACGGTACCCCTGGAAGAACGGGGTATGACGACCACCTTCGTCCTTGCCTAGCACGTAGATCTCGGCAGTGAACTTGGTGTGCGGGGTGATGGAGCCGGGCTTGGACAGCACTTGGCCGCGCTCGACTTCTTCACGCTTGGTGCCGCGCAGCAGTACGCCGACGTTGTCGCCCGCCTGACCCTGGTCGAGCAGTTTGCGGAACATTTCGACGCCGGTGCAGGTGGTCTTCAGGGTGGGCTTGATGCCGACGATCTCGAGTTCGTCGCCAACCTTGACGATGCCGCGCTCGATACGACCGGTCACCACGGTACCACGACCGGAGATGGAGAATACGTCTTCCACGGGCATCAGGAAGGCGCCGTCGATGGCGCGCTCCGGTGTCGGGATGTAGGTGTCCAGGGCTTCGGCCAGTTTCATGATGGCGCCTTCGCCCAGTTCGCCGGTGTCGCCTTCGACGGCTTTCAGTGCAGAGCCTTTGATGATGGGGATGTCGTCGCCAGGGAAGTCGTATTTGGACAGCAGTTCGCGCACTTCCATTTCGACCAGTTCCAGCAGTTCGGCATCATCCACCATGTCGCATTTGTTCAGGAAGACGATGATGTAAGGTACGCCAACCTGGCGTGCCAGCAGGATGTGTTCGCGGGTCTGCGGCATCGGGCCGTCGGCTGCGGATACCACGAGGATGGCGCCGTCCATCTGGGCAGCACCGGTGATCATGTTCTTGACGTAGTCGGCGTGGCCAGGGCAGTCAACGTGCGCGTAGTGGCGGGTCGCTGTCTCGTATTCGACGTGGGCGGTATTAATGGTGATACCACGCGCCTTTTCTTCCGGCGCAGCATCGATCTGGTCGTAAGCCTTGGCTTCGCCGCCAAACTTCTTCGACAATACAGTGGTGATCGCCGCTGTCAGGGTGGTCTTGCCGTGGTCTACGTGACCAATCGTCCCTACATTTACGTGCGGCTTCGTACGTTCAAATTTGCTCTTTGCCATGATTTATCCTCTATCAATGCCAAACATCAGTTCACAAAAAAATGGTGCCCATGGTGAGAATCGGACTCACGACCTCTCCCTTACCAAGGGAGTGCTCTACCACTGAGCCACATGGGCAAGCTATAAAACTGGAGCGGGAGAAGGGAATCGAACCCTCGTCATAAGCTTGGAAGGCTTCAGCTCTACCATTGAGCTACTCCCGCAAAAACACAACACCAGCCCACTAAAACAGCAAAACGCCAAATCTGGTGGAGGGGGAAGGATTCGAACCTTCGTACTCTGAGAGGGCAGATTTACAGTCTGCTGCCTTTAACCACTCGGCCACCCCTCCATTAAAGAGCGCGCGATTATCCAGATAACCGCACACATTGTCAAAGGGAATCTACGGATTTTAGCAAGAAGCGAGCCACATTTGCCCGGATTGGGACCGCATGGGCAAGCCAGACCTGGCTACAGAACTCATGCCCGCACACGGGAAAGGCCGTTCAATTCTCACAACATGCCTTTTTCAGCAAACGACAGGCAGGCCGCCCCTGCCACGATGAAATGATCCAACACTCTTACATCCACAAGCCGCAATGCCTGCATCAATGCATCGGTGAGCAACTGGTCGGACTGACTCGGCTCCGCCACCCCGGAAGGATGGTTGTGCGCGAAGATCAACGCCGCCGCGTTGTGATGCAAAGCGCGCTTCACCACCTCGCGCGGATATACACTGGTCTGGGTCAGGGTCCCCTGAAACAACTCCTCCGCGCAGATCACCCGATGCTGCGCATCCACGAAGATGGCTACGAACACTTCCTGTTGGCGGGAACGCAACAAAAGTTGCAGATACTCGCGCACAGCTCGCGGCGAATTCAACACGTCGCCGGACTGCATCTCCTCCCGTAGCGCGCGCCGCGACATCTCCACCACCGCCTGCAATTGCACGAATTTCGCCCTCCCCATCCCGTGGATGTCGCAAAAATCCTTCTCGCTTGCCGCGAACATCCGAGTCAGACTGCCGAACCGTACCAGCAGATCACGCGCCAGATCGACAGCACTCATGCCGACCACGCCTGTGCGCAGGAAGATTGCCAGCAATTCGGCGTCCGACAAAGCAGCCGCGCCACGCTGCAATAGTTTTTCGCGCGGGCGCTCGCCTTCCGCCCAATCCGTAATCGCCATCGCAATCACTTTCTTGTTAAGATGCACGGCATTATGGAGCAAGCCCAGACAAAACGCATCGTGCTCGGCATCACCGGCGGCATCGCTGCCTACAAGGCGGCGGAACTGGCACGTTTGCTGGTGAAGCAAGGTATCGCGGTACAGGTGGCGATGACGGAAGCAGCGACGCATTTCATCACGCCCGCCACGATGCAGGCACTTACCGGCAACCCGGTGCTGGTCAACCAGTGGCAGGATGACAAGGGCATGGCACACATCCAGACCAGCCGCGTCGCCGATGCCATCGTGATCGCGCCTGCCACGGCGGATTTCATCGCCAAGCTGGCGCTAGGACTGGCCGACGACCTGCTGTCCACCCTGTGTCTGGCACGCAACTGCCCTTTGCTGGTCGCGCCGGCGATGAACAAGCAGATGTGGTCGAACCCAGCCACCCAGCGCAACATTCAAAGACTCGTTGCCGACGGCATGACCGTGCTGGGACCGGCGAACGGCGCGCAAGCCTGCGGCGAAGAGGGCATGGGCCGGATGCTGGAAGCCGAACAACTGGCGCAGGACATAGCCGCGGCATTCCGACCCAAGCTGCTTGCCGGCCGAAAAGTGCTCATCACCGCCGGACCGACTTACGAAGCCATCGACGCAGTGCGCGGCATCACCAACCGCAGCAGCGGCAAGATGGGCTATGCGGTTGCAACTGCGGCACTGGAACTGGGCGCCGAAGTCATGCTGGTATCCGGACCGACGTCCCTGCCCAGGCCCGCTGGCACGCAGCTGATAGACGTCACCAGCGCATCCGAGATGTTCGACGCCGTGAAGCAGCATGCAAGCCGTTCCGACATGTTCATCGGCGTGGCCGCAGTGGCCGATTACCGCGTGGCGCAGCCCAGCAAGCAAAAGATCAAGAAGAGCGATGCCGCGCTGACACTGGAACTCATTCCCAATCCCGACATTCTTGCCTACGTCGCCAGCCTGCCCAAGCCGCCTTTCTGCGTGGGCTTCGCGGCGGAAAGCGAAAAACTGGCCGAACATGCCGGAGCCAAACGCAAGAAGAAGAACATCCCGCTGCTGGCCGCCAACCTGGCGCAAAACGCCATCGGCAACGACGACAACGAGCTGGTATTGTTCGACGAGTCAGGCGAGCACGCGCTGCCGCGTGCCGATAAACTCACCCTGGCACGTGCACTGATGCGCCACGCCGTCGCTCTTTACATGAAAGGAAACAGGAAATGAAAAAAGTGGATGTAAAGGTACTGGACCCCCGCCTGCATGAACACCCGCCCGCTTATGCCACACCCGGCTCGGCCGGCATCGACCTGCGCGCCTGCATCGACGGCAGCATGACCATCCAGCCGGGGCAGTGCGAACTCATTCCCAGCGGCATCGCCCTGCATCTGAACGACCCGCACTATGCGGCGATGATCCTGCCGCGCTCGGGCCTGGGCCACAAACATGGCATCGTGCTGGGCAATCTGGTCGGCCTGATCGACTCGGACTACCAGGGACAGATCTTCATCTCCATCTGGAACCGCGGCCACCATCCGTTCGCGCTGATGCCGATGGAGCGCATCGCACAACTCGTGATCGTCCCGGTGGCACAGGTGCAATTCAACATCGTGGAGGATTTCCCGATGAGCCAGCGCGGAGCCAACGGCTTCGGCAGCACCGGCAAACACTGACCCGCCAAAATGAAAAGCCCGCTTGCGCGGGCTTTTCATGCAACATCAATCCACCTATCTATGCTCCAGCGTCAAGTCCAGTTCGGTCTTCTCTGCCTTGCGTATGGATATCTTCTCGGATGCGTTCTTGTGTCCTTTTAGCTTGACAACCACTTCATGAACTCCAGACGCAACCTCTGCGCGCAGCGGCGACAATCCGAAATAGACGCCATCCAGGTAAACCTTGGCGCGCGAAGGTTCGGTATCGAGTACCAGCACCCCATTTTCCGAAGAAGCCTGTTGCTCATTCGCTGCAGGCATCACTGGAGCAGGAAGCACATGAGGCGAGGCCTCCGGTGCGACCAGGACCTTCACGCCCGGGATCAGTTTTTCGCCCGGAGTCAGATTGAACAACTCGGGGCGGGTCGCTACCAGCAATGAATTGAGCGCTTCGGAGGTCTTGCCTGTAACAACCCCAACCTCCCGTTTCAGATAGTCTGCAATATCGCTCTTGCTGTTGCCCGAGACACCTGCAAAGCGATCCTCTTTCTGCTCAACCTCTCCAGACCAGAGGACTTTACCTGTAGCCACCTCTTTCAATGTGGTTTCAACCTTGATGGATACATAGTCGCGAGACTTGACGTCATACTTCAGCTCCTTGATCACCCCGCTCAGTTCAAACAAGGCAGAGGCATCGTCTTTTGCCAGCACCCTTATTCCCGCATCGTCCAGGCGCTTGCGCATGGAATCGGCCACCACATCCGTCACATCGCGATCCAGAATGATGTCCTTGCCGGACAACCCGAGCACACGCACTTCAGAAACACCGATCTTGCGGGGATTACGTTCGGTCCGTCCATCGACATAGCCCGCGATCCGGATGGAAGCGAGATACTTGATCTTCGACGCGTTCGGATTGGCTTTTTCACTCGCGCTGACATGAACCACATCGTCCATCATGTTGGCGCAACCAGCCAACAAGACACCCGCCACCACAGACATCAGATACAAAGCTAAACGACTCATCAAACCTCCGACCAGTGTGATCCCAATGTTTGAAATAAACAGAAGGGCAAATCCATCAATGTGCGCCGACCGCGGCCTCGATCTCGGCGAATATCTTGGCGACCTCTGCCGTATTGATCCTGACCCCCAGCTGACGCGCGATCTGCGTTGCGGAGAACAGGCCGCGTACCGTCTGGCCGCCGCCCGCATTTTCTTCGACCACGATGGCATGTTGCCGCCCGGAAGCTTTCAGCGTAGCAAGGATGTTCCCCACATTGGCCTTCAGGACATCTGCGTAGTTCAGCACTTCCAGATCGCTTTGCACCGTCATCACATCGCTCACCATGATGTCCGCATGCGTTCCGCCGACCTGTTGCAGGAAGCGCACCGGTTTCTCGCCCAGCACATCGCTCGCAGTCAATAAACCGGCGACCTTGTCGGCTTCGTCCAGCACCAGCAAGGTCCGTACGCCATAGCGGATCATCTTGGCATTGGCTTTTTCCATGGACGTCCGGGCTCGCACATTGACGACCGAGACGCTGCGCAGATCGGTCATCACATTGGTTGCCGAATCATTCAGGGTGACGTTCTGCGGAAACACCTGCGTGGGCCTCGCGAAATCCGCGCCGGGTTTGAGGGGATGGCTGGTCAATGGTGAATAACTGTTGTTCATGTCTATCCTCTATGAATTAACTGCTTGGATCCTTCCATGCTGCTTCCCGGCAACTTCCTGACCGGGTCCGTCCGCACCCCACCTTTCAGCGGCGGCAAATAGCGAACCAGCTCATTCAGTGCCAGCCGGTAAACATCACGCTTGAACTCGATCACGCTATCCAGCTCCACCCAGTAGTCGGTCCAGCGCCACGCATCGAATTCCGGGTGACCGGAAGCGCGCAGCGACACATCGCAATCGCGCCCAACCAGTCGCAACAAGAACCAGATCTGCTTCTGCCCCTTGTAATTGCCGCGCGATTCGCGCTTGACCCAAGTCTGCGGCACCTCGTAACGCATCCAATCGCGGGTACGCCCCAATATCTGTACATGACAGGTTTGCAGTCCGACTTCCTCGTGCAGCTCGCGAAACATCGCCTGCTCCGGCGTCTCGCCGTGCTGTATGCCGCCTTGCGGAAACTGCCATGCATCCTGCCTGATGCGCTTGCCCCAAAATACTTGATTCTTTGCGTTAGTCAGAATGATGCCGACATTCGGGCGATAACCTTCCCGGTCTATCATGATTCGCCCCACTCTGTTTTTCAATGTGACGGATTGTTCCACATTTCACCCTCACTGGAAAGACGCCATTCACGCCATGCAGTAGAATCGCGCCTTCCAACCAGTACGATGAGTAATAAACATGCGCGTTTCACAATTTTTCATCTCCACTCTCAAAGAAGCCCCCTCCGAAGCCGAACTGCCCAGCCATCGCCTGATGTTGCGGGCCGGTTACATCCGCAAACTCTCCAGCGGTCTGTACACCTGGATGCCTCTAGGGTTGCGCGTATTGCGCAAAGTTGAAGCGGTGGTACGCGAAGAAATGAACAAGAGCGGCGGCATCGAGCTGTTGATGCCAGCTGTGCAACCCGCCGAGCTGTGGCAGGAGACCGGGCGCTGGGACGTATTCGGCCCGCAGATGCTGAAGATCAAGGACCGCCACGACAACCTGTTCTGTTTCGGCCCCACCCACGAGGAAGTCATCACCGACATCGCGCGCCGCGAGGTGAAGAGTTATCGCCAGTTGCCGCTGAACTTCTACCAGATCCAGACCAAGTTCCGCGACGAAGTGCGTCCGCGTTTCGGCGTGATGCGCGCGCGCGAGTTCGTGATGAAGGATGCCTATTCCTTCCATAGCAGCTTCGAAAGCCTGGAGCAGACCTACCGCGTGATGTACGAGACTTACACCCGCATCTTCACCCGCCTGGGCCTGCAGTTCCGCGCCGTGGCCGCCGATACGGGCGCCATCGGCGGCAGCGGTTCGCACGAGTTCCATGTTCTGGCCGATTCCGGCGAGGATGCGCTGGCGTTCTGCCCCAACTCGGACTATGCCGCCAACGTCGAGCTGGCCGAAGCGGTCGCTCCCGCCACAGCGCGTGCTCCCGCATCTCAGGAATTGCAGAAAGTCATCACGCCAGGGCAGAAGACCATCGAAGAGGTCGCGGCATTCTTCGACACCTCCGCCCGGAACGTGCTGAAGACCATCGCTGTGATGACCCATGAGAACGAATTCGTGCTGCTGCTGCTGCGCGGTGACCACCAGCTCAACGAAATCAAGGCCAGCAAAGTATTGGGTGAATTCCGCTTCGCGACCGAAGAAGAAATAAAAAGCAACATGGGCTGCCGTCCCGGCTATATCGGGCCTGTAAATAGGAGCAACACTATATTGGCAGACCGTGCCGCCGCCGCGCTGAGCAACTTCGTGTGTGGCGCAAACGACGACGGCTACCATTTCAGCGGCGCAAATTTTGGACGCGATGTTAAGCTTTACGACTCCAACGTGCACGACCTGCGCAACGTGGTCGCTGGAGATGCATCGCCAGACGGGAAAGGCGCGCTGGAACTGTGTCGCGGCATCGAGGTCGGCCACATCTTCCAGTTGCGCACCAAGTACTCGGAAGCACTGCAGGCCACCTATCTGGACGAGAACGGCAAGGCCCAGGTCATGGAGATGGGCTGCTACGGCATCGGCGTGTCGCGCATCGTGGCCGCCGCCATCGAGCAGAATTTCGACGAGCGCGGCATCGCGCTGCCCTCTGGCATGGCGCCGTTCCAGGTCGCCATCGCCCCCATCGGCATCAAGAAGAGCGAAGCGGTGCGCAATGCAGCCGAACAGCTCTATGCCGAGCTGACTGCCGCCGGCGTCGAAGTCCTGCTCGACGACCGCGATGAGCGTCCCGGCGTGATGTTCGCCGATCTGGAACTGATCGGCGTCCCCCATCGCATCGTCATCGGCGATCGCGGCCTGAAAGAGGGTAAGGTGGAATATCAGGGACGCAAGGACGAAACTGCGCAGTCCATACCCTTGCAAGATGCCGTCAAGCTCGTACAATCCAAGCTATGAAACCGGTCACGACACTCCGCAAGTCATTGCTCACGCTGTCGTTCGCGGCGGCGGGCTTGTGCTTTGCCGTCGGCGCGCATGCCGGCGCACAAAAAGAAGAAGTGCTTTCCGCCAGCGTGCGCAGCATGCTGCAACAGGCGGTGGCAGATCAGGCCGCCCCCAAGCTGGCCTTTTCTTCGCAACAGGAAGCGCAAACCTGGCTGGATGAAATGTCGCAGCGGCTGGCCAAACGCATACCGGATGCGGAATATCGTTTCGATCTGCTGAGCACGGTACACTACGAAGCGACCCGAGCGGGACTGGACCCCCAATTGGTGCTGGGTTTGATCGAAGTGGAAAGCGGGTTCAGAAAATACGCGATCTCCAAATCCGGCGCACGCGGCTACATGCAAGTGATGCCGTTCTGGACCAAAGCCATAGGCTCTCCCGACGACGATCTATTCCATCTGCGCACCAATCTGCGCTACGGCTGCACCATCCTGCGCTATTACCTGGACATGGAAAAAGGCGATCTGTACCGCGCGCTGGGACGCTACAACGGCAGCCTGGGCAAACCGGAATACCCCAACATGGTGAAAGCGGCCTGGCACAAACACTGGCGCAGACCGCAACCGATCACCGGCCGAAGCACCGGCTGACCTTCCCTACTTCCTGAGCGTCTTGCTTTTGATGTAAGACTCCACGCTTGAGCGCGTCACCATCCCTTGCTGGTAGCTCACCAGCTTGCCGTCAGGATCATACAAATATGAAGTCGGCAGCGCGTCGACCTCGCCGACTTGTGCTGCCTGGTCATAATCTCCAAAGACGACCGGATAGCTGATCTTCTTCTTGGCCACGAACTCGACGACCGACTCCCTGGTGGAATCCAGCGAAACGCCGATGACCGTCAGATCCTTGTTCTTGTGCGCATCGTACAACGAGACCAGATCGGGGATCTCTTCCAGGCAGGGTGGGCACCAGGTCGCCCAGAAATTGACCAGCACCCATTTGCCGCGATAATCCTGCAAACGCTGTTCGTGGCCCTGCAGATCCTTGAACACAAAAGATTCGGCTGACGCCGTGCCCATTGCCAAAACCAGTGCAGCCGATCCCAGCAGACGCAGGAAGAATCGCATCAATGCCCCGACTCTTCGTGTTCATCGCCGGTCGCTCCGTCGCCATCCGAGCCGTGCCTGCCTTCGGCCGCGTGCGACCAGTACAGGGCCAAGGCGATCAGTGCGATGCTGCCGCCCATGTAGATCAGGTCTATCGGCTGAGTTACATGCATGTTGATGGCCTCCTCGAACAAGGTCACGATCATGATCATCAGGATGACTTTGGCCAGTCGCGACTTCAGGTCGTCCAGGCTGTTGATGACCAGTATCTTGCTCGATGCCCTGCTGCCATGCGCCTGATCGATGTCACTGATGAACAATTCATACAGCCCCAGGGAGAAGATCAGCAGCACCACCGCCAGCAGGTAGCCGTCGACCACTTCGACGATGTGCGACACCGTGCTGTCATGCAATACCTTGCGCGCCGTATCCGTCATTTCCGCATCGGCATAATGGACCATATGCTGCAGCAGCACGACGACATCCACCGTCGCCATGTAGAAAATCGCAAAACTTGCAAACAGGCTCCCCAAGACCGCCAGGAAAATAACAAAGCGGCTGTTCCACAGCGAGCCTTCGAGCAAAGATTCAATGAACTTCAAGGTAACCTCCAGAAATATAGGGCCAAACAGGTCTCAAGCGGCGCGCATTAAAGCGCAAAAGCGACCGAGCGGCAATACGCTATGTACTCTTGCTCCAGATATCCTGCAAGGTCATGCCTTTGGGCTCGGTCACGCGCTTCTCCAGCGAGGCGAACCACGCCTTGATATCGCCGTCGCCGCTGTGTTTGGGTAGCGTCGACACATCCAGCAGGAACAGTTTCAGCAATTCGCTCAGCTCCACTGCTTCCGGTGCACGCACCATGCTCCAGCCCAACCCCGACAGCTTGCCCACTATCCTGGCCTGCACCAGCTTGTCGAGGATGCGTTCCACATCGTCGTAGCCGATGTGCAAGTGCCGCGATAACCCCGGCAAGGTCTGCACTTCGCCCTTGCTCAGGCCTTTGTGCATCAGCTTGAGGATGCCTACTGCGTAATAGAGTTTTGCCGCCTGGTCCAGGCGCAGGGAGTGCGTGCTGCGCCAATGCGACAGCGACGCGGTGATGATCGCCCCGAACAACACGGTGATCCAGGAAAAATAGACCCACATCAGAAAGATCGGCACGCTGGCGAACGCTCCGTATACCAATTTGTAATTCGCGAAGTGCGAGATGTAGAAAGCGAAAGCGCGATTCATCGACTCGAATGCCACCGCCGCAATCAATCCTCCGATGAGCGCATGAGGCATCGGCACATATCGATTGGGCACCACGCGGAACAGCAAGGTGAATGCAGCCGTCGTCATGACGACCGGCAACAACTTCAGCACATCCATACCGATGGAAGGAACCTGCCTTGCATACTCCGCCGAGAATCCGACCAGCCACGAGGTGAGCGACAGGCTGCCACCGACCAGCAAAGGCGCCAGCGTCAGCACTGCCCAATACACCAAAACCCGCTGCAGCAAACTGCGCGGGCGTGATACCCGCCAGATCATGTTGAAGGCATTATCTATGGTGAGCATCAGCAACATGGCCGTGACGGCAAGGAATACCAGTCCTGCTGCCGTCAGGCGCGAAGCGCTTTCAGTGAACTGCTGCATATAACTCGTGATGATCCTGCCGCCTGTCTCCGGCACCATGTTCTTCAGGATGAATTCCTTGATAGGTGTGGAATACTCGCTGAACGACGGAAATGCCGAAAACAGGATCAGTGCGATGGTGATGAGCGGAACGACCGATAGCAGCGTGGTGAAGGTCAGGCTTGCCGCCATCTGTGTGCAGCGGTCTTCCTGCAGGCGCACCGTGACATAGCGCAAAAAGCGGAACGAATCGATGATGCCAAAATTGGGAAGCTTCAAATCCGGAAATTTCAATTCTGGAAGTTTCATAAGGCCCGGCAACTGAATACAATGCCTACATGATACCCGACAAAACCGCTCCGCAAACCACGGCACGTGCTGCCCGGCAACTGCTGCGTGCGCACCGCTACGGCGCGCTCAGCACACTGTCAAAAAAATTCAACGGCCATCCGTTCGGCTCCATCACGCCCTATCTGGTCGATCACGACGGCAGCCTGCTCATCCTCATCAGTGCCTTGGCAGAGCATACCAAGAACATCCTGCACGACCCGCGTGTCAGCCTGATCACCCATAATCAGGAAGACCCCCACATACAGACGCAAGGTCGAATCACCATAGTCGGCACGGCCGCGCTCGATGCCGAACGCGAAGCTGCCGGAAAGCGCTATCTGCGCTATTTTCCGGAAGCGCAGACCTATTACGACATGGCCGACTTCCAGTTCTTCCGCATCGTTCCGCAGGCACTGCGCTACATTGGCGGTTTCGGCGACATCCATTGGATCAAGGCTGAGAACTACCGGACGCCTGCCAACTCGCTGGCAGCCGAGGAAGATGCCCTGCTGGGGAAGATCAACGCAACCCGCTCGGCTGCACAAGGATTGTTGATCGGTATCGACTGCGACGGTTTTGACCTGCGGATAGACGAACGCACCGTGCGGCAGGATTTTCCGATTACCGTGCTCGACGCAAACCAGGCATCCGGCTTGTTGCAACCGTAGTGAAAAAGGCATCGAAACGATGCCTTTTAACCAACCCGGAGACTTGCCCTACCCCCGCACACCCCTGAGTTGCACGCTCTGCTCTATCGGGTCCGATGGGGCATCGGCTTCGACTTTCTTCTTCAACCTGGCCTTGGGTTCTGTCTTTCGCGTTCCGGCGTGTTTGCCTGTCTTCCTGCCTGCGGACTTGTGCTTCGCTGTCAATGGCGCTGGTTGAACCGCCGCAGCCTTTTGCTGCCCCGGATCTTTGACAGTTCCCGTCACAACAGACTGTTCGGCTGCATGTGCGCTGCTTTGCAGCAGCGCCCCCAATAGCGCCAACTTCACTGTGCGTTTCATCTCAAGCCTCCTTGACAAGGCGATCATACCTGCGGATGAGCCCGTTCTGCTCCGGCATCCAGCTTGTTCAACGCATTCAGATAAGCCTTGGCCGAAGCCACCACGATATCGGTGTCTGCTCCCTGTCCGTTGACGATCCTGCCCCCCTTGGACAGACGCACCGTCACTTCGCCCTGCGCATCGGTACCGCTGGTGATATTGTTTACGGAATATAGCAATAATTCGGTGCCGCTGCGCACGATTTGCTCGATCGCCTTGAACGTCGCATCCACCGGCCCGCCGCCTTGTGCATCTGCTTGCTGCTCTTTACCGCCAATGCTCATCACCACGCGCGCCACCGGCAACGATCCGGTCTCCGAATGCGCGCCCATCGCCACCAAGCGGTAATGGTCGCTCACTTGCGCAACTCCCTCGTCGCTCACCAGCGCCTGCAAATCCTCGTCGAAGATATCGTGCTTCTTGTCCGCCAGATCCTTGAAACGGGCGAAAGCGGCGTTCACCGCCTCCTCGCCTTCCAGCACGATGCCCAACTCCTGCAGACGGGCACGGAAGGCAGCGCGGCCGGAATGCTTGCCCATCACCATCTTGTTCGCGCCCCAGCCCACGTCCTCGGCGCGCATGATCTCGTAAGTCTCGCGATGCTTGAGCACGCCGTCCTGATGGATACCGGACTCGTGCGCGAAAGCGTTCGCGCCGACGATGGCCTTGTTCGGCTGCACCGGATAGCCGGTGATGCTGGAGACCAGCTTGGAGGTCGGCACGATCTGCGTGGTGTCGATGGTCGTGTCACAGCTGAAGATATCGCGGCGCGTCTTCACCGCCATCACCACTTCTTCCAGTGAGGCATTGCCCGCGCGTTCGCCCAGACCATTGATGGTGCATTCCACCTGGCGCGCGCCGTTCATCACCGCTGCCAGCGAATTGGCCGATGCCATGCCCAGATCGTTATGGCAATGCGTGGACCAGATCACCTTGCCGCTGTTCGGCACACGTGCGATCAACTGCTTGAAACGCTCGCCCCACAACACCGGGATGCTGTAGCCGACGGTATCCGGCACGTTCAGCGTCGTCGCCCCTGCCTTGATGACCTCGTCGAAGATGCGCACCAGGAAGTCCATCTCGGAGCGCACCGCATCTTCGGCGGAGAATTCAACATCGTCGGTGTATTCCCGCGCCAGCTTTACAGCCGCCACCGCACGCTCAACGACCTCATCCGGCGTCATGCGCAATTTTTTCTCCATGTGTATCGGTGAAGTGGCGATGAAGGTATGGATACGCCCTTTCCTGGCCGGCTTGATCGCCTCGCCCGCTGCGCGCACATCGCGCTCGTTGGCACGCGCCAGCGAACACACCGTGGAATGCTCGATGACCTTGGCGATGCTGTGGATCGCATCGGCATCGCCGGGGCTGGCCGCCGCAAAACCGGCCTCGATCACATCCACGCCCAGCTTTTCCAGTTGGCGCGCGATGCGCAACTTTTCTTCCTTGGTCATGGATGCGCCGGGGCTTTGTTCGCCGTCGCGCAAGGTTGTGTCGAATATGATCAACTTGTCAGTCATTTTTTGCTCCATCGCAATTGCTCAGTCAATATCCTGCAAAACATCTATTTAGCCACGAATTTCATTGATCCCGATACTTCTGCACCAGGCTCACCCGTTTTAGATAAGCCTCGCGTGCAACCTGTACGTCTTCCAGGAAATGCGGCAGTTCTTTCAGTAATAACGCTTGCGGGCCATCCACCAGGGCTTGCGGCGGCGCAGGATGAAAATCTACCAGCACCATGTTCGCTCCGGCCAGCACGCCTTGCGCAGTGACATGCATGATATCGAGGATGCCGTCGGGAGAGGCTGCGCGCGTGCCCACCGAATGGGAGGGATCGACGCATACCGGCATGCGCGTCAGCCGCTTCACCACCGGCACATGGGCAAAATCCACCAGGTTGCGGTGCGGGTCGCCCATGTTGGTCTTCATGCCGCGCAGGCCGAACACCACGTTGCGATTGCCTTCGGAAGCCAGGTATTCCGCGGCGTTCAGCGATTCGTCCAGGGTGATGCCGAAGCCGCGTTTGAGCAGCACGGGGAATCGCTGCTGGCGGCCGACGATCTTGAGCAACTCGAAATTCTGTGTATTACGTGTGCCGATCTGCAACATCACGCCGGTCGGATTGCCGGTCTGGTGCAGTGCTTCACCGATCTCATGCAAATGCGATTCGTGAGTGATCTCCATGGCGATCACCTTGATGCCATATTTGCCAGCCAGTTCGAACACATACGGCAGACAGTTTTTGCCGTGTCCCTGGAATGCATAAGGGCTGGTGCGCGGCTTGTAAGCACCCATGCGGGTGCACACCTGTCCGTTGTCGCGCAAGGCACGCAGCATGATCTCCACATGCTCGGCGCTGTCCACCGCACAGAGCCCGGCAAAGACATTGAGCGTGTCCTGCCCGAAGCGCACGCCGTTGTAGTCGAAATATGCCGGGCGGCTATCGTCCTTATGCCGCCCCAGGATGCGGTATTCCTGCGACACGCGCACCACGCGCTCCACGCAGGGGAGGCTTTGCATGTCTTCGATGTCCAGCGACTTGGTGTTGCCGATGAGGTATATCTCGGTGAGTGACTGTTCTGCACCGAGCTCGGTATGCACGCGCGCCTGCACCCCCTGCAGGCCAGCCAGGTGGGCCATCAATTGCCGGTACTCGGCGCTTTGCGTTTGCGTGCTCGCATCCAGTATCAGGATCATTTTCGTCCTCCAGCAATCCGGAATTATTTTCCGGAAAGCAGTTCCCACTGCTGCGGCCACTGCGCCATCGGATCGCGCGTGAAACCGCTCTTGCCGAACTGGTTCCAGCGCCCGACGACATAGCACAGCAGCAGGTTGGCATGCGCGCCGATGTCGGCATCGGCAGCCAGCTTGCCCTGGGTGGTGGCGATGCGCAGCGATTGCTTGAGGGTGCTTTCGATGCGATCGAGGAGCTGGTTGATGCGCTGTTGCAGGCGCTCATCCTCGTTCACCAGCGCATCGCCGATCAATACACGCGTCATGCCGCGATTTTTCTGGGCAAAACCGAGCAGCAGTGCGAGGATACCTTCGGCCTGTTTCAACCCGTCCTGCTCTTCGCTGGTGATCTTGTTGACCAGCCCGAACACGGTCTGTTCGATGAATTCGATCAGGCCTTCGAACATCTGAGCCTTGCTGGCGAAATGCCGATACAGCGCGGCTTCGGACAGGTCGAGTCGCGCCGCCAGTGCCGCCGTGGTGATCTTTTCGCCCTTGGGCTGCTCCAGCATCTCGGCGACGGTTTGCAGGATTTGCAGTTTTCTTTCACCCGGTTGTTTGGCTGCCATCGTTTTCTCCCCTTAGAGTTTGGAGACTGCGCGCGGCAGCTCCAGTACATCGCGTATTCTCACATCCACATAACTCGGCGCACGCAGCGCATCGTTCACCCACACGGTTTTCATGCCCAGACGCTTGGCGGTCTGCAGGTTCTCTGCGCTGTCTTCCACCATCACGCATTGTGCCGCTTGAATGCGGTGCTTGCGCAACAGGCGCCGGAAACCGGCGGTCTGCGGTTTGGGCTGGTAGCGTGAATGCTCGATGGCGAAGACATCTTCGAACAGATCGTCTATGCGCAACAGCTTCAACACAGCCTTCGCGTAATGCTCCGGCGCATTGGAGAACACCACTTTCCTGCCCCGCAATCGTTTCAGCACATGGCGCAAACGCGGTTCGCGCAACACCATGTTGTACAGCTCCGGAAACTGGTGAGTGTGCCACAGAAAATGATCCGGATCGGTGCCGTGGTGCTTCATCAAACCGGTGAGCGTGGCGCCATAACGCTGCCAGTAATCCACCCGCAATGCATTCGCCTCATCTTCGCTCAACTGCAGATGTTCCTGCAAATACGCCGTCATGCTGCGGTTGATGTGCGGGAAAATGTGCGGCGTCGCGTTGTGCAGCGTGTTATCGAGATCAAAAATCCAATATTTCGTCGCCATACGTCGTTGTGCTCAAAAAACCTTGCTTACATATACCGCATATGCTGCGCTGCGATTTTTCTCGCACGCCTAGTCAGGCTTAGAACTTTTGGATTTTCACTTTCTCCGAACATCTCATCCAGTCACTTGCTCTTGATGAGAGTACCCACACCTTCGTCAGTCAAAATTTCCAGCAGCAAAGCGTGCTCCACACGGCCATCGATGATATGCACTGCGCGCACACCGCCGCGCGCCGCATCCAGTGCCGAACCGATCTTGGGCAGCATGCCACCGGACAGGGTTCCATCCTTCACCAGGCCGTCGATCTGTTTCGGCGTCAGGCCGGTAAGCAGTTTGCCGTTCTTGTCCAGCACGCCGGGCGTATTGGTGAGCAGCACCAGCTTCTCGGCTCGCAGCACTTCCGCCAGCTTGCCCGCCACCACATCGGCGTTAATGTTCAGCGTCTCGCCATCCGGTGACACGCCGATGGGCGCGATGACCGGGATGAAATCGCCGGAATCAAGAAAAGTGATGATGGAAGGATCGATCTTGTTGATGTCTCCGACCAGGCCGATGTCCAGCATCTTGCCCGGCTCGTCGTTGCTCTCCAGCAGCAGCTTCTCGGCGCGGATGAACGCGCCATCCTGTCCGGTCAGCCCCACAGCTTTGCCGCCGTAACGGTTGATGAGGTTGACGATATCCTTGTTGACCTTGCCCAGCACCATCTCGACCACATCCATGGTCTCTTCGTCGGTGACGCGCATTCCCTGGACGAACTCGCCCTTCTTGCCCACCTTCTGCAGCAGGTCGTTGATCTGCGGACCGCCGCCGTGGACGACCACCGGATTCATGCCGACCAGCTTGAGCAGCACCACGTCGCGCGCGAAACCTTCCTGCAACTTGGGGTCGGTCATGGCGTTGCCGCCGTATTTGATGACGATGGTCTTGTCGAAGAAGCGCTGGATGTAGGGCAGCGCTTCGGACAGCGTGTGGGCTTTCTGGGCGGCAGTGGCGGCGGTCAATGGCATGTGGATTCCTTCGAAAATCTGCGCGCATTCTACCGCATCCAAAAACGAAACGGGCGGCATCTGGCCGCCCGTTCGCACAGAAGTTAACGCTTACTGGATGACCAGTTTTCTGGACGACGCGGCTTTCTTCTTGGGCAACGTCAATTCCAATATGCCATCGCTATACTTCGCCTGGGCAGTGCCCTCGTCCACATCCTGCACCACCGAGAAGTCACGGGAAACACTGCCGTAATAGCGCTCGCTGCGCAGCAGTTTTTCACCTTCCTTGACTTCCTTCTCGCTCTTCACTTCAGCGCTGATCGACACCTGGTTGCCGTCGATATTCACGTGGATATCTTCCTTTTTCACGCCGGGAATCTCGGCGTAGACTTTGTAAGCCCTGTCGTCCTCACTCACATCCATCCTGATCCGCATCTCCGGCTGCCCCTCAAAATGCACCGGCTGCATAAAGAATCCCCGAAACAGATCATCCAAGACATCGCTGGTCGGACTGAATCTGGTGATGTTGGCCATTTTCTTCTCCTTTCTTGAGTTCTTGAATTACGGGAAGGACCCCGCTCATACACAATTTGCGGGCGGCCGGACGCTTTTTCAAGGGCAAAACAAAGGCGGCCCAAGGCCGCCTTATATTGCAACGCAGTCGACGTTTACCTGTGGTCTTTTACAGTCGGGTCGTTGTAATGCTGATAGCTCAACTCCAGCGCCCTGACTTCGGCAGAAGTATCGACGGTAAAAGTCTTCCCGCCGCTCTCCAGCACCAGGCTCAAAGGGATATGGTCACCCGCATTTAATGGCTGCTTCAGGCCGACCAGGGCCAGATACATGCCGCGGGTGCCGAAAAGCGTGGTGCTGTGCGCATTCAGCCTGATGCTGTCGACCTTCCCGGTCTGCAGCTTGCCTTTGCGCATAACCACGTCCTGTATCTCTCCTGCCGCGGCGACCGGACTGCTCACCGACAGCAGGCGCGCAGCCTTGTTGACAGTAAGGTTCATCTGCACCGTGACGGAGGTTTGTCCCGGCACGCTCTCGCGCAACCAGACCTTGTCCACGATCACATCGTTCGCGCCCGCCCAGGCGTTGCCTGCCAGCAATAGACTCACACAAAATAGTTTGCGCCACATGTCTGCCCCCTATTGATGATGTTCTCGCCACTTCGCTCCAGTTGGCATTGCCTGTTAATGTTGCATATGCATTTGCATATGGCCAGCATCACTGGCCGTATCCAGCGGCTTGATGGCAGCCAATACCCTGATGGTGGCAGTGCGGCCATCGTCAAATTTCACTATCAGCGCAAACGGCAGTTTGCGTCCGGCCTTGAGCGGTTTTCTCAAACCGATCAGCATCAAGTGATTGCCGTCTTCCCCCAGGGTGACGGGCGTCTTTGCCGGCAGCGGCAGAGAGTCCAGCGCGCGCATCTTCATCACGCCGCCTTCCATGACCATGCTGTGTATCTCTCCGCTCTGCGACGACCCACTCTCCACGCCGACCAAAGATGCGTCCTTCTTGCTGGTGATGGTCAGTTGTATCGAGGCAGTGTCCTGTCCCGGGGCAGTGGCACGGGCCCATGCCTTAGTCACTTTCACATCGTCGGCATAAGCCGGTGCCGCAACCAGTATCGCCAGCAAACCTGCACACAGAATCTTTTTCATGTTTTCTCCTGAATAAAAAACGCGTCGCATCTTCCGATGCGGCGCGATATTTTAGCCTGATTTATCCGTTTAGAAATCGAAGTTGGCTTTTACCCACATGTTGCGCCCTAACTCGTTGATGCGTGTGGTTTGTATGTAGCCTGCCACCATGGTGCCGGCACGGCTGATGTGCTCCGCGTAGGTCTTGTTGAACACGTTATCCAAACCTGCGGTCACTTGCACTGCCTTGCTGGCACGCCAGCCACCGTTCAGCGAAAACACGCCGAACCCGCCCGTGGCAGCGATGTCCTGTCCGGCGATATTGCCCTGATTCACCGCGACGCGATTCTGGGCGGCCACTGCACGCAACAGCCCCCCGAACGACCATGTCCCGTCGTCGTAGTTGAGGCCGAGACGTCCTTCCAGCGGCGGGATCTGCCCCAGCGCAGTGCCGTCGGTATCGTTGTTGCCGTGCACATACGCCAGGCTGCCGTCGATCTTCCAGTTGTCAGCCAGTTGCCATGCCATGCCCGCTTCGGCGCCATAGGTCGTGGCATTCACGTTGCGCGTGACGGTCACGTACACCGGCATCATTACCGTACCTTTATTGACGCCGGACTGGATCAGATTGAAGTCAGTGATCTTGCTGTAGAACGCCGAGAGTGAACCGGACAGCCCACCTTCGCGGTAATTCAGCCCAGCATCCAGTTGCGTGGTCTTTTCCGGATTGGTATTGAATGCACTGGCCGTGGTCAGACTTTCCTTATTGAACAGCTCCCAGTAATCCGGCGCGCGGGTAGTGCGTCCCAGGCCGACATACATGGTCGACGCAACAGAAACATCGTGTTCATAACGCGCGAAGCCGCTGGAAAGTGTTTCCTTGCGTGTCTGGTTGGCAGTAGGGTTTGCCACCATAGTCATCCCGCGAACCACTGTCGTGCGATAGTCCGTCGCCTGCCAGCTGTCTGCGCGCAAACCTGCGACCACGCGGCTGGACTCGCTCATATCCTGATGCAGCTCGCCGAATACACCGACATTTTTGAACTCGGCGTCCTTCACTCGCGGTTGCAGCGTGTAGTCGCCAATGTAGCCCGGTGCCGCCCCGCTACGATTGGTGTGCACATTGTTCTGTGCGTCCAGCCCCAGTTTGAGCTGGGTCGCATCCGCCAACTGCAGCGTGCCTGCCAAGCGCCCGCCAGTCGTCTTGCGATCCGGGTTCATGGCCGCCATCGTGGAGGCAGGGTTACCCGCACGCATGCTGTAGCTGTCCATCACGTGATCGATGTAGTTGTAGTAAACCTGCGCTTCCACCCCATCCAGCACACCGCCCATGTGCCGTTTGTCGAGCTTCAGCCCCACGTTGTCGCGCGCAAATTTGGAGCCATCCACGGCACGGTCGGCATAAGCCGCCTTGCCATCGCTTTTCGCTGCCGTCAGTTCCAGACGAGTGTTGTCATCGGGCGTCCAGCCCAGCGCCGCATTGGTGCTCCAGCGAGTGTATTGGGAATGCACAATATTGCCACTGCCATCCTGGTAATCGTTGGAATGCGAACGGGTGGCACCTGCACGCAGGTAATAGCTGGAGCTGCCGGTCTGCGCATCCAGCATCTCGTCATTGCGCCCGAAGCTGCCCAGCATGAGCGAAGCGTGAGCATGCGTTTCAGCCTGCACGGCACGATCCACAATACGCTCGAACAGCACCGTACCCGCCGAGCTGCCAGGTCCGTACAACACAGTCTGCGGGCCTTTCAGCAAGGTGATGCGGTCATAGGAAGCGGGAAAGACGTAGGCTGTCGGCGGGTCCATGCGGCCGCCGCAGCCACCCAGTATCTGCTCGCCATCCAGCAGGATATTGAGGCGCGAACCCGCCATGCCGCGGAACACCGGATCGCCGTCGGTGCCGCCCTTGCGGATGACCGAGAAACCGGGGATGGTCTTGAGGTAATCCGCGCCATCATGCGCCGGAACCGGCTGGCGCGGCTTCTTTGGGTTGGTCTTCACGGTCAGCGGCTCCGCGCTCTGGGGGGCGGTCACCACCACCTCGTCCAAGGCGGCAGTTTCGGCGGCCTGTGCTGCACTACCCATCGCCAGTGCGACAGCGGCCACACTCATTTTCAGCTTCAAGTTCATTGCAAGAATCTCCATAAGATTGACCAGAGGTAAAACCGGCGCGGATTGTAAGAATTAATTTCGCGCCATCCCTGCGGCATATTGCCGCACCCCTCGTGCACGGGGACTCCGGTAGAATCCAGCCCCATGAATTCTTCTCTGCTCGCCGCCCAGACTGGTCATACGCATCTGCGCAGACTGATCCTGCTGCGCTACGGCGCCATCATTGCGCAGTTCGCCACACTGATCCTGATCCATCGCTTCATCAGCCATGATTTCGCCTGGATGCCGATGCTGTCTGCAGTGTGTTTTCTGGCCGTGGTGAACACGTTGACCTGGTGGCGGCTGTCGTTCAATTTTCCGGTGGGAAACCTGGAATTGTTCCTGCAACTGAGTGTGGATGTGCTGGTCCTGACAGTGCTGCTCTATTACGGCGGCGGCTCGACCAACCCCCTGGTTTCGCTCTATCTGTTGCCGCTGGTGATCGCCGCCGCGACGCTGCCCCGCCGCTTCACCTGGGGCATGGCCTCGCTGACGCTGGCGTGCTACAGCCTGCTGATGGTGTGGTATGTGCCGATCCCGGGAAGTCAATCCATGTCCGTTGCGATGCAAGGCATGGATCACATGCATCACGATATGCCGACCGCGTCCCCCATGCAGAATGCATTCAACGAACACGTCCTCGGCATGTGGCTGGGATTCGTCATCAGTGCGCTGGTGGTGGCATATTTTGTTGTCGAGATGGCCCGCGCAGTACGCATTCGCGATGCACAGCTCAACAGGGTGCGGGAAGAGACCTTGCGCAACGAGCGCATCGTGGCACTGGGCACACAGGCGGCAGGGGCCGCACACGAACTCGGCACACCGCTTTCCACCATGTCGGTCGTCATCGGCGAGATGCGCAACGAGTGCACCTCGCCCGAGCAACAGGACAACCTGATCATCCTCGACGAACAGGTCAGGAACTGCAAACGCATCCTCGACACCCTGCTCTCGCACGCCCGCGAGACCAGCAGCGAATTGTCGCTGGAGGAGTTCATCCGCAACGTGCTCGACGAATGGCAGTTACTGCGGCCGACCGTGCATTACCGGTTCCAAGTCAGTGGCGCGCAACCTTCACCCAGGTTGCGCGCCGACCTGGCATTGCGCTCGGCCCTGTTGAATCTGCTGAACAATGCCGCCGATGCTTCGCCGGACGAGATGGATATCCTGCTGCGATGGGATGATGCGAACATCACGCTGGAGATACATGACCAGGGGCCGGGTCTTACATCGGAAGCAGCCGCGCGCGCCGGCTCGGCATTCTTCACCACCAAGCAGGAGGGGCGAGGACTGGGCTTGTTCCTCGCCAACGCCACGCTGGAGCGGCTGGGCGGCAGCGTGCGCCTGTCCAATCGCGAAGGCGGCGGCGCAACTACGGAAGTGATCCTGCCGTTAAGGAAGCTGTCAGCATGAATCTGTCCGAAATGCCTTCATTGCTGCTGGTAGACGACGATGCGACGTTCCGCAGCGTGCTTTCGCGCGCGCTGGAGAAGCGCGGCTTCGCGGTGACGACCGCAGACAGCGTCGAGCAGGCGCTGCCGCTCGCCAGCGCCAATCCCCCGGAATACGCGGTATTGGACCTGAAGATGGACGGCGCTTCGGGGCTGGTGCTGGTACAGAAGCTGCACGAACTCGACGCGGCCACGCGCATCGTGGTGTTGACCGGTTACGCCAGCATCGCCACTGCCGTGGAAGCGATCAAGCTGGGCGCGACGCAGTACCTTTCCAAACCCGCCAATGCCGACGAGATCGTGGCCGCCTTCGGCCACAACCCCAGCACCGACGTACCGCTCGAGGCACATCCCGCCTCGGTCGAACGCCTCGAATGGGAACACATCCAGCGGATACTGCACGAGAACGGCGACAACATCTCCGCCACTGCACGCGTCCTCAACATGCACCGCCGCACCCTGCAACGCAAGCTGTCGAAACGGCCGATCGGCCTCTAGCAGTGGTTCCGGACTGCATGCACCGTCCGGTTCGGGTTAGAATGGCTTCCAGACCCGCAGACATTAGATCAGCCAAGAACCAGGCACATAACATATGAACGCACCCATAGACCTCCGCCAAGCCGTCCGCAACCTGAATTCGCTCCCCGCGATGCCCGTCATCGCGCAAAAACTGATGGCGCTCAAACTGGATAGCGATGAAGGCGAAAGGGAGATGATGCTATTGATCTCGCAGGACCCGATGATCTCAGCCAAGATCATCGGTTTGGCGAACTCCCCGCTGCTCGGCACCACCCGCAAGATTGCCGCCGTCAAGGATGCGGCCATGCTGCTTGGCTTGACTCGGGTAAAGTCGGTTGCCACCGGCATCGCGGTCATGTCGCTGGTGAGCAAACCCATCGGCCGGTTCGACCCGCAGGAACTTTGGCTGCATAACATGGGCGTGGCTTTCGGCATGCTGCCGGTGGTGCGCGCCATGCCCGCCAGGAACCGGCCGCAAGACGACCAGATATTTCTGGCCGGTATGCTGCACGACATCGGTTATCTGGCGCTGGCGCATCTGGACACACAACGCAGCGACGATCTGCATACGCGATTCGTCATCGAGCCGGACAGGCTTGCCATCGAAGTGGAGCGCGAATTGCTGGAAATGACGCACGACGAATTGGGTGCGGAGCTGGCCAAACATTGGAACCTGCCGAGCGAAGTCGTCGCCGTGCTGCGTTACCACCACACACCGGATGTCGCAGAAGCGGCCGAGGGACAACCGCTGGTGCGCATCGTCAACATCACCGAAAGGCTGCTCCCCCAGCTGGGTGTACGCGAGTATGTGGGAAATTATGTCGCCCCCGAGGAATGGGAGGCGCTGGGCATAGACCCGGACCGGGCTGACGAAATCACGGAACAGGTAGTGGAACAGGCAAATCAGGCTGCGCAGTTCACCAACTCGTTCAGCTGACGCCCCATGCCTGCTTTTTGATCGACTCATTCAGTTCTGTGAGCGTGATCAATACCCTGCGCAGCGCCTGGGCCAATTCGCTCTTGCGCAAATGCTCGGCGGCGATCCAGCTCCCTGCATGTATCAGTTCCAGCACATCAGTGGCGTGGCGGTGAAATTCAGCATGGGCATCGTGCAGGCGGCCAAAGGCTGTCAACTGCCCGAAGCGCGATGCGCCGAACCCTTGCAACCATTCTTCCAGCTTGCAACTCTGTCCCAGTTCATCCAGATCGGCTTTTGTCTCAGGCAATTCACCATGCACGAAATCCTTGACCCGCCCGAAGAACAGCACATGGGACTCAGCGACTTCCACGAAATCTATCCCGATGAAAGATGGAGCGTGCGCCTGATCGATCCGGTTGGGCAGTTTGCCGATTTCCTGGCCGAGTCTTTCGCTGATTAGTTGCATCCTGTTCTCCTTGACCATCACTGTGGGGGCGACCTTTTTATCTCCGGCAAAAAGCAAGGGCAATATGCCATACGGACTAGACCGTACCTATATCCCGCCGGAAAATATCTATGCCATCCCTAGTCCGCCGCCAGCCAAGGCCCGTGCTTGCTATAATCCGCCCATAGCTATCCGACCAGATTCCATGAAACGCGCCCTGATATTTCTATTCGCACTGTTGCCGACGCTGGCATTTTCGCAAGAGCAAGAGCAGTCATCCTCTCCACCCATCCTCGCTGCCAATTCTTACGCACTGTACGACTACACCAGCGGGCAATTCCTGGTGGAACAGAACGCCAACGCGCATATCCCGCCAGCCCAATTGACCAAACTGATGACGGCCTATGTCGTGTTCAGCGCGATCAAGCAGGGCAAGTTATCGCTTACCCGGAAACTGTTGCCATCGGCTTATGCCACGCGCATGCAAAATGATGAGCCGCGCATGTACCTGACTGCCGGCAAGGAGGTGTCAGTTGAAGAATTGCTGCGCGGATTGATCGTGCAGTCCGCCAACGATGCTGCACGGGTGCTGGCGGAGACTCTCGCCAATCATGAAATGGCGCTGGCCGACGCGATGAACAACGAGGCGCAGCAGCTGGGGCTGAAGGATACGCATTTCGTCAATGCCACCGGCACCCCCGATGCACAGCACTACAGCAGTGCGCACGATCTGGCCTTGATCGCTGCCGCGCTGGTGCGAGATTTCCCCGAGTACTACCACATCTACTCGCAGCGTGAATATCAATACAACGGCATCAACCAGTTCAACCGCAATCGTCTGCTATGGATGGACCCCTTTGTGGACGGGCTGGCGACAGGCAATAACGAATCCGAGGAATTCTACATGGTCGCCTCGGCCAAACGCGACGAACGGCGCCTGATCTCGGTGGTGATCGGCACCGCAACCGAGAAGCTGCGCAGCAGCGAAAGCCAGCGCCTGTTGAACTACGGTTTCCAGGATTTCGAAGCGATCAGGCTCTATGCCAAGGATCAATTGGTCAGCAGCAAATATGTCTGGAAAGGCACCGCAAAAGAAGTCGAGATCGGCTTTCGTGCGGATCGCTACATCACCATACCCAAAGGCCGACGCGATGCGCTCAAAGCCACGCTGGAGACAAAGCAACCGATACTTGCACCGATCGACCGCGGCCAGCAGATCGGCACCTTGCACCTGACCCTGAGCGACAAACCCTTCCTCGACCTGCCCGTGGTCGCGCTGGAAGATATACCATTGGCGAACGTATTCTCGCGCGGAGTGGACAACATCCGGTTGCTGTTCCAGTAAAGGAGTAAGCATGACCATTTACCTCAATGGTTCATTCATGCCGATCGAAGAAGCCAGGGTGTCGGTACTGGACCGCGGCTTCATCTTCGGCGACGGAGTCTACGAAGTCATCCCGGTGTATTCGCGCCGCCCTTTCCGCCTTGCGGAGCACCTGCAGCGCCTGCAGCACAGTCTCGACGGCATCAAGCTGAAGAACCCGCACAGCGAGAACAAGTGGGCAGACGTCCTCTACGAACTCATCGCCCGCAACGAGCCGGATGACCAATACATTTACCTGCACATCACCCGCGGCGTCGCCAAGCGCGATCACGCTTTCCCGAACCCGCCGGTACCGCCGACCGTATTCGCGCTGAGCAACCCGCTCACCACGCCTCCTGCGGAACTGCTGCAAAGCGGCATCGCCTGCATCACCGTTGCCGACAATCGCTGGCTGCGCTGCGACATCAAGTCCATCGCGCTGCTGCCCAACGTCTTGCTGCGGCAGGCTGCTGTCGAGGCGGGCTGTGCCGAAGCCATCCTGATCCGCGACGACGCCTTCCTCACCGAAGGCGCCGCCAGCAACATCTTCGTGGTGAAGAACGGCAAACTGCTGGCGCCGCCCAAGGACAACCTGATGCTGCCCGGCATCACCTATGATGTCATCCTTGAGCTCGCTGCCGCCAACAGCATCCCGTATGAGGTGCGGCGCATAACGAAAACAGAGGTGTTCGGCGCCGACGAACTGCTGCTCACCTCCAGCACCAAGGAAGTGCTTGCCGTCACCACACTCGATGGTAAACCCGTGGGCAACGGCAGGCCCGGCGCGATGTTCGCCAGACTGCATCCGCTCTACCAGGCTTTCAAACGGGACGTGATGCGCAAATGATCGACCCCAAAGAATCCCTCATCGAATATCCCTGCGATTTCCCGCTCAAGGTGTTCGGGGAAGCGCAGCAAGGCTTTGCGCAAGCCGTCGCCGCAGTTGTGCAGGCGCATGCGCCCGACTTCGACAGCGCGACCATCGAGATGCGCAGCAGCAGCAATGCCAGATATATCAGCCTTACCTGCGTCATCCGCGCCACCTCGCGCGAACAGCTCGACAATCTGTATCGCGATCTGACTTCGCACCCGATGGTCAAAATGGTGCTGTAATAGACATTGCCTTCCTCGCCAACCCTTTCCCCCCAAAGCGGATAAGGCTTGGTAAGGAGGTAAAGAGGAGGAATGCTCCATGCAACACCCATTAATCCACATCAAAGCACTGGGCATGGTCGACTACGAACCGACCTGGCGCGCCATGCAGCGCTTCACTGCCGAGCGCAGCGCCGACACCGTGGACGAGATATGGCTGGTGCAGCACCCGCCCACCTACACGCAAGGCCAGGCAGGCAAGCCGGAGCACCTGCTTAATCCAACCGACATCCCGGTGGTGAAGATCGACCGCGGCGGCCAGATCACCTACCACGGCCCCGGCCAGATCGTCGCCTACCTGCTGCTCGACCTGCACCGCTGGAAGATCAACGTGCGCGAACTGGTACGCCTGATGGAGCGAGCCGTGATCGACCTGCTGGCGGAATATGGAGCACAAGCGGAAGGCCGCGAGGATGCGCCCGGCGTGTATGTCGGCGATGCCAAGATCGCCGCGCTGGGGCTCAAGATCAAGAAGGGTTGCAGCTACCATGGCTTGTCGTTCAACGTGGACATGGACCTGTCTCCGTTCGACAACATCAATCCCTGCGGCTACGAAGGATTGCGCGTCACCCAGGCCATCGAACTCGGCATCACCGTGCCATGGGAAGAACTGCAGGCGCAACTGACCCAGAATCTGGTGCACGGCCTGCAGCGGCACCTGGACAAAAAACGTTTGCTCGAACAGTGACTCTCAACAGCCGGACCATTGCGACATGCCTCCCATAATCACCGCCACCGATCTGGTCAAGCAATACCCCGGCGTCCTTGCTGTAGACCATATCGACCTTGCCATACCCACCGGCATCTGTTTCGGTCTGCTCGGCCCCAACGGCGCGGGCAAGACCACGACCATCGAGATACTGGAAGGCATCCACCTTCCGACCAGCGGGACGGTGCTGTACAAAGGCGAACCACTGGGGGCAAGGTATCGCGAAGAGGTAGGCATACAGTTCCAGCACACTGCGCTGCAGGAGTTCCTGACGGTGCGCGAGACGCTGGAGCTGTTCGAACGGCTCTATCACCGCACCGTGCCGATTGCCGAACTGATCGAACTCTGCTCGCTGGCGGATATCCTTGATCGCGACACCCGCAAGATCTCCGGCGGACAGCGGCAACGCCTGCTGCTCGCCCTGGCCCTGATCAACGATCCCGAGCTGATCTTCCTGGATGAACCCACGACCGGACTCGACCCGCAAGCGCGGCGCAATTTCTGGGACCTGGTCAAACTGGTCAAGTCGCGCAACAAGACCATCGTACTGACCACGCACTACATGGAAGAGGCTTATGCGCTTTGCGACGAGATCGCCATCATGGACAAGGGGCGTATCGTCTCGCAGGGTACGCCACAGCATCTGCTGTCCGAACATTTTGGCGACGTGATACTGCAGATCCCGGATACCGACGCGGCAGGCAAGCTTGGCGGATTGGGTCTGAGCGCTATCCAGGCCGGCGACATGCACGAGATCAGGACCAACCGCCTGCACCACACACTGCAGCAACTGATCGAAAACGGCGTCAATCTCGATCACCTGCGCATCCGCGCATGGACGCTGGAAGACCTGTTCATCAACGTGACCGGAAAGAAGGTCAGCCCATGAAGAAGTTCCTCGCCGTATTGCACGCCCGCAACATGGAATTCCTGCGCGACCGTTCCGCGCTGGCATGGAACCTGGCCATGCCGTTCATGCTGGTGATCGGCCTGGCATTTACCTTCTCCGGCAACAACAAGGAGATCTACAAGATCGGCGTCGTGGGCGGGCTCGACAGATTGCACAGCGTCGCCCCGGCACTGCAGTCGACGAAGTTCATCCAGTACATTCCCTACGACGACCTGCATGTCGCCGTCGGCAAGGTCGAACACCATCAGATGGACATGTTGATCGACGTCAGCGGTGCGCCGAAATACTGGATCAATTCGAGCTCCCCCAACGGCTACCTGCTCGAACGCATCGTCTGGGGTACGGATGGGCACCGTTTCGAACGCCAGACCGTGGAAGGCGCGGAGATACGCTATGTAGACTGGTTCCTGCCCGGCATCCTGGGGATGAACATGATGTTCGCCTGCCTGTTCGGCGTCGGCTTCGTGATCGTGCGCTACCGCAAGAACGGCTTCCTCAAACGCCTGAAAGCGACCCCGCTGGGAGCCTTCCAGTTCCTGTTCGCGCAGCTGGTCTCGCGCCTGCTGTTGATCATGCTGGTCACCACCATCGTCTATGGCGGCTGCAACCTCTTCATCCGGTTCAACATGCAGGGCTCCTATTGGACGCTGTTGCTGGTCGCGACACTGGGCGCGATGTGCATGATCTCCATCGGCCTGCTCATTGCGGCGCGCACTGCCAGCGAAGAACTGGCCGGCGGCATCCTCAATATCGTGACCTGGCCGATGATGCTGTTGTCGGGCGCCTGGTTCTCGCTGGAAGGAGCCCAGGTCTGGGTACAGAAGCTGTCGCTGATCTTCCCGCTGACCCACATGATCACTGCTGCACGCGCGATCATGAACGAGGGCGCCACGCTGTCCCAGGTGATGCCGCAGATCTGGACGCTCACCGTCATGAGCGCGATCTTCATGGCCATCGGCGCGTATGTGTTCAAGTGGGAATGACGGCGCCGATCCAGAGCCACCCTGCTTCCATATCTGAATTGTTCACCAAAGCTGTGCGCCAGGCCGCTTCTTGGTGCGGCCATTTCCCTGCCTGCCCTCCACTACCAAGCTAAGCTATTGATAAATAGTGGCACATATCTTGGCACAGTGTTTGCTGACTGATCAACTGAAAGTGCTGCAGATCAGTGTTCTGCTACTTTCATGTTTCTCCCACCCATTTGGGCATCCTCCGGGATGCCCACTTTTTCACAGGATGAAAGACACTTCCATGAATCGCAGCGACCTGATCTCCAAGTTGGCCGAACAAACGCCGAACCTGCAGGCAAAAGATGTCGAGCTTGGGGTGAGGGTCATCCTGGATAAATTGGCAACGACCATCTCGAAAGGCAATCGCGTGGAGATCCGCGGTTTTGGCAGCTTCGGCCTGAATTACCGAAAACCGCGCAATGGTCGCAATCCGAAGACTGGCGCGAAGATTGAGGTTGCTGCCAAATACCATCCGCGATTCAAGCCGGGAAAAGCGCTAAAAGAAATGCCCATCCAAGGTGAAAAATGAAGGCACCGAAATCAAGAGTAGCTGAGGTTTTCTATTGGCTGATCGAAAGAACCATGCCCATGATCGCCGCGATCACCATAGCCGACTCGATCAACCCGTCGAACTAGTGTGGTGGTATTTTCGCTTCACCCCGCCAAGCTGATAAAACAAGAATGCCGCTCCACTTTTAATCACGCCCCTGCTTCTGCTAAAACAAGTTACGCTGCCCATGCCGATTCGGCTTGATGAAGCGCGTCGTATCCAGCGCCAGCTGCCCGCGATTGAATCCCAAGCGCTCGCATGCAAGGTCAAAACGCCTGGACAGCAGCTGCGAAAACAACCCATTTCCGGTAAAGCGCGTGCCGAACTCCGGATCGTTCTCGCGACCGCCGCGCATCTCGCGCAAGCGGCTCATCACATGTTCCGCTTTCAGCGGGTAATGCGTAGCAAGCCAATCCTTGAACAGGTCTTTCAGCTCATAGGGCAAACGCAGCAAGGTATAGGCCGTTGAGCGCGCACCGTGGTCGTATGCCGCCTGCAGCACATTCTCCATTTCCGTATCGGTCAGGAAAGGGATCACCGGCGCGACCATCACGCCGCACGGCACGCCCGCCAGGTTGAGGCGCTCGATAGCCTGCAATCTGCGACGCGGCGAAACTGCGCGCGGTTCCAGCTTGCGCGCCAGCTCTGCGTTCAGCGTGGTGACGGAGATGAACACTTGCACCAGGCCGTCTTGCGCCAGTTGCGCCAGCAAATCAAGATCTCTCTCGATCAGCGCCGACTTGGTCACGATGGAGAGCGGATGCCTGCACTCTGCCAGCACCTCCAGTATCTGTCGCGTGATCTTCCACTCGCGTTCGATCGGCTGGTAAGGATCGGTATTCGAACCCAGCGCGATGGGCGAACATCGATAGGAAGGCTTCGCCAGTTCAGCGCGCAATAGCTTCGGCGCATCGGGCTTGGCGAACAGTCTGGTCTCGAAATCCAGTCCGGGCGAAAGGTTCAGGTAACCATGCGAAGGCCGCGCATAACAATAGATACAGCCGTGCTCGCAGCCGCGATAGGCATTGAGCGTATGGTCGAGCGGCAGGTCCGGCGAATCGTGGCGCTGGATCACGCTCTTTGCGCGCTCCACTGTCACTGTCGTTCTGAATGGCGGCAACTCTTCGTCTGCAGCACTCCAGCCGTCGTCGATACGCTCGCGCACCGCACTCTCGAAACGCCCCTCGATCTGCAGCGTCGCACCCCGGCCTTTTGCCACTTCATGTTTCATTCGATCCCAGTCCACTCGCATCATTGCCAACGCTCTTTCGACTCCCCCAATCGACTCAGAACGTTCGTTCTGTCGCAACTATATGGCGTCAAGAGAGGCATTGTCAAATGGGCATGAGGGGCGCTGATTCAACTTCACTCGACCAAACATCGCCACTTGTCGTAGCGGCGAATGCCTTCGAGTGTTGCGCTCGATTCAGGGAGTGTTTAGAGTGAACGCCATGAGCGAACAAATTCCGCACCGGCCTTTTTGCATGTCAGCCCACCCGTCCAATCAATGAATCGGTTACGCAAACTGTTCACTGAAAGAACACGGGAGAGCTTCTCGCTGCGCTGGTTCGGGCTCACCAAGATCCCCCTGCTGTCCTATGTTGGCATTTCAGTCGCGGAAGTTTCGCCTGAGCGGATGGTGGTCAGGATCCCACTGCGGCGCAGGACCAGGAATCACCTCGGCTCCATGTACTTCGGCGTGTTATGTGTCGGTGCCGACTGCGCAGCCGGAGCGCTCGCCATGTACCTGATCAGGCGGCAACCGGAACACATCGCGCTCGTGTTCAAGGATTTCAATGCTGGGTTCCTCAAGCGCGCCGAGGGTGAAGTGGAATTTTGCTGTAGTCAGGGCAAGGAGATCGCCGATCTGGTCGCCCAGGCTGCAGCATCTGATGAGCGGGTCGAGCGGCAGGTCGAGGTCATTGCCACCGTCCCGTCATCAGGCCTTGAACCGGTTGCCAGATTCAAATTGACGCTCTCGCTGAAGAAACGGGCCAAGCCCGGACAAAGTGGACAAGCTATCGCAGCAAGTTGAAATTGAAAAATATCAGGCAGAAAAATCGATGAGCAAACACGCACCGCAAAAAACGTTTGGTAAAACCACAGAGAACCTTGCCAACTGCCGATTGACCAGCCCGTTGACCGATGAGCAGGCCCTGGCAATAGCAGAGATGCTTTCGATTTCAGAGCCGTGGAAAACCCTGAAATTCTCCGCCGCAGCATTGGCGAAATATTTGATGCGCGATGACACCTCGCTATACCGATACGCGGTTTCTGTTGATGGCAAATTGGCTGGAGTCATTTGCGTGCGCTATCCCTGGCTGCGCGGTCCCTACATCGAACTACTGGGCCTATCCCAGGATCACCGGGGACAAGGTATCGGCAAACAGATACTGGCCTGGACCGAATCAGAAGCGCGTCGCGAAGCCAGGAACCTGTGGGTTGTGGCTTCGTCGTTCAATCACCAGGCCCTGGATTTCTATCAGGGCCTTGGCTTCCAACCGATCGGCCCGATCCAGGGGTTGGTGACACCGGAATACGATGAGATATTGCTACGCAAATGTTTGGATTGATGTCTGCCAACACCGCATCCGAGTTGCACCATAACAAGATGCGATCATGCACAGACAACGGCCGGAAATCGTCAATTCCGGATTTTTCAATTAAATCTCTTCTTCGATAACGCGAAAGTCGCCGAACCAAGGCGATACCGCAACTGAAAAAATTACAGTATCGCCTTCTATCTCGGCAATAATCCAATATCCACCTACTCCCAATACTTCAACCCACTTCTGCAAAAGTGGTTCAACTTTCGTATCACCAAAAGCAAGTTTTTGTCGAACAGCCTCGAATACTTCCTTATTTTCTCTGGCCAGAGTCCGTATATTTCTTAGAATTTCATCCACTGCTCCGCGTTCCGGTAGATAACCTCGATCAGTATAAGGAATCATCGATGGTATTTTTGAACTTGGTTTGTTCTCCACAACATATCTGGCTGCTGCAATAACTTCGTTTTTATTGTACCGAATCTTCATTTTAGCCTCCGTGAGGATTCTTTCTCTTCACATGATCCAAACCAAAATAATTTCAAGTCATGAAAATTCATGGGTTCGGCGAACGTCAGGTTGTAGCAGGTTTCGGAAGTGACCCCGTAGCTATTCAAGCCACAGGCAGCCATCGGCTATTATCGTATGGATAGACTTGATAAAGTAAAGCCAGACACCGGCTGTCAGTTCAAGGTGAACTACTCAAATTAATTTGAGCAAACCGGTTTCATTTTGCAGGCCGCACACACCTCATGCCTGGCTGCACGCACTTTTACCAAATCCGCCAACCAGGTTTCACATTCTTTGCCATATTTTTGCAAGAACGCTTGCGAGTGGATTCGCAGATACTCGATGATCTGAATCAATTTGCAGGCAGTGAAATCAAATGGATTTTTTTTGGTGTATTCGTTCCAGACAAACTCTTCCGGGAGAACACCTGCTTTTCTCATGTCGGCAGAATAGCCGAATATTTGATAAAACTTGTCGATATCCTCTATCCAGTGAATCACTTCTCCATTCACTTCAATGCTCCGATACCTTTCATGGCGAGGGTTGGAAAGATTGTAAGTGATATCAGGCAGTGCAACTTCCATAACGACTCCCTTGCAGCTTGAACTTCGAATGCACCCGGCAACGCGCTGTTCAATCGCAGAATATTCTTCGGATTTGCACTTCAGGCTATCAGCAGGCAGAGCGCATTGGTATATGCCAAAGTGCATATACCTTGAACTATTACTTATCATAAGTATGGGTATTTTCTGGCAATCCTTGCGGATGTACTGGTTCGAGGCCTTACTGAAGCCTTCCAGGTGCATTGTCTATGCAATGCACCTGGAAGGCAGGAAGGCCGATCGAAGCGACCTTAAAATTGCTCCTCTACACCACAGCATCCAGCACTCCATCGGCAAACACCAGTTCACTGCTTTGCCTGTATATACCGGTTGCACCGACGTTTAATGCTACCGTATCTGCGTACGGTAGCTGCCGTCCTCGCTATCGTCCAGTTTGCAATCTCCCCATACTTCGTCGTCGAGTTCGGCCAGACGGTCGATGCGTTTCAATTCTCCCTTGGCATGAATGACGGGCATCTCGCTGCAGGCGCCACGATATCGCAGTGCATCCAGGACGTGGGTAAGTTTGCGCATGCCAGCCATTTGCGCAGAAGACAATGCTGCGAAGATTCTCGATTCCATGAATGTGCGAGGTGTATCTACGGTGTTGAGCGTATTGCAGCAGCACATTTTAGGGAGTCTACTTATCCACTGTGCACCACAGCAGTTATTGCCGCGATACCGCCCCGGTCGTAATCGCCTAACGCTTGATATCGCTTAGAAGTTCTTCAACCTGATGAAAGACGCTGACATGGACACCAAATCAATTTCTCTGACAACATGCTTGCTAACTGCCACCCTTACCTTAACTACGCCCTGCAGCAGGGCGGAAACAAACGGAGTGACTGCCGAACAGGCGGTGACAGCCCTCGAAAATACTTTTGGGGTAACCCCCGGAGAACGACGCAATCACACCAAGGGAACCTGTGCTGCGGGTGAATTTGTCGGCACGGCAGCGGCTGCACCCTATTCGCGTTCGGCGTTGTTTTCAGGGAAACCAGTGCCAGTCGTCGCTCGTTTCTCGCTGGCCGGCGGCAATCCCAAGGCACCTGACACGGCGAAGTCCGCGCGAGGCATGGCCCTGGAGTTCAGGCTGCCTGGTGACAACCTCCAACACATAACGATGCTGAACACGCCCATATTCGGCGCGGCCAAACCCCAGACATTTGTGGACATGATCATCGCCTCCAGGCCCGACCCGGCGACGGGCAAACCCGATCCCGAGAAGATCAAGGCATTCCAGACAAGTCATCCCGACAATCTGGCACAGGCCACGTTTCTCGCCAAGAACAACCCGCCGCCAAGCTATGCCAACAGCGCCTTTTTTGGCATTCACACGTTCAAGTTCATTAATAGCGACAACAAGATCACGTATGTGCGCTGGCGGTTCGTTCCGCAGGATGGGGAAAAGAGGCTGACTAATGAGCAACTGAAAACGTCTCCGCCGAACTTCCTCGAGGAGGCGCTGATCAAGCGCACGAAACAAGGTCCGATACGTTGGGACATGCTGGTTTCCATAGGCGAGCCGGGCGACACCGAGGACAACCCGACCATCGCCTGGCCCGACAACCGCAAGACAATCAAGTTTGGAACGCTGACGATTTCTTCGGCCATGCCGCAGAAGGGCGCCGAATGTGAAAAGATCAACTTCGATCCGCTGGTGATGTCGGACGGCATTGAACCGACGAATGACCCGATTCTGCTTTTCCGCTCGCCGGCATACGCGTTCTCATTCGCCAAACGGATGGGCGGGATATAGCAGACGACAAGCTCCCGACTGATCCTGATGCGCAAGGAAAAATCCGGCGGGTTGGTACTTGCTGCGGAACATGCCAGAGTGTGCGGCGTTAAAGCACAACACAGGTGGTGCTCTCGAAAGGTGTGTATCCTACACCTCGCTCAATACCCCATCCGCAAACACCAGCGCGCAGCGCACTACCTTGCCCGCATACACCGATTTCATCGCCGCCCGATATTCCTGCATCTGCTGGCGGTAACGGTCGGCATCTTCACTGTCACCCAGCTTGTAATCCACCACCCACACTTCGTCGTCGAATTCGACCAGACGGTCGATGCGTTTCAATTCGCCCCTGGCGTTGATGTAGGGCATCTCATTGCAGGCATTGCGGTATTGCCGGTCGTCGAAGAAGCGTACTAGTTGCGGCAGGGTAAGCAGGTGCTGTGCCTGCTGCAGCAATGATTCGAATTCCGCGAAAGGAATACCGAGGCGTTGCTGCAGCATCTCCCTCTCCCCTGGCCCCGTAAAAGCGCCCTCTCCCGCCGGGAGAGGGCGTGGGGTGAGGGGCGGGCGAAAACCAGCGACTTGCCCGCTTGCGGACTTAGTCGAATGGCTAGTAGTTACATCAGGAGAAGTTTCCGAAAGGTGTTGCAGCAACGCGTGCAGCCAGATACCGCGTTGCTGCTGCATCGTGTTGCGTGCGGCACGTTTTCCGGCAGGTTCAATGGCGGGCAAGGTAACCAGTCCTGCTGCACCCTGTTTTTCCACAGCGGATGGCACTGCCTTGCGCAGCGGGTTCTCCTGATCTCTCGCCACTGCCGCGATGCGCTCATACCACGTGGTAGAGCGATTTTCCTTGCCGCCCTTGTTGCCGCTGACAATGAGCGCCTGTTGCGCGCGGGTCATGGCGACATAGAGCAGATTCATCTCTTCTCGGGCCTGCTGTGCGGCGTCCTGCTCAAACAAGTGGGCGCGTTTCTTACCGCGCGAGGCTTGGTCGGCATACAACGAGAAATGCGATGGTTGTGGTTCTTGCGTAGGCCAGTCGAGCAGGACATCGTTGCCAGCCATGCTCCTCTTTTCCGCGTTCGCATCCAGCAGCCAGACGATGGGCGCTTCCAGACCTTTCGACTCATGTACTGTGTAGATGCGTACGGCATCACCTGCCGAGCCGAGCTTGCCTTCGTCCGGCGCATCATCTTTGCTGTCGCGCAGTTCGCGCAGTTCTTGCAGGAAGCGCGGCAAACTGGGGTAGCGGCCCGCATCCACGCTCAGTGCGATCTCCATGAAGGCATGCAGATTGGCGGCGACCTTGGCGCGCATCTCGGGCGGCAGCACGGCGGCATAACGTGCCAGCACATCGCCCTCGAAATAGATACGGTCGAGCAGGTCGTGCACGGGGAGTTTGTCGGCAAGGGCAAGCCAGCGTTGTAGCAACCCGGTGGCACGGCGCAGTGCGGGCGACGGGTCGCCGAGATGCTGCAGGCGCTGCCACCATGAAGTTCGAGTGCCGAGTGCTGAGCGCTGAGCAGAAATCTCTGCGCCGCCCTCGCTACTTGTCGCTCCGTACTCGGCACTATTTTGCGCCAGGCGCATCAGATCCGCATCGCTGCAGGCAAAGATGGGGGTGCGCAACACTTGCGCCAGCGCAAGGTCGGCGAACGGAGTGATGAGGAACATCAGCAGCGCCTGCACGTCTTCCGCTTCCAGCGTGTCGAGCAGGCCGCCGCGGCGCGAGCTGATGAAAGGGATGTGTCGCGCACGCAGGGCTTCTTCGTACACCGTGAGGTGAGTGCGGCTGCGCACCAGCACCATGATGTCGCCATATGTAGCGCGACGTTCCTGACCTCCCTCGTTCACCGACCAATCACGAGCGATGGTTTGCAGCATCTCGGCGAACTGTGCGGCTTCGATCTGACGCGCACCCTCTTCCGCTTCGTCTCGTGGCGTCGTCAGCGGATCGCGCAGGCGCAACTCTTCGCCTTCTCCCCCAGCCCCGTTAATATCCCCGCCCCCATTGGGAGAGGGGATAACTTCGGCGACTGCCAAAGGCAGCACCAGCACATACCCTGGCAGTTCTTTCTGGTGCGTCTGGTGCTCAACGAACTCGAACCCATCCGGCTGCTCATGAAACACAGCATTCACCGCATCGACCACCGGTTGCGAGTTGCGACGCGTGAGGCTGTTGCCCTGTGTCTGGGCCGAGAAATATTCCTGCAGGTATTCACGCGCCACACCGAACAGTCTCGCATCGGCACGACGGAAGCGATAGATGGATTGCTTGGGATCGCCGACGACAAAAACGGTAGGCTGCGAATCCACGGCCACCGATGCATCGAACCACGCCCGCAGGATCTGCCATTGCAGCGGGTTGGTGTCCTGGAACTCGTCCAGCAACACATGGCGATAGCGGCTGTCGAGCTTGTATTGCATGGTCTCGGCATGTTCGCTCTGTTGCAGCAGTCTGCACAACTGCCATTCCAAATCGGAGAAATCCATCTGCTGCTTCTGCGCCTTGAGTGCCTGGTAGCGTTCAAGGAAAGCCACGCCGCAATGCAGCACAGCCTCATTCAGGCGATAGGCCTGCTGTTCGGCAAGCGTGTCGCGCACTTCTTGCAGGCTGCCGAACAACGCCTCGCGCGTTACCAGAAACGCTTCAGCATCCTGTTGCTTGGTCGGTTTGAAACTGCGGGGTTCGCCTGCCTGAGTAAAAAGCGATGGCTGAACCTTCGCAAAGCGTTCTTCCGGCCTCGAGTCTGTCCAGGCAAGTTCCAGCTCGCTCGCCTTGCTCTTCTGCGTCCCCGTGCCATCGTTCGCCAGTTGTCGCACGAAAGCGAAAAACACCTCTTCGCTGTTGCCGCACATGCCCCAATCGGCGACCGGATCGAAGTCCATGTCCACGGCCAGATCGGCACGCAGCTTATCCAGTGCAAAGGCAAGCACATCGGTCTGGCCCTGGGTATAAGCCCACCATTCGGCACGTTTGCCGAGGAAGTTGAACAGCAGCTTGCGCGTATTGAACAGGCCGCATTCGCCGAATAGCCACTGCATGTACTGCGCCAGAGCCCCATCCGGCTGCTTGCGCATCTGCTCCAGCAGTTCCTCCCACGCTTCTTCCTGCTCGCTTCCCGCACGCTCCAGCAGACTCATGCCCAGCATCACGTCGGCATTCAACGGCGCACGCTGCATGACTTGCATGAACCAGCCATGAAAGGTGCTGATGGTGATGCCGGGTTGTGCCAGCAGCACACTGCCGTAGAGGCTGCGGGCACGCTGCAGTTGCGACTCGCTCAGGCTTTCCAACCCACGCTCGGCGAAGAACTTGCGAACTGCGGCATCGTCAGCCATCGCCAGATCGCGCAGCCATAGTTGCAGACGCGCCTGCATCTCCTGCGCCGCTTTGCGGGTAAAGGTGATGGCCAGGATCTGCGAGGGCTGCGCGCCATCCAGCAGCAAACGCACGATGCGCGACACCAGCAGCCAGGTCTTGCCGCTGCCGGCGCAGGCTTCGACGACGATACTGTGCTTGGGGTCGAGGGCCAATTGATTAGACATGACAGCCTCGGCAGAAGCTCATATAACCGTCGCGAGCAATTCGAGATGCAAGCTGCCGCGCAGCGAACGACGAGACATACCGTGGGTAGTAGGCGAGTAGTGAGCGGGCACGCAGCGCAGCAGATTGAATGCGCAGCAGGTTGGATGGGCTTATGCTCATACCCATTCCCCTTTGCGGCACACACCCCGCATTTCGCAATGGATACATACCTGGTCGATACCGTTCGCGGGCAATCCAGTACCGCCGCGTATTTTTCCCATGACCTGCACCAGGCGCTCGGCATTGAGTTGCGCCAGCAATGGAACATCGCCTTCGGGTTCGACCGACTTCACTTTCCCGCTCTCGATGCTGAGGAATGCGGCATCCGCCGCTTCATGCGCGTAGGCGTAACAGGCCAGCTGCACATCTTCTCCCGGTTCGCGCAATTTGTTGCGCAGTACCTGGTCGCTCTGTGTCTTGTAATCGAGGACTCGCTTCTGTTGCCCATTCATATCCAGCCTATCTATGCGTCCGCGCAGGCGTACACCTTCCAGCTCCCAATCGAATGCACTCTCCGACTCCACGTAGCGCCAGCCCTGCGCTTCGTTCACCATCTGCCATTCGATGTAGGCAGGCAGCGCCTTGAACCAGCGAGCCAGCCACGCACGTGCCTCGAAATCCTGCTGCAGCAGGTCGGCGAACACTTCCTCGCTGATCTGGCGCAGTGCAACCTCCATCGTATCGCGGGAATGTTCGCTCACGCGCGGATAGCGTTCGTGGAAACGCTGCAGGATTGCGTGCACCCGCTCGCCGTAATCGCGCTTCTCGATACCTTCCTGCACTTCATCCAGTTCATTCAACCGCAGGATATGGCGCGCATAGAACTGGTAGGGACAGGCAACCAGGCTGTTATAGGCACTGATCGAGACGCCTGTCGGAATGATCTCCTTCTGCACAACCGGCGCAGGTTGCGCCGATTGCGGCAGCTCGACGGCACGTGCCTCTTCTGCCGCAAGATACGCAGGCAATTCCGATTCTGCGAGATCGTCACCCCAGGTCAACAAGTGAAGATCGCGCAGTATCTCCAGATACGGACTGAGCAGCCCTGCTTCGCCGTTCCTGTCTTTCTGCCAGGTGACCAGCACGCAATCGTTCAACGCCAGCAAGGACAGCAGATCGTCGCGTTGCCGCTCGGCATTGATGGCGCGCGTCGGCAAGTTCAGGCTGCTGCGCACGGCATCGTTGAACCAGCGCCCGCCGTCCGCCACGCTGGGCAGATGGTCGGCATCGCAACCCAGCAGCAACACCGCATCGAAAGCACGCCAGCGCGTCGCCGCAAGGTGGGTGAAGCGCACCTGGCTATCTATGCTGTTGTCGCGGTAGGTCTGGGTGTCCAGCTGCTGTGCCAGCCAGCGCCGCCATTCGGGGAAACGGTAGCGACCCTCGTCAGCCGTCAACTCCTGCTGCCAGGTTTCCAGTGCGCCCAGCAATTGCATGCCCGCATCATCCTGTAGCAGGCCGCTGTCGATACTCAGCACCTGCAAACTCTCGCGCAAGGCCGCGAGCCATTCCGCCAGCGTCCTTTTCTTGTGCTGTTCCAGCAACGCAGCTGCCTGGCGCAGGCGCGCCAGAGGTTGATGCAATACGGTTTCGTGCTCGACCAGCGCGCTGAATTTTTCTAGCCCGGCCACCACTCCCTGTTTGCGCAGCAGTTGCTCCAGCTGGTAAACGGCCGACTTGCGCTCGCTCGCCGTCATGTCGGCGAAAATGAATGGCGACTTGAGCAGATCGAGCAGGTCGTGATGGTAGAAATCGCTTTGCAGCGCGGTGAGCCAGCGATCCAGCACCGTGCTCACCGACAGCGTGGCAAAGGTCCAGCCGGTCTCGTCCGCCACCATTATCTCGGCTCGTTCCAGCAAGGCGCGCATGCGCCGGGCCACCACACGATCCTGGGCGACGATGGCGATGTCGCGTTTGCCGGCTTGCAGCCACAGGCGCACTTGCATGGCGGCGGCTCGGGCTTCCTGCTCCAGGCTGGTGGCTGCGAAGAAACCCAGCTTGCCCCCAAGCGAAGCAATGCTTTGCGAGCGCAGTCCCGCGGACGACTCGTGCAGCAAACTGCCCCACTGCGCATCCATCTTGCGCAGGTCGAACACCTCCACCGCGGCGCGCCCGGCATACTCGTCGAGGAAACGCTGTTCCAGCGCGCACCAGTCCGACGTGCGCAATACGAATAGTGGCTGCCTTGCCTGCTCCGCCAGCTTTGCCAGACGTTGCTGATAGGCGCGCCCCGCGTCCAGTTCCTCACCGCTCTGCATGGCATGCCAGAGTTCAAACACCAGCCGCGCTTCCAGTTGCAACGTACTGTTCTTCCGTGCCTGATACGCCTGTTGCACTGCGGCAGCGAATGCATCCGCATCGCCCGGCAAGTCGGCAAGTGAATGTGTCAGCTCGTCGAAGAGCACCAGCAACTCCTGCGTCATGCTCCACAGGTCGGCCTGTTCGAACCATTTCTGCTTGCGCAACTGCTGGTACAGCAGGGCGCTGCGCTGACTATCGGCGGCGACTGGCGATTCGAGCGCGATGCCTTGCGCCCACTCGTTCAACGTTACCATCTGCGGCAGCAATAATGCGGGGCGCTGCGCCGCGCGCATCAGCGCCTGCGCCAATGGCTGCACAACGTGGTAATTGGGAAGGAGGACAGTGATATCGCGCAGATCGGGCGCGGGGTGCGCAGCAAGGATGCGCAGGGCGATGCGGTCGAATAATGCTGCTGGAGGACTCAACGTTCAAGCAGGCGTAATTTATCTTTCACATCGCGCCATTCATCCGCATCGGCCGGCGCAGCTTTCTTCTCGACGATGACTTTCCATTGCTTCGCCAGTTCGGCATTGAGCGCAATGAACTGGCGCTGATCCACCGGCACGTCGTCTTCAGCAAAGATCGCATTCGCCGGGCACTCCGCCACGCACAGCGTGCAGTCGATGCATTCTCCCGGATCGATCACCAGGAAATTCGGGCCTTCGTGAAAACAGTCCACCGGACATACGTCGACGCAGTCGGTGTATTTGCATTTGATGCAGTTCTCGGTAACCACGTAAGCCATTTTTACCTCCCCGGTGATTAATGGACCAAACCGTGCATCCAGTGCCGATAAAGTTGTGATGCCACACGTTGCAGCTCCGGCAACTTGTCGTGCATCTGTTGCTGCATCGCCTCCGCAGATTGTACTGCCGGACTGCCCACACTGGCAGCAATCTCGTCCGCACCGGCAGTGCACCAGTCGCGAATCATCTGCTCGGTCATCTCGACATGGCACTGCATTGCCAGATGCTTGCCGATAGCGTAAGCCTGATTCTTGCAATGCGCACTGGACAGCAGATGTACCGCGCCCGGCGGCAGGCTGAAGGTTTCGCCGTGCCAATGGAACGAGTCGAACTGTTCGATATTGCCGAACCACGCACGCGCCGTGTCATTGTCCGACACATGCACCTTGCCCCAGCCCAGTTCCTTTGCCGGATTCCTGCCCACCACACCGCCCAGCGCCTTGGTGATGAGCTGTCCGCCGAGACAGTGGCCCAGCAACGGGATATCCCTGGCATAGGCATCGCGGATCAGCGCCAACACTGGTGGTATCCACGGCAGCTCGTCGTTCACGCTCATCGGTCCGCCCATGAACACGAGCCCCGAGAACGCACCGGCATCCGCCGGCACCGCCTCGCCCTGGTCGATGTGGATCATATGCCAGGGTATGACGTGTTGATTGAGGAACTGGGCAAAGTGCCCTGCACCCTCGGTAGGTGAATGGCGGAAGATGGCGACTGGCTTCATATCGATTGCGGAAGGTTAAGGGAAAGCGGGTGGATTCTACCCTCCCGCTCTCCTGGCTCTGTTGAGTTTATTTGCCCATCTCCAGCATCAGCTGGTTGATGCGTTTGACGAAACTCGCTGGATCGTCAAGCTGCCCGCCTTCGGCAAGCAACGCCTGGTCGAACAGCACGGCTGCCCAGTCGTCGAAGTGCGCTTCCTCTTTCTGCAAACGCGACACCACCGGATGCCCCGGGTTGATCTCGAGGATGGGCTGCATGTTTGGCATCTTCTGGCCCGAGGCCTTGAGCAAACGCGCCAGATTGCCGCTCATGTCGTGCTCATCCGCGACCAGACAGGCTGGGCTGTCGGTGAGACGGTGGGTGACGCGCACTTCCTTGACGCGATCAGCCAGACTGCTCTTGATCCTCTCGACCAGTGGCTTGAACTCGTCGACCTGCTTCTCCTGCTCCTTCTTCTCGGCTTCGTCTTCCAGCGCGCCCAGATCCAGGCCCCCCTTGGCGACGGAGACCAGTTGCTTGCCTTCGAATTCATGCAGGTTGCTCACCACCCACTCGTCCACACGGTCAGACAGCAGCAGCACTTCGATGCCCTTCTTGCGGAACACTTCCAGGTGCGGACTGTTCCTGGCGGCATTGAAAGTTTCGGCGGTGACGTAATAGATCTTTTCCTGTCCGTCTTTCATGCGGCCGATGTAGTCCTGCAGCGACACGATCTGTTCCGCGGTGTCGGCCTTGGTGGTGGCGAAGCGCAAGAGTGCTGCGATCTTGTCCTTGTTGACGAAGTCTTCGCCGATGCCCTCTTTCAGCACCTGGCCGAACTCGCCCCAGAATTTGGCAAACTTCTCCTTGTCGTTCTCGGCCAGGTCCGACAGCAGGCCCAGTACCTTGCCGGTACAGCCCTTGCGGATCGCTTCGATGTCCTTCGATTCCTGCAGGATCTCGCGCGACACGTTGAGCGGCAGGTCGGCGGAATCCACCACCCCGCGCACGAAGCGCATGTATTGCGGCATCAATTGTTCGGCATCGTCCATGATGAACACGCGGCGCACGTAGAGCTTGATACCGTGGCGCGCCTGGCGGTCGTACAGGTCGAACGGCGCGCGGCCGGGGATGTACAGCAGTTGCGTGTATTCCTGCTTGCCTTCGACGCGTGCATGGGTCCACGCCAGCGGGTCGCTGAAGTCGTGGCCGACGTGTTTGTAGAATTCCTTGTACTGCTCTTCGGTGATGTCGTTCTTGGACTTGGCCCACAGCGCGGAGGCCTGATTGACGGTCTCGTCCTCTTCAAGCGTTTCGTACTTGCCGTCCTTCCACTCCTCTTTCTGCATCAGGATGGGTTGCACGATGTGGTTGGAATACTTCTTGATGATCTCGCGCAGCTTGTAGCCAGCCAGCAGGTCGTCCTGGCCTTCGCGCAGGTGCAGGGTGATCTCGGTGCCGCGCGCAGCCTTCTCCACCATCTCGATGGAGAACTCGCCGCCGCCATCGGATTCCCAGCGCACGCCCTGATCGGCCTTTTCGCCCGCGCGGCGCGTCAGCACGGAGACCTTGTCGGCCACGATGAAGGCGGAATAGAAGCCCACACCGAACTGGCCGATGAGATTGGCATCCTTCTTCTGGTCGCCGGAGAGTTTGCTGAAGAAATCGCGCGTGCCGGACTTGGCGATGGTGCCGAGGTTGGCGATCACTTCGTCGCGGCTCATGCCGATTCCGTTGTCGGCAATGGTCAGCGTGCGTGCCTCCTTGTCGAAGCTGATGCGGATGTTGAGGTCGGACTGGTTCTCGTACAGCGCGTCGTTGTGCAGCGCCTCGAAGCGCAGCTTGTCGCAGGCGTCGGACGCGTTGGAAATCAGTTCTCTCAGGAAAATCTCGCGGTTGGAATACAGCGAGTGGATCATCAGGTGCAGCAGCTGTTTGACTTCGGTCTGGAATCCCAGCGTCTCGCGGCTGGCAGTGGTGCTAGCGGACATAAATCCCTCCTTGGAAATAGTGTGGGGGGTATTTGGGGATGGGATGCCTCTTTTCAAGGGGGCGAGGATTTGGGATTTTGGATTTAGGAATTAGTGGGACACCGCTCACGTAATACTGAGCGCGGGTTTGCTAAATCCTAAATCCCAGTTCCTCAATCCTTGGTTTTATCCCGCTCGATAAGCGCATAAGCTGAGTGATTATGAATCGATTCAAAATTTTCCGACTCGACGATATATGCCTCGATTCGCTCGTCCGCATTCAGCACTGCCGCCACATCGCGCACCATGTCTTCGACGAACTTGGGATTATCGTAAGCGCGTTCGGTGACGAACTTCTCATCGGGACGTTTCAGCAAGCCGTACAACTCGCTCGATGCCTGCTCTTCGGCGAAGCGCACCACTTCCTCGATCCACACCGAACGTCTGGTACGCACGGTGATGGTGACGTGCGAACGCTGGTTATGCGCACCGCGCTCCGATATCTCCTTGGAGCACGGGCACAGGCTGGTCACCGGGATCTGCACCTTCATGTTGAAACGATAGTTGCCGTCGACGATCTCGCCGATGAAGGTGACGTCGTAATCCAGCAGACTTTGCACTTCGGAGATCGGCGCGGTCTTGTTGACGAAATAGGGGAACGACATCTCGATATAGCCGGATTTCGCTTCCAGCTTTTCCGTCATCTCGCGCAGGATACCCTCGAACGATTCGACCGATATCTCGCGGCCGTGCTGATTGAGTATCTGCACGAAACGGGACATATGCGTGCCCTTGAAATTGTGCGGCAGATGCACGTACATGTTGAATGTGGCGATGGTGTGCTGCACGCCCTCGCTCTTGTCCTTGACCACGACCGGATGGCGGATGCTCTTGATGCCCACCTTGTTGATCGCCAGCTGGCGGGTATCGGCACTGTTTTGTACATCAGCGATGGTTTCTATTGAATTCATGATTAGCTTTCAGAAAAGTCTTGGGGCAATTATACCCATTACCCGACTGTTCTTGTCGGACAATCTCAACCAGCCAACTTTTTGCTGATAGAACGTGCGATTCCATTCGCATCCAGGCCGCAATCGGCCAGCATCTGCACGGGGTCGCCCTGTTCCAGGAATGCATCCGGCAAGCCCAGATGCAACATGGGCACGACGATACCGCGTCGAGCCAGACATTCCGCTACCGCGCTGCCGGCCCCGCCCTGCAGGGTGTTCTCTTCCACTGTGACCAGTAGCGCATGCTCGCGCGCCAGCTTCAGCACCAGCTCTTCGTCCAGCGGCTTGACGAAGCGCATGTTGGCGACGGTGGCATCGAGTTGCCCGGCAGCCTCCAACGCAGGAGCAAGCATCGAACCGAAGGCGAGGATGGCAACCTTGCCACCTTCCCGGCGCACTTCGCCTTTGCCCACAGGTATGGCCTGCAAGTCCTTCTGTACCATTACCCCAGGCCCGGTACCGCGCGGATAACGCACGGCACTCGGCGTATCGAGGTGGAAGGCAGTGCTCAGCATCTGCCGGCATTCTTTCTCGTCAGCCGGCGCCATCACTGTCATGTTGGGCACACTACGCAAATAGGAAAGATCGAAACTCCCGGCATGGGTCGCACCGTCCGCCCCAACCAGGCCACCGCGGTCGATGGCCAACACCACGGGCAGATTCTGGATGGCGATGTCGTGAATGAGCTGATCATATCCTCGTTGCAGGAAGGTCGAGTAGATCGCCACCACCGGCTTGAAGCCGTCGCAGGCCAAGCCTGCAGCAAAGGTCAGCGCATGCTGCTCGGCGATGCCGACATCGAAATAACGCTGGGGGAACTTCTCGGCGAACTCGACCATGCCGGAACCCTCGCACATCGCAGGTGTAATACCGACCAGACGCGCATCCTGTGCCGCCATGTCGCACAACCACTCGCCGAACACTTGTGTGTAGGTGGGCTTGGTACTGGGTTTGGCCGTGATGCCATGGCTGGGATCGAATTTGCCGACGCCGTGATACAGCACGCAATCGTCTTCGGCATGGGCGTAACCTTTACCCTTTTGCGTGACGATGTGCAGGAACTGCGGGCCTTCCAGCTTGCGGATATTGCCCAGAGTCTCGACCAGCACATCCAGATCGTGGCCATCAATCGGACCGATGTAGTTGAAGCCGAACTCTTCGAACAGCGTGCCCGGCGTGACCATGCCCTTGACGTGCTCTTCTGCACGCTTGGCAAACTCCAGTACCGGTGGCATGCCTTTCAGGATCTTCTCGCTGCCGCGCCGCATCGCCGCATAGAAACGACCGGACATCAATTTCGCCAGATAGTTGTTGAGCGCGCCGACCGGGCGCGATATGGACATGTCGTTGTCGTTGAGGATGACCAGCAGATTGGCATCCATGGCACCCGCGTTATTCAGCGCCTCGAATGCCATGCCCCCCGACATCGCGCCATCGCCGATGATGGCAACCGAGCGATTGTCCTTGCCCGCCAGCCGGGCTGCCACCGCCATCCCCAGCGCTGCCGAAATGGAAGTGCTGGAATGCCCGGTACCAAAGGCGTCATACCGGCTCTCGTTGCGCTTTGGAAAGCCGGAGATGCCGTGTGCCATGCGCAGACCGCCCATCGCCGCGCGGCGTCCGGTGAGTATCTTGTGGGCATAGGTCTGATGGCCGACATCCCATACCAGCCGGTCCTCCGGCGTGTCGTATATGTAATGGAGCGCAATGGTCAATTCAACCGTGCCGAGATTCGAGGACAGATGGCCGCCGGTCTTGCTCACCGATTCGATCAGGAAGGCACGCAGTTCATCCGCCAGTTGCGGCAGCTGCGCCCGTTCCAGTTTGCGCAGATCATCCGGAGTGTCGATGGTATGGAGCAGTGGGTACATCAGAATTTTCTCATCACGATGAAATCGGCCAAATCATGCAGGCGCTGCGCTGATGCGCCAAACTCTTTCAGGGTATCTAGTGCTTCCTGATGCAGAGTCGCAGCCATCCGCTTTGCTGCTTGCACGCCGAGCAAAGTCACATAGGTGGGTTTGTCGTTGTCTTTATCCTTGCCCGCCGTCTTGCCCAAGGTCGCGGTATCGGCCTCGCTGTCCAGCACATCGTCCACCACCTGGAACGCCAGTCCGATGCATTTGCCGTAACGGTCGAGCTTGTCGAGTTGCGCCTGATCCAGCTTGCCACAGTGCGCACCAAGCAGGATCGCCGCGCGGATCAGCGCGCCAGTCTTGTAGATATGCATCTGCTCAAGCTCAGGCATCGCCAGCTGTTTTCCCACGCTTGCGAGGTCGATCGCCTGTCCGCCCGCCATTCCGCGCGAGCCGGAAGCTGCAGCCAGCAATCTCACCATCTGCAATTGCCTGGATGGATCGTCGCTCAGTCGGTGCTCGGACAACAACTGGAACGCCAGGCTTTGCAGCGCATCCCCCACCAGCAATGCAGTAGCTTCATCGTATTCGATATGGCAGGTCGGTTTGCCCCGGCGCAATACATCGTCATCCATGCAAGGCATATCGTCATGCACCAGCGAATAGGCGTGAATGAGTTCGACGGCGGCGGCGGCAATCTCGACGCGTTCGATCGGCGCACCTGCAAGTTCGCCTGCCGCATAGGCAAGCAACGGGCGCACACGCTTGCCGCCTTCGAGTACGCTATAGCGCATCGCGGCATGCAACCGTTGCGGCAAAACATCGGTCTGAGGCAGCAAGCGCCCCACCGCATCTTCAAAACGGGATTGGTGGATGGAAACCCAGGACAGGAAATCGGACATTATCTATCTGCGTTCGTGTCGCCAGACGCAGTGAAATCCTTGAGTGAGCCTTCTTCCAGCATACGCACCTGCTGTTGCGCGTCATCCAGACGGGAACGGCAGAATGACAACAATTCCGCGCCGCGCTTGTAGGAAACCAATGAATCTTCCAGCGCCAGCTTGCCGGACTCCATGTCTGCCACCACCTGTTCCAGCTCTGCCAGTGCGGCTTCGAAACTCAGTATCTTGTTGGGCTTTGCCGCCATCTCGATTCCCTGCACGTCAATTTTGCGTAAGGGCGGCATTTTACCTAAGCACCAGACGCAGAGCCAATTTTTATTGCCCCACCTGCTGTTTTCGGGGACAATCCGAGACCCTGAAAATCGTATTCACAGAAAGAGTGGGTATGTCCGAAGTCGCCAAGTTCAAGCAATTCAACCCGGTATCCGCACAACCGCCTTTGCGCTGGTATTTCGATCCGCAAGTACTGGAGATCGAGCAGCGCGTGCTGCTCGATGCCGGTCCCAAATATGTAGGGCACGAACTGATGGTGCCCAACCTTGGCGACTATCACGTGATCGAGTGGATGGATAAAGCCAAGATGCTGGTACGCAATGAGAACGGCGTTGAACTGCTTTCCAATATCTGCCGCCATCGCCAGGCCACCATGCTGGAAGGCCGCGGTACCGCAAAGAATATCGTGTGCCCGCTGCATCGCTGGACTTACAAGACCAGCGGCGAGCTGATCGGAGCGCCGCACTTCCCCAACAATCCCTGCCTGCACCTGAACAAGACACCGCTGCAGAACTGGAAAGGCCTGTTGTTCGCGGGACAGCGCGACATCGCCAGGGATCTGGCGGGCATGCCCGAATTCGATGAGATCGATTTCTCCGGCTACATGCTGGATCGCGTTGAAGTGGACGAATACGACTTCAACTGGAAGACCTTCATCGAGGTCTATCAGGAAGACTATCACGTCGTGCCATTCCATCCGGGTTTGGGACAGATGGTCAATTGCGACGACCTCAAGTGGACCTTCGGCGAACACTTCAGCGTACAGACTGTGGGTATCAATAACCTGCAACGCAAGGCGGGCAGCCCGGTCTACGAAAAGTGGGCGGCGCAGGTGATGCGCTACAACAATGGCAAGCTCCCGCGATACGGCGCGATCTGGCTGACCTACTACCCCAACATCACGGTCGAGTGGTATCCGAACACGCTGGTGGTAAGCACTGTGGTACCGCGCGGCACGGATGCCTGCACCAATATCGTCGAGTTCTATTATCCCGAAGACATCGTGCTGTTCGAGCGCGACTACATCGAGGCCGAAAAGAAGGCTTACCGCGAAACGGCAGTGGAGGACGACATCATCTGCCTGCGCATGCATCAGGGCCGCCGGGCCTTGTACAGGCAGGGCATCGAAGAAGTCGGCCCGTACCAGTCGCCAACCGAGGACGGCATGCTGCACTTCCACGAGTTCCTGCGCCGCAACATCGAACCGCACCTGAAGTAAGTTCCCGTGGGCGCTTTGTGGATGCTGGTAGCCGGCCTGCTGTTCGCCTGCATGGGTGTGCTGGTCAAATACGGCTCGTCGCATTTCTCCGCCAGCGAACTGGTGTTCTACCGCTCTTTCTTTGGCCTGCTCATCGTGTATGCGATGCTGCACCGCGCAAAGGTCGTGCTAGCCACGCGCCACTGGCGCAGCCACCTCTGGCGCGGACTGTCCGGCACGGTCGCCATGATGCTGTTCTTCTATTGCATCGGCACCCTGCCGCTGGCGACCGCGATCACGCTCAACTACACCTCCTCCCTGTTCCTTTCCGCATTGACCTTACTGGTGCTGAAGGAGGCGTTCCACGCACCCCTGAGCAGCGCCCTGGCTGTCGGCTTTGCCGGCGTGGTGCTGCTGTTGCACCCGACGTTCGAGCATGATCGCTTATTGGACGGTTTGCTGGGCCTGCTCTCGGGCCTGCTTGCCGCAGTGGCCTTGCTCAATGTGCGTCAACTGGGTGCGCTGGGCGAGCCCGGCATGCGCGTAGTGTTCTATTTCAACCTGATTGCCACCCTCGCCAGCGGTGCCTGGATGCTGCAAGACCAGCTGCATGCAATCTCCCTGAACGACCTGCCATTGCTTGTCGGCATCGGCGCTGCAGCCACTTTCGCGCAACTTGCCCTGACCCGTGCCCATCGCACCGGCCAGGCTTTGGTGGTAGGCAGTCTGGCCTATAGCACCATCGTATTCTCGGCATTGTTCGGCTTGCTGTTCTGGCACGAACTGCTGAGTTTGAGCGCGTGGCTCGGCATCGCACTCATCATCGCCAGCGGCATGTTAAGCTTGCGTCTGGCACCAACCAATGCAGGGGCAATAAAATGATCACCATCGAAGAAAAGAACAACCTGGTCAATATCGCCGTCATGGGCGAATTCACGATCGCCGACTTCAAGCAGTTCGAGGAACACGCGCTGTACAAACTCAAGGCGCCCGGCAAGATCAACCTGCTGTTCGACCTGCGCGGCATGCTCGCCTACACGCCGGATGTCGCATGGGAGGAGATCAAATTCTTCCGTCGCGAACATAACCACGATTTCAACAGGATCGCCGTCGTCACCGACAACCAGTGGCTCACCTGGCAGGCATGGCTATCGCGCCTGTTCGTCGATGCCGATATCCGGGTGTTCAACGATTACAGCGAGGCGCAGATCTGGGCTCAGCAGTGACCGCAGCCAGAGCCAGATGAGGATACCGGAAACACTCTCCGTCATCCTTCTGGCAATTTCCCTGTCGGCCTGTGTTGCCGTACCGGTAGTGGATCAGGAAGAGGCCTCCCCCTCTTCCTGCAGGACCTACACAAAAAGCATGTCGCTCAAGACGGTTCAAATCAATCCGAACTGCGGAAGCTATAACGAATGTCTCGCTGTGATGCTGACCGTTTCGGCAGGCAGCGTGATCATCTCTGGCAGCATCGTCCTCACCAACAACACCGTTCACTGGCTGGAGTATCAGGGCACTTGCAGCAAGGGTTACCTGAATGCCATCAGGCAGCAATTCATCGATTCTTTCAATAAGCCGAAGCCTCATCCCCGCAGCGAGTGACCACAACAAAAAAGCCCGCATTTCTGCGGGCTTTCTTTTGCATATCGTTGTCCTGCCGAATCACTTCAACTTCGTTTCCTTGTATGCGACATGCTTGCGCGCCACCGGGTCGAACTTCATGAATTCGAGTTTTTCCGGGGTGGTGCGCTTGTTCTTGTTGGTGGTATAGAAGTGCCCCGTACCTGCGGAGGATTCCAGCTTGATCTTTTCGCGTGCGCCTTTTGCCACAGTCGTTCTCCTTTATACCTTCTCGCCGCGGGCACGCATCTCGAACAGGACGGCGTCGATGCCGTTCTTGTCGATGGTGCGCAATGCGGCATTGGTCAGGCGCAAAGACACCCAACGATTCTCAGATTCTACCCACAAGCGGCGGCGTTGCAGATTCGGCAAGAAACGGCGCTTGGTTTTATTGTTCGCGTGGGAGATGTTGTTGCCCACCATGGGCTTTTTCCCAGTTACTTGACAGACGCGTGCCATGACAATTTCCCCAACCAGTTTTTCAAAGAGGCGCGATTCTACATAAACGCCCGCAAAGACACAACCCAAATTTCACTGCCCCTTCCGGTAGAGCGCGGATTGGGCATGCGCCTGCAAACCCTCGCCAAAAGCCAATACAGAGGCAATTTCGCCTAATTTTTGGGCACCTTTGGGCGAAACCTGGATCAGGCTGCTGCGTTTCTGGAAGTCGTACACGCCCAATGGCGAGGAAAACCGTGCCGTGCCCGAGGTAGGCAGGACGTGATTGGGGCCGGCGCAGTAATCGCCCAGCGATTCCGATGTATAGCGGCCCATGAAGATGGCGCCGGCGTGCTTGAGCTTGGGCAGCCAGGTCTGCGGGTCGCCAACGGACAGTTCCAGATGTTCGGGTGCGATGCGGTTGCTGATGCGGCAGGCTTCGTCCATATCGGCGACGTGGATCAGCGCACCGCGATTCTCCAGCGCAGTCTTGATGATGTCCTTGCGCGGCATCCGTTCCAGCAGTTTGTTGGCACTCGATGCCACAGCCTCGATGAAAGCGGCATCCGGCGAGAGCAAAATGGCCTGCGCCAACTCGTCGTGCTCGGCCTGCGAGAACAGGTCCATCGCCACCCAGTCCGGATCGGTCTTGCCGTCGCAGATGACCAATATCTCGGAAGGCCCGGCGATCATGTCGATGCCGCACACGCCGAACACGCGACGCTTGGCGGAGGCGACGTAGGCGTTGCCCGGGCCAACGACCTTGTCCACTTTGGGTATGGTCTCCGTACCGTAGGCAAGCGCCGCCACCGCCTGTGCGCCGCCGATGGTGAACACGCGATCAACGCCCGACAGATAGGCCGCCGCCAGCACCAGTGGATTCTTCACGCCCTCCGGTGTGGGGACGACCATGATGAGCTCGGCGACACCCGCCACTTTGGCAGGCAGGGCATTCATCAGCACCGACGATGGATAGGCCGCTTTGCCGCCTGGCACATAGAGGCCGACGCGATCCAGCGGCGTGACTTGCTGGCCGAGCATGGTGCCGTCGTCGTCAAGGTAATTCCAGGAAACCTGGACCTGCTTCTTGTGATATGAAGTCACGCGCTGCGCCGCTTGTTGCAGCGCATTCTTCTGGTCGGCAGGCAGCCCCTCGAAAGCCGCTTTCAGTTCGGACTTCGGCAATTCCATCGCAGCCGCATCGGCGAGCGGCAAACGGTCGAACTTGCGGGTGTATTCCAGCACGGCAGCATCGCCGCGACCTTTTACATCGGCGATGATGGCGGCGACTGTGGCTTCCAGCTTTTCATCTGCGGTCTCTTCAAAGGCCAGCAGTTTGCCCAGCTTGGCGTCGAAATCGGCTTGTTGTGTGGATAGTCTCGTAATGTTCATTTGCCACCTGTCTGTTCGTCATTCCGGCGCAGGCCGGAATGACGGTTTATGATTTTACTGCTCCCGCAAACGCATCCAGCATCGGCTGAATCGTGGCGCGCTTGAGCTTCAACGAAGCCTGATTCACCACCAGACGCGAAGAAATCGGCGCGATCTCTTCTACTGCCTTGAGGTTGTTGGCCTTCAATGTGGCACCGCTGCTCACCAGGTCGACGATGGCATCGGACAGGCCGACCAGCGGCGCCAGTTCCATCGACCCATATAACTTGATAAGGTCGACGTGCACACCTTTGGAGGCGAAGTGTTCGCGTGCAGTCTTCACATACTTGGTCGCCACGCGCAGACGCGCGCCCTGCTTCACCGCCGACTCGTAATCGAAGTCATTGCGCACCGCGACCATCATGCGGCACTTGGCGATGTTGAGGTCCAGCGGCTGGTACAAGCCCTCGCCGCCGTGTTCATTGAGCACATCCTTGCCCGCTACGCCGAGATCGGCGGCACCGTACTGCACATAGGTCGGCACATCGGATGCGCGCACGATGATCAGCCGCACGTCGTCGCGATTGGTCGGCAGGATCAGCTTGCGCGAAGACTCGGGATCTTCCAGCGCGGTGACGCCAGCTGCCTGCAGCAACGGCATGGTTTCTTCGAAGATGCGTCCCTTGGATAAGGCGATGGTGATCATATTTTCTCTTTCTTCCCCCTCTCCCCCGCCCCCTCACCCGCAAGCGAGAGAGGGTGGCGCGTGAGCGCCGGGAGAGGGTATTCATTTCAAGCGGCGCTTGTGCCGCCCGAATACGTTTATTTTATCCGGCGAATGTTAGCACCGAGCTGCCCCAGTTTGCTTTCGATGTGCTCGTAACCGCGGTCCAGGTGATAGATGCGGTCAATGACGGTCTCTCCCTGCGCCACCAGTCCGGCGATGACCAGGCAGGCCGAAGCGCGCAGGTCGGTCGCCATCACCGTTGCGCCTTCCAGCCGGTCCGCTCCGCGCACCACGGCAGTGTTGCCTTCCACGTCGATCTGCGCACCGAGACGGCGCAGTTCCTGTACATGCATGAAGCGGTTCTCAAAAATGGTCTCCACCACCATCGCGCTGCCAGCCGCAATGCAATTGAGCGCCATGAACTGCGCCTGCATGTCGGTGGGGAAAGCCGGATGCGGCGCGGTGCGCACATTCACCGCCTTCGGGCGGCCATGCATTTCCAGACGGATGGTGTCGCCTGCGACCTTGATCCGGGCTCCCGCCTCTGTCAGTTTTTCCAGCACCGTCTCCAGGATATCGGCACGCGTCTCGTGCAAGGTGATGCTGCCGCCGGTGGCTGCCGCCGCCACCAGAAAGGTGCCGCTTTCGATGCGATCCGGCATGATGCGATGCGCTGCCCCATGCAACTTTTCGACTCCAACAATCGTGACCGTATCGGTACCGTCGCCGCTGATCTGTGCGCCCATGGCGCGCAGGCAGTTCGCCAGGTCCACCACTTCAGGCTCGCGTGCAGCGTTTTCCAGCACGGTCACGCCGTCCGCCAGCGCTGCCGCCATCATCAGATTCTCGGTGCCGGTGACGCTGACGATATCGAAGAAGATGCGCGCACCTTTGAGCCGCGCCGCCTTGGCATGGATATAGCCATGCTCGATGGCAATTTCTGCGCCCATCGCCTGCAATCCCTTGATGTGCAGATCGACCGGACGCGAACCGATGGCACAACCGCCGGGCAGGGAAACCTTGGCGTCGCCGAAGCGCGCCACCAGCGGCCCCAGCACGAGGATGGCCGCGCGCATGGTCTTCACCATGTCATACGGTGCTTCCCAGTTGTCGACCTTGTCGCCGGTGAAGGCGATCTCGTTCGTTGCGGACTCGGCCGCGATCCCCATCTGCTGCAACAATTTGCGCATGGTGCCGACATCGTGCAGATCGGGCAGATTGGTCAGGCGCAAGGTGTCTGCGGTCAGCAGGCTGGCGCACATGATGGGCAGTGCCGCATTCTTTGCACCGGAGATGCGCACATCGCCGCGTAAAGGTGTGCCGCCTTGAATGGCTAGTTTTTGCATTTGGAAGTCTTCTCGCCGCTGCTGCAGCGCTTGTTATGATGAGTGACTCAATGGCAGCGCGTCGGCCACCCCGTAGAGGTCGGCAAGACTGCGCAGATTGTCCGGAACGTTGACGAAGACCAGTTTAGCCTCGTGACGCTGGGCGTTGCGCAACCAGCCCAGCAGCAAACCCACCGCTGCAGAATCTGCTGCCTCAACTTGCGCCAGATCGACCGTCCAGTCTTTCCCCTCCAGAGGCTGCATGGCCTCGGCAAACGAAGCGCCTATGGTAGCCATGGTCAGAGAACCGGAAACCCGCAGACAATTACCGTCGCGCCGGATCACTTGGACCCCGATTTTTCAGCCAGAGCGGCATTGTTCGCGGCAGATTGATTCTTTTCCACCAGAGTCTTGATCAGGCCGTCGATACCTACTTGCTGGATCTGGTCGGCGAACGTGCCACGATAACTGGTCACCAGGCTCACCCCCTCTACCGTCAAGTCATATACTTTCCAGCCATCCGGACTTTTTTCCATGTCGTAATCCACCAGTATCGGCTGTTGCGAACCCGGCTTGACGATGGAAGTCTTGACAGTCACATCGGTCGCGCCGCTCTCCAGCTTGAATGGCTTGATCTCGACGACCTGGTCGCGATATGAAGTGAATGCCTTGGTATAAGTGCGCACCAGCATGATACGAAACTCGTTCATCAGCGCCTTCTTCTGTTCAGGTGTCGCTGTGCGCCATGCTCTGCCCACCGCAAGTTTCGTCATATGCTCGAAATTGAAATGCGGCAGGACTTTCGCATCCACCAGTTCCAGCATCTTCTTCTGGTTGCCGGAGCGCAGATCCTTGTCTTTGCGCACGATATTCAGCACCTCATCCACGGTATTCCTGATGAGCGCATCCGGATCGGGCACATCGGCTCGAGCGCCAAGCGACAGGTTCAGCAATATCACACCGGACAGCAGCACTAGTATCTTCTTCATCGCTTTCTCTTTTCGTTCTATGGCCTAATTCTTGGAACTGGAGCTGTTGTACAGGAACTTGCCGATCAAGTCCTCCAGCACAACTGCGGACTGCGTCTTCTTGAACTCTTCGCCATTCTGCAACATCTTGTCGTCCCCGCCCGGAACCAGACCGATGTATTGCTCGCCCAGCAAACCCGAAGTCAGGATATTGGCAAAAGTATCCTTGGGGAACTGGTAACGCTTGTCGATGCTCATGGTCACCCTGGCTTCGTAGCTATTGGTGTCCAGCACGATGCTGGTCACCCGCCCCACCAGTACGCCGGCGCTGCGCACCGAAGCGGTGGGCTTCAAACCGCCGACATTGGTGAAATGAGCCTGCAACTGATACGACTCCGACACGTTGTAGGTACTCAGGTTCCCCACCTTGAGTGCCAGCACCACCAGCGCCGCGATGCCTGCCACCACAAAAACGCCTACCCATAGATCCAATGTCGTACGTTCCATAACCCTAAGCTCCTTGAAACATGAATGCGGTCAAAATGAAATCCAGCATCAATATCGCCAGCGAGGACTCCACCACTGTACGCGTAGTCGCACCTGACACACCCTCAGCCGTGGGCGGTGCATCGTAACCTTCGAACAGGGCGATGGCCGTGACGGCCAATCCGAATACCAGACTCTTGATCACGCCGTTCAGTATGTCATGCTGAAAATCCACCGACGCTTGCATCTGCGACCAGAACGAACCTTCGTCCACTCCGATATTCACCACGCCGACCACGTAGCCGCCAAACACGCCCATTGCCGAGAATAATGCCGCCAGCAACGGCATGGAGATCACCCCCGCCCAGAAACGCGGTGCCACCACGCGTGCGATGGGATTGACCGCCATCAACTCCATCGCGGAGATCTGCTCGGTGGCCTTCATCAGGCCGATCTCGGCGGTCATCGCCGATCCGGCGCGGCTGGCGAACAACAGTGCGGCCAGCACCGGCCCTAATTCGCGTACCAGACTCAACGCCACCAGCGAACCCAGTGCCGATTCCGAGCCGTAGCGCTTGAGCGTTTCGTATCCCTGCAGACCCAACACCATGCCGACGAACATGCCTGCCACCAGAATGATGATCAGCGACATCACGCCGGAAAAGAATATCTCGCGCACCGTGAGACGAAAGCGCTTGAAACTCATGCCTGAATAAAGCAACGTCATCAGGAAGAAACGCGCGCCATAACCGGTGCGCCAGATGGCATTCACCACGCGTTTTCCGATACCCCGTAAACCGCTCACTATTGCCATCAGGCGTGTACCCCCAGATCGGTGTTGAAATCATTGCCGGGATAATGGAACGGGAGAGGACCGTCCATCTCGCCATGCACGAACTGCTTGACGAATGCCTCACCGGAAGCGCGAATATCGTCCGCCGAACCTTCCGCGATGATGGCTCCGTCCGCCACAAAATAGACGTAGTCCACGATCTTCAGCGACTCCTGCACATCGTGCGTAACTATAATGGAAGTCGCCCCCAGCGCTTCGTTCAGCTTGCGGATCAGCTCGCCCACCACCGTCAGCGAGATCGGGTCCAGGCCGGCGAACGGCTCGTCGTACATGATCAACATCGGGTCCAGCGCGATCGTGCGCGCCAGCGCCACGCGCCGTGCCATGCCGCCGGAAAGCTCGCCGGGCATCAGATCCTGCGTGCCATACAGCCCCACCGCGTGCAACTTCATCATCACCAGGTCGCGGATGATCTCCTCCGGCAGGTCTGTGTGTTCGCGCATCTGGAATGCCACGTTATCGAACACCGTCATGTCGGTGAACAGCGCACCGAACTGGAACAGCATCCCCATCTTGCGGCGCATCGCATACAACCCCTGCTGATCCAGCTCGCTGATCACCTGTCCGTCCACCTTCACGTACCCTTGAGTCGGCTTCAGCACCCCGCCGATATGGCGCAAGATGGTCGTCTTGCCGCAACCGCTCAGGCCCATGATGGCGATCAGCTTGCCTTTCGGAAAGGACATATTGATTCCCTTCAGGATAGGACGGCTGTCGTAGGCGAAATTGACGTCGCGGACTTCTACCAGAGGTGCGGACACTTAAGAACCTTCGCTTGTTGCAGAGGGGCGCATTCTAAACCACGCCGCCGCAACTTGGAAACAAGCCTAACTTGAGCTTGGCGCGAATGCGGGCTATCCTGCGCGCGACACTCGATATCACCATGGTTATATTTCAGGACAACAACGTGACACTCCCAGCTTTGCTCATCGTTGATGACGATCCGCTCATCCGAGATTCCCTGCGGCTCATTTTGGCCGACGAATTCGACATCCATCTTGCCGAAGACCGCCCGCAGGCAATTCGCCTGTTGCGCGACATGGCGAGCCCGCCGCAACTGGCGCTGGTCGACCTTGGCCTGCCGCCCACGCCGCACCGGCCGGAAGAAGGATTCCGCCTGATCACCGAACTGCTGGCGCATTCACCAAACATCAAGGTCATCACGCTATCGGGACAAAACGAGGAAAGCAATGCACGGCATGCGCGCACCCTTGGCGCCTTCGAGTTCGTTGCCAAACCCTGCGGGCCGGAGACATTGCGCGCCCTGCTGCGCGACGCCCTGCGCATACAGCAAAGCGAACAGACCGAACTTGCAGACAGCAAATCCCTGTTCGGCATCATCGGCAACAGCCAGCCCATCCAGGCGATGCGCAGCCAGATCGAACTGTATGCCCAGACACCCTATCCGGTACTGATCGAGGGCGAGTCTGGCAGCGGCAAAGAATTGGTTGCCGCGGCGTTGCAACGCCTGAGCGGCAAACCCGATGCCTCATATGTCATTCTCAATTGTGCAGCCATATCGCCCAACCTGCTGGAATCGACCTTGTTCGGCCATGCAAAAGGCGCCTTCACCGGCGCGACCAACGCGCAAAGCGGCTTTTTCGAGAGGGCCGAGAACGGTACGCTGTTCCTCGACGAGATTGGCGAAATGCCGCAGGAACTGCAGGCCAAATTGCTGCGCGTGCTGGAGAACGGCGAATACCAGCGCGTCGGCGAAGCGACCACGCGCAAGAGCAATGCCCGCATCATTGCCGCCACCAACCGCGACCTTAAGTTGGCCGTGCGCAACGGAGCCTTCCGCAACGACCTCTTTCATCGACTGAGCATCTTTACGATCCAGGTTCCGCCGCTGCGCAACCTGGGCGAGGACAAACTACTGCTGCTGGAACATTTCCAGGGGTTCTATGCCTCGCAAGCACAACGCCCGGCATTCAAGCTCGATCCCGCCGCGCTGGAAGCCTGGAAACGTTATTCCTTCCCCGGAAACACCCGCGAATTGCGCAACATCGTCATCCGGTTGACCACCAAGTACCCTGGTGCCGAGGTCAACGTGCGTCAACTGGAATCCGAATTCGACCCGCAACCCGAGACAACCGGAAGTACGCAAACCGATCCGTCCAGCGAAGTGCGGCAGATCCTGCTGCAGGGCGGATTCGATCTGGACGACATGTTGATGGGCTATACTGCCCGCTACATCGACACCGCCATGGAACTCGCGCACGGCAACGTCAGCGAAGCCGCCAAACTGTTGGGAATCGCTCGAACCACGCTTTACAGCCGCATGGAAGCGATACAAAAACACAAAGCGCAGAAAGTACAATAAAGGGGACAACAAGATGTATCTGGAACATTTCGGCTTGACCGAACCGCCCTTCAAGATCACACCCGTCACCGAATTCTTTTTCTCCGGCGCCAACCGCGGCGAGATCCTCGACGCACTCATCTACGCCATCACGGATGGCGAAGGCATCGTCAAGATCAGCGGCGAAGTAGGCAGCGGCAAGACCATGCTATGCCGCATGCTGCTGGATCGGCTTCCATCCAACATCAAGGCCATCTATCTCGCCAACCCGAGCATGTCGCGGGACGAGCTGCTGTATGCCATCGCCGACCGCCTCGACCTCAGCCTCGAAGGAAAGCGCGTCAACGTCATCCTGCAGACCCTGCAAAATCAGCTCGAAGCCATGTACGAGCGCGGCGAGCGCTGCGTGGTCCTGGTGGATGAGGCGCATGCCATGCCGCTGGACACCCTGGAAGAGCTGCGCCTGCTCTACAACCTGCAGGTCGGCAAGCACAAGCTGATTCAGATCGTATTGTTCGGACAACCCGAACTGGACCAGAAACTGGACCAGAGCAACATGCGCCAGCTGAAGGACCGCATCGTGCACCACTTCAGCATCCTGCCGATCTCGCGCAAAGTGATCGACGACTACCTGATGTTCCGCATGCGCGCGGCCGGATACAAAGGTCCCGACATCTTCTCCCCTGCCTCCGTGCTGCTCATCGGCAAGGCTTCGCAAGGTTTGATGCGCCGCGTCAACATCCTCGCCGACAAGGCATTGCTCGCCGCCTTCGTGGAGAACACGCACAAGATCGAGGTGCGCCATGTCCAGGCCGCCATCCGCGACAGCGAGATGGTGCCCATGCGCAACTGGCTCAACCGCAAGATCATCTCCATGGTGGGCGGCATCACCCTGTTCGCCGCCACACTGGCAGGCGCAGGCTGGTTCGTGGGGCAGAACTCCAGGCACCTGGGCGAAACCGAAATACAACGGGCAACGCCAACACTGCCCATCACCATAGAGGGCACACCGCCCCAGTCAGTGGCAGCCTCATCATCGGTAGCAGCCCCCGCTTCCCTGGCTGCGAGCTCATCGGTGGCTGCGCCGCCCGAAAGCGAAGCGGCCTCAGCGGTCACCGACACCTCCAACCTCACGCTGCTGCCTCTCGACAAGACACTGACCCTGCCTGCCGAGTCGGCTGCAACTCCCAGGAAGCAAACCGCATCGCATAAAACACGCGAGTCCGCCAAGGCAGAACCATCTTCACCGAACAAGGGGACTTCGTTGCTGCAACAGCGAATCGACGCGGCACACGGCATGCTGGCCTCCCCCAAGCACGGCGATGTCAGCATCCAGCTGTTTTATACCGACGACGTTCGCCCAGAGCGGATGGAACGCTTCCTGATGCGGGCTAAAAAATTGGGCGTACTTGCCGATCTATACATCGTGCCGATCAAATTGAACGGCAAGGACGGATACCGCGTGTTATATGGGCTCTATGCCAGCAACGACGAGGCCCGTGCGGGCATGGAAAACCTTCCGGAGCGCTATAAAGAGGCTTTTGCCCCGACTTTATTCATGCTAGATGGCTCGCAGAATCCGCCCTAAGCGATTGTATATAGACCAAATGACATATTGCCCTACTCGGGAAATGATGTTACTTTGCGCCACGTCAAGGGGGAGAACAACAAAATGAAGTTCACGCGCGTACTACTGTGTCTGGCAAGCATCTCGCTCGTCGCATGCCAAACTGACAAGTCGTTCACAATGTCCGACCAGCATATCCAGCAGAGTAGCTCGGCCCCCATCGTAGCAGGCAACATCCCCGAACCCAGCAAACTCTCCGTCGTCCTTCCCCCTCCGAAACCTGCAGCAAAAGTCGAAACCTACAGCGTGGTCGTCACCAGTGTCCCGGCGCGGGAAATACTGTTCGCGCTGGCTCGCGATGCCAAGATCAACATCGACATCGGCCCGGGGATCGAAGGTATCGTCACGCTCAACGCCATCGACCAGACCTTGCCACAGATCCTGGATCGAATCTCGAAGCAAGTCGATATGCGCTATACGATCGAAAACGGCAACCTGTTCGTGGAAGCGGACAAGCCTTTCCTGAAGACATACAAGATCGATTTCATCAATATGTCGCGCACGGTGAATAGCAAGATATTCACCAGCAGCCAGATAGGTGGGGCAACGGGAGCGGCCGGGGCAACCGGAAGCGCGGCAGGCGGAAACACCGCCTCGACCTCCATAACCAGCGATACCAAGAACGACCTGATGAACAGCCTGATTGACAACGTCAAGGCCATCCTCGCGGACGACGACCGGATAAGATATACGGAACGAACCGAACTGCGCAATGAAATTGCCGCCGCGGCGCGAGGAACGGGAAGCGCATCCGCAAGCAGCAGCATCGCATCAGGTTCGGGTGGCGGCAAAGGGCAATCCAGCAAAACGGGCGGCGGCGCGACCGGAAGCGGCAACGAAGACGTTTCAAGCCAGGCCTCTACCGTGCAACAGACAGGAAAATACGAGCCTGCCGTCAACGTCAATGCCAACAAGGAAACCGGCGTGCTGATCGTGCGTGCCACGGCCCGCCAGCACAAAAAGATCCAGGAATTCATCGACAAGGTCATGACGGCGGCACGCCGCCAGGTACTGATCGAGGCGACCATCGCCGAAGTCACACTCAGCAGGAATTATCAGCAAGGCATCAACTGGTCTGCGCTGGCTTTGGGCGGAAAGGGCTTTTCCCTGACGCAGCTGGCAACCGCCGGCCTCCCTTCCTCCAATACCGGCAGCATGGTCACGCTCGCATACAACAATGCCACCTCCAAGGTTGGAAATTTAAGCGGCGCGGTTCAGTTGCTTGACTCCTTCGGCGATGTGAAAGTTCTGTCCAGCCCCAAGCTGAGCGTGATGAACAACCAGACCGCCACTCTCAAGGTGGTGGATAACAAGGTTTACTTCACGATCACAGTCACCCCAGGCTCCACCAACGGAACGATCGTTACGCCGCCCACTTTCTCGACCACAGCAGTGCCGGTCGCGGTCGGCTTCACCATGAACGTGACCCCCGAGATCAACGATTCCGATTATGTGACCATCAATGTCCGTCCGACGATCACGCGCATCATCGACTACGTGAACGACCCCAACCCGAATCTGGCCAACCCGTGCGGCACCGGCGTGACTAGCTGCGCGGTCGCGGCCATCGTGAACAGGGTTCCGGAGATCCGGACCCGCGAAATGGAATCCATCATTCGTGTGAGCAGCGGACAGATCGCCGTTTTGGGCGGTCTGATGCAAGACGAGATCAACAATCAATCTGACGGCGTTCCGCTGCTGGACGAGATTCCCGGCATCGGCAGCCTGTTCAAGAACCGCAATGACACCAAGACCAAGACCGAGCTGGTCATCTTCCTGCGCCCCGTCATCATCAAGGATGCAAGCCTTGACGGCGATTTCAACTCCTTCCGCAGCAACTTGCCGGGGACTGACTTCCTCAAGCCTGAAAGCGAGAAGACGACACCATGAGCCTGCTACTCGATGCACTCAAGAAGTCTGGCGATAAACAGGGAACCGGACTGTCCAACCTGACGCTGGAAGACCCTGCTCCTTCACGGACTGCTGCGTCATCCTCTTCCGCGTCGACGAGCTCATCGAACCGTGCTGCAGGTGAAACCATGTTTGCTGCCAAAAAGAAAAAGTCGTCCGGCGGCTTCCGCTGGAATCTGGGGCTGGTTCCCACGACCTTATTGATCGCCCTTGTGTTCGGCTCGGGCTATGGTTATTACGTCTGGTTGCAGATACAACCACCTGCCCCGCCCAAGGTCGCCCAACGAATTGCCCCGCCGCCTGCTCCCGTCGCACCGGTCGCAGCTGCCGCACCTGCGTTGGTTCCGTTCATGCCGCCACAAGAACAGCCCGCCCCGCCGCAACCGGAAAAAGCAGCTCCTGCGCAGCCGGAACAACCCGCGGTCACCGCGCGCAACGACGACTTCGACACGCCGCGCAACAGGACAGCAGAACGCCATTACAGCAGAGCACAGTCGACAGGTATCTCCGTCAAACGCAAGGTGGAGACGGATAGCGTCACACCAGCCCTGCTCGGCGCGTATCAGGCCTATCAGCGCGGGGACTACACCACTGCGACACAGGCTTATCGCGAAGTGTTGGCCAAGGATGCACGCAATCGCGACGCCCTGCTTGGCCTGGCTGCGATCGCCCAGCAACAGGGCCAGGAGGACGCAGCACAGCATTATTACCGCCAATTGCTGGTGCTCGACCCCAAGGATCCGATAGCTGAATCGGCGTTGATGGCATACGCGCCCGATGCAGGCAATACGGAAAGTCGCCTCAAGTCGTTGCTGGCCGAGCAGCCTCGTTCCGGCACTTTGAATTTCTCTCTCGGCAACTATTACGCTGATATATCGAGCTGGGGCGATGCGCAACAGTATTACTTCAACGCACACACGCTGGAGCCGACCAACGCACAGTTCACCTTCAATCTGGCGGTAAGCCTGGACCATCTCGGGAAACGCAAACTCGCTGCGCAGTATTACCAACAGGCGTTGCAGCTCGACGTTTCCGGCCATTCCGGTTTCGATCACGCACAAGCACAACAGCGTCTGGATGAATTGAATCCTGCCCATTAAGGAACAGAGATGGCTGCACCGCAACAACAGACCCAGCAGCCCATCGGGCACCTGCTGATAGCCAAGGGGGTGATCAGCGAGGACCAGCTTCGCATCGCCACCCAGGAGCAGAACAAGACGCCGCAACCGCTGGGCCGTCTGCTGGTCCGTCTCGGCTTCCTGTCTGAAGCGACCATACGCGATGTATTGTCCGAGAATCTCGGCCAGGAAAGCGTAGACCTGACCAACGTTCTGGTCGATCCCGCCGCGATCGGACTGGTCCCCAAAGAGATCGCCCGCCGTTACATCCTGTTGCCGCTGTCGGTCGATGCAGCCAACAAGATACCGACCATCGCGATCGCCGACCCGGACAACATCATCGCGCTCGACCAGGTACGCGCATTGCTGCGCGACGAATACCGCCTGGTCACGCAACTCGCCAGCGAATCGGACATCCTCCGCGCCATCGACCAATACTACGGCTTCGAGCTGTCCATCGACGGCATCCTGCACGAGATCGAACCGGGGGAAATGGATCACCAGAACCTCCAGCAGGGCGTGAACGAATTCAGCCAGCCGGTGGTACGCCTGATCGACGCGTTGCTCACCGAGGCCGTGCAAACGGGCGCTTCCGACATCCACTTCGAGCCTGAAAGCAGCTTCCTGCGCATCCGTTATCGTGTCGACGGCGTGCTGCGCCAGGTGCGCAGCCTGCACAAGAGTTTCTGGCCCGCCATGGTGGTGCGCCTGAAAGTGATGAGCGGCATGAACATCGCCGAAACGCGCGCGCCGCAGGACGGACGTATCTCGCTGCGGCTATCCGGCCGCCCGATCGATTTCCGCGTCGCCTCGCACCCGACGTCGTATGGCGAAAACCTGGTGCTGCGTATCCTCGACCGGCAAAAGGGCATCGTGCCGATCAACCAGATCGGCCTGGACGAGACCGCACTCAACACACTCAAGACCATCATCGCCAAGCCGGAAGGCATCGTGCTGGTGACCGGCCCCACCGGCAGCGGCAAGACGACCACGTTGTATTCGGTGCTGAACCATGTCAACACCGAGTCGGTGAACATCATGACCCTGGAAGACCCGGTGGAATATCCGATCCCGCTGATCCGCCAGAGCTCGGTGAACGAAGCGGCGAAGCTGGATTTCGTCAGCGGTATCCGTTCCCTGATGCGCCAGGACCCGGACATCATCCTGGTCGGCGAGATCCGCGATCATCCGACCGCCGAGATGGCGTTCCGCGCCGCCATGACCGGCCACCAGGTCTATTCGACGCTGCACACCAACTCCGCCATCGGCGCGATCCCGCGCCTGCTCGACATCGGCATCCTGCCCGACATCATGGCGGGCAACATCATCGGCATCGTCGCCCAGCGGCTGATACGCCTGCTGTGCCGCCACTGCAAATATCCATACCACCCGGACCATACCGAATGCAAGATGCTCGGCGTGCGCCATGACGAGAACATCACCATCTATCGCGCCGCCGGCTGCGACATCTGCCAGCATCAGGGCTATACCGGACGTCAGGCGATCATGGAGATACTCAGGATGGACAGCGACATGGACGACCTGATCGCCCGTCGCGCCAGCATACGCGACCTGAAGAACAACGCACTGGAGCGCGGCTTCCGTCCGCTGGCCCAGGACGGCATCCGCCGCATCCTGCAAGGCGTGACCTCCATCGCCGAAGTCGCCCGCGTCGTCGACCTGACCGACCGGATGTAACCAGACCCATGGCACTCTATTCCTACAAAGCCATCGACAGCGCCGGCAAATCCGCCAAGGGACTGCAGGACGCCGCCAACCTGATCGACCTCGAACAGCGCCTGAAACGCGCGGGGCTGGACCTCATCAGCGGCAAGGAAGAAGAAAACAGGGCCAGCTTCGGCAGCAGCAAGATCAAACGTACCGATCTCATCACCTTCTTCTTCAACCTCGAACAATTGGTCCGTGCCGGCGTGCCTCTGCTGGAATGCCTGGGCGACCTGCGCGACACCATGGAAGAAGCCACGTTCCGCGAGATCATCGCCAGCATGGTGGAATCCATCGAGAGCGGCAAGAAACTCTCGCAGGCGATGGCGGAACACCCCAATGCCTTCGACAAGATCACCGTCAGCCTGACCCGCGCCGGCGAGGACAGCGGCCGCCTGGTCGAGGTGTTCGCCCACCTCACCGAATCGCTCAAGTGGCAGGACGAGATGGCCTCGCAGACCAAGACCATGATGATCTACCCGGCCTTCGTCGGCACCGTGGTGCTGGCGATCACGTTCTTCCTGATGATCTACCTGGTGCCGCAACTGGTGAGCTTCATCAAGGGCATGGGACAGGACATCCCGATCCAGACGCGCATGCTGCTGGCGACTTCCTCCTTTTTCGTTCACTACTGGTATGTTCTCCTGCTGACGCCGCCGGTCTTGTTCGGCACCTACAAGGTCGCCCTCATCAGCAACCCCGGCCTGCAATATCACGTGGACAATCTGAAATTACACATCTGGCCGACCGGCCCGATCCTGCGCAAGATCATCCTGGCGCGCTTTGCCAACACCTTCGCCATGATGTACAGCTCGGGCATCACCATCCTCGACTGCATCGCCAACTCGCGCGACCTGGTCAACAACCAGGTCATCGCGAACAGCCTGCAAAACGTGATGCGCGAGATCGAAGCAGGCAAGAACCTGACACAAAGCTTCCAGCAGACCGGCATCTTCCCGCCGCTCGTGGTGCGCATGTTGAAGGTCGGCGAAGCCACCGGACAACTCGACCAGGCGCTGCTCAATGTCAGTTATTTCTACGACCGCGATGTGAAGGATTCGATCAAAAAAGTACAGGCATTGATCGAACCGACCATGACCATCGTCCTGGGTGCACTGCTGGGATGGGTGATGCTGTCCGTGCTGTCGCCCATCTACGACATCATCAGCAAGGTGAAAATGTAAATGGCCCGCACCCTACTCTTCCTCAGCGCCGACAGCTTCCACGCTTCCATCTGGAATGGCGGCAAGCTGGGCCCGGCGCAATATTTCTCCAACGACAGCAACGGGCGCGAGAACTTCTCAGCTTTCCTACAGCAGCATCGCGACCCCGCCTGCCTGCTGGTGGACGTCATCGAAGAGGATTTCCGGCTGGAGACCGTGCCCCATCTCTCCGGCTCTGCCCGCAAGGATCTGCTGGCGCGCAAATTCGAACAGTTCTACCGCGGCACACCGTTCCATCAGGCCACCCTGTTGCAGCGCCAGACCGAGGGGCGCCGCGACGACGAGATGATGTTCTCGGCGCTGACCAATCCGCAGCGCATCTCGCCCTGGCTGGATACGCTGCTGGCGAACCGCATCCCGCTGATTGGCATCTATTCGTTGCCCAACATCAGTGCACCGCTGATCAAGGAGATCCCCTCGGATCATGTGCTGCTGCTGTCGTGGGAAAAGGATTCCGGGCTGCGGCAGACCTATTTCAACAACAAGCGTTTGCACTTCTCGCGCCTGATCCCGATCAGCGGCAACAGCTCCTTCAGCGAATCCGTCGCCGACGAAACGCCGCGCACCCAGCAATACCTGAAGAGCCTGAGCCTGCCGCCCCCCGGCGAAACGCTGGATGTCTACATCATCTGCGACGCCAACGACAAACTCGAATTGCAAAAGCGTCTCGAAGGTGACAACGAGCTGCACTACACCTATCTGGATATCCAGGCATTGGGCAAACGCTGCAAAGCCAGGAACGATTACGTCGACTCGGATGCCACACCGCTGTTCCTGCACCTGCTCGCCAGCAAAGTGCCGAGCAGCCATTACGCCAACTCCAATCATACCCATTACTATTGGCTATGGCAGTTGCGGCGCATCCTGTTCGGCCTCGCCGGCGCAACCGCCCTGTTCAGCATACTATTGAGCGGCACCGAGTTCTTGCAAGGGCGCGACTATGTCGCCCAGACCGATCCGCTTATCGCCCAGACACAGCAGATCAAACAGCAGACACAGCAAATCATAAGCAGCTTTGCCAATAGCACCGTGCCCGCGGCAGACATGAAGACTGCGGTGCTGCTGGCGCGCAAACTGGACATGTACTCGCCGGAACCGGAGGACATCCTGCGCGAACTGACGCTCGTGCTGGATAAATTCACCCAGGTCAAAGTCGACAAGATCTCCTGGCAGGCCAGTGCGGCGGATGCAGCTCCCTCCGCCTATCCTGCGCAAGTCATCAACTTCGATGGCAGCCTGCTGGGCTTCGGCAGCGAATACCGGAATGCACTCAACTACCTCGATCGCTTCCAACAAACGCTGACGCAGCAGGGATATACTGTCACCGTGCTGAAACAGCCGCTGGATGTCAGCTCCAAAGGCAGCATCAGCGGAGATGCCGAGAAGAACGACAGCAACTCCGCCCAGTTCACGCTGAAGATCATCTGGAGAGAAAAGCAATGAAAGTCTCCAAAGACGACCTGCCATTCCTCAAATGGAGCCTGGGAGCTTTCTTGCTCAGTCTGGCGCTGGCCGGCGGACTCATCTCTCTGAGCGAACATTTTCTGGCGCAATCGCTGAAGGATCGCGAAACCGCGCAAAAACAGCTCACCGATGCGCGCACTCAGCTCGTCGCCGCACAAAGCGACCAGGAGAACATGGCAGCCTACGCCCTGGAGTACAACTCCCTGCTCGGACAAAAGGTCATCGGCAACGAGCAGCGCCTGGATTGGCTGGAAGGATTGGACAAGCTGCGCCAGCAGAATATCGTACTCGACTTCAAATACACGATCTCCCCGCAGCAGCCCTATGCCCCAAAACCGGCGCTGGATGCGGGCAATTTTCAACTCAACCGCAGCAACATGACACTGCAGATCGACCTGCTGCATGAAGAACAGCTGCTCCAGCTCTTCAGCAAGATGAAACAGCAACTGAGCGGCTGGTTCATGCTCGACGGCTGCAGTATTTCCCGGACTGATCCGACTGACGACTTAGCCCCGCTCAAGGCGGATTGCACGGGCGGCTGGTTCACCATGAAGAACAGAAACGCGCCATGAACAGATACGCATTATCCCTGCTGCTGACCATGTCCTGCCTGCCTGCTGCGGTGCAGGCAGACGAACTCGGACGCCTGTTCTTCACCCCGCAACAGCGCCAGCAACTGGATTCCCAGCAAGCTGGCGGCCGCAGTGCTGTTGGCGGGCAACGCAACTACATCATCGTCAATGGTGTCGTACAGAAACAAGGTGGCAACCGAACCGTGTGGATCAACGGCGCTGCACAGGCCGCTGAACGTGGCTACGACAGGAACCCAACCGTCGAAACCGTCAATGTGCCGGGAAAATCGCATCCCGTAAAACTCAAGGTCGGGCAGAAACTTCCGCTCGAAGCTCCGGCGTCCGCACCTGAAGCAGATAAATAACCAGGCCGCGCACCATGCACTCCTCGCGCACAACTCACACTTCTCTGCAGCGACAACGCGGTGCCGCGTTCATCGTAATGCTGGTCATCCTGGTCGTGGGCGTGGCGGCTTTCCTGGTCAGTGCGCTGAGCAAGGTCTCATTGCATACCGAACAACAGCGGCAAAGCAGCGATATGCTGGCGCAGGTAAAAGAAATAGTCGTTGGGTATGCGCTCAACAATACAGCCAGCTCCCAATATCCCGGCGAGCTGCTTTACCCGGACGTACTGAGCGAAACGCCTCCAAACTATGATGGAAACACCGAGGGCGGTTGCCTTAATGCAGCACAAGCCAATGGACTTCCCCCAATAAGTAGCGGTGCGAATATGCGCTGCCTTGGGCGACTCCCATGGAAGGTGTTCAATATGCCCATCGCCTCCCCTTCGGAGAACGACCCTACGGGCTTTATGCCCTGGTACGCCATCTCCGCCAATATGGTCGATACCGGTACTACCCCATTTAATTCCGAGTTGTTGAATTCCGCGCCGCACCCATGGCTGACCGTGCGCGACATGAAGGGTAATATACTCAGTCCTCGCGTTGCCCTCATCATTTTCATCCCGGGTGCCGCGCTGCCCGGTCAATCGCGCCCGCTCTCTACTGCCCAGGGCGGGCCAGGACTCGGTGGCGCGAACCAGTATCTCGACAGCATCACCGTTCCTGCGACCTGTGCTGCGCCTTGTGTGCCGGGTACCTACAGCAACGCCGACATGGATGACGATTTCATCATGGGCGACGAGCACCGCTGGATAGATGACCCTGCAAATCCGGGCAAACAAATTGAAGACCCAACTTATCATTTCAACGACAAGTTGCTCTATGTCACCATCGACGACCTGATGCCGCTCATCGAAAAACGCATCGCACGCGAAGTGAAATCCTGTCTGGACGACTATGCTGTCGAGTTGACCAACATATACCACCGCTACCCGTGGGCTACGCAAGTGAGTGATACGACTGCCTACCCGAACCGGACCGGCACTTACAACGTATTCTTCGGCAGGGTTTCCGATATCCCCGGCAATGCCACATCAAGCGGCGGTACACCTTCGCCTTCCGATCTGGCACTCCAGCAGAAGATCATCGATGTTCAGACCGCTTTGATCAATTACATTAATAACCCAACCTTTTCAAATCTCGGGACACTGAGGAACAAAGGGGACACACTAAAGGACTTTGCTGCGGCCAGTCCATATTTCCAGGCACCTACCGACCCGGCCCGCGCAGCCGGCAACACTGCCGACAATTGTTCCGGCATGTCCTGCACAGGTACGCTCACCACCCAGGTCCAGACCGCTTTGAATGCCATTCCAACCGGAGCCACGAACGACAATACAATGCCCAGCAGCTGGGCGGGGATCCCTAGTTGCAATAAATTGATCCTGACATCGGCTTACTGGCCGGATTGGCGTGATCTGGTTTTCTACCAGGTGGCCGCTGGTTATCAACCCCAAACGGGCGCAAGTGGAACATTCACTCCATTGCACATCAGCGGTTCAGGAAATACGAACGTAGATAGCGGCACATACCGTGCAACGGTCATTATCGCAGGCAAGATGCTGACAGGTCAGAGCCCGCGCAACCAGAACAATCCTCCCTCCACTTACCTCGAGACCTCCGGGAGCAACTCCAACGCACATCAGTCGGTTGCAGGTGCCACACCTGCAACCGATTTCATCACCTATAAATCCTCCGACACAACCAATTACTCGACGGTCAACGACCTGGTGCTATGCGTAGACGGAAAGAACAATTGCCCATGAACAAAAGATTGATTACTGCAGGTTTCAGCCTGGTCGAAATGGCGATCGTGCTCGTCATCATCTCGCTCTTGTTGGCGGGATTGCTGCCCATGATCTCCAGCCAGATGGAGCAGCAACGCCGCACCGAGACACGCAAGCAGCTTGATGATATCCGCGGCGCCCTGATCGGATACGCCACCAGCCAAACTCCCCCAAAGCTCCCCTGCCCGGCCAGCCCCTCAATTCCAACCGGCACTGTGAATGCAGGCGTGGAGGCTCGAACCGGGGGAGTATGCACCATCACTTCGGGTGTGCTGCCATGGGTCACATTGGGAACAAATGAGACGGATGCCTGGGGACGGCGATTTACTTATTCAGTGACTGCTGTTTTTGCCTCTTCGGTTGCACTTACTTCAACTGGCAACCTGAATGTAAAGACATCAACAACCGGTACCACTATCGCAGCCAACATGCCGGCTGTCATTGTCTCGCACGGGGTGAATGGTTCCGGAGCGTGGATGCCGGAGGGCAATCAGTTGGCTGTGAGCACTGATGCTGATGAAGCGACAAACTCGACCAGCGGAACACTCACCTTCGTCAGCCACGACATGTCGCCGACCTTTGATGACATGGTGGTCTGGGTCTCTCCCAACACGCTATTCAACCGTCTGGTGACGGCCGGCAAGCTGCCCTAAGCCCTGCGCCAGGTCGAGCCCTGCGGCGTGTCTTCCAGCACGATGCCTGCTCCCAGCAATTCTTGCGAATGCGGTCTGCCTCGGCGAAGTTTTTGGCTTTCTTGGCGGCGATGCTACTCCTGCGCATCGGATAGTGCTTTAACCGACCCAATCCGGTATATGCCATAATCGTTGCCACTTTCATCGGAGGGAAAAATCATGGGACAAGTCACCAGAATCACCGTTGACCCGAATATGTGCGGTGGCAGGCCTTGTATTCGCGGTCTACGGGTACGTGTAAAAGACGTACTGGAAATGCTGGCATCCGGCATGACCAGAGAAGAAATTCTCAAAGATTTCCCTTATCTTGAAACCGAGGATATTACTGCCACACTTGAATATGCTGCCATGCAAGTAGACCACCCAATACTGCAAGCAGCCTGAAAATGAGATTTCTTGTCGATGCGCAGCTTCCGCCCGCGCTGGCGCGCTACCTCAGTAGCGCAGGACATCAGGCAGAGCACGTCTATGACATAGGATTGGCGGCAGCAAGCGACAGGATCATCTGGAACTACGCCGTCTCAAATCACGCTGCCATCTTCACCAAAGACGAGGACTTCGTCAGCATGGTCGGCACCAGTGCGGACGCGCCGCCGATAGTTTGGGTACGCGTTGGAAATATTGGCAAACAGGCCTTGCTGACCTGGATAGAACCGATGATGGCGCGAATCATCTCCGAGATCGAAGCAGGAGAAAAGCTGATTGAGATTACCTGATTCAGGCCTCGCGCCCCGTCATCCCCTGCCTCTCGTATGAATCGCACAACACTCACGCAATAATTTGCGCTCCTGCAACTAGGCGCGCCTCCACGTCGTGCCCTGTGGCGTGTCTTCCAGCACGATTCCCGCTCCCAGTAATTCTTTGCGGATGCGATCTGCCTCGGCGAAATTCTTTGACTTCTTAGCTGCGATGCGGGCTTCGATCAAAGCATCAATGTCCAAAGCCCCCCCGCTAGCCTCAAGTGTGGGAGTTGGCACTGTCAAATTCATAGAAGCTCTGCCTTGCAGAAAATCCTGCGGGTCGCGTTGCAACAGGCCAAGCACACCGGCCAATGTCTTGAGTTCTGCTGCGGCTGTTACCGATTGACTGCGGTTCACTTCGTTGGCGAGATCGAACAGCACGGCGATGGCTTCCGGTGTATTGAAGTCGTCATCCATGGCGGATTTGAAGCGGGCGGCATGGGGAGTGTCCCAATCAATGACACCCTCACCCCTAGCCCCTCTCCCAGAGGGCGAGGGGAATTCACTTCCTTCCCCCTCTGGGGGAAGGATCGAGGATGAGGGAGCACTCTTCAATGCAGTATAAAGCCGCGTCAGCGCACCCTTGGCATCGTCCAGATGCACATCGGAATAATTCAGCGGACTGCGATAGTGCGCGCGCAGGATGAAGAAGCGCACCACTTCAGCATCGTATTTCTTGAGAACCTCACGAATCGTGAAGAAGTTGCCCAGGCTCTTGGACATCTTTTCGTTGTCCACGCGCACAAAGCCGTTGTGCATCCAGTAGTTCACGTACTGGCACCGGTGGGCGCCTTCGCTCTGCGCGATCTCGTTCTCGTGGTGCGGGAACTGCAGGTCGGCGCCGCCGCCGTGGATGTCGAAATGGTTGCCGAGGATGTCCGAAGCCATGGCCGAGCATTCGAGGTGCCAGCCGGGACGGCCCTTCCCCCACTTCGAGTCCCATTTCACCTCGTCCGCTTCGCCGTCCTTGGCGTGTTTCCACAGCACGAAGTCGAGCGGGTCGTGCTTGTCGCTGACGACTTCAACGCGTTCGCCGGCACGCAGGTCTTCCAATGACTTGCCGGAAAGCTTGCCGTAGCCATCGAACTTGCGCACGGCATAGTTCACGTCGCCATCCGCCGCCTGGTAGGCCAGCCCGTTCTGTTCCAGTTGCGCGACCATCTCCAGCATCTGCGGCACATACTGGGTGGCGCGCGGCTCGTGGTCCGGACGCTGCACCCCGAGCGTATCGGCGTCTTCGTGCATCGCGTCGATGAAGCGCTGCGTCAGCGCATGGATGGATTCCTTGTTCTCTGCCGCGCGCTTGATGATCTTGTCGTCGATGTCGGTGATGTTGCGCACGTAAGTCACGTCGTAGCCGGAAGCCTTGAGCCAGCGGTACACCATGTCGAACACCACCATCACCCGGGCATGACCGAGGTGGCAGTAGTCGTACACCGTCATGCCGCACACATACATGCGCACGGTGTTGGGGATGATGGGTTTGAATTCCTGCTTGTCGCGAGCGAGGGTGTTATAGATTTTCAGCATGGATGAATCAGAACATCATGGGTTTGTTGTCGTTGAGGTTGAGCCAGCCTTTGACGATGCGGTAAATGATCCAGCAGAAGTTGGCGAACAGGATCGCCATTCCGATCACCAGGACCATGGTCGCCGCACCGATCACGGCCCACAACAGCCCGAACCAGAAGGTGCGTATCTGCCAGCGGAAATGGCTCTCCAGCCAGGTTCCGGCGGCATCGTCCTTTTTCACGTAGTTGATGATGATGCCGACGATGGCGGTGACGCCGGTGAAGTAAGACAGCGCATATAGCACATACACGACCTGCGTAAGGCTTTTGAGGGAGCTGATCTTCTCCCCATCCGGCACGTTGAATTCTTCGCTCATGCTTGTTCTTTCGCCCAGGAGTCGCGCAGCGTCACGGTGCGGTTGAACACCAGCTTGCCGCCCGGTTGGTGGTCGCGGCGGTCGGTCACGAAATAGCCCAGGCGCTCGAACTGGTAGCGCGTTTCCGGCGCAGCATCGCGCACGGCAGCCTCCACCCAGCCTTGCACCACGGTGAGCGAAGCCGGATTCAGGTGCGTGCAGAAATCCACGTCGCGATCGGCATCCGGTTCCGGCACGGTGAATAGCCGGTCATACAGGCGAATCTCGGCGGGCAGCGCGTGTTCTTTCGACAAGAAATGGATGACACCCTTCACCTTGCGGCCTTCCGGGTTCTTGCCCAGCGTGTCATGGTCGATGCTGCACTTGAGTTCGACGACCTTGCCCGTTGCATCCTTCACCGCTTCGTCGCAGCGCATCACATAGCTGTGGCGCAGGCGGATCTCGCCGCCGAGCGTCAGGCGCTTCCAGCCTGCGGGCGGCACCTCGGCGAAGTCGTCGGCTTCGATGAACAAATCTTTGCTGAACGGCACCACGCGTTTACCGAGTTCCGGCATGTTGGGGTGAAAATCCGCCTCGCGCGTCTGCGCGCCGTCGGCATTCGTGATCGTGACCTTGAGCGGATTGATGATCGCCATCACGCGCGGGGCGCGCAGTTCCAGATCTTCGCGGATCGCGCCTTCCATGATCGCCATGTCGACGATGTTCTCGCTCTTGGAAACACCGATGCGCTTGGCGAATTCGCGGATGCCTTCCGGTGTATAGCCGCGCCGGCGCATGCCGCTGATGGTGGGCATGCGCGGGTCGTCCCAGCCGCTCACCTTCTTCTCGTTCACCAGCTGCAGCAACTTGCGCTTGCTGGTGATGGTGTAGTGCAGTTCCAGCCGCGAAAACTCGTACTGGCGCGGGTGGCAGGGGATGGTGATGTTGTCCAGCACCCAGTCGTACAACGGGCGGTGATCCTCGAACTCCAGCGTGCAAATGGAATGAGTGATGCCTTCCAGCGCGTCGGAGATGCAATGCGTGTAGTCGTACATCGGGTAGATGCACCACTTGTCGCCGGTGCGGATGTGGTGGGCGCGCTTGATGCGGTAGATCACCGGGTCGCGCAGGTTGATGTTGGGCGAGCTCATGTCGATCTTGGCACGCAGCACCATGGCGCCGTCGGCGAATTCGCCCGCCTTCATGCGTCTGAACAGATCGAGGTTCTCTGCAACAGAGCGGTCGCGGTTCGGGCTGTTCCTGCCGGGTTGGGTCAGCGTACCGCGATATTCGCGCATCTGCTCCGGCGTCAGGTCGTCCACATAGGCCAGCCCCTTGTTGATGAGTTCCACGGCGAAATCGTACAGCGCGTCGAAATAGTCCGATGCCCAGCGCACTTCGCCGTTCCACTGGAAGCCCAGCCAGCGCACGTCGTCCTGAATGGACTGGGCGTATTCCGCATTTTCCTTTTCCGGGTTGGTGTCGTCGAAACGCAGGTTGCATTTGCCGTTGTAATCCTTTGCCAGGCCAAAGTTCAGGCAGATGGATTTGGCGTGGCCGACATGCAGATAACCGTTCGGCTCAGGCGGAAAACGGGTGACGATGCTGCTGTGTTTGCCGCTGGCCAGGTCGCCATCGATGATGGTGCGGATGAAATTGGAAACGGGTGCGGCGGAAACGGGAGTGTTGCTGCTCATTTTTGTTAAAAAAGTATCGGCAATGAAGTGGCGGGATTCTACCCGAAAACAGGCCCCACCAAGACTTGGTGCAAACCGTGTAAGGACGCCACTTATTTGGTAGAATCGCCACCTCTTTGAATTGGCAACTTTCCCGGAACAAACCAGACGATGAATATGCTTAAACTGTTCAGCAGTGCTGCCGCACTGGGCATCCTGTTAGCGCTCACCATCCCCGCTCAGGCAGATGACCTGCAAGACGCCAACAAACTGTTCAAGCAAGGCGAACATGCGCAAGCGATGGAGAAGGTGAACGCCTACCTCGCAACCAAGCCCAAGGATGCGCAGGCACGCTTCCTCAAAGGACTGATCTTCGCCGAACAGGGCAACACGACAGATGCGATCACGGTCTTCAACAACCTCACCCAGGATTATCCGGAGCTGCCCGAACCCTACAACAACCTCGCGGTGCTCTACGCCGGCCAGGGCCAATACGAGAAAGCCAAGGAAGAGCTGGAAATGGCCATCCGCACCAATCCCAGTTACGCCACCGCGCACGAGAACCTCGGCGACATCTACGCCAAGATGGCCAGCCAGGCCTATGACCGGGCTTTGCAACTGGAGAAGAGCAATACCAACTCCAACACCAAAACCAAACTGGCGCTGATCCATGAACTGTTCGGCAAGAACACACGCACCGCCGGCAAACCGACGAACACCGCCATGGCCGAGATCGCTCCGCCAGCCACAACACCAGCGGTACCTGCCGTCACACCGCCGGCTGCGTCTACCGTCGCCGCCGTCACTCCGGCGGCGAAGCCGGCTGAACCGCCCAAACCTGCAGTTGCAGTTACCGCCCCCAGCGCAGACCCCAGCGCAGAAGTGCTGAAATCCACCAAAGAATGGGCAGCGGCCTGGTCTGCCAAGAACAGCAGGAAATACCTCGCGTTCTACGCCAAGGAATTCAAAGTGCCCGGCGGCAGCCGCAAGGCATGGGAAGCGCAGCGCAAGGCACGTATCGCCGCCCCCAAATCGATCCGCGTCGAGATACATGACCCCAAGGTCAAAGTGGCGGATGCGAAACACGCCAGCATCACCTTCAGACAGACTTATCACGCTACCCGCCTGAACGTCGTTTCCATCAAGACGATCGACTGGCTTAACGTCGACGGGCAATGGCTGATCGCTGAAGAGCGCTCGGGTAGATAAGCATGACTGCTCGCCTGCTCGCGCTTCTGCTGCTTCCCCTGCTCGCTGCCCCCGCAATGGCGGGCGAATCCGTTTCACGCGAACTGGAAATCGGCATGGCCAAGAGCTTGCGCGCGATCGGCGAGAACCACCTTGATGTGGCGCTGAACGAGGTCGATTCGCTGCTCAAGATCAATCCCAATTTCAAACTGGCCCAACTGGTGAAGGGCGACCTGCTGTTGGCGCGCTCAAAACCGATCAGCAGCTTTGGCGACGCCCCCAACGCGCCGCCCAATCTGGTACAGGATCTGCGCGAAGAGGCGAACGTCCGTTTGCAGCGCGCGCAGGAACAGCAGCCCATCGGCGTACCCAAGTACCTGTGGCAGCTCTCGCCCCAGCAACGTTATGCCGTGGTGGTAGACACCAGCAAGTCCACGCTCTACCTGTTCGAGAATGTGAATGGCGAACCGCGCTATGTGTCCGATTTTTACATCAGCGTCGGCAAGAAGGGCGCGGACAAAGTATCCGAGGGTGACCAGAAGACGCCGCTGGGCGTATATTTCGTCAATGGCCACCTGGGCAAGGACAAGATCACCGACTTCTACGGACCCAGCGCATATCCGCTGAGCTACCCCAACGAATGGGACAAGCGCGAAGGCCATGATGGACACGGCATCTGGCTGCACGGCACGCCTCCCGACACCTTTAGCCGCCCTCCGCGTGCCAGCAATGGTTGTGTGGTGCTGGCCAACAATGACCTCAACTATCTCGGCAGCCATCTGCAGATCGGCATCACTCCGGTCATCATCGCCAGCAAGATCGACTGGGTTAACGACGAGGACAACAAGGAACACGCCGAGTTGCTGAAAGCGGTCGAGCAATGGCGCAGCGACTGGGCCAGCCGCGACACCGATGCCTATCTCTCGCATTACGCCCCGGATTTCTCTACCGGCAGCATGAAGCTGCCCGCATTTGCCCAGCAAAAACGCCTGGTCAATTCCGGCAAGACCTGGATCAAGGTCAAGATGTCGAACGTCAGCATGTTCCCCTATCCCAGCCAGCCGGACCTGGTGGTGGTCAACTTCGAGCAGGATTACGAAAGCAACAACCTCAACAATCACATGAACAAGCGCCAATACTGGATGAAACGCAACGGTCACTGGCAGATCGTCTATGAAGGGGCGGCATAATGGAGGCATCCAAATGAAAATGATCCGTATCGTTCTCGCATTACTGCTGGCCGGACTCTGCGTCCTGCCCGCTCAAGCCAAATCAACACACGCAACCAAAGGAAAAATGAACATGGTAAAACTGCACACCAACCTCGGCGACATCACCCTGCAACTCGATGCCGAGAAAGCCCCCGTCACCGTCGCGAACTTTCTCGAATACGTGAACAGCGGCTTCTACAGCAACACGATCTTCCATCGCGTGATCCCCAACTTCATGATCCAGGGCGGCGGCTTCGAACCCGGCATGAAACAAAAGCCGACCAAGGCACCGATCAAGAACGAGGCAGCCAACGGCCTGAAGAACGACATCTACACCATCGCCATGGCGCGTACCGGCGACCCGCATTCTGCCACTGCCCAGTTCTTCATCAACACCAAGAACAACAGCTTCCTCGACTATCCGGGACAGGATGGCTGGGGCTACTGCGTGTTCGGCAAGGTCGTGGAAGGCAAGGAAGTGGTCGACGCCATAGGCAAGGTAAAGACCGGCAGCAGCGGTTTCTTCCAGGATGTCCCGAAAGAGGACGTCGTCATCCTCAAGGCGGAAGTGGTGAAATAACAGCAAACGGCGCCTCGGCGCCGTTTTGTTTCATGCCTCACTCCCTGTTCATTTCCGATCTGCACTTGAGCCGCGAACATCCGCATAGCGCGGAGCTGTTCCTGCGTTTTGCCGCCGACATCGCGCCCGCAGCCGAAGCACTCTATATCCTGGGTGACCTGTTCGAGTATTGGGCGGGCGACGACGATCTGGGCGACCCGTTCCATCTGCGCGTCACCGACACCTTGCGCAAACTGGCTGCACATGGCACGCGCATCTACATCATGCACGGCAACCGCGATTTTCTGATGGATGAAGAACTCTGCTCTGCCTGCAATGCGACATTGCTCGACGACCCGACACTGCTCGACCTGTACGGCACGCCTACCCTGCTCACGCACGGCGATGCGCTGTGCACCGACGATACCGGCTATCAGGATTTCCGCAACATGGTGCGCAACCGTGACTGGCAAACGCGATTTCTTGCGCAGCCCCTGGCACAGCGCAAGGAATTGATCGAACAACTGCGGATGCAAAGTGAAAGCGAAAAACGGCTCAAAGCGACGGACATCATGGATGTGAATTGCGATGCGGTGAACGAACTGTTGCGCCAGCAGCACTACCCGCGCCTCATCCATGGCCACACACACCGTCCGGCAAAGCACCTGCATCACGTGGATGGGCATGCTTGCGAGCGCTGGGTGCTGGGAGACTGGGACAGCGGCAAGACGGCCACCCTGCGTTGCGACGAGCATGGCCTTGCATGGGTGTACGTATAGCTTCCGGCTCCGGGCTACCGATCGACGAGCTGTTCAAGGAGCAATACAGGAAGCGCAAGACCCGGATTTACGGTCATGATGCGCAGGGCAATCCCTGCCGGGGCCATTCATACGACATGTCCCCAGTTATCCTCCGTTTTGTTTTCGGGCATCAGCGTACCGTGATAATCGAATATCCTCATCAATGCAGAGACGACTGGCATGGGGAAACCCTGACGCCCGCCCCGTTCGTCGAAGATGGTCTTGCTGAGATATTCCTGCAGGACGACGGACCCCCATAACGCAGTGATCTTGTCGGCGATTTTCGGGAATTGCTCCCTGACCAGTGAAAAATCGCTTGCGAGACCGGGCGGCAATGCAGGGGCACTTCGCGCCTTCGGGACAGCAATCTTGATTGCCATAGTGACTTCTCCTCTACATTTAATTAATTCCCAAAGAACAAAATTAAAGTGATCGTGAAACGGAGCTGCACGCTGCCCGAAAATCAGGATGATTCAACGATCCTTCCCGCCCCCGAACTGGATGCGATGCACATTCATCTCCCATGAACGTGGGGAAAGACCGATGCGTTGACAAGAATCTAGCACTAATGGCCTTCTCGGGATATACGCCCAAAGATACAAACCTGCAGGCATTGCCTGCACGCTTGAGGATTTAGCGACCCAATGCGTAATTCACCCCGCGCGTGATTCAAATTTTCAGGCGCTCCGCGCTGCAGGCGGGGATAATTGCGCATGAATAAAACTACCCCACCCGCCCCAACACCCGCCGCCGCCGCGACCGGCCGCCCCTTCAACGAACTGCCGCTGTCGCCCGCGTTGCTGGCGAACCTGCAGCAGCTCGAATACCGCACGATGACGCCGATCCAGGCCGAGAGCCTGCCGATCACGCTGGCCGGGAACGACCTCATCGCGCAGGCCAAGACCGGCAGCGGCAAGACCGCCGCGTTCGCCCTGCCGCTGCTCACCAACCTCAACCCGCGTCGCTTCGCCGTGCAGGCCATGGTGCTGTGCCCCACGCGCGAGCTGGCCGACCAAGTGACGCAGGAGCTGCGCCGGCTGGCGCGCTTCGCCGACAACATCAAGATATTGTCGCTGGTCGGCGGCAGCACCATGCGCCCGCAGCGCGACAGCCTGGAGCACGGTGCGCACATCGTCGTCGGCACGCCGGGCCGCATCATGGATCACCTCGAACGCGGCAGCCTCAAACTGGATGCACTCAATACGCTGGTGCTGGACGAAGCGGATCGCATGCTGGACATGGGCTTCTACGACGACATCGCCTTCGTGGTGAAGCACTGCCCGGCCCAGCGCCAGACCATGCTGTTCTCGGCGACCTACCCGGAAGGCATCGCGCGGCTGGCGCAGAAATTCATGCGCAAGCCGCAGGAGGTGAAACTGCCGGAACAGCACGAGGGCAGCAAGATCCGCCAGCGCTTCTACGAGGTGAAACACGAAGAGCGCCTGCAGGCCGTCGCCACCCTGCTCAAGCATTACCGCCCAGTCAGTACGCTGGCCTTTTGCAACACCAAGCAGCAATGTCGCGATCTGCTCGACGTGCTGCATGCCGAAGGCATACATGCGCTGACGCTGAACGGCGACATGGAACAGCGCGAACGCGACCAGGTGCTGATCCAGTTCGCCAACCGCAGCTGCTCGGTGCTGGTCGCCACGGACGTGGCCGCACGTGGCCTCGACATCGCGCAACTCGAAGCCGTCATCAATGTCGACGTCACGCCCGATCCGGAGATCCACATCCACCGCATCGGCCGCACCGGACGCGCCGACGCAGAGGGTTGGGCGCTGAGCCTGGCCAGCCCGGCCGACATGCACCGCATCTCCAACATCGCCAAGATGGTGGGCAGCGAACCGGAGTGGCACACGCTGGAATCGGTGAAGCGCGCAAACGACAAACCGCTGATCCCGCCGATGGTGACGCTGCAGATCCTCGGCGGCCGCAAGGAAAAGATCCGCCCCGGCGATGTGCTGGGCGCCTTGACCGGCGAAGCCGGATTCACCCGCGAACAGGTCGGCAAGATCACCGTGACAGATATGTCCACTTACGTTGCCGTCGCGCGCAACATCGCGCGCGAGGCAGTGAAGCGATTGTCGGCAGGAAAAGTGAAAGGCAAGACGGTGAAGGTGCGCGCGCTGGAAGATTGAGCTTTCACGGCTGAATAAGGATAGGCGCGAATGGCTCCCGGCATTGAGAGATTATGGGTGGACCTCTGCCATCGGCCAGCAACGGGCAATCAGTTTCATGCGGAGGGCATTCGGTAGTGATGGAAGATCATCAGAATCATCCAATCAGGGTCGGCATTTGTACAATTTAAAAGTTCGCTTGCCGAATTCAGGCGAGTCACCCTTCACGACCGTATCTGCACCTGCATCAACAGCCTCATTGCGCGCCATTTGATACATATTTGCCTCCACGTCTTTTTCAATTCGAAATTTGGCAAAGACGCTAATGATGATCGCCCCTTTGGACTGACAGCTGCCAACCTGGTTTGCTTCCGCCAGAACCACTCGATCGGCTCCTTCTCGAACGCCGATGAAGATGTTGTTTGCACATCCACTCAAGCCGGCAAACAGCGACACTATGGCAATGATAGCCAGCATTCTTTTTGAAAATTTCATGGCAAGCTCCTGTTGGTTTCCTGAGAAGATTATCACTTCCGGTATGAATATTGGATGGCAATGCCGCTAACGCGTATACTCTGTAACAGATCGAATGAAGGCATAGAAGAAAAGTTGAACGACTGGAAAGAATTGGTGGCAACAGTCGCTGCTGTCCGCTCTCGGACAATTCAATTCCCATCGACTCCACCCCATAACCTCGTACCGCCGGCATCCAGATACATCAGATAGGCGCGCAGATCGAACTCCAGCTGCGCATAGTCCGGCTCCATGTGCATGCACAGTTGATAGAAAGCCTTGTCGTGTTCGCGCTGCTTCATGTGCGCAAGTTCGTGCACCACGATCATGCGCAGGAATTCCTCCGGCATCTCCTTGAACATGACTGCGATGCGGATCTCGCGCTTGGCTTTGAGGTTGCCGCCCTGCACGCGCGAGATGCTGGTGTGCATCCCCAGCGCGTTCCTGATCACATGCAGCTTGCTGTCGAACGCCACTTTGCTCAGTTGTCCGGCGTTACGCAAATAGGCGCTCTTCAGTTGCAGCGCATAGTCGTACAGCGCCTTGTCGGTGCGTACATCGTGCGCCAGCGGATATTTCTGCCGCAACAGACCGGCCAGTCGACCTTGTTCGATCGATTGCCGCACCTGTTCGACCAAGGGAAGAGGATAGCCGGCCAGATAATTCGACGGAAGCTTCGGGTGCATGAGTGGTCGGATAAGGAATGTGGCTCGATGGTAGAACGCTATCTCGCAACTGAATCAAGTCCGGCTGCATGGCGATCTCGCAGCGGCTTTAGCAGGGCGGCAAGGCCGTTGTGATCGATCTCCTGCATCAATGCCAGCAGCCTGCCGATCTCCCCGGGCGGGAAGCCTTTGCGCGCGAACCAATTCAGGTAATTCCCCGGCAAGTCGGCGATCACGCGCCCCTTGTATTTGCCGTAGGGCATGACGCGAGTGACGAGTAATTGCAGTTGTTCCGGATCCATCGCGCCATTGTAAACGCCCAGCCCTCTTCCACGGCGCAAAATCCTGGGCGCCCGAGCGACTCCATGTCAACGAAGTAGGTTTATGGTAGTGTGTGGCCAGTTCGCGCATTGCATTCCGCACGACTCAATGACAGCAAACAGGCTTCGAAGTGCGCCTAAACATCTGGAGATCGATGTTGCAGATCAATAACAAGAAGGAACTCCATATCCTTGTTTGGCTGGCCCTGATGTTGATCCTCTGGGGACTACTGTCATGGTACGTCGCCAAACAGTACTTCACGCACGAGCTCGACACGCAGATCAAAAAAGAACAGGTTCGCGCGCAAAATGTCTCTCTTGATATAGCCGACAGTTTCCGCCGCAACCTGCATTTTGTCGCAGGTATTTCTGCCACGTTCCAGCGCGGCCTTCGATTTGTGAATGCAGCTGGCGAATTCGGGCCTGAGACACAAGCGAGCCCGTTGCCCAAGCCAACCTTGATCAAGCGCTGGACCGCCGATCCGGTGCTGAAAGACCTGAACGTCCAGCTGAAATTGATCCAGAGCTCCCTGGGGATCGATCTGATGTTTGTGGTCAACTCTGCGGGGGATTGCATCGCAGCCAGCAACTGGGATACTTCGGGCTCGCCGATCGGAACGAATTTCAGGGACCGCAAGTGGTATGCGGAATCTCTCGGCGGAACCCCCGGCATGCAATATGCCATGGGCAAGACCACCCATATCGGCGGACTCTATTTCTCTTCCCCGATCATGATCGACGGTCATTTCAGAGGGGCGGTCATTTCCAAGATCGACCTGACCTCGCTGTCGTTCCTGACCCGTCAGGCCGATGCGTTCGTGACCGATTCCAATGGCGTCATCATTCTGGCACATGATCCGGAGATGCTGATGATGGCGGTCACCGATGCCAAGGTGAACAGATTGGCAGCACAGCAAAGACTGGAGCTCTACGGCAGAACCGATTTCCCCGAGCTCAGGATCACCCCCTGGCAGGAAATGGCCGATGTGCGCTTGCGGCATATCGGCAACGAGGATTACCCGCATATCCAGGCTGTAACGGATTTACCCGAGTACGGCCTCGAAATACATTCCGAAGCGGATCTGCCAAATCTGCCGCTGCTTTTAAACCAGCGGAGAAGCAACTTCCTGCTGCTCTGGCTGCTGGGCAGCGTGACGCTCCTTACTGTCGTTAGTCTGACTTTCTATTTCCGTTCCATCAGGCAATCCAGATCGGCAGTGGCGGCAAGCGAGCAACGTTTGCGCCTGATCCTGGGTTCGGTCAGCAACGGCATCTGGGGTTTGGACAAGGATGGCAATACCACTTTCGTCAATGCCGCCGCAGCCGACATGCTGGGCTACACGCCGGAAGAACTGTTCGACAAGCCCATGCACGCCACCATACACCACTCCTATCCGGACGGCACACACTATCCGGCGGAGCGTTGCCCGATGCATGCCACCCTGGTCGACGGCAAGCCCCGCATGGGGATCGACGAGGTGTTATGGCGCAAGGACGGCAGCGAACTGTATGTCGACTATTCTTCCCACCCGATCCGCAGCCATGGCGAGATGGAAGGCGCAGTGGTCGTCTTTGAAGACATCTCCGAGCGCAGGCAAAAGGATGAGGCGTTGAAACTTGCCTCTTCGGTCTATCAATCGAGCAATGACGGCATCCTGGTCACCGATGAGAAGAACCGCATTCTGGACGTCAATCCGGCTTTCACCCGGATCACCGGCTATACGCTGGAGGATGTTCGCGGCAAGGATCCCGGCATCTTCCAGTCGGGCAAACACGATGCGCAGTTCTATCAGCAGATGTGGCAATCGATCCTGGACGATGGGCATTGGCAGGGCGAAATATGGGACCTCAAGAAGAATGGCGAGCTTCACGCCAAGTGGCTCAGCATCAGCGTCATCCGCCGCGCGGACGGCAGCATCTACAGGCATGTAGGACAATTCTCCGACATCACGGAGAAAAAGCGCAAGGACGAGCTGATCTGGGAACAGGCCAACTTCGATACGCTGACCAATCTGCCGAACCGGCGCCTGTTTGCCGACCGGTTCCGCCAGGCGATCTCTGCCGGCGCACGCAGCGGCAGGTATGGCGCCCTGCTATCGCTCGACCTGGACCAGTTCAAACGATTGAACGATACCTTTGGCCACAGCATGGGTGATAAGCTGCTGATCGAAGTTGCCCGGCGTTTGACCTCATGCGTACGCGAGGAAGATACCGTCGCACGCATGGGCGGGGATGAATTCCTGGTCATCCTCAACGGCCTGGGTAGCGAACAGAACGAGGCCGCGATACGTGCCGAGCTGATCGCCGAAAAGATCCGCAACGAATTGTGCAGGCCCTATCAGCTCGACAAAACGGAGCACCACTCCAGCTCCAGCATCGGGATCGTTCTGTTTCGCGGCCACTCGGACGATCCGGAAAGATTGCTCGCTCACGTGGACACCGCGATGTACCAGTCCAAGGCCAAAGGACGCAACGCCATCTGTTTTTTCGATTCATCCATGCAGGAGATACTGGAAAAGCGCGGCCAGTTGGAAACTGCGCTGCGCGGCGCGCTTGAACGCAAGGAATTCCTGCTGCATTACCAGTTGCAAATGGACAGTTCGGGCCGCCCTATCGGTGCCGAAGCCCTGCTGCGCTGGAACAACGCCAAGCTTGGCAGCGTCTCGCCAGTGCAATTCATTCCGGTAGCGGAAGAGTCCGGCCTGATCCTGCCGATCGGCCATTGGGTCCTTGAGACGGCATGCGCGCAGCTGGCCCGTTGGCAATCCGACCCCCGCTTCAATCGTCTCTGCATCGCCGTCAATGTCAGCGCCATCCAGTTCCGCGAAGCCGCGTTTGTCGCCAAAGTCCGCAATGTATTGCAACAGAGCGGTATCCAGCCATGGCTGCTGAAACTGGAACTGACGGAAAGCCTGGTGCTGGACGATATCAACGACAGCATACTCAAGATGGAAGCATTGAAGAACCTGGGAGTGAAGTTCTCCATGGATGACTTTGGCACAGGGTACTCCTCCCTTTCCTACCTTAGCCGACTGCCGCTCGACCAGCTCAAGATCGACCAGTCTTTTGTGCGCGACATCACCACCACCGACCAGCACGATGCCGCCATCGTCCAGACCATCATCTCCATGGCATTAAGCCTGGGCATGGAGGTGATCGCCGAAGGAGTGGAGACTGAGGAGCAGCGCGAATTCCTCGACCTGCGCGGTTGCCAGGCTTATCAGGGATACCTCTATGCCAAACCGATGCCGATCGAAGAACTGGAAATCAAACTGGCCCAGCTAACCTAGCGGCCTGCAGAACCGGAAGGTGCTGCGCGCAGGTATTGTTGCGGCCAGGGAACCTGGTGTCCCAGAGTCTGTGCCGCAGCCAGCGGCCAGTAGGGATTGCGCAGCATCTCGCGGCCGAGCAACACGATATCGGCCTGGCCGCTGCGGATGATGTGGTCGGCTTGTGCCGGCGAGGTGATCAAGCCGACGGCAGCAGTCGCGATACCGGCCTCATGCCGAACCCGTGCGGCAAATTCGGTTTGAAAGCCGGGCCCGGCAGGAATGCTCGCTGTCGGAAGCAGGCCGGCGGACGAGACATCCACCAGGTCGACACCGAGCCCCTTCAGCAGGCGGCATAACTCGACCGTTTCATCGACATTCCAGCCGCCGTCGGTCCAGTCGGTAGCAGATAGGCGGATCAGCAGTGGAAGCCGCTGCGGCCATTCGGCGCGTACTGCGCTCACCACTTCGCGCACCAAGCGGGTACGGTTCTCGAAACTGCCGCCGTAGGCATCCTTGCGTTGGTTGGAAAGTGGCGACAGGAATTGATGCAGCAGATAGCCGTGTGCCGCATGGATCTCGACAGCCTGAAAGCCGGCTTCGCGCGCCCGGCGTGCGCCGGACACAAAATGGGCGATCACTTGGCGAATGCCGCTCTCGTCGAGTTCTGCTGGCACGGCATAACCGTCGCCGAATGCTACGGGTGAAGGTGCAACGGCTTGCCACCCCCCTGCGGCCTCGCTCAGCGTATTCTGCGCCTGCCAACCCAGTCCGACACTCGCCTTGCGCCCAGCATGCGCCAGCTGTATCGCAGTCACGCAGCCCTGCGTTCTGGCAAAACTGGCGATTCTCGCCAAGGGGTCGATCTGTTTGTCATCCCATATGCCGAGGTCGCCAGGACTGATTCTTCCTTCCGCAGCCACAGCCGTCGCCTCGATGATCATCAACGCGGCGCCGCCGACGGCACGGCTGCCGTAATGCACGAAATGCCAGTCCGCTGCGACACCGTCGCGCGCCGAGTATTGGCACATCGGCGGGATGCCGATGCGGTTGTTGAGGACGATGTCACGCAGCTTGAGCGGTTCGAACAGATGGGGCATATCGATTCCGGATAGCGGTTTCGGGGCAGGCTTCATCATACGGCAACTGCACTTTAGGTGCCGCGGATCATGCGAGAGCGCGACGGGAAAACTCAGTCAGTCAGATGCTCGATTTCGATGCCATGCTGCTGCGCCACAGCGTTCACCGCATCGACGATGCTTGCAGCACCCTGTGGACCGGGTTTCCCGCTTCCCGCTTCTGGCATGAGCACTTCTTTGGCGAATTTCCTGATCGTCTCCAGATAGTTGCCCGGATCATCCGACAAAGGTGGCGTTCCCTGGAAATACAGCATCCCGTTGCGGGCGGAAATCGCCAGCAGATAGACTGCGCTGCCGTGTGCGCTGACATGTTTGTCGCGTACTGCGAAACACTGCATGGCGCCATTCAGCGTCGAATCCTGCGCAGCAAACCGCTGCGCGATCGCCTCGAGGAACGGCTGGGCCAGATTCAGTTTGGGGGCGAGGACGATCTGATAACGTCCGGGCCGTTCAATCTTCAATTGACTTTCCAGCGGAGGCGTTTTGCCGGGACGGAAGAAAATCAGCCACAAAGTGGCCAAAGTGATGATGGTAAGGGTTTCAAGCATAAAAATGAGTACCGGGCTGCCAAAGGAACATGGTTGATTTCAAAATTAAGGATACAGGACCAAGTTCGGCTGCGAGTCACTGCTCCGTGATCGCCGCCAATTGAATTGATACCAATGTATATCGTATACATTCCATTCGCAAGACATATAATGGATTCGGATACTTTGTAAAATGAACGTCAAAGGGACACAAATTGAGCCGACGCAGCAAGAATCAGCTATCACTCCAGGTTTTAAAAAAATTCAGGATCATCTTCGGCTCGGTACGCCAGCATTTCCGCGATGTTGAACAGACATGCGGCATCACGGGTTCGCAACTGTGGATATTGCAGGAAGTCTCAAAGACACCCGACCTGGGCGTTTCAGAACTTGCAGAAAGGCTCTCCATCCACCAGTCCACTTGCAGCCAGCTGGTGGAAAAACTCGTTGCGCGCGGCCTGATCATCAAGGAGCGCAGCAAGATCGATCAACGCAGGGTCGGCCTGAGCTTGAGCGCGGAAGCATCAGGCATACTCAAGGTTGCTCCGGGGCCTGCCGAGGGACTGTTGCCGGAAGCCCTGCAGGCATTGTCCGAATCGGCATTGTCCAGTCTGGACGACTCATTGGTCGAACTGATCGGCGAATTGCGCATGCGGGATGACAAGCTTGCCGACAAGCCTCTGGCTGACTTGTGACAACCGACGACTCCCGGCAGCATCCTGCAAGGTGTTGCATGGCGGAATAATCCATCGCCTGCATGCCGGTCGCCGAACACCCGCAAACGGGACTGCAGTCAGTCCTTTTTTTCGCACAGGCTCTCGCACGGCATGCCGTCGTGATTTCCGTCCAGGGTCTTTATACCGCAATGCATGAAGTAGAAATTCGCTTCTTCGCATGATTCCATCTGCGAACAAAGATGCTTCTTGTCGCAACTTGCATCGTACTGCTTCACCGGAGCTGCATGGCTGCGCGCACCGTATTGTCCGGACTGGATTTGCCCGGCAGGCAGCACGGAAGGGTGGAGTTCCCGCCACTGCCACGGCGGGACCGGTTGTGCCTGCGACCATAAGCCAAGCCGCAATCGCTGTGCTTCGCTTTGCAGGGCGAGGTAGGTCTTGTCGGAGTGGTAATGCGAATACTCCCAGGCCATGCCGCGCTTCACCTGCGCCTGATTGACGCTGAGTCCATTCACCGAAAGCAGGCCGACGATGCGCCCGTATTGATCCACGGCCTGGCTGTCGACCTGGACTTGCTTCTTGTCCACCATTTCCAGCATCGAGTCACGCGATTGCGGGCCGAAAGGCTGGTCTTTTTCCGGCGCATCGATGTTGGCCAGGCGGATCTTGATCCTTTGCCCCTGCCGCAACACCATGACGGTATCGCCGTCCATCACCGCGATCACTCTGGCGCTGAAAGTCTCCGCCTGTGCGCTCAGCGCAAGGCAACAGCACAGCACTGCGACGATTCTCATAGAAAGCTTTTTAACATTGCCAGACACAGCAGGGCATATCCAGCCGCGAGGATATCGTCGAACATCACGCCCAGGCCGCCATGCCAGGTCTGGTCGAAATGGCGGATGGGCTGCGGTTTGACGATATCGAAAAAGCGGAACAGCAGGAAGGCCAGTGCTTGCCATGCCAAATCCGGCGGCGTGAAGAACAGCACCAGCAGGAAGGCGACGATCTCATCCCAGACGATGCCGCCGTAGTCGGCCACCCCCAGCGCCTTGCCGGTCTTGTCGCATATCCATACACCGAAAGCGAAAGTCCAGATCAGCACGAGGATGAACATCGCATCGGTCAGGCGCGGCGCCAGGTACCAATACATCGGGAAGGCGACCAGCGTACCTGCCGTACCGGGCGAACGCGGGAACAGGCCCGCACCGAAACCGAAGGACAAGAAATGGGCCGGATGACTGAACAGGAAGCGCCAGTCCGGCTGGAATCTCAGCTGATCATGCGAAGTGGTCATATCCGCTTTCCTTTATCGTCATCACACCGTCTTTAGCCGAACGCACGGTGCATCCTTGTCCTGTAACGATCTTGCCGATGCGCGTTAGCGGCAATCCCAGCCGCTTTGCGACGGCCTCGATCTCGCTGCGTTTTGCCGCGCAGGCAGTGAAACACAATTCGTAATCGTCACCGCCGGATAACACGCAATGGCGAAACAGCGGCTCATCGATAGCGCGTGCGATGCCGGTCGGTATCTCATCAAACTTCACCTCGGCGCCTGCATGCGAACGCTCCAGGATATGGCCGAGGTCGGCCAGCAAGCCGTCGGAAATATCGATGGCACTGCTGGCGATATCGCGCAACGCCAAGCCGAGTGCAACGCGCGGCTGCGGCTGGTGCAAGGCTGCAAGGCAGCAAACACGGACATCTTCGGGCAGCTCTGTCCTGCCCTGCAGGTGCGCCAGGCCCAATGCAGCATGCCCCAGCATGCCCGACACCCAGATATCGTCGCCAGCCTCCGCTCCGCTGCGGCGCAAGGCCTTGCCTCTGGGCACTTCACCCATGATAGTGACGCTCAGGCAGAGCGGGCCGCGCGTGGTATCGCCGCCGACCAGTTCGACGCCGTGCTCGTCGGCCAAGGCAAAGAAACCTGTACTGAATCGTTGCAACCAGTCTGTGTCGGCAGCGGGCAACGACAGGGCCAGTGTCGCCCAGCGCGGGACTGCACCCATGGCCGCCAGATCGGAGAGGTTCACCGCCAGGGTCTTATGCCCCAACAGGAATGGATCGGCATCGGGCAGGAAGTGCGTGCCGCTCACCAGCATGTCGGTGGAGACAGCCAGCTCCATCCCTTCGGCTACATGCAGCAGTGCTGCATCGTCTCCCACTCCGAGGATCGCGCCCGGCGTTGCGCGGGTAAAGAAGCGCTGGATGAGATCGAACTCCGACAAGGCGGCTCCGATGGGTTATTTCGCCGCGACCTCGGTCGCGCGCACCTCGGCTGCCAGCTTGTCCAGCACGCCGTTGACAAACTTGTGTCCGTCGCTGCCACCGAAGGTCTTGGCCAATTCCACCGCTTCGTTGATGACGACGCGGTAGGGTACTTCGGGATGGTGAATCAATTCATACGCGCCCAGCAGCAGTACGGAATATTCTACGGGACTCAATTCATCCAGCTTGCGATCCAGATGCGGCGCGATCTGCGCAGACAAAGCTTCATGGTGGGCGATCGCACCGTTAAGCAATTGCCCGAAGAATTCCGTGTCATACCGCCCCAGGCTCTTTTCGTCGCGCGTGCCATTCTCGATCAGCTTCGCATTCTTGCCGGACAGACGCCACTCGTAGACGCCCTGCATGGCCAATTCACGCGCACGGTGGCGCATGCTTTTGGCCGGGTTGCTGTGTTTGGCGTCGCTCATGCGAGCGCTTTCAGCAGGTGCACCATTTCGATGGCGACCAGCGCGGCTTCCGCCCCCTTCACGTTCATGCGCACCTCGGCCTGCTCGTCGGTATCCGTGGTGAGGATGGCATTGGCGACCGGCACGCCGGTGTGCAGCTGCACCTCGCCCACGCCGCGCGCAGACTCATTGGAGACGACTTCGAAGTGATAGGTATCGCCGCGTATCACGGCTCCCAACGCGATGAGGGCATCGAACTTCTTGCTTTGCGCCATGGTTTGCAGCACCAGCGGGATCTCCAGCGCGCCGGGAACATTGGCCAGCGTGATGTCGCTCTCGCTCACGCCGCTCTGCACCAGTTGTGCGCGGCATGCCGCCAGCAGGCCTTCGCACACCACTTCGTTGAAACGACTCTGCACGATGCCGATGCGCAGGCCTTTGCCGCTCAGGTTCTGTTCGATCTCTTTCATTTCTCTTCCCTGCATTGACAGTAACGCACCACTTCCAGTCCAAAGCCGGCCATGCTGGGCAATTTGCGCGGGGTGGCGATGAGGCACATCTTGCCGACCTTGAGGTCGCGCAGGATCTGTGCACCGATGCCGTAACTGCGCGGATCCCACTGGGCATGGTGCGCCTCGGGTTTGGCTGCAGCGCGCTCCAGCAGGTTCGCCGAAGTTTCGGTGTGATGCATCAGCACCAGCACGCCCGCTTCAGACTGGCTGATCTTGTTCAGCGCATCGTGCACGCTGGTGGTATTGGGCAGACTGACCTGCTCGAGGAAATCCAGCGCCGACAACGGCTCGTGCACGCGCACCACGGTCTCGGTCTGCGGTTTGATATCGCCCTTCACCAGTGCCAGATGGGTGCGCTGCGTGGTCTTGTCCGTGTAGGTCACCAGATCGAATTCGCCGTAGGCGGTCTGCACCGCGCGGCGCGCAACGCGTTCGACCAGCGTTTCGTTATGGATGCGGTATTCGATCAGGTCGGCGATGGTGCCGATCTTCAGGCCGTGCTCCTTGGCGAACGGGATCAGGTCCGGCAGACGGGCCATCTCGCCGTCTTCCTTGATGATCTCGCAGATCACCGCTGCCGGCGTCACTCCGGCCATCTGCGCCAGGTCGCAGCCTGCTTCGGTATGTCCGGCACGTACCAGCACGCCGCCCGGTCGCGCCATGATCGGAAAGATGTGCCCTGGCTGGACGATGTCCGCCGGACCTGCATCCCTTTTCACCGCAGCCCGGATGGTGGTGGAACGGTCTGAAGCAGAAATACCGGTGGTCACTCCTTCAGCAGCCTCGATGGAAACAGTGAAATTGGTGCCGAGCGGACTCTTGTTGTCGCGTGCCATGTGCGAAATGCCGAGCTGGCGGCAGCGTTCTTCGGTCAGCGTCAGGCAAACCAGGCCGCGCGCATGGCGAATCATGAAATTGATGGCTTCGGGCGTGACGAACTCGGCAGCGAACAGCAGATCGCCTTCATTCTCGCGGTCCTCTTCGTCCACCAGCACGACCATGCGTCCGGCGCGGATCTCTTCTATGATTTCTGTTATCGGTGCTATGTCAGTCATGTGAGCGGTTCAGGGGTTCGATATAAGGTTGCGGATTCTATCATCATCGCTGCGACTCCAGCCTTGGCGCGTATGGCACCCGCGGGTATTGATCAGCGAAAATATGTTGCCGTGTTGAAATCGGCCACTTGGGCAACAGCTCCGGAAACAGGCGCGCAGAGCCAAACGCTCCGTGCCTTTTATATCCGGATCACTTCGCGTCAGCTGTCAGCATGCGTTCGACATAACGTGCGATCAGGTCGATCTCCAGGTTCACCTTCGTTCCGACCTGCAGTTCATTCAATGTCGTCACCTCCAGCGTATGCGGGATGAGGTTCACTTCGAACTCCGATCCCGAAACCTGGTTCACCGTCAGACTCACGCCATTGATGGTGATGGAACCCTTCACCGCGATGTACTTTGCCAGCTGCTGCGGCGCACGCACAACCAGGCGCCAGCTTTCGCCGATGTCGTTGAAAGCCACCACCTCGCCCACGCCATCCACATGGCCGCTGACCAGATGTCCGCCCAACCTGTCGGACAAGCGCAGTGCCTTCTCCAGATTGACGTGACCACCCTGTCTTTCCAGGCCGATGGTGCAGTTCAGGGTCTCGCGCGAAACATCCACAGTGAAATCGTTGCCGTCGATCTTTACCACAGTGAGGCAAACGCCGTTCACCGCGATACTGTCGCCAAGCTGCACGTCATCCATCCCCAGCGTTTCGGTTATCACAGTCAGGCGCAAACCGCCCTCCCGGTCCTGCGCCGTTCTGATAAGGCCGACATCAGCCACGATTCCGCTGAACATGATCATTTCTCCCTGGAAATTTTTGCAACGATGCGCAAATCACTGCCCACTTGCCGTACATCCTGCCACTGCAACGGCACACGCTGCTGCAATTGCGTCAACTCGCCCAGTTCGGCCAATCCGCGTGCCGCATCGCCCAACAATTGCGGCGCGAGATACAGAACCATTTCGTCCACCAGCCCCGCCTTGAGCAAAGCGCCATTCAATTCGCGCCCTGCCTCGACGAGCACCTCGTTGATGCCTCGGCGGGCCAGGTCACGCATCACGGCAAACAAGTCCACCTTCCCATCCAGCCCCGCCAGCGTCACCACTTCCGCACCCCGAGCCGACAATGCTTTAAGCTTGGCATCCACAGTGCATGCGGTGTAGACCAGCGCGTGCCCGTTGCGCAATATTTCAGCCTGTGAAGATATGCGCAACTCGCTGTCCAGCACCACGCGCAGAGGCTGACGCGCTGCTGGCATCTCCCGGACGTTGAGCTGCGGGTCGTCTGCCAGCACGGTACCGATTCCGGTGAGGACTGCGCAGGATCGCGCCCGCCAATGCTGCACGTCGCACCGGGCCGCCTCGCCGGTGATCCATTTGCTGCTGCCGTTCGCCAGCGCGGTGCGCCCGTCCAGGCTTGCCGCAACCTTGCTGCGCACCCAGGGTATGCCGCGCGTCATGCGTGAAACGAAGCCGATATTGAGTTCGCGCGCCGCGACCTCCATCAGGCCGCATTCAACCCCTATCCCGGCTGCACGCAACCTTGCAATGCCTTGCCCTGCCACTTGCGGGTTCGGATCTTGCATCGCCGCTACGACGCGCTTGATGCCCGCCGCGACCAGCGCATCCGCGCAGGGCGGTGTACGCCCGTGGTGACTGCACGGCTCCAGCGTGACGTAAGCTGTCGCACCTTTTGCCGATTTCCCTGCCGCACGCAAGGCATGGACCTCGGCATGGGGTTCGCCGGCACGTTCGTGCCAGCCTGTGCCGACGACCTCATGCTGCTTCACCAGCACGCAGCCGACCCGCGGGTTCGGGCTTGTCGTGTACAAACCTTGTTCTGCAAGGCGCAGCGCCAGAGCCATCCACTGGCTGTCGGCTGCGTTCATTGTTTGTCGCTCTTGCGGCGCCGGGTATTCTTGACGGCGTCGATGGCGTCGGAAAAGTCGCCAACGTCCTGGAAACTCTTGTAGACGGAAGCGAAGCGGATATAGGCGACCTTGTCGAGCTTGAGCAGTTCCTTCATCACCATCTCGCCGATCTGGCGCGAACCGATCTCGCGCTCGCCCAGGGCAAAGACCTTCTGGGTGACATGATCGATGGCCGCATCGACCAGTTCGGTAGGAACCGGTCGCTTATGCAGTGCACGGGTGAAGCTGGTACGCAGCTTTTCTTCATCGAACTCGCTGCGCATGCCGTTCTGCTTCACCACCTGCGGCATGCGCAACTCCACCGTTTCATAAGTGGTGAAGCGTTTGTCGCATGCAATGCAACGCCGGCGGCGCCTGATGCTGTCGCCCTCCTCGTTCTCACGAGTGTCCACCACTTGGGTATCCGGACCTTTGCAGAATGGGCACCGCATGATTTCAGCTTAAGCGCCGTACACCGGGAACTGTGTGGTCAGCTTTTTCACTTCGCCGATGACACGCGCGATCACCGCGTCGTCGTTCGGCGCATCCAGCACGTCAGCGATCAGGTGAGCCAGCTTCTCGGCTTCCAGTTCCTTGAAGCCGCGCGTGGTCATGGCCGGCGAACCGATGCGGATGCCGGAGGTGACGAAGGGTTTCTCCGGGTCGTTGGGGATGGCGTTCTTGTTCACGGTGATGTGGGCGCGGCCCAATGCAGCTTCGGCATCCTTGCCGGTCAGCTTCTTGGCGCGCAGGTCGACCAGGAACACGTGGCTGTCGGTGCGGCCGGAGACGATGCGCACGCCGCGCTCGGTCAGCACCTTCGCCATCACGCGGGCATTGTCGATGACCTGTTTCTGGTATTCCTTGAACTCCTTGCTCGCCGCTTCCTTGAAAGCCACCGCCTTGGCCGCAATCACATGCATCAGCGGACCGCCCTGCAGTTGCGGGAAGATGGCTGAATTCAGCGCCTTCTCATGCTCCGCCTTGGCCAGGATCAGGCCGCCGCGCGGACCGCGCAGGGTCTTGTGCGTGGTGGTGGTGACGAAGTCGGCGATGCCGACCGGATTGGGGTAATAGCCAGCAGCGACCAGGCCGGCATAGTGCGCCATGTCCACGAACAGGTAGGCGCCGACGCTATCTGCGATCGCACGGAAGCGCTTCCAGTCGATGACCAGCGAATAGGCGGAAGCACCGGCCACGATCATTTTCGGCTTGTGCTCGTTGGCCAGTTTCTGCACCTGGTCGTAGTCGATCTCTTCCTTGTCGTTCAATCCGTACTGGATGGCGTTATACAGCTTGCCGCTGATGTTCACGGTGGCACCGTGGGTCAGGTGGCCGCCATGTGCCAGCGACATGCCGAGGATGGTGTCGCCCGGCTTGAGCACGGAGACATACACCCCCTGGTTGGCCTGGGAACCGGAATGCGGCTGCACGTTGGCGTATTCAGCGCCAAACAGTGCCTTGGCGCGGTCGATGGCCAGTTGCTCTGCCACGTCGACGTATTCGCAACCGCCGTAGTAACGCTTGCCGGGATAGCCTTCTGCATATTTGTTGGTCAACTTGCTGCCTTGCGCTTCCATCACCGCCGGGCTGGTATAGTTTTCCGAGGCGATCAGTTCAATGTGATCTTCCTGACGGCGGTTTTCGTTCTGGATCGCGGCCCACAATTCCGGGTCAGTCGAGGCGATGGTGTTTTTGCTGGAGAACATGGCATGCATCCCTAAAATATAGTTGTAAAACAGGAAGACGCGGATTCTACCATGCCGCAATGATGGCCTGACAGGCCGCCTCGCCCCCTTTCATTGGCATTTGCCGAACCTTTTGACCTGCTGGCACTCATATACCCCGAGTGCTAGAATCAATCAAAAGGAGGAAATATCATGAATGCATCCATGAGTCTGCCGATTCCGTCTGCCGTGGGCAGTCTGGAAAGCTATGTTCAGGCCGTAAATCGCTTTCCTGTGCTGTCGCATGAGGAAGAGCTCTCCTTGGCGAATCGCTTCAAAGCCCACAACGATCTGGACGCAGCGCGTCAGTTAGTGCTTTCTCACCTGCGCGTGGTCGTCAGCGTTGCGCGCGGTTATGCCGGTTATGGCCTGCCGCAAGCGGATCTGATCCAGGAAGGCAACATCGGCTTGATGAAAGCGGTGAAGCGCTATGACGCAACGCGCGGCGTCCGTCTGGTGTCGTTCGCCTTGCACTGGATCCGGGCTGAGATTCACGAATATGTGGTGCGCAACTGGCGCTTGGTAAAGATCGCAACGACCAAATCGCAACGCAAGCTGTTCTTTAACCTGCGCAGCATGAAACAGGGGCTGGAACCGCTCAAGCCGCAGCAAGTGCGCGAGATCGCCCAGCAACTCAATGTAAGCGAGCGCGACGTGGTGGAGATGGAAGCGCGTTTTGCCGGGCATGAGGTAGCGCTTGAACCGCTTTCTGGCGAAGAAGACGAGAGCTACGCACCTATCAGTTATCTGGCGGACAACGCCGAGCACGAGCCATCGTACATTCTGGAAGCTGCCGAACGTGAGCACCTGCATACTGCTGGATTGGCGCAAGCCTTGGCAAGTCTGGATGAACGCAGCCGTCGCATCGTTGAAGCGCGCTGGCTGCGCGATGAGGAGGAACATGCGGCAACACTGCACGAATTGGCCGACGAATTCAAGGTCTCTGCCGAACGTATCCGCCAGATAGAGCAAAAGGCATTGAGCAAGATGCAGGCGCTGTTAGCCGCACCTGCCACTGCATAAAGGATCGGCCAACAAAAAAAGCCGCAGGGTTCTGCGGCTTTTTTCATTTCACTACTTTGGTTACTTCACTACCCTGAGCGTCGGCTTGCCCTGCGGTTGCGGGTCATCAGGCGGTCCGCCCCCACTGTCCACGGATGCTCCCATCGGGGAAGACTCCTGCCCTTGGAACACCAGACCTTGACCGGTCTCCTTGGCAAAGATGCCGATCACTGCGCTCATCGGGACGATGATCTGGTGCGCGACCCCGCCGAAACGTCCGCCGCAGGTGATGTCTTCATTGCCAAGCTGCAGGTTGCGCACTGCATCCATGCCGATATTCAGGACGATCTTGCCATCCTTGACGTAAGCCATCGGCACCTGGGTGTAATCATCCACCTGCACCGCCAGATAGGGGGTATGCCCGGCATCGGCACACCACTCATAGATGGCGCGGATCAGATAGGGCTTGGTAGACGGCTCGCTCATCACAAACCTGAGCTCACTTACGCATCGCCTTTTCGGCAGGCGTCATGGCCTCGATGTAGGCGGGACGCGAGAACAGCCTCTCGGCATACTTCATCAACGGCGCAGCTTCCTTGTCGAGCTGGATACCGTAGTGATCCAGACGCCAGAGCAGCGGTGCGATCGCCACGTCGAGCATGGAGAACTCATCGCCCAGCATGAACTTCTGCTTGGTGAAGACTGGTGATATCTGCGTCAGGTTCTCGCGCACTGATGCACGCGCCTTCTCCGCGACCTTGGCATTGCTGCTCTCAAGGCCGGGGATATGGCAGAACAGTTCGTTTTCGAAACGATGCAGGAACAACCTGGCACGCGCACGCATCACCGGATCCGGCGGCATCAGCTGAGGATGCGGGAAGCGCTCGTCGATGTATTCGTTGATGATGTTGGCTTCGTACAGGATCAGGTCGCGCTCGACCAGAACCGGTACGGTGTTATATGGATTCATCACAGCCAGGTCTTCCGGCTTGTTATATACATCCACGTCGATGACCTGGAAATCCATGCCTTTTTCAAACAAAACGAAGCGACAGCGGTGGCTATAGGGATCGGTTGTCCCCGAATACAATGTCATCATGTAGCAAATTATCCTTTTATCAATTGGTTACGCGCCATTGTGCTGCGTACCAGTTGATACCCTACCATGATGACACCTATGCTGACCAGCCCTCCCCACAGAACAGGTATCGTTCCCGTCCCGTTGACACCGGCGATCCAGACAAAGCGTTCGCACAATGTACCGGCGATGATCCCCACCGCAACAGCCACCGTCAGCTTGGGATTGTGACGGGTCACCGGGAAACACAAGGTGACGAACGGAACCACGAACTTCAACGCAACCATGGTCCACCACACCACGCTGAAATCGCCATTCTGCATACCGTCGATGCGGTCGCGCTCGTCGCCGAGGTTGCCGTACCAGATCGTCAGATACTGGGCGAAGAAGGTGTACATCCACAGCAAAGTGAACGCCAGCATCATCTGCGCCAGGTAGTTATAGACGAATTCCTCTACCCGTTTCACCAGCTTGTCGCGTGTATTGAGCACATAGATCCAGATCAACAGGAAGGCCAGGAACATGCCGAAATTGCTGACCAGATTCTGCATGCCGTAGATCGCGCTATGCCAGGAAGGCTTCAGTGTCATCTCGAAGTCCCACGCAATCATGGTGGCATACAACACGGTGAAGAATGGAACCCAGCAGGCTACATGGTGGAATTTCAGTCGATCTTCCTCGCTGCGGTCAGCGACTTCCTGGCGCTTGATGAACAACCGCCATATGAACATGATCGTCAGCATGCCGATCACTTCACGTGCGGCCAGCAACGGCAGTGTGTACCATCCCGGCATGTGCACATCCTCGCCGTGGGAAACGTGACCGATCCACGGGAAAGTCTGATTGCCACCGATCAGCAGAACCACCATCATGGCAAAAGCCATTGGAAACAACGCATACAGTGACACCGCCAGTCCGTGTACCTGGAAACGCCACTTGGCACCTACCAGATAGAGTACCGAACACAGCGCCACTCCGCTCAGCGCCAGATAAGTGACCACCATGAAACTGGCGGTCAGAACCGACCAATTACTGTAAGAAAGCATACTCAATTCCCCCTTGGTTACCGGCCGTTAACGTTGGCCTGCACAGTTCCGCCCTGTTGCAGTACCTTGCGCACATAGTTGACCACATTCCAGCGTTCCGTCGGCGACAGGTCGTTGGCATAAGACGGCATCACCGCCCCCCCGAACGTCATCATCCCCCAGATATAGCCGTCGCTGACCCCCTTGGCATGGTCGGCGGTCAGGTTATAGGGCTGCAGAACCAGTTTCTGTCCCACCAGGCCGTCTCCCTTTCCCGCGTAACCGTGGCAAGGCGTGCAGTAGATGCCGAACAGCCTGCCACCGAACTCGACCGATTTCTGGGTCGCCGGCACCGGGTTCTTCTGCTTGTCTGCCCCATCCATGTCCTGCACGAAACTGGTGGTGCCGGGAACCGGTATCGAGTGCTCCGGATAGGGCTCCATGCCCGGATGGTCCGGATCGACGCTTTCCTGTGGCTTGATGCTGATCTGTTCCGACATATCCTTGGACCAGGGCCACGCTTGCGCCACTGCAGGCGCGATCAGCAATGCGATTGCTAAAGTTATCTTTTTCATCTGCCAGCCTCTTCCTGAATTTCCAATGCCTTGTGCTTGGTGAAAATATCCTTGAATCTGGACACCGAGCCTTCTTCAGATTTCACCAGGATACCGATCTGGTCTTCCGACACCTTGGCGCTATAAAGGGGCGAACGCCGTGCCGGCAGGCCGGCACAGATCAGGAAGCCCAGCACCGTGATGTACACGCCGCCCAGAATGAACATCTCGTAGGTCAGGACGAAATCGGGGGGCAACGGCACGATCGGCTTGCCGCCCTTCATCTGGGCATAGAAGTTGGCCTGCGAGCCGGCGATCAGCGAGAACGCCAGCAATCCGCCCAGCGTTGCGCCAACCAGGGTGAACCACTGCACGTATACAGGCTTCTCACCGAGGAACGCTTCCACTTCAGGATGCTCGATCGGCGATTTGACCACCAGGTCGTCGGCGGAGCTGAACCCCTTGATATCGGTGTTGCGCAGTTCGCTGACGACCGCTTCGGCCTCTTCGAAGTTGTTGTACAGGGCAAGTAAATAACGTTTGCTCATTTAGTTGGCTCCCTTCGCGGCGAGTTCTTTCTTCTTCAGTTCAAGGCTGCGGTGGTACACCATCTCCTTCACTTCATACATGGAAACGGATGGGAACACCTTGCAGAACACCATGAACAACAGGGTGAACCAGCCGAAGCTGCCAAACACGATGCCCCACTGAATCATGCTAGGCCACTGGTTGTGATCCCATGTCCAAGGGTAGTAACCGTGCGAGAAAGTCGGCGACACGATCATCCAGCGTTCCAGCCACATTCCCAGGTTCAACAACAGCGACACCGCGAACATCACCGGGATATTGGTCTGCCATTTCTTGACCATCATCGCGAACGGCACTACGGAGCCGCAGAAGATCATCGCCCACCAGAACGGTGCGTAGGTTCCGGTCGCCTTCTGGATCAGCACATCCTTGGCTACCTGGTCATGGCTGTACCACACCGAAGCGAACTCGATGCAGTTCAGGTAAGTCCACACCATGGCGATGGCGAAAGTCAGACGCACCGTCTTCTTCAGGATCGGCAGCGTCATGTATTCCTCGAACCTGAACACGTAGCGCAGAATGATGAACAGCGTGATGATCGCGGCACAGCCGGAATACAGCGCGCCGGCCACGAAGTACGGCGGGAACGATGTCACGTGCCAACCGGGTTGCTGCGACATGGCGAAGTCCGATGCCACGATGGAGTGCACCGACACCGCCAGCGGGATCAGGAAACAGGCTACCGTCAGGTAGGTCATGCGGAAATTGCGCCACTGGCGGTCGGTGCCTTCCCAACCCAATGCCAGCAGGGTATACAGCTTCTTGCGCCAGCCAGGATGCAGATGGTCGCGGCAGATCGCCAGGTCGGGGATCATGCCCACATACAGGAAGATCACCGACGAACTCAGGTAGGTGAAGATCGCCATCGCGTCCCACAGCAGCGGCGACTGGAAGTTAGGCCAGGTCCAGCGCTCGTTCGGATAGGGCACGGCATAGTAGAACTGCCACAGACGCCCCAGGTGCACCATCACGAACAAACCGGCCGTCATCAGCGAGAACGTGGTCATCGCCTCGGCAAAACGATAGATCGGCTTGCGCCAGTCGGCATGCATCAGGTGCAGGATCGCCGACAGCAACGTCCCCGAGTGGCTCATGCCAATCCAGAAGATGAAGGTGGCGATATACAATCCCCACACATGCGGGTTGTCCAGGTTGGCAACTCCCATCCCCGTGTTGTACTGATAAATCTCGCAGCCCACGCCCACGCTGAACACGAGCATTGCTGCAAAGATGATGACCCAGTAAAGCTTGCGAGGCGACTCCAGGCTCTTGAGCACGTCCCTATTGATCTGTGCCCAGGCTATGTCTTCGCGGATATCTTTTCCCATTTTCTCTTTTCCTTCCCTTGTGCCTTACACTGCGCTTTCGCGCACCCGCTCCAGATACATCACTGAAGGATAGGGACGCAACTCTTCCAGGATGCGGTAACCGCGCAGGCGGTTGCCTTCCTTCTCGTCCTTTTCCTGCTTTTCCTTCGCCAGTTCGACCTGCTGGCTCTGCCACTGTTTGGCGACCCTGGATTCCGGATCATGCAGGTTGCCGAATGAGATCGCGCCGGCCGGGCACGCTTCCTGGCATGCGGTCTGCACGTCGCCGTCCTTCACCTCGCGCCCCTCGGTCTTCGCATTGTTGCGTGCAGTGTAAGTACGCTGCTTGCAGAACGTGCATTTTTCCATCACGCCCTTGCCGCGCACAGTCAGGTCCGGATTGAGCTGCTCGTTCAGCGGCGACGGCCACACGTCCTTGGTGGACGGATAGTCGTACCAGTTGAAATAACGCACCTTGTACGGACAGTTGGCCGAGCAGTAACGCGAACCGATGCAACGGTTGTAGATCTGCGAGTTCAGCCCGTCCTCGGTGTGGTTGGTGGCACCCACCGGACACACTGTTTCGCACGGTGCCGCTTCGCACTGCTGGCACATCATCGGCAGGAATCGCGCACCTTGGTCGGCCACGAATTGGCCGTCATTCTCATCCCAGTAACGCTCGATGCGCATCCAGTGCATGGCCTGGCCGTGCGAATATTTTTCCTTGCCCACCACCGGCAGATTGTTCTCGGCGTAGCAAGCCACGCTGCAGGCATTGCAGCCGGTGCAGGCATCGAGGTCAATGGCCATCGCCCATTTGATCTCGGATGGATAGGCCTCCCAGTCCGGAACCCCTTTATCCTCGACCGGATGGGTATGGCGGAACTTCGACCAGTTTTCTAACAGATTGGAAACTGACATGCTTTAGACCTCCTTCGAAAGATCAACTTTGTCGGCCGATACCTGGACCGCAATCTTCTTCTTACCATCCTGGCTGCCGCCGACAGGACCCTCTTCCTTGACGATGATGACGCGCTGACCGACCTTGCTGATCTTGACGCTGGTCTCATTGAGCGCCAGCTCGCCGGTCTCCTTGTCGAACACCGTATCCAGCATGCCAAATACGTTGGCGCCGACACCCTTGGCGTAGCGTCCCATCGCTTCATGACCGTAGCCGACCGGCACGGAAACCGCATCCGGATGGATGCCGGGGAACAGGTAAGCCTGTGTCCTGATGGAACCGCTTTTTGAGGCCACTTCGACGATGTCACCCTCGACGATGCCCAGCTTGGCCGCGGTCTTGGGATTGATCTCGACCCAGGAATCCCACACGATGGTGGTCAACGGATCGGGAGACTCCTGCAGCCACGGCTCGTTGGCATTGCGTCCATCGCGCATGCTGGCGGACACAGCCGGAATCAGGCGCAGCGGATAGGACGAATCTGCCGTAACGGCCGATGGCAGTTTCAAACCCGCCGCAGAAGCTTTGGCAGACACCGGGTTGGCGATACCCTTGAACGGCACGATACCCTGGCTCAGCGTGTTATCCCAGAAGGTTTCGTCATCATCTGTTGCCTTGCCGCCTAGAGCCACCTTGTTCTTCAATACGGCACTGCGCAGATAGGAATAGAAGTCTTCAAATTCCTTGTATTTGTCTGCCTCGCGCTGCTTGAGCAAGGCCAGCAGGATGTCGCCGACACCGCGGGTATCCGGAAACACCTTTTGCATCAACGGCTGGCGGAAGCTCATCTGCGCATAAGCAGCCGAGTGATCCTCTGCCGGCGCAGCCATGTACTCGGGCACCACCGTTCCCCAGTCTTCCATGGCGGAATCCAGCGGCAGCACCAGATCGGCGGCCAACGCGGTTTCGTCCATGTACTGCGCGAACGCGACCTTGAATTCGGCCTTGGCGAAGTTGTCCCTGAACTTCAACGAAGCCGGTGCACTGAACACCGGATTGACGCCGTAGCTGAACACCACCTTGTACTTGCCTGCAGCCAGGCCGTCGTTGAGACCGATCAGCGAAGAACGGTTGCCCACGGTCGGCGCGATCTGCGGGAACGGCACGCTGGCGGTCGCCTCCACGGTCTTGCCGACGTTGCCCAGCACCCGATTGAGCAGCGCGATGGCCGTCGCATTCTGCGAACCGTGCGCATAGCCTTCCACCGCACCACCCGCCAGTACCAGGCTTGGAGTGCGCTCTTTCAGCAAGGCAGCCAGCTTGCCGATCTGCTCTGCAGAGACATCGGTCTCGCCGCTCACGCGCTCAGCCGTATAGGCATTGCTCACCGCCGCGATATCCGCCGGGATGGACAGACCAGCCTTGCCCAGCGCATTGATGATACCCAGCGCCAGCACGCCTTCGGTACCGGGACGCACGGCGATCCAGCGATCTGCGTTCGCACCCGTCAGCGTCATTTTCGGCTCGATCTGCACCAGCACGCCGCGACCTTCGGGACGATTGCCCTTGCGGAACTGCGCATACTGCTGGGTAAAGTGCACCGGGGAGACCCATGCACCCAGGAAGTCTGCGCCGAACGACACCACCACCTTGGCCTTGTCGATGCGGTAACGCGGCATCGATACTCCGTAGGCTTTCTTGTTGGCGGCGCGCAGTACAGCGGGAGAGATCGCCTCATAGGAGAAATGGTTCTTGCTGCCCAGCGCATCCATGTAGTTGCCCAGCAAGGCCTGCACATGTCCGCTCATGCCGCCGGTCAGGAAGGCGACTTCCGCGCCCTTTACGGCGCTCAGATTCTGCGCGATCACACCCAGCGCCTTGTCCCAGGTGATCGCCTCACCCTTGAGCAACGGCTGGCGCACACGATCCGGATTGTAGTGCGCCTGTACGCCCGACTGCCCCAGGCCGCACATCTTGCCGCGGTTGATCGGCGAATTCGGATTACCCTCCGCTTTGAGCACGCGGCCTTCGCGCACGCGCCCCATGATGTTGCACCCGGCGTCGCACTGCGCACAGGTGGAATTGAAGTAGTTCGAGATGCTGGGAATGACATAGGAAGGCAACTCCACATAGGAAGTCACGGTCTCCTGTCCATCCTGGATCGAGGTATTGCCGCAGCCGCTCAAAGCAACGGCCGTACCGCCCCACCCCAGTACCTTCAAAAAATCACGCCGATTAAAATCGTTCTCTGTCATCACATAATCCCCTGATATCTTGCTTGTGGTAATCGTCACGTAGCTTACTTATGGCACGTGAAGCAATCGTTCGGACCATGCCCGGTCTTGCTCGAATTGGCGCTTACCGGATGATCCTTCTGGTGGCAACTTGCACACCAGCCCATGGTCAGCGGTTTCTGGCGGCGCGCCACCGTCATGGTCTTCACATTGCCGTGGCAGTAGCCGCAAACCTCCTGATAGGGGCGGTCCTGCTGGAAATAGAAACGCTGGATATGACGTTCGTGGTTGAAACGCACGAAATCGGGCAGATCATGCACCTTCTTCCACGGGATCGGCTTCTTGGCATCCCAGTATTCGAACAGCTTCTTGATACGCGGCTTGTCCCTCACCGATTCGATGCTCTGATGGCAGCCGATACACTTCTGCACCGGCGGAATGCCCGCAACCATGCTGCGGCGCGCATAGGTATGGCAATACATGCAATTGATCTGCATGCCGCCATCCTTGGCATCGCCGGCATGGCGAAAATGGGGAAACTCTATCGGTTGTTCGATCTGGGGACCCAGATCGTCCGGCGTGGTCAATTTTGGCGCAGCGTCGGCAGCGTGACTTGCAGTACCTGCAAACAGCCCGACAAGCAGAATGAACAAACGCAAAATATGCTGCATCGTAAGTAGCCCCCTGATAAAACCTGATGATTATTTATGACCAACCGGACTTGCCCGACCAGCCTTAACTTCCCTTTAACATTTCCCATCCGGTGCTTTTTTTGCGCCAAAAAACGACGCCAGTACCGATGAGGCAGGGCATCTTCTACAGTTCAAATAGGGGTGTCAACACAGCGCCCGGATCATCCCGACTTCCGCCAAAAAAAACCCTTTGGGTGAAAGTAGTTGCATTAATTTCAGAAATCCCTGAAAGTTCGATAATGGAAATGGAACACCTTTCAGATACTACCTGGCGATTCATACATCACTTTGGAGAAATGGGGAGCCGCTGGGGAATCAGTCGCACCGTTGGCCAGATCTATGCGCTGCTTTACATCTCTCATGTGCCACTGAACGCGGACGATATCACTTACCTGCTTTCCTTCTCCCGTTCCAACGTGAGCATGGGATTGAAGGAGTTGCAAAGCTGGCGCCTGTTGCGTTCCGAATACCGTGCCGGCGACCGCCGCGAGTATTTCAAGGCGCCGGATGACGTCTGGGAGATATTCCGCACTTTGGCGGACGAACGGCGCCGGCGCGAAGTCGAGCCGACCCTGTCGGTGTTGCGCGAATGCCTGCTCGACCCCAAGAATACGCCCGAGGACGAACACTTCCACCAGCGCATGCAGGCCATGTACGACCTTATCTCCATGGCCAACGAGTGGTTCATCGACATCCAGAAACTGAGCGCGGAAGACCTCACCTCGCTGATGCATCTCGGCGCGCAAGCGAAAAAGCTGCTGCATGCCAAGAATCGTTTGTTATCATTTGCCGGTCTGAGCAAGGAAGAAGTCCCCGAATAGTTCGCACCAGCCTGACGCAAGCAGCCCGCTATCGTTGCTCCATCCCACCGGCGGCGGGCCCAACAAACAATTCTCATACAACGAATCGACATGAACGACGAACAAGCCGTCCTGGATTTTTTCGCACAGGAAGAGAACCTGCCGCTGGCGCTGATCGCAGCAGAGCACCTCGACGCCATCCGACTGCGCCTCAACAATGAATTCTGGACCGCCCTGCGGGAACGGCTGGACGCATGGCTGGCGCAGCAAGCATTGCCGTGGAGCACCCTGATTACCGAAGACCGCAACAACGAAGAATGCCTGGTCGGACTGCATCTGCAGCCGAAAGACGACCTGCATTTGTTTTTGCGTCCGTTCATGGAACAGCAATTCCTCGGCGACAGCTATCGCATCTTCCACGGCCTGATGTGGAACACCGTGCCGGACGCTACCCGGAAAGCCCAACCTGAGGTGGAAGCATTGCGTGCCAGCCTGGGCGATGCAGGACTCAAACACAGCGACAGTTTCCTTGCCTGGCAATGGCTGCCTTGGCATCCCCGCCGCCGCGACTTCCTTTTGCGCTTCGTCACCGGCCGCAACGAATTGCTGGATGATGCATTGCGCCCGTGGCAGGCCCTGCTGGCGGACTACGGCGGACAATTGAATCTGGCCAACCTTGCACTGGGCAAGGCACCGCGCAGCGTTGCCATCTCGCTGGAACAACTGCGCACCAAATCGAACCGCTAGACCCGCCCTTCCGCCCGCATTTCGCAATGCAGCCCGACGGAAATCCGCCGCCGATTCTTGTACACTCGCATCACAATAACCAAGGGGAGCAGGAATGGGAGAAGGTTCGTTTTTGAATTTATCGGCTTACTGGTCGGCGCCGGAAGTGGCGACCAATTTGATCGTTTTTTTCAATCTGCTGGGCGCGCTCATACTCGGCCTGATCGTCGGTTATGAGCGCTCCTACCACGGTCGCGCGGCGGGCATGCGCACCTATGGCCTGGTCTGCATGGCTGCTGCGGCGCTCACCGTCATCGCCGGCTATCCGGCCTACTGGTTCGGTGGTCAGGCGAACACCTATCTCGCCGGCGATCCTACTCGCGTCATCCAGGGCATCGTCACCGGCATCGGATTCCTCGGGGCGGGCGTCATCATGCGCGACGGCCTCAATATCAGCGGACTCACCACCGCCGCTTCCATCTGGACCTGTTCCGCCATCGGCATCATGGTCGGTGTCGGCTTCTACGCATCGGCGATCATGCTCACGCTCCTTTCCGCGTTGATCATGATGTGGATATCCAAACTGGAGAACTGGCTGCCTTCACGGCCGGCTATCGCGGTCACACTTGAGTTCCAGAAGAACTTCGTGCCGCTGGAACACACCTTGCGCGAAGTCGTTTACTCGCACGGCTACGAGATCGCCTCCGGCTCCTTCGCCATACGTTCCAGCAACGAAAAACTGGAATGGCATTTCGTCGCCGTCGCCCTCAGCAAGAACAGCGGTGCGGCGATGAACGAACTGGCCAGCGGGTTGAGCACCCTGCAGGGCGTGGAAGATTTTTCGCTCGCGCATGCGAGAAACTGAGTCTGTTCAGACCGGATTATCCTGGTCGAAGAACCGGTGTTCCAATCCGAACCGGCCTGCCAGATGCTCGCCCAATGCCTGTACACCGTAACGTTCGGTGGCGTGATGCCCGGCCGCAATGAAAGCGACGCCGGTCTCTTGCGCGACATGCACGTTCTGTTCCGATATCTCGCCGGTCAGAAAAGCGTCCACACCCAGTGCGACCGCCTGCTCGAAATACCCCTGCCCCCCACCGCTGCACCACGCGATGCGGGCGATGCTCGGGTTGGCATGCCCGATGACCTGCGGCACACGCTGCAGGACAGTCTGGATATGCAGGGCAAGTTGATGCAGGGTTTGCGGATGCACCAAAGCCCCGTGCATGGCGATGTCCTGCTCACCGAAACGCCCCTGCTCATCGAAGCCGAGCTTCATCCCGAGCTGGGCGTTGTTGCCGAATTCGGGATGGGCATCGAGCGGAAGATGATAGGCCAGCAGGCTGATGTCGTGTTTCAGCAGATGCGCGACACGGCGCTTTTTGATCCCGGTGATGGCGGCATCTTCGCTGCGCCAGAAATATCCATGGTGAACGAGGATGGCATCCGCCCCCCAGGCCGTTGCCGCTTCCAGCACAGCTTGCGAGGCTGTGACGCCGCTAGCGATACGCCGCACTTCCGCCCTGCCTTCAACCTGCAGACCGTTCGGGCAGTAATCACGAAAACGGCCGGCCCCCAGCTCGGTTCCGATATAATCGCGCAACTCATTCAATCGCATCGGGTTCGTCCCATAAATTTAGCGGCTTAAATCATATCATGCGCAAATTCTGGCTCTTGTTCGCCCAAGCTACCACAGTCGGCCTCGCGATGCTGTTCGTCATCCACACGCTCAGGCCATCGCTGCTGCCCAATGCGGCGCGCAGCGGTGTGGTGACACTGTATGAGAACAGCGCCAACAATAACGGCAGCTTGCCTGCCGAAGGCTTCAGCCGGGCAGCGCAGAAAGTGATGCCTGCAGTGGTGAACGTATTCACCAGCAGCGAAGTGAAGGCCCCGACTTCGCCCTTCATGGACGATCCGCGTTTCCGCTTTTTTTTCGGCGATGAATTCGACAACAACGTTCCCCAGCAGAGTTCCAGCCTGGGTTCGGGTGTCATCGTCAGCCATGACGGTTACATACTCACCAACCACCATGTCATCGAAAGTGCAGACCAGATCGAGGTTGCCCTTGCCGATGGCCGCACTGCCAAGGGACGCGTCATCGGTTCGGATCCGGATACCGACCTCGCCGTCATCAAGGTCGATCTGGGCAGCAACCTGCCCGCCATCACGTTCGGCCAGTCCGATCAGGCGCATGTCGGCGACATCGTGCTCGCCGTCGGCAATCCTTTCGGCGTAGGGCAGACCGTGACCATGGGCATCGTCAGTGCGCTGAAGCGCAACCATCTTGGGCTCAGCACCTTCGAGAACTTCATCCAGACCGATGCAGCCATCAATCCCGGCAATTCGGGGGGCGCCCTGGTGGATGCGGAAGGCAACCTGCTCGGCATCAACAGCGCGATCTATTCCCCCAATGGCGGCTCGCTCGGCATCGGCTTCGCCATCCCGGAAAGCACGGCCAAGAAGATCATGGAACAGATCATCCAGAACGGCTCGGTCACGCGCGGCTGGATCGGCGTGGCAGTACAGGACCTCACTCCGGAGCTGCTGGAATCGTTCAAGCTCGGCGACGTGAAAGGCGTACTGATCGCTGAAGTGGTGCGTGGTAGCCCGGCAGACAAGGCCGGCGTCAAAGCCGGCGACATCCTGCTCAGCATCGCGGACAAACCACTGACCGATTCCACGATCATGCTGGAAACGATATCCTCGCTGCCGCCGGGGAAAGTAACCATGCTCAAGCTGCTGCGCAACCAGTCGGAAGTGGTAGTCCAGGTCAAGGTCGGCAAACGGCCAAAACCCAAACCCCAGGAATAGGATTGCAGGGGGCTGCAGTGGGGATCGGTACACTGCTCGGATGCACCATCCACACCTCCCGTGACCGGGCCGCAAAGCCGGACTTACGCCGTTTTCTGCCCCATCCAGCTCGCCACCACGATGCCTGCTTCGTAGAGCAGCCACAGCGGGGTGGCCAGCATGCACTGTGACACCACATCAGGCGGGGTGAAGATCGCCCCGACGACAAAGGCGCCAACGACGACATAGGGCCGGGCCTCGCGCAGTTTGGCCGTGCTCACCACGCCGGTCTTTACCAGCAGCACGACTGCGATGGGCACCTGGAAAGCCAGGCCGAACGCCATGAACATGCTCAGCACGAAGCTGAGATATTTGTCGATGTCGGTCATGACCGCCACCCCGTGCGGGGCGGCCGAAGTAATGAACCCGAACACCACCGGGAAAACCACGAAATAGGCAAAAGCCATGCCGCTGAAGAACAGCAGTACGCTGGAAACCAGCAGCGGCAATATCCAGCGCTTCTCGTTCACATACAAGCCCGGCGCAACGAAGCGCCACGCCTGGTACAGAATATAAGGAAGCGCGATCAGGAATGCCGCCATCATTGCAACCTTGAGCGGCACGAAGAACGGCGTGGTGACGTCGGTCGCGATCATCTGTCCGCCCGCAGGGAGTTTTGACAGCAATGGCCGCGCCAGCAAGGCATACAGGTTCGACGCCCATGGAAACAGGCAGATGAACACCAGCAGCAGGGCGACGGCGGAATTGAGCAGGCGTTTGCGCAGCTCAAGCAGGTGGGAGATCAGGTTTTCGCTGGTGCTCACGATGAATGGAAATGACTAGTCGGTCGGAAACTGCTTCTGTTCGGGGACTGTTTGTTCTTTCGGCGCAGTTCCTGCGGCCGGCACACTGCGCGGCTTGGCCTGCTCAACCGGCATCGACTCCTGTTCCTGCAATCCTTGCAGATGATCATCCAGCGTCCGGCTGGCGCTGCTGACGGTTTGCGCTGCGGCGGCAGCTTCCTGCTCCACTTTGAGCTTGAGCTGCTTCAGCTCTTCCATCTGCATGTCGCGCTCGATATCCGCACGGACACCATTGATGTATCGCTGTGCCCTGCCCCACAGCAGCCCCATGGTGCGAGCCACTTTGGGCAGGCGCTCGGGACCGATGACGATGAGCGCCACCACCATGATGACGACCAGTTCGGAAAAGCTGAAATCAAACATGATGCACTATCAGGCTCAAACCTTGGTTTGAGTCTTCTCTTTCGCTTCGCCCTCGATGGTCTTGTCGTCCTGCGCAAGCTGTTTGTGGGACTCTTCCTCGCTCTTCATGCCTTCCTTGAAGCCTTTGACCGCACCGCCCAGGTCCTCGCCGATATTGCGCAACTTCTTGGTACCGAAGATCAGCACGACCACCAGCAACACGATCAACCAATGCCAGATACTTAATGAACCCATGATGCGCTCCTTGTCGATTAACTACGTTTGACCATCGGCGGGATATTGCCGCCGCCAATGACATGAATGTGCAAATGGAACACTTCCTGCCCTCCGCCCTTGCCGCTATTGATCACAGTGCGGAAGCCGTGCTCCAGACCCTGTTCGCGCGCCAGCCTGGGCGCCAGCAGCAACATCCTGCCCAGCAGGGCTGCATGCGCTTCCTCGACATCCAGTAGCGACCCCAGATGCAGCCGGGGAACCAGCATGAAGTGCACGGGCGCCACCGGATTGATGTCGTGAAAAGCGATCACTTCATCATCCTCGTACAGCTTGCGGCTCGGGATCTCGCCGCGCACTATCTTGCAGAAGAGGCAATTGTCGCTCATTTCCGATTCGCCTTTTCAACCACACCGGACACCCCTTCGCGGCGTGCCAGCTCTTCAAGCACGTCGGCGGCGCTCAATCCTTTATGCGCCAGCAACACCATGCAGTGAAACCACAGATCGGCCACTTCATAAACCAGATGCTGCCTGTCACCGTCCTTGGCTGCCAGCAACACTTCGCCCGCCTCCTCGATCACCTTCTTCAGGATCGCATCGTCGCCCTTGCTGAACAGTTTTGCGACGTAGGAAGACTCCGGCGCAGCCTGTTTGCGCGCATCCAGTGTCTCGGCCAAGCGTTGCAGGATATCGTTGCTCATTTTTTGTATATCTCGTCGGGAGACTTTAGCACGGCATCCGTCTCTACCCAATGTCCTTGTTCCAGCCTGCTGAAGAAACAGCTCTCGCGCCCGGTGTGGCAGGCGATGCCGCCCTGTTGTTCCACTTGCAGCAGGATCACATCGCTGTCGCAATCGAGACGTATCTCTTTGACCTTCTGCACATGCCCGGATTCCTCACCCTTGTGCCAGAGTTTCTTGCGCGAACGCGACCAGTACACCGCCTCACCGGAATCGACCGTGCGTTTGAGCGCGTCGCGATCCATCCACGCCACCATCAGCACGCGCCCGGTCGCAGCATCCTGTGCGATGGCCGGAACCAGGCCGTCTTCCGACCAATTCACCTTATTCAGCCAGCTTTCGGTCATTTAAACCCCAATCCAGCCACATAACCAGCGACTTGGCTGGCGTTGTTTGACAGCCTAGTCGAATGGCAAGTAGTCATATCAGAGAACGCAGCCAATCCTTCAAGTGCAGCGGGCTCTCTCTGTGTGCTCTGTGGCAAAATGTTTTTCGTATTCATAGCCGCACTTCGATACCTTGCTTCGCCATATATTCTTTGGCCTGCTGCACCGTGTATTCGCCGAAATGGAAGATGCTGGCAGCCAGCACCGCATCGGCACCGCCCAGTTTCACGCCATCGGCAAGATGTTGCAGGTTGCCGACACCACCGCTGGCGATCACCGGGATCTCCAGGGCATCCGTCACTGCACGTGTCAGCGCCAGGTCGAAACCGTTCTTTTGTCCGTCCTTGTCCATGCTGGTCAACAATATCTCTCCTGCGCCCAGACTTTGCATCTTCTTTGCCCATTCCACCGCATCCAGACCGGTGGCCTTGCGTCCGCCATGGGTGAATACCTCCCATTTCCCCGGGGCGACCTGTTTGGCATCGATGGCGACCACGATGCATTGCGAACCGTATTTTGCCGTCGCATCCGCCACCAATTGCGGATTGACCACTGCCGAAGTATTGATACTCACCTTGTCCGCACCCGCATTGAGCAGGTTGCGCACATCACCCACTTCGCGCACCCCGCCTCCCACCGTCAAGGGGATGAACACCTGTTCCGCCACCTGCTCGATGATGCGAAAGATGATGCCACGGTCGTCGGAACTGGCGGTGATATCGAGGAAAGTGAGTTCGTCTGCACCCTGCTCGTCGTAGCGGCGGGCGATCTCCACCGGGTCGCCGGCGTCGCGCAGCTCGACGAAACTGACGCCTTTGACCACGCGTCCGGCGGTCACGTCCAGGCAGGGAATGATGCGTTTTGCCAGCATCAAATCACGACAGGCGAAAGTTCGTCCGCCAGGGCCTGCGCCGCCTTGAAATCCAGCGTGCCCTCATAGATGGCGCGTCCGGTGATCGCGCCGGTGATGCCTTCGGAACGCACCGCGCACAGGTTGCGCACATCATCCAGGTTGGTGATGCCGCCGCTGGCGATGACCGGAACATGCAATGGACGCGCCAGTTCCACTGTCGCCTCGATGTTCACGCCGGTCATCATGCCGTCGCGCCCGATGTCGGTATAGATGATCGCCTCCACCCCGTAACCCTCGAAACGTTTTGCCAGATCGGCCACGTCGTGCCCGGTCAGTTTCGACCATCCATCCACTGCGACCTTGCCGCCCTTGGCATCGAGGCCGACCATGATGTGCCCGGGAAAAGCATCGCAGGCCTCATGCAAAAAGCCCGGCACTTTCACCGCAGCGGTGCCGATGATGACATAGGTCACACCGAGATCAAGATAGCGCTCGATGGTTTCCAGATCGCGGATGCCGCCACCCAACTGCACCGGGATCTCGCCACCCACCGCTTCGACGATGCCGCGCACCGCCGCTTCGTTCTTCGGTTTGCCGGCGAAAGCACCGTTCAGGTCGACCAGATGCAGGCGGCGTGCGCCCTGCGCCAGCCAGTGTTTGGCCATCGCGGAAGGATCATCGGAGAACACGGTCGCTCCCTCCATCACACCTTGCCTCAGGCGCACACATTGGCCATCTTTCAAATCGATCGCGGGAATAATCAGTGTTTTAGTATCCATGATTAATGATTACACAGGATTCCAGTTGATAAAATTCTGCAGCAACTTCAAACCAGCTGCAGCGCTCTTTTCAGGGTGAAACTGAACGGCAAACAAATTATCACGCGCTATGGCACAGACAAAGGGTTGCGGGTAGTTGCTGGTTGCCTGGGCAATCGCCGCTTCGCGCGGCTGCACATAGTAGCTGTGCACGAAATAGAACCGCGCATCCTGTTCAATTCCAGACCAGAGGGGGTGTTCGGGAGCGGTCCCTCCTTCCAACTTCCCCCCGGTGGGGGGAAGGGCTACCGCCTCAACTCCCTGTGGGAGTTGAGGATCAACCCCTCGATGCACCTGATTCCAGCCCATGTGCGGGACCTTGAGTTTGTTGCCCTGCTCATCATGCAGGCCGGAAGCGAACCGTTTGACCTCTCCGGGGAATATCCCCAGGCACGGCGTGTCCCCTTCCTCGCTGTGATCGAACAGCACTTGCAACCCCATACAGATGCCCAGAAAGGGTTTCCCGCCACTGACGACGTCGGCGATCACGCCATCGAGGCCGCGCGAGCGAATCTCGCGCATGCAGTCGGGGGCTGCGCCTTGCCCCGGGAAAATCACCCGCCCAGCCCTGGCGATCACTTCGGCCTCGCCGGTCACTGCAATATCAGCGTGCGGCGCGACTTTACGCACGGCCTGCTGCACCGAGCGCAAGTTACCCATGCCGTAATCTACAACAGCGATATCAACCATGATGAGACGTTATAACGTTCCCTTGGTAGAAGGCATGACGCCTGCCATGCGCGGATCGATCTCCAGCGCCACACGCAACGCACGACCGAAGGCCTTGAAGATGGTTTCGGCCTGATGGTGGGCATTGTCGCCCGCCAGATTGTCGATATGCAGGGTGACCAGAGCGTGATTGACGAAGCCCTGGAAAAATTCGCGAATCAGGTCGACTTCGAACTCGCCTATGTTGGAACGCACGAACTCCACATTGAACACCAACCCCGGGCGCCCAGAGATGTCCAGCACCACACGTGACAAGGCCTCGTCCAGCGGCACGTAAGCGTGGCCGTAACGACGCAGGCCTTTCTTGTCGCCGATCGCCTGATAGAACGCCTGCCCCAGTGTGATGCCGATGTCTTCTACGGTGTGATGCGCATCGATATGCAGATCGCCCTTGGCGTTGATATCCAGATCGAGCAAGCCGTGCCGGGCGATCTGGTCCAGCATGTGCTCAAGGAAAGGCAGGCCGGTATCCAGTTTGATCTTGCCAGTACCGTCGAGATTCGCCTCGACCGTGATCCTGGTCTCCAGGGTGTTGCGTGTGACTTTTGCGCTGCGCATGATCCGCCTTATGCGAGTTGGTTAATGGTATCTTGCAATGCAATCAAGAACTGCCCGTTCTCATGTTGTGTCCCTACCGTAACGCGGAGACAATCAGCCAGTGCCGGATGTCCGCCGTTCAGGTTCTTGATGAGTATCCCGCGCTGTTTCAACCCCTCGAAGACCTGCGTGGCTTTTGCCACACGGAACAGGATGAAGTTTGCCTCGCTGGGATACGCATGAACACCTCTGATAACGGCCAATGCGCCCGACAACTCAGTACGCTCCCGCTTGATGTTCTCCGCCTGGGTCAGCAGTACATCGTGATGCTCCAGCAACTTTGCCGCGACCAATTGCGTCAGGACGCCCACATTATACGGTAAGCGCAGCTTTTCCAGCTGGCTCAACCAGGCCACGGATCCGGCCAGAAAACCGAGCCGCAACCCCGCCATGCCCAGCTTGGAGAAAGTCCGCATCACCAGCAGATTGGCATAACGGGCAAGATGCGGAATGAAACTATCGCTGGCGAAAGCGTAATAGGCTTCATCCACCACCACCAAGCCTGGCGCCGCCTCGATGATCCGCTCGACGGAGGAAGTGTCGAACAGGTTGCCGGTGGGATTGTTAGGATAGGCCAGGAACACCAGTGCCGGCCGCTCGCGCTTGATCGTATCCAGCATGACATTCAGGTCAAGCGCAAAATCCTTGCCCAGTGGAACGCCGACATATCCCATCCCGACGAAAGTGGCGATCATCTTGTACATGACGAACGAAGGTTCTACGCTCAACAGGACTGCACCCGGTTTGGCAACCGCCATGGCCAGCAACTGGATGATCTCGTCCGAACCGTTTCCCAGCAACACCTCCATACCTGCCGGAAGTTTGACTGCCTTGCGGATCTCCGCCTTGAGCCGATGCGCGCCCGCATCGGGATAACGATTGATCTCCGCATTCGCCACCATTCGTGCGATCTCGTCGCGCAAGCTCTGCGGCAACAAATGCGGATTCTCCATCGCATCCAGTTTGATCATGCCACTGGCGGGAGGGACATGATATGCATGCAGCTCCAGCACTTCCGGGCGGAACAGGTTCTCAGGGGCAACGGCTGGATTGGCGGAAGACATGATGTGGCAAGTTCGTTAGCAGGTGGCATTCTATCGTAATTGACCCCCAGTCCAAATGAATTGTTACCGGCCCAAGCTGTCTTGAAAATGGCTAGCGGCGGCAAGTACAAAGGAATTGCCCAAACCAAGGTGCGTGTAGTAACCTCCCTCACATCAATACGGGCATCGACATAATAATAATCGCTGGTTGGCGAACAACATCTCCCTCATACCGCCAGCAGCCCTGGAGAAGAGACCAGCACAGATCGTGTCAGAAATCACACAAAAGCCTTTGCGGCTAGACAACTTCATCGCCAATCTCCCATGCATGGCGTTCCAGCTTGTACTGGAGAGCAATGGCGTGTTTTCCTTTTCCTACATTGGTGAAGGAAGTCTGGCTTTGCTTGGATTAAGCCCGCTTCAGCTTGAGTCTGACATCAATACTTTTTTACATTTGATCCACCCGGAAGACAGTCCATCCTTTCGCGAAAGCATGGAGCACTCTGCGCAAACCATGAGTTTCTGGAGTTGGGAAGGGCGCGTCACCCTTGCAAATGGCGAAATGAAATGGCTCGTCCTGGGATCGACCCCGCAATCCGGGGAAAACGGCAAAATCGAATGGGAAGGCTTGGCTGTCAACGTCACCAAGGCCAAACTTGATGAAATCGAACTCCTGCGCTCGCAACAACAATTGCGGGAATTCTCCTCGCATATCCAGGACGCCAAGGAGCAGGAACGCCTGCGTATCGCACGCGAAGTTCACGACGAGATCGGCGGCCTGCTCACCGCCATCAAGATGGATCTGGCATGGATCAAGGAGCGCCTGCCCAAAAGCAAAAAGATACTGACCGACAAGACCTCTGCCATCGAGAACATGGTGGGCAAGGCCATGACTGCCGCACGCAATCTTGCGCACAGTTTGCGACCGGGCTACCTCGACAGCTTCGGTATCGTTGCCGCAATCGAAATGGAGGCAAGCGAATTCGAACAACGCACCGGCATCAAATGCCTGCTCGCCCACAACGAGGAAGAAGATGAAGAGCTGGAACTCCACCCGGATGTCTCCATCGCGTTGTTCCGCATTTTTCAGGAAGCCCTTACCAATATCATGAAACACTCGCGTGCCAACAAGGTCGAAGTCCTGATTCACAACAGCCAGGAGCACATCGAATTGACCATCAGCGACAATGGCTGCGGCTTCAGTCAGGATGCACGCTCCAAGCCGCGGTCGTTCGGACTGCGCGGGATCCAGGAGCGGGTTGCGCATTTTGGAGGCGAAGTCAGCATCAGCAGCACGCCAGAACAGGGAACCAGGGTGTATGTGAAAATCCCCCACTTCTCCGGCGACTCCCCGAACAGTGCTAGACTTGCGCGCACCCAGCAATCACTGTTCTGAGACTCATTGCATGCATGGCAGAACGACAAGATGATCAAGATACTGATAGCAGACGATCACGCACTCATACGCAAAGGTCTCAAGCAAATCGTCGATGACTCTGCCGACATGCGCGTGACCGGAGAGGCCGAGAACGGCATGCAGGCCATCCAGATGTCGCTGCAGAACCAGTACGACATGATACTGCTCGATATCAGCCTGCCGGACAAGAACGGCATCGATGTACTCAAGCAGATCAAGGCCAATTGCCCCAACACCCCCATACTCATGCTCAGCATGCATCCTGAAGAACAATACGCTGTCCGCTCCATGAAAGCAGGAGCAGCCGGTTACCTGAACAAACAAAGTGCACCGGCCCAGCTGCTGACTGCCATAAGGAACGTTGCCATTGGCAGGAAATACATCAGCACCGAACTCGCCGAACAACTCGCCAACGGTTTATCGGAAGGTTACAAGGAGTTGATTCACCAAACTCTTTCCGACCGCGAGTACCAGACGCTATGTCTGATGGCTTCCGGAAAAAAATTGAGCGAAATGGCAAAGATCATGTCGCTGAGTCCAAAAACCGTCAGCGTATATCGCTCCCGCCTTCTGGAGAAAATGAAGTTGAAAACCAACGCCGAAGCGATCCATTACGCCATCAGCAATCATCTGATCGAGTGACCAACTCAAATTAAAACGATAAATTGCCACTATTCGTCGTTTCGCAACCGCAATACAACCGGATAATGCCGAGCATGAACCACCGATATATGGCCGCACATGAGTAACCCCAAGGCTCCTTCAGAGATCGCCCGCGAGACGCTGACCGCGCTCGCCTTTCGCAAGTTGGCACCAACGCCGGAGAATTACGCGCAGATGTACCGCGAGATCAGCGGCGAACCCGCCCCGGCGCCTTCTCCCGACATCGGCGCGACGACCAGCAAAGGCAAGCTCGTTCCCGCCTGGTCGGAATTGATCCGGGACTTGCTGCGCCAATTGGAGACACCACACAAAGGCATCACCATCACCCGCAAGAAAGACGGTGTGGAGACCGTTCTGACACGATTCTCCAAGGATCCGGAAGTGCTGTTCGGTAAATTGCAGAGCCTGCTGCGTTCCTGGTCCACCGCCCCGGCTGGAGCCAGCCCGGACGAACTGGTCCCTTCCGTCAAACCCGGCACAACACTTCCTCCCACCTCCTCGCCAGCAACCTCAGCCCCATCCGTACCCCCGGTTCAGGCCGAACACCAGGAACTGATCAGTCAGTTGCGCGAGCTGCTGGCACAGACGCTGGAGAGCATGCGCTCCAGCCAGCCGGAGCTGGAAAGCGAGATACAGACACTGATCGCACAGGTCCGCGCATCCGACAACAAGGATCGTCTCAACGACCTCGCCAAGCAACTGCGCCAGTTCTGGCTCAAGCTGGAACTGCGCGGCGGCGACAAGGCGAAGATACAGGAAGGTCTGGTGCGCCTGTTGCGCCTGCTGGTAGAGAATGTCAGCGAAATGGTGGAAGACGACAAATGGCTGCGCGGTCAGATCACTGCGCTGCAGGAGATCATCACCAACCCGCTGGACAAGCGTTCCATCGCCGACGCCGAGCGCAACTTGCGCGATGTCATCATCAAACAGGGTACGCTCAAGCAAAGCCTGACCGATGCCAAGGCCACCCTGAAGAGCCTGATGACCACATTCATCGACCGCCTGGGTGACCTGACCGCCAGTACCGGCGAATACCACAACAAGATCGAGGGCTACAGCCAGAAGATCGGCAAGGCCGACAACCTGACCGAGCTCAGCCATATCCTGAAGGACGTGATGCACGACACTCGCGTCATCCAGGCCAGCGCCATGCGCTCGCACGAAGAACTGCTTTCCTCAAAGAAACAGGCCGACGAAGCCGAAACGCGCATCAGGGAGCTGGAGAATGAACTTGAGCAGATCAGCGAACTGGTACGCGAAGACCAGCTTACGGGCGCGCTCAACCGGCGCGGCCTGGACGAAACCCTGGATCGCGAGCTGAAGCGCTCAGACCGCAGCAAAACACCTGTCAGCGTCGCCCTGCTCGACATCGACAACTTCAAGCAATTGAACGACTCCCTCGGACACCTGGCTGGCGACCGCGCCCTGATACACCTGACAAAAGTCATTAAAGAAACGCTGCGCCCTGCCGATACAGTAGGACGTTACGGCGGTGAGGAGTTCCTCATCGTACTGCCCGATACCGGCCTGAAAGCTGCCGTAGAGGCCATGCAGCGCCTGCAACGCGACCTGACCAAGAAGTTCTTCCTGCACAACAACGAGCGCATCCTGGTCACCTTCAGCGCCGGCGTGGCATTGCGCGGAGAGGATGAAGAGGCCGAAGACCTGATCGGACGTGCCGATAAGGCGATGTACCAAGCCAAGCAGGCCGGCAAGAACCGTGTAATGACCGCTGGATAGGCGTGCCAGCAATGAAATTGATGAACCTGCTCTAAAGTTTTCCCGTAATGCTCCGATAACTGGTTCAACAGCGGTTGCCAAGCTTCTGAACAAAGGCGAACCAAAGTAGGCGGCAGCCAAGCCGCACAAGTGAACCAAGTTAAAGGAGAACTAAAATGGCACAAGTCATCAATACCAACGTTGCGGCCCTGTTCGCCGGTGCAGCCCTGAACAAATCGGCTCTCGCACTGCAAACCGCCCAGCAACGCCTGTCCTCGGGCCTGCGCATCAACAGCGCAAAGGACGACCCCACCGGCTTGGTCATCGCCACCGACTACGACAGCCAGATTCGCGGCACCAACATCGCCATCCAGGGTGCCAATAACGCGATCTCGACTGCTCAAACCAATGACGGCTATGCCGGACAGATCATCGCCAACCTGCAACGCCTGTATGAGATCGCCGTGCAGCTGGGCGGCACCGCTTCCGGCGCTGAAACTACTGCGCTGACGGCCGAGAATGCACGTATCGCCGGCCTGACCACTGCCGCTACTGCGGTGACCGTGGACGGCAACGGAACCACGAAGACAGGTGTGAGCGCCAAGATCACAGCGCCTACGAACGTTACAGTCGCCGGCATCACGACAGATCTTGGCACTGTGAACACCGCACGTTCGCAATATGGTGCCGACATGGCGACCTTCGGTTCTGCTGTCGCCACGATGCAGGTCACCTCGGTGAACCTGTCAGCTGCCTACAGCCGCATCATGGATACCGACTATGCTGCTGAGTCGACAGCGATGACCCGCAACAACATCTTGCAACAGGCAGGTAGTGCGGTGCTGGCACAGGCCAACCAGACACCGAATAGTGTGCTGACCCTGTTACGTTAATTAAGTTAAACTTAGAGCATGCCTGATCGGTCACCCGATCAGGCAAATTGAAGTCAAAGGAGATCCAAAATGATCATCCAGAATATTGGTAGTAGTTCGGGAGCGATACCCGCAAGGCTCGTCAGCAATGACGCGCCCGCTGTTACGCCCGAATCGCCGACACCGACAACCTCGCCAGCCGTTCCGCAAACCCCTTCGGCCGAACAGCTGAAGAGTGCAGTGACCAGCATCAATAAGGCGATGCAGCAATCGAGTCAGAATATCGAGTTCACAGTCGATTCCAGTACCAAGACACCTGTCGTCAAGATGACGGATACGGAAACCGGCAAGGTGATCAGCCAATTCCCCTCCGAAGCAGTATTGGGGATCGCGCAATCGATAGACGAATACCTGAGTGCACATCAATTGAAGCAAGGATTATTGTTGAAGCAACAGGCATAGGGCAGGAGGCAGCATCATGGCAACATCATCGGTAGCAGCTTCATCGAGCTTGGGGACTATTGACGTCCCCAGCCTCGTTTCGCAGTTGATGACGGTCGAACGTCAACCCATCAACAAGCTCAATACCACAGTCGCCAGTTACCAGTCTCGGATCTCATCCTTAGGCACGATCCAGGGACTGGTCTCCAGTTTTCAAAGTGCCGAACTAAGCCTGAACACCAGCTTGCAAGCGTTCAGTGCCGTCTCGTCCAGCACAAGCATTGCCGCCTCTGCCACCAGCTCAGCCGTACCAGGTGCTTACTCGTTGTCAGTAAGCGCACTGGCACAGGCGCAGAACCTGGTTGCTGTCGGCCAAACCAGCACCACCGCCACCATCAACGCAGGCACGTCGACGACGGTCACGTTCGATTTCGGCACCACCACTGGAGCCACTTTCACCTCCAATGGCACCGGCACCAAGAGCATCACCATCGACAGCACCAACAACACCTTGCAAGGCATACGCGATGCGATCAATGCCGCGAATATCGGCGTAACAGCGACCATCGTCAACGATGGAAGTGCCACCCCCTATCGCCTCGTACTGGCCTCGAACAGCAGCGGTGCCAGTAACAGTCTCAAGATCACCACCAATGGCGCCGGCAACGGCGTAGACAGCCTGCTGGCATACGACCCTGCCGGGACGAAGAACCTGACCCAGACTGTTGCCGCCCAGAATGCAAGCTATACGCTCAATGGCATCGCGATGACCAGTGCATCCAATACGGTCACCAATGCCATCCAGGGGGTGTCGTTCACACTGAGCAGTGTCACTGCTTCACCGGCCACCTTGACCATTGCCCACGATACGGCTGCGGTCAACACGGCCGCCACCAACTTCGTTAATGCGTATAACGCCATGTACACCCAGTTGAAGTCCCGATCCGCTTATGGCAATGCCACTGCGACAGCCGGATCTTTGGCCGGTGACGGAACGGTGCACATGATGATGAGTCAATTGCAAGGCATCTTCATGGCGCCCGCCACACCCGCAGCTGGGGGAAGCCTGACCATGCTCGCTCAGGCCGGCATCTCCACCCAGACAGACGGCACACTCAAACTGGACAGCACGGCACTCAACAGTGCGATGTCGAATAATTATAGCGACGTGGTCAACCTGTTCACCTCTGCAAGCGGATTCCTGACCCGGCTGGATACTTGGGCCACCTCGGCTGTCACACCAGGCGGATTGATCTCCAATCACATCACCGGCATAAACACGACCATCACCGGCCTCAACAACCAGATCAGCCAACTGGAGCATCGCATGACCGCTCTGCAGGCCTACTACACCACGCAATACAGCAACCTGAATATGCTGCTGACCAGCATGAACAGCACCAGCGCATACCTGACCCAACAATTCACCAAAACGGGAGCTTGATCATGAACGCGAATACAGCTACCAATACCTACGCCCGCGTCGAAGTAGAGTCCAGCCTGCTTGCCGCAGATCCGCACAAACTGATCGCCATGTTGTTCCAAGGCGCCCTGCTGGCGATCGCCAATGCCAGGAACAGCATGCTGCGCAAGGACATCCCGGCCAAAAGCAAAGCCATCACCCACGCCATCCGCATCATCAGCGAAGGCCTGAGGGCCAGTCTGGACAAGAATGTGGGGGGGCAATTGGCATATGACCTGGATGCATTGTACGAATACATGTGCGTGCGTCTGGTGAATGCCAACCTGAAGAACGATGTCGAGATCCTGGATGAAGTGGCTCGTCTGCTTGGCGACATCAAGAGTGCATGGGACGAGATTCGGCCAAAGAGCAACGCTCCACAGTCGACCACTCCTTATTCGCCCGAGTCGGTCAACAAACAGCCCGCACTCGTCTACGGAAGAGGCTGAGCGATGTCCTTGTTGCTCGAAGACTACCAGCGCCTTTCGGGCATCACCGGAGAGATGCGCAATGCCGCTGCATCTGGCGAATGGGATCGCTTGATCTCGCTGGAGCAGGAGTGCAAACGCAAGGTCGAAGAGATCAAGCCGCGCGATATCGTCCCTTCCAATCCGGAAGAACGTGCCCAGAAACTGGCACTGCTCAAGAAGATCCTCGCCGACGATGCCGACATCCGCAGCCGTACAGAGAGCTGGATGGAACAGCTTCAGCGCATCATGCAGAGCACGCGCAGCGAACAGCGCCTGCAGCAGACCTATCTGGCCAATTACTAGCCAGCCTCAAGATGCATGCTGCCTGCCAACCTCATCTCGACGCTCAAGGCACTATCACTCAACGATAAGCCGCTCATTACCGCAACGCCGGACAAGAATACCGCGAATGCCGGCAAGCAATTCGAGCTGGGACAAAAGGTACAAGGCGCGGTACAAGCGCAGGTCGCCCCAAATGTATTCAACGTCCGCGTCGCCAACCAGATGCTGCAGATGCAACTTCCTGCGTTCATCCGCTCGGGCGACATCATCACCCTGCAAGTCGTTTCCCTGCAACCGCGCCTGACCTTCACGCTGGCGGCATCCTCCAACCCGGTTTCCACTCCCGAATCGCTCAGCGCCACTTCCCGCCTGCTGTCTTCACTATCGCAGCAGCCTCTGGAAAAAAGCTATGTGCGCCCGATCCAGAGTGCGCCGTTGTGGACCGGTGAACAGGCAATGCCCGATACGGCACAGCTCGCCAACAAACTGCATGACGCACTCAGCCACAGCGGCCTGTTCTACGAGTCGCACCAGGCACAATGGATAGCGGGCACTCGCCCCACCACACAATTGTTGCTGGAACCGCAAAACCAATTGCCACAAAGTCAGTTGCTGCGCACTCAAGTACAACCGAACCAGTCGCAGCAGGCCATGAGCTCAAAAGCTGTCGAAGCCGCGAGCACCCCGATGACAACCGCCTCAGCCGGAACCGAGCAACGCATTGCTACGCCTCATATTCCCGACCACCTGCAAACATTGGTGCAACAGCAGATGAACGCATTGGAAACACGGCAGGTGTTGTGGCAAGGACAAGTCTGGCAGGGACAGGAAATGCGCTGGGAGGTGCGCGAAGAATCGCCGCGCCCCAACCCACAGGGGGCAGATGAGAGGCAGTGGACCACCCAGGTCGATCTCAACCTGCCCAATCTTGGCGATGTTTCAGCTCGTCTGAGCTTCAATGGCAGCGCGCTGAATCTTGTTTTCGATGTATCCGATACCCAAACTCGCGACAAACTGGGCAGTGCCAGCTCGCAGTTGATCGCAGCATTGTCAGAACGCGGCATTCCGGTAGTCCATACGCAGATCACCCAGAATGAGCACGCCGGATAAACCCCCATCCAGGCAGTTGGCTGTCGCCCTTGCCTACCGCAATGGCGATGCCGCTCCCAAGGTGGTAGCCAGCGGGAGGGGCCTCATCGCCCAGGCCATCATCGAACGCGCCAAGGAACACGGCGTCTATGTGCATGAATCCGAAGAGCTGGTCGGCATGCTGATGCAGGTGGAGCTGGATCAACACATCCCGCCACAACTCTACCTGGCAGTGGCCGAGCTGCTGGCCTGGCTATACCGTCTGGAACGGGGAGAAAACAGCGCAATTCCCCGTACTGAGCCCATTGCAAAACCGCTACAATCGCCGCCGATGAAACTACGTTGACGATTGCCCCATGCGTACCAAAGAGATTCCGCTAAAGATAGAGATGTTCTCGGCAGACGAGGAAAACGACTATCTCGTCAGCAACCCAAAAGAGATCGTCTCCATCCTGCAAACCATCGCGCAGCGCAAATCGCGCGTCGCCCTGTACTACAACGAGGGCAACAGCATGGTACTGACCATGATCCTGGCGGTAGACGATCATGGTGTCTGGGTCGACGCAGCCTCGAATCCGCACGACAACCGCCTCATTGAGCGCAGCAAACGCATCATATTCGTCACTACTCACAATCAGGCCAAGGTGCAGTTCGTCGCCGGCGATGTCGTACTCGGCACATACGAGGATGCTGCTGCGTTCAGTCTGGCACTGCCAAGAAAACTGCTGCGATTGCAAAGGCGCGACTATTACCGGCTCGTTACTCCCGAACACGGTGCGCTCAAATGCATCATCCGCCCCGTCGCAAGCCAGGCCCACATCCAGCATGAAGTCACCGTGATGGACATCAGCATCGGCGGCGTGGCCTTGGTCTGCGAAGCCAGCGGTATCGAGTTACAACCCGGCATGGTGTATGAACATTGCCAGATCGAACTGCCGGAGGTCGGCAAGCTGGAGGCAACCATCGAAGTGAAAAACACCTTCGAGATCACCGACCGCAACGGCAAGGTGAAACGCCGCGCAGGCTGCGTGTTCGTCAAACCGGACGGCAAGACCACCATGCAGTTGCAGCGCTACGTGGCACAGATGCAGCAGAGAATGGCCGCCGTAAAATCCGAGCGCTGATTCGTACGTTGCGGCCATTTTGGCCACCAACATCAATCTGGAAGAATGGATGTCAGCAGAAATCGAACAGCTCCTGCAGCGTGCCGTCGCCCATCATCGGGCTGGTCAATTCGATGATGCCGAGCAATTATACCGTTCCATCATTCTGATCCATCCCGGCCATCCCGAAGCAAATCACAACATAGGCAGCATAGCTTTGCAGAAGCAGCAGCCGGCTGTAGCGCAGATGCATTTCATGAAAGCGCTGGAGGCAGATCCGGCGCGTGCCCAGTACTGGCTCAGCTATATCGAAGCATTGTTCCAGACCAGCCAGCTGGAAGCTGCAAGAGAAGTCATGGCGATGGCGAGGAAGAACGGCCTGCACGGAGACGATGTCGATGCGCTGGAAACCAGGGTAAAAGGCAGCGCCCCCACCCAGGCAGCAAATTCCGGTAAAGCAAAATCGGACAAGCCTGCAAAGGGCCATCCGCAGCAAAACACCAGCAACCCAAGCCAGCAACAGATTGATGCCCTGGTCGCCCTGTTCAATCAGGGCCGCTATCAAGACGTGGCGGATTCCGCCCGGGCTATGACCATGCAGTTCCCTTCGCACAGCTTCGGCTGGGCGACGCTGGGGGTGGTGCTGCAGCATCTGGGGCGGAACGAGGAAGCGCTGCAGCCAATGCAAAGAGCGGTGGAGCTTGCGCCGAAAGACGCGCAGGCGCACAGCAATCTTGGCAACACGCTCAGCTATCTGGGCAGGCTCGACGAGGCCGAAACAAGCTTCCGTCGCGCGCTGAAGATCAATAAGGATTTCGCCGAAGCACACCTGAATCTGGGGGCGACCCTGCATGATCTCGGCCGCTTCGGCGAGGCCGAGGTGAGCTACCGGTGCGCCATTCAGCTCAAGCCGGGATTGGCCGAGGCGCATTACAACCTGGGAAACACCCTCAAGAGCCAAGGCAAGCTGGAAGAGGCCGTGGCCAGTTATCGCAAGGCGCTGCAAATCGCGCCGGGACTGGTTGGCGCGTCCAGTAATCTGGGGGCCGCCCTGCAAGCGCAGGGCAAACTGGCTGAGGCCGAAACGATCCTGCGCAATGTGCTGCAAAGCAATCCGGATTCGCTTGAAGCCTATAGCAACCTGGGCAGTACGCTGCACGATATGGGCCGCCTCGAAGAGGCCAGGTCCGAATATGAGAAGGCACTACGAATCAAACCTGACCATGCAGAGATATTGAGCAATCTTGGCAATACGCTGATGACCATGGGGCTGCAGGAAGAAGCCGTGCGCTGCTTCAGGGATGCGCTGGAGTACAAGCCTGATTTCCTCAAGGCGAGGAGCAACCTTCTGTTCAGCCTGAATTACTCGTCCAGCTCCTCTCCTGAAGATTGTCTGGCAGAGGCATGCCGCTACGGCGAGATCGTCAGCAGCAAAGCAGCTGCAAAATTCAACCGATGGCCAGTCGCAATAAGCCCCAAACGACTACGGGTTGGCTTGGTATCTGCCGACCTCAGGAACCATCCGGTCGGGTATTTCCTGGAAAGCGTACTCGCTCAGCTTGCCACCAGCTCAGTCGAATTGTTCTCCTACCCTGCTTTCCACAAAAGTGACGAACTCACTGCCAGGATCAAGCGGCATTTTTCCGCCTGGCACCCTATCCATGGGATGAGCGACGAAGCGGCGGCACGCCTGATACACGACGACAAGATCCACATATTGATCGACCTGTCCGGCCACACCCGACTCAACCGCCTGCCGATCTTCGCCTGGAAGCCGGCCCCAATCCAGGCCAGCTGGCTGGGCTACTTCGCCACCACTGGGGTCGCCGAGATCGATTACGTCATCGGCGACCCCTATGTTTCTCCGGTCGGGGAGTCGGCGCACTTCAGCGAAAGCATCTGGCAATTGCCGGAGTGCTACTGGTGCTTTTCTGCACCCGACTCGAAGGTAGAGGTTTCTGCCCTGCCGGCCCTGCAGGCTGGTCACATCACCTTTGGCTGCTTCAACAATTTGAGCAAGATGAATGATGCTGTCGTAGCGCTCTGGGCAAAGATCTTGTCGGCCATCCCCGGGGCGAAATTATTCCTCAAGTACAGCCAGCTCAACGACCCGTCAGTACGCGATGCCACGCTGCAACGCTACGCCATGCATGGCATCGGCAAGGAGCGACTGATACTGGAAGGCTCATCGCCACGCGCCGAATATCTGGCCAGCTACCATCGGGTCGATATCGCGCTCGACCCTTTTCCCTATCCCGGCGGAACGACCAGCATGGAAAGCCTGTGGATGGGCGTGCCGGTCCTCACCAGACGCGGCGATCGTTTCCTTGCCCACGCGGGTGAAACAATCGCCTGCAATGCCGGTTTGGATACCTGGGTCGCGACTGATGAGGATGACTATCTCGCCAAGGCAGTATCATTCTCTTCGGACCTGGCTCGACTCGCCAAGTTGCGTGCAGGATTGCGCTCGCAAGTGCTGTCCTCCCCGATATTCGACGCGCCCCGCTTTGCCGGGCACTTCGAAAACGCGATGTGGGGAATGTGGAAGAAATGGCTGGCACAAAGAGAGAATTGAGGACGCAGGGCGTACATAAGCACCGCGGCATTCACCAAAACCCGGTTTGCCAAATATCATCGCCTCGCCCGGGCACCGGGCGGGAACAGCCGAAATTTTGAACAAGGGAACGAACCATGCAACATAAAATCAGAATCGTTGTTGCCACGAGAGAAAGCAGAGAGGACTTTCTGTTCAAGACCGCATTGGGAAAATCCTTGGCGCTCTACAACTACCCGCAAATCGAGATCGCCTTGTTCGATCAGAATAAACTCGGCCTGCCTGCTGTCTACAACATGGCAATCGAAGCCGCGAAACAGGATCCGGCGATATTGGTATTTGTTCACGACGATGTGCATCTATGCGGGTTCAACTGGCCCGCCGAGATCGTGGAAGGACTCGATCACTTCCAACTGATTGGCCTTGCCGGCAACAGACGAAGAGTCACTTATCAACCAGCCTGGTGTTTCGTGGATGCCAAGTTCACCTGGGATACCCAGGAGAATCTGAGCGGCATGGTCGGGCACGGGACAGGATTCCCGCCCGCGAACATAAAACAATTCGGTCCTCCCGGCCGAGAAGTGAAGTTGCTGGATGGCTTGTTCATGGCGTGCGACAGCCGCACCTTGCTGAAACACGGCTTGAAATTCGATGAAAGATTCGACTTCCATTTCTATGATATGGATTTTTGCCGTGAGGCGGAGAAGCTGGGGATCAAAATGGGTACTTGGTCGATCTCGACCATCCATGAGAGCCTTGGCAACTTTGGCTCGGAGGCCTGGCTTGCAGGATATTTAAAATATCTCGAGAAATGGGAAAAGCCGGTCAACCAGCGGTAACCGCCCCATCCTGTTCAAGTCAGTTTGGCTTCCAGCAACTTGTTCCGATACAGGACGTACGTCTCAATGAATGGCGGCAGCCCAGTCTGCAAGAACTGACTTTTCAAGGCATCGCACACCATCAACTTATCCAGAATTGCTCGTGATTGCGGAAACGAAAGTGGCGCCTTCCGTATGTCTATGGCCACTTCACTCCTGATGCGCTGTTCTGCCATGACAATGGTAACCAGCCGCTCCAGGATAAAGACCTTCATTGCATAACTGGAGGAATTCCTGTGTTGCGTCAGATCGACCAGGCTGTGCTTCAGCTCGCAATCCGGTCCCTCGCACACATTGAATATCTTCTCGGCGTACGCAAACCATTTCTTCCAGAACGAGTAACGTGCAACGAAGTAGTTCGAGAAGATTGTCGTGGTCTGGTCGCAAATCAGGGCATTCAAGTCCAGATTCACATTGAGCAATGTCAACACATTCTGGGTAGTTTTGAGCAGGCCGGGATGATGGCTTTCCCCATGATAGAAAGGACTGGGGTGAAGCGCCCCTTGATCAAAATAGGGTGAGAAGCTGATGACGTCCGCGCTGGAGTTCCGCACGAACTCCAACACCTGGCTTCCGGACATGGCGGTTTTCTCGAAGAATCTCGGCGAAAAGAAACCCAGATAAGTGTCGTCACTAAAGGATTGGCTCAACAGAACTTTGCGTATAGACCAGTATTCGCACCAGTCTGGCCGGGCATTTTCGATGTTGTCCAATGGGATAAAACTCGGGTCGACCAGCGATCTTGTATTCGCGTCGTAGAAGATCTGAAAGATCCGGATCTCTTTTTCCGGCCCGACTGTTGAGCAGCCAGAATTTTCGTCTATCTCATCCCGCCCCTTTGCAATGTCAGACACCAGTCGCTGCCATGCACTCGGCGAGATCGGATTGATATTCGACAATACCTCACGCACGATCTCCAGCACCGCTCCATCCTGCGGTTGCTCATGCAATATCCCGCCCCAGGTCGCCAGCGCTCCATCCACATCCCCCGCCGCCAGCCGCATCGAAGCATAATTCCGCGCTGTGGTGCCGGCATTGCCTTCCAGCGCCAAGCCGTGCTCGAAGCAGACGGACGCCCTGGCGAGATCGCCTTCGTTGAAGTACTGCACGCCCAGATCGTTGTACACATCCCAGCAGCTACTGCCTTTTTCTGCCAGCGCTTCCAGCAGCGCCTTGCCCTCTGCAACCTGCCCCGCTTCAAGCAGACGTGCCGCCTTTTCATAGGCACTCCTGTCAGCCGGCATTTCGACCTTGTTTGCATTGGTTCGCGACGCAGCCTGCCGCACAGCAGGGCTGCCGGTTCTTGCTGACCTGGCAAGCTGCGCAATCTGTTCCGTCTGCTTGGCAATGACCACATCCCGCTCAGTGAGCTCCGTCCTCTGGTTCATGACAGTCTCCAGGCAGAACAGGTCGTGCTTTCCGGTCAACGCGGTAAAATCGCGGTAATCAAACTGGTACAGCGACTTGATCCTCTCCTTGGTATCTGGGTCTGCCAGCAGATCGAACAGCGTGTCTATGCCCAACAGTTTCGCCCATAGCATCGCGGCATCGCCCAAGGCCGCCACGGCAAAGACGAATTGGGGGACACAGCCGTTCTGCCGACGGTACTGTTCCACCTCCGGAAAGATGGCCACCAGTTCCTCGAAGGTGCTGATGCGCAGAAAATGCTTCAGGACGTGGAGGTACTCGGAACGGTCGCGGATGCGCACCTCAGGCCGGTTGCCGCTGGCATTCATCTCGGCATCCCGCACACGGAATCTGACCAGCCGCTCCGGCAGCACATGGATCTCATACTTTAGGCACAGCCGCACCCACATGTCGAAATCGGTCAGCTGGGCCAATGCATCCAGATACAGTCCGCAATCCTCGTAGCACTGCTTGCGGATCAGGATGCTGGGATGGCACAGCGCATTGCCGCGGAAGAAGAACTGCCGCAACCATTCCTGGCGCGAGCGATTGGGCTGGTTGAAGATGTTGTAATAAAAATGCGATTGATCGGCCAGTGGCTGGCCGCGTTCGTCGATCGGCTGGGTATTGGTGAACACCGCGCCGATTTGCGGATTGGCCGCAAGGCAATCGACCTGCTTCTGCAACTTGTCCGGTTCCCATACATCGTCAGAATGATGGATGGCGATGTACTCGCCTGTTGCGATTTCTGAAATTGCCTTGTTCACCCCGAACACACCGCCGACATTCTTCTCATTGCGATATGCCTTGATACGCGGATCGGAATATTGCTTGATCAACTCCCAGGAGTTATCCGAAGAGCCATCGTCCCAAATAATCAGCTCGAAATCGGCAAAGGTCTGGTTCAGCGTATTTTCAATCGATTCGCGAACGAATTTTGCATGGTTGTATGAGGAAAGGATGATCGAGACTTTTGGCATATTCACTATTCACAGTCTGTTTATATTGTCGAACGATGTTACTTGATGCTTCAACCAATGTACTAGTTCCGCAATCTAATTCAGTTTTTTCCGCGCTCTGAAACACCGCCGCAACCTGCTCAATGGAAGGGAAATCGGGGAAATACTGTGTGCGATGAACCGAACGCTCGTAGGCGCTTGGATAACAGCGGTCCACGAAGGTCGGCTCGTCGGCATTGTCGAACCGGGTGGAGACCGCCAGCCGGCATCTGCCATCGGTGCCGCTGGTGGAACTGCGATGGACGGTGAACATGGACATGAAGATCACGTCACCCGCTTCAACCTCTGCCGGAATAAAATCCGCCTCCCGATACTGATCGGGCGCCACCTCCCATGATGCGCTACCGCATCCTGTCATGGGCAGCAAGCCGCGCTTATGGCTGCCCGGGATCACTTCCAGCGGAAAGTTGTCCCTGTCCACATCCACCAGCGGAATCCACACGACCACGCCATCCAGACTCCCCTGCACCGAGGGAAAATCCTGATGGGTGACCAAGCCAAAATAGCCGTCGGGGATCTTCAATTCGTGCGCCATGATATGGACCACCTGCCCGCCAGCGACGAAGATGTCCCGCCAGCCGAACCTGTCGCGCAGGAAACCGCTGATCCTTGGATCATGGGTCAACTGGTAGACATCGAGTTTCCGCCACAATGCCGCGGCGACTTTCTTGTATCTGCCCAGATCACACCGGTGCAGCGTTTGCATGGCAGAAAATACATCGCTTTCTGCGCTGCCCGATTGCCCGCGCAACTGGTCGGCAAAAGTCTTGCCCAAGGAATGCACGACCTTCTGCACGCGTTGCCTGTCGAGCAGGTTCTTCGCGATGAAGAACCCGTCCGAATTGAATTTTGCCAGCTCCGCAGTCATCGCTCACGCCTCCGTCAATTCGGCATAACCGAACCCGGTCTGCCCGAAACCGTTGCCGTTGTAGAACATGTAACGGCGGGAGCCGACATCCACCACTTCGGGGTAGGCCAGCATGAATGAATCCCATCCCTCGGCGCTCGGCACTATTCCTGCCATGTCATCCAGCCGCGTCCACACCAACCCGTCGCCAGACTCGGCATAGCCGATGCGATAACTGTTCGCCCGTGCGCTGCGGTAATCGGCATGGCTGCGGTAGCTGTACCACATGCGATAGAGCAAACCATCCTTGCGCACGCTGGCACGCACGATGCCACCCTCTGCAGGGCTGGCGTAATCGATGGCGACGCGCCCCTCCCTGCGCCAGTGGATGCCGTCATGCGACTCGGCATACTTGAGATGATAGCGCGGCTCCATGCGCCCCTCGACCATCTCCCAGCCAGTACAAGACAGATACCAGTTGCGCCAGATGCCATTCTCGATCCGGATGCAGGTCGTCGCGCAAAAATACGGCTCTTCAGCGGTGCGGTCCATCACCGGCCCCTCGAACATGCGGCGGTATGTCTCCCCGCCATCATCACTCACCGCCAGCCCCACCGAGTTGTGGTATGGCACGGTGTTGCGCACGTTCCAGCCGATGTAATACAGATACTTCTGCCCGCCCCGGTCAACAATGGCAGAAGGCATCATGCCGCAATCGTCAAACGTCCCCGGTCGGCCCAGCGGCAATATCGGTTCGGCCTGGATGGCGAGGATGGTAGATGGATTCCGCGCATCCACATCCATCCTCGCAATCAGACTGCGATTCGTCTCATCCCGGCTGCTGAACAACACCCGCAACCGTTCGTCATCCAGCACGTCTACCGTCGGGATCTGGGCGTGGGTGCGCGCCCATGGCAGCCGTTCGTCCACCGAATAGATCAACCCGCGCTTGTTCCAGCACATTGGCTTCATGACGGATCAGCTTCCCCCTTTTTCAAAGATGCAGTTATACAGACCGTCGTAGTTCTGCACCTGCACCCTGCTCTTCAAGGTATAACCGCGGCTTGCAAAGAACGACATCGCGAACGCATCCATGAATTCCTGCGTCAATTCGATGAATACCGACTTTGCCGAAGCCAGGCTGGCATCTGCACCGGACAGCACCTCCGCCTCTGAGCCATCGACATCGATCTTCAGGTACCCGGGGCTGGGCATACCCATCGCGCCACTCAGATCATCCAGGGCGCACTTCAATACCGGATGCGAATATTCCGGCTGGAAGGCCTGTCCGAACACATCCCTGGGCTTGTCCAGTATCTTTTCGTGCCCACCCAGCTCCATCCGCTTGATATGGATGCGACCCACCGCCATGGCAGCCGAGATCGCCAGGTTGTAGCAACCTTCCAGCGCAACGCCAGTCGACCTGGAGTTGAGGTAATTATTGTATGACAACAAGAAATAATTCATCGGATCGGGCTCAATCGCAATCACCCGCAAGCCGCATGCCGCCGCATACAGGGCGAAGATGCCGTTGCTCGCGCCAATGTCGTACAAGACCTCCCCTTGCGGGATACAGTCGATCCAGTCCAGGAGTTCTGGCTCGATATGTTCATGTCCGCTTGCCATCCAGAGCAACCGGCGCGACAGGCACAGCCACTCCAGGCTCTTTCCCCTGACCGTGGTGCTATAGCTGAAACTGTCGAGGTCGAAACCATCAGCCTTGTTCAGCTGCTCGGCACCCACCAGTGTTTCCAGCGGGACAAATTCTCGTTTGAGCGCCATCGTTGTTTTTTACATCCTTATCTTGGTACTCGGCATGGCCAATTTCTCGGCTGGGTTACCCTTGTATGCCCCCCATGCCTCGGTATCCTTCATCACCGCCGCCGCCATCGCCACGAAAGTACCTTCGGCGATCTTCAGTCCGTCGCGCAGGGTGGCGTTCACGCCGAAGAAGCTGTATGGGCCGATCTCGCAATGTCCCGACATCACGACATGCGAGGTGAAGGTCACGTGGTCGTGGATCACGCCGTGATGGCCGATGTGATTGCCGCTCCACAGCACGACGTTGCTGCCGATCCGGGTGAACGGCTGGATGGTATTGTCTTCCAGTATGAAACAGTTGTCGCCGATCTCGTTGCCGAACATCGTCGCCTTGCTGCTGACATAGCTGATGCAGCCGTAGCCCTTGGCCTTGATGGATTTGTAGACCTGTTCGCGGTCGCGGTTCATGTTCTTCGGCGACATGGGCGCAAAGAACATGTGCTCGCCGGGTGGATAGACACCCTGCACCTCTTCGAATGGCACCACCGGCAGACCACGAAACACGCGCCCCTCGGGCAGGTAATCGCGATTGACGCTGAACGCGACCACTTCATGCGGCGAATCATGCTCCAGGTAGAAGTGCGCCAGCTCGGCGAAGTCCCTGATGCCAAAGATCACGACCTTAGACATGAAGCGGCTCCTTGTAGACATAGACGGTGTATTCATACAGACCATAATCGTTGCGGATGACGAAATGGCGCGACAGCTCCTTGGTCAGGAAGGCAATCAGCGGATCGGCCGGCAAATGGAACAGGTCGTCGCGCTCCCAGTCGACCGCCTTGGACATCACGTTAAAAGCCATGCCGCGGCGCACCTTGGGAAAAACGATGCGCAGCACCTGCTTGAAGTACTCGAACATCTCGTCGAATGCCAGTTCGCGCTTCTCGGTGAACACGCCGTTCATCACGACATAATCGAATTTGCACAGTCGTTCCGGCGCATCCAGTACATCGAGGCAGGTATAATCGATCTGCGGAAACTTGCTGCGCGACAACTCACAGAATGCGGGCGAGGCATCCAGACCGTGGTACTCAAGCGCAGCAAAGCGAGTGTTCAACATATACGGATACAAATGCGAAGCCCCGCAGCCGAAATCCAGCAGGGTCAGCCCCGCAGGATCTTCGCGCACCACCTCCAGCATCACGCGATAGCGTTTCTCCGCATCGAGCGGGTTGGGCCAGTCCACCCCAAGATGGGAATCGCCATGCTGCGCCAGGCAGTCTTCGTAATGCTCGATGATTGCCGTGTACTTGTGATCGTTCATGCCAGATCCATCTCGGCTAGCAGCTGCCGCGCTTCCGGCTGCGGATTGAACATGAGCACATCCAGGATCGACAGCCACGGCACGAACTCGCCTTTTCCTTGCGCATAGCTCACCGGCCGTGAACGCAGGAACTTCAGCTGTATTCCTTGCTGCCGGAAGCTGGCGCGATCATACAAATCTTCGCCACCGACCGGGTTGATGTAGATGTCGGCATGCTCCTGCCGGCAGATATCGAGTATGCGTTCCTGCCCACCCAGGTGCGAGTTGCGATAGATCCGGGAAGTGCCCTCAATCTCCACCTCCAGCGCGAGATAGCCCGCCACCTCGCGCAGGCTGTTGAGCAGGAACTCATCCAGCCGCACAGCGGGAAATGTGATCAGCCGCTCCATCAGCGCGAACACCTCCGCAAAACAGGGCGCCTTCGCATAAGCCTGGCGGATGGTTCGCAACAGCTTGTCGCGCCAACCCGGCTCACCCACCAGTTCGATTTCGCAGATCAAGCGATTCTGGCTGGCGCCGCGCAACGGCAGCGTGAACGTATGTGCTGCTCCATCGAGCAGCAAGCGGTTGCGGTTCACCCAGCCACGATTGATGTAATGGACATCGTCAAACACTACGAACTTGTCCACCGCCGCCATCAGCTGGAAATAACCGATGTAGGGAAGGAAGTATGGCTGCATGATGGCGATGGTCTTCATGCGCCCGCTTATCCCGTGATCAACCCGATCACCGAATCGAGCTGCTCGTCGGTCAGCCCTGGATAGATCGGCAGGCACAGCACTTCCTTTGCGGCCTGGCTTGCCACGCGCAGATTCGACTGCGCCGCTGAGGGCAAGCCGCGATACATGGGGAAGTCGCTGATCAGCGGATAGAAATAACGTCGGGCAAAGATATTGTGCTCGCGCAGCTTCCGGTACAGCTCATCGCGACTCAACGGATAACCGGGCTGCACCAGGATCGGGAAATAGGCGTAATTGGCGACATCTTCGTGGACGGCCGAGAAGCAGCGTATCCCCTGCACATTGTCGAAAGCCTTGCGATAACGCGCGTCGATGACCTTGCGTTGTTGCATTGCCGCATCAATACCCTTGAGCTGCAGCAGCCCCAATGCCGCGTTGAACTCGCTCATCTTGCCATTGATGCCGGGTGCAACCACCGTCACCTCGTCGACGAAGCCGAAGTTCTTCAGGTGGTCGATGCGCTGCTTGGTCTTGGCGTCCGGCGAAACGATGGCGCCGCCTTCGAAGGTATTGAACACCTTGGTCGCATGGAAACTCAGTACCGACAGGTCGCCATGATTCAACAGACTGCCGGAATGATACTGAACACCAAACGCATGTGCAGCATCGTAGATCACCCTGAGGTTGTAATTGTCGGCGATCTTCTGGATGGCATCGACAGCGCAGGGATGTCCATACACATGCACTGCCAGAATGGCCGTGGTGGAAGGAGTGATCGCAGCTTCGATCTTGGCCGGATCAAGGTTCAGCGTATCCGGATCGATGTCGACGAAGACCGGTTTGATGCCATTCCAGAGCAGCGAATGCGCAGTGGCTACGAAGGAATACGGAGTTGTGATCACCTCGCCGGTGATGCGCAATGCTTGCAGCGCGGTGACCAGGCCTATGGTGCCATTGGTAAACAGGGAGATGTACTTGACGCCCAGGTATTCGCACAGCGCCTGCTCCAGCTGCTGGTGAAAAGAGCCACCGTTGGTAAGTATCCGGCTATCCCATATCTGTTGCAGATACGGAAGGAATTCCTCCAAGGGCGGCAGCACCGGCTTGGTTACATAGATCGGCTCGTTCGATTTTGTCATTTGCTCACCACATACAGGATGCTTGTGTGCGTCAGACCCAGCGAATGGAATATTTCTTCACCAAAATATTCTTCACCCAGCTCGGCCACGTGGAACCCGTGACTGCGGATCTTGTTCACATAATCGTCATGAGCATACAGCCTGACGTGGTCATCCTGCCCATAAAGACGCCAGCGACCTGCCGCATCTTTCACGCTCGGGTCTTCCACAGTCCTCTCCAGCCCCACGATGATCGGTGCCACGAGAATGCCACAACCGCCCGTTCTGGTGATCCTGTACAACTCACGGATCGCCCTGTCGTCGCTTTCCACATGTTCAAGCACATGGCTGCAAATGAAAAATTCATAACTCTCATCGGCAAATGGCAGGTTCTGAAGGTCGACCTTATGGTCGACCTGCCCCATGCCAAAATCCGCAGTCTCGTAATTGGCAAACAGCTGCCGGAGCCTTTTCGACAGCGCTTCTTCCGGGGCGAAATGCATGACCTTGGCAGAACGACTCAATGAGTTCTTCTCAAGTTGTTGATCGATCCATAATGCATAAAGACGTTCACGGTCAGACGCTCCGCAACGATTGCACGTGTATTGCTCCAGCGAGATCATTTCGCCTTTACCAAAATGTTCGAATCCGTAAAGACGCGAGCTTTCGCGATAAAACTCGGGAAGCGGCAAAAAGGAGACCTGATTGCTGCCGCAAACAGGACAATAGGATTGCGACTGTCCTGCCATGTCAGCTGGCCCGCCGCGCAGATTCATCTCCAGGGCATCCACGTCTTCTCCGCCCAATCCATATTGTCTGGCCAAAGCAAGCACTTCACGCGCAACCTGCTTCTGACCTGCCTGATGCAAGGCATCGATGTAACTCAACCAGTATTGGCCGTGCGCCGGATCAGCTTCCAGCGCAGCCGCAAAGAACGGCAGACTGGCAGCAGGCTGCGATTTCTGAATATACAGTGAGCCCAGATTGTGATTTGCCTTTGAATGATTCTGATCGATTCCCAGTATCTCGCGATAAAGACGCTCGGCGTCATGCAATTGACCCGCCTGATGACACCTGACTGCTCCTTGCAGTAACTGATCTGCGGATGGCGCGCCATGCTTGGCATTGGTCGCGGACTCTTTCGCCCAAAGACAGATATGTCCCAGGATCGGCTTGCCATGATCGATGCGGAGTTGAGTGGCAACCTCCTCCTGTATCTGAAGGCCATTAACAGATGCCAATCGTGCAAGGTAACCGAGCGATTGGCCGTAACGCCCTGTGTTCTTCAACTGGTAATCCGGCACCTCGCCCTGAGCGTCCGACCGGCGCGGCGACATATCGCAATCCTCGACAGAGAACGCCAGTATCCCGCCCGGCCGCAGCAACCGTCCTGCTTCGGCGATCACGTCATCGAGTTTGCCCAGATATACGAACACGTCAGCTGCCACGATCACATCGAAGCTTGCAGCAGGCTCGCCTTGCATCATGGTCACCAGATCCGCCTGTTCAAGACGCTGATACAGCTTGCGCGCCCGCGCCTGCTCCAGCATCTTCGAGGAAAGATCCACTCCGACCAGTTGTTTTGCAAACGGTGCAACCTCCACTCCAAACAGTCCCGTTCCGCAGCCCAAATCCAGAACATCCCATTTGTCCGCATTCGGAGGGTGATGCGAAATTGACTCCAGCAACTTTCTGGGAGTTTCATATTTGAGCACTTGCAGCAAATGGCTGTCGAAGTTATCGGCATAGCTATCGAAAACATCCTCGACGTATTTGGCGGGCGCACGTTCGGTAGTCTCACCGGTCAGAGAGGCGATCAGATGCTGGTCTACGGGATTCCCCGGAGCCAGCAGGGATCGTTGTTGGAAATGCGTCAATGCTTCTTGCAGACGCCCAGTAGCCTGCAAGACGGCGCCCAGGCTGCCATGCACTTCAGCATAATCTGGCCTGATCTGCAGTGCCTTTCGGTAGCTGCGCTCTGCCTCGTCCAGCCGGTCCAGTCCCTGCAGGGTTATGCCCAGATTGAACAGTGCGTCGGCATTATCCGGATTGATCCGTAACGCAAGACTCAGCATCGCTTCCGCTTCGCTCAATCGTCCGAGACTCTGAAGAACGCCCCCCAGATTGCTGTGTGCCTCGGCATCGTTCGGCAACAACTCGACCGCCTTTTGCATTGGAATCAGGGCTTCAGCGTTCTTTCCCTGCTGCTTGCAGGCCACCCCCAATATCTTCCAGCCGAAACCATACTGGGGAAATCGCCGTGTCATCACTTGAGAGAGGGACATGACCTCTTCATACCGACCTTGTGTAAACAGTGCGATCAATGTGTTGATTTCTTGCTGGTGAGGACTTTTGCTTTGTTGAGTTGACTTCAGCTGATCATTCGTCCCGGCCGATTCGGGCTGATGTCCTGCTCCAGACAGGCCCGCACCTTCCAAACTCGCTTCCAGCGCATCGACATCATCGCCCTGCAACCCGCTCTGTCGAGCAAGCGCCAGCACTTGTCGCGCTTCTTCCGACTGGCCAGCCAGATGCAAGGTATCGATATAACTCAGCCAGTATTGCCCGTGCGCTGGATCCGCCTCAAGTGCGGCCGCGAAATAGGCAAGACCAGCTTCTGACTGTCCCATTTGCACCGACAATACCCCAAGATTGTGATTTGCTTTGGCATGATGTGGATCGAGTTTCAAGATGGCCTGATAGCATTGCTCTGCTTCTTGTAGCCGGCCGGCCTGATGCAACTCAACGGCTTGCAATAGCGCAAGCTCTAGCGTCCGCACACCAGCTTGCGTTAAAGAAATTTCCCGGGTCATTTGTTAATCACGTTTAGGTTCGTTCCAAAAAAGCCAGTTGGCGCCCATCGTTTTTTTCATCTCTCCAACCATCGACCCCACATCCCCCTCAATGCTTGCTCAAAGTTGCGCGCAAAGCGGGGCGCATCAAACAGAGGAGAAGACAAAACCTGATGGCGCAAGCCTGCCCGCAGCGATGCGAGTCGTTCTGGATCGGAGGAAAGATTTACCGCTTTTGCCACATAATCGTCTTCGTCGATTGCGATCCAATCCGCCAGTCCTGCGTTGCAATTGATGGTCTCCCCCAGATGAGATTCAAAACGATCGCCACGTTTGGTGAGTAGCGGCACCCCCATCCACAATCCTTCAATGCTCGTAGTGCATCCCGCATACGGAAACGGATCAAGCGCAATATCAATGTGCCGATAAGATTCCAGATATTCCGAGCGCGTAAGCGTGCCGGCGCCTTCAAGTATCAATCTTCTTTCCGGAATGCCGTACTGTGCATAGCGTCTTATCACCGATTCACGCATCTCACTTGCACTGAGTAATCTGGTCTTGAGAAACAATTGGGATCCGGGCACGGCAGTCAATATCTGCGCCCATAACGCAACTGTCGCATCGCTCATCTTAGTCAAGTTGTTCAGGCTGCCAAAAGTAATGCAACCTGTCGATAGCGATGGCAAAGGCGCGACATCCAATGCCACTGCAGGTTCAGTGAAACACATATAGCACTCCGGCAATCGCCAGATCTCTTCCGTGAAATGACCTGCCTCACGAATCGGTGCCACATAGGGATCAGCCAAAAAATAATCAATCTCGGCAACACCAGTGGTTGCCAAATAGCCCTGCCAACTTACCTGAATCGGCGCCGGTTTCCAGGCAAATACCGGCAAACGGTTATGCTGTGTGTGTCCTGACAGATCGATTAACACATGCAGGCCATCACCGTGTATCAATCTTGCAGAATCTTCATCGCTCATACCACACAACGGTCGCCATGCAGCAAACCGCGGCTGGAGGCGTGCAGTGATTTCGTCTGCCGCATGATATGTCGGGTAAGCGAACAACTCCAAACTGACCGGATCGATTTGCTTCAACACGCTTTCAAGAAAATAACCAATGGGGTGTTGTCGAAAGTCCCCAGACACAAAACCGATGCGCAGACGCTTAGCTTGTCGGTTGCATGACCAGTCGCGAAACTTTGCAGAGGCTTTGCTGCTCACTTTCATTCCATAAAACTTCGCTTCTGCAAGGCCGATTTCGGGATTGCTGTTCGATGCATAATTCATCATAAACAACAGATTGCTGTGCGCAGGAAAATACTCGGGATTGATCCTCAATGCTTCCCTATAGCATTGTTCGGCCTCGTGCAGCCGTCCCATATCCATCAACGTTGCCCCCAGATTGCTATGCACCTCAGCCTTTTCCGGGCTGATATGCAATGCCCGGCGGTAACAGGACTCAGCCTCCTGAAGCCGCCCCATATGCTTGAGTGTTCCTCCCAGATTGTTATACGCCTGAGCATGATCAGGCTGGAGCTGGAGAGCTCGCCGCAGACTGGCTTCAGCCTCATGGTAGCGCCCAAGTTCCTGCAAGGTATTGCCCAAATTGCTGTAGGACTCAGCACGAGCCGGTTCTAGTTGTATTGCGTGCTTATAGCTCACTTCGGCTTCGACCGGCCGCCCAAGATACTGAAGCACTGAACCCAGATTATTATAGGCATCGGCATAATTCGGCCTGATCTCTATTGCACGTCTATAACAGGCCTCTGCTTCCACTGGCTGTCCCATCGCTTTGCGGATGATGCCCAGATTGTTATAAACCTCAGGGAAATCAGCCTTGAGCATAAGAACGCATTGGTAGCAGTCTTCAGACTTCTGCCATTTTCCCTGCGCCATGAAGATATTACCCAGATTGAAGTACCATCCGGCAACATTCGGATTGAGCTGAATTGCCCTGCGATAGCTTGCGGCAGCCTCGTCCAGCATACCAAGTCCGTTAAGGATTATGCCAAGATTGCCGTGCGCCTCGGCATCGTTCGGCAAGAGGGTAATCGCATTCCTCATTGGCCCCAAGGCCTCGGCATTACGTCCCATTTGATTGAACAACACACCAAGCATCTTCCAACCAATCCCGTACTGCGGAAATCGAGCCGTCATCTCTTTGGACATGACAACCGCCTCCGGATAACGGCCTGCCGAAAAAAGCGCTACAAGATCATCGACCTCTCGCGATGCAGGTTCTTGGCTATCGCCTGTCAAAATCTGGCTGGAAAGCTGATGCCTAATATCTTTGCTCTGGACGTTTTGCATACCGATTCCCGGCAAGTGGTCATCCCGATGGTGCTCAAGAATTTCGCGAGAAGCCTGTGCTACAGACTGTGTTTCGGTTTGCTGTGTGGAAGTTTCAGTGGTCATTTGCCCGCCACAAATTTGGTAAAGATCAAATGCACTCTCGACGGGCCGATTGCCTGAGGAAGCATGATCGGCTCTACAAATCAGACCTGCATGTTCATGATGTCGTTATAGGCCGCCACCACCTTGTTGCGTACCTGCACGGCGGTCTGGAACGAGATATTGGCCTTTTGCATGGCGATCATGGTATCACTCAAACTGACCTTGTCATCGCCCAGCACAAAGGCTTTCTGCAGGTCTTCCGCCTGGTGTTGTGCCTGATTGACCCCGTCCAGCGAGGATTTCAACACATCGGCGAAATCCACGCCACCCGTCTGGGCTGGCGCCCGGGCCGGCTGGCCTTGTGCCGCGGCCATCGCCGCACGCATCTGGCTCAGCAGACTGTCTACATTGGAAACGTCCATACTCATGATCCACCTCCATTTTTCCTGGATGCACTCTACCCGTACCCCCAAGCGGGCTAGCAGCGGAAAAGCACCCGATTTCCCCCGCTTTTCGGCATACTGAACTTGTCTCGCAGGCAGATAATGCGCAGCGTGAGGGATTGCCCCTTGTTTCATCTGGAAGAAAAGCATGGCTGATACGGACGCAAATATGAACGTTTCCCTGACCCGGCTGCTGTTCGGCATGCCCAGTCAACAAAAACTCGGACTGATCGTGGCAGTCGCCGCCACAGTCGCACTTCTGGCAGGTCTGTTCATGTGGGGACAGACGCCGGATTACCGCGTGCTCTATGCGAACATGTCCGAACGCGACGGCGGTGCCGTCATCGAATCCTTACAGCAGCAGAACATCCCCTACAAGTTCACCGAAGGCGGCACGCTGATGGTCCCGGCCGACAGGGTGTATGAAGTGCGACTGCAGATGGCCGCCAAGGGTCTGCCCAAGGGCGGGACAGTCGGCTTCGAATTGATGGAGAACCAGAAATTCGGCACCAGCCAGTTCCTCGAGCAGGTCAATTATCAGCGGGCACTGGAAGGCGAACTGTCGCGCTCGGTGGAAACCATCGCATCTGTCGCCAGCGCGCGCGTGCACCTGGCCATCCCCAAACAATCCGTGTTCGTCAAAGAACAGCAAAAGCCCAGCGCATCGGTGATTCTTTCCCTGCGAGCCGGAAATTCCCTGGATGAGGGACAAGTCAGCGCGATCGTCCACCTGATCTCCAGCAGCGTGCCCAACATGAATGCGCAGAACGTCACGGTCGTGGACCAGAGCGGCACGCTGTTGAGTTCGGCACGCGACAGCAACGCCGAGCAGCTGATGGACGCGACCCAGCTGAAATACGTACGCCAGATCGAGCAGGATTACGTCAAGCGCATCGAAGATATCCTGATCCCGATCACCGGCGTGCAAAACGTGCGTGCGCAGGTCACCGCCAGTCTCGATTTCTCCCAGACCGAACAGACCGCCGAGACTTTCCGTCCGAACCAGCCGCCCAACCAGGCTGCAGTGCGCAGCCTGCAAACGCTGGAGACGCAGAACGGCACGACCAGCACGGGCGGTGTTCCCGGCGCGCTGTCCAACCAGCCGCCCGTTCCCGCCACTGCCCCCATCGTCACGCCAGCCAGCGCTGTAGTCGCCGCAGCAGGAACTGCAGGCAACATGCACAAGGAACTGACCACGAACTATGAAGTGGACCGCACCATCCAGCACACCAAGCTCCCGGTCGGAAGCATCAAGCGCCTTTCCATTGCGGTGGTGGTGAACAACCCCAGCACGACCGGCAAGGATGGTAAAGCCACCTCGCGTCCGTATACCGATGCTGAAAAAGCGCAGATCACCGCCCTGGTCAAGGAGACCGTAGGGTTCGACGCAAAACGCGGCGACAGCCTGAATCTGCTCAACAGTGCTTTCAACGAACAGCAGGAAATCATTGCGGAAACCCCGATGTGGAAGCAACCTGATACCATAGCGATGGCGAAGGATATCTTCAAATATCTGTTGATCGCAGGCGGTATCGGCTTCCTCCTGTTCGGCATCATCAAACCGGCCTTCAAGACCATCTCCGAACAAAGCGCAGCTCAGGAAACAGCGATGATGTCGGCCGCGCAGCACGGCCAGATCTCGCATCAGGCCGGTAACGCGGCCGGCCAATATGCCGCCCAGCAATCGGCCAGCTCTTACGAAGACAACCTGCAACTCGCCAAACAGCTGGCGAAGGACGACCCCAAGATCGTCGCCACGGTGGTCAAGGAATGGGTGAACAAAGAATGAGTGACGAAGGAATCAACAAGAGCGCGATCCTGCTCATGACGCTGGGCGCCAGCGAGGCTGCCGACGTGATGAAATACCTCGAGCCGAAAGAGGTGCAGAAGATCAGCGGCGCGATGGTTGCATTGAAGAACCTGTCGCGCGACGAGATCGCCAACGTGTTCGACGAATTCCACGTGATCGCTGCCGGAAAGACCACCATCGGCATGGATTCGAGCGAGTACATCCGCGACATGCTGACCAAGGCATTGGGCGACGACAAGGCTGCCGGCCTGCTCGACCGCATCCTGCACAACAGCGATACCAGCGGCATCGAAAGCCTGAAGTGGATGGAACCTGCCTCCGTCGCCGACCTGATCGCCAACGAGCATCCGCAGATCATCGCCACCATCATGGTCCACCTGGAGCCGGATCAGGCAGCCAGCGTGATGGCGCTGATGACCGAACGCACCCGCAACGACGTGATGCTGCGCATTGCCACGCTGGACAGCGTGCAACCCGCCGCACTGCACGAGCTGAACGACGTACTCACCAAGCTGCTTGCCGGCAACGCCGTCGGCAAAAAGAGCATCAAGGGCGGCATCAAGACCGCCGCCGAGATACTCAACTTCATGGGCAACCAGGAAGCTGTGCTGGAATCGGTGCGAAGCCACGACGCGGAACTGGCGCAAAAGGTGATGGACGAGATGTTCGTATTCGAAGATCTGATGGAAGTGGACGACCGCGGCATCCAGCTGGTGCTGCGCGAAGTGCAGTCCGAATCGCTCATCGTCGCACTCAAGGGCGCCAACGAAGAATTACGCGAGAAGATATTCAAGAACATGTCGCAACGCGCTGCCGAGATGCTGCGCGAGGATCTCGAAGCCAAGGGTCCGGTCAAACTCAGCGAAGTGGAATCCGAGCAGAAAGAGATTCTCAAGGTCGTGCGTCGCCTGGCCGACGAAGGCCAGGTCGTGATCGGCGGCAAGGGAGAGGAAGCTTATGTCTGACGCCGCTGTCGCACCGGAGAAGCTCACCGCCTGGCAACGCTGGGAAGCACCCGCGTTCGAGGCCGGCGGCAAGCGCGCAGGCGACGTGGCACTTCCGACCGCCTCGCAGATCGAAGAGATACAACGCCAGGCACGGGAAGAAGGATTCCAGAGCGGTTATGCCGAAGGCTTGCAAAGTGCGGCGCAGGAACAGCAGCTCCTGGCACAAGTCATCACCTCCCTGGGACAGCAGGTGGATGAACAGGTCTCGCGCGAACTACTCGGCCTGTCTCTGGACATCGCCCGCCAGATGCTGCACCAGGCACTCAAGGTGAATCCGGAGCTTTTGCTCGGCGTGGTGAGCGAAGCCATCGGTACGCTGCCGCACTTCAGCCAGGGCGCGCATCTGGTATTGCATCCGGACGACGCGGTCGTGGTGCGCAAGCACATGGGTGAACAGCTGACCCATTCCGGCTGGAAGATATTCGAGGATGCCCGTATCGAGCGCGGTGGCGCTCGTATCGAGACTGCCAACAGCCAGATCGATGCATCACTGGAGAGCCGCTGGAAACGGGTGGTCGCGGCACTGGGACAAGACACTTCATGGTTGGTACAGGAATGATCGACAGCCCCGACATCGTTGCGCAAGACGCTCCGGCACAGGCAGTGCCGCAGGGAGCCGCTGTTGCAGATGTCCACACAGCAACGGCCAGCCGCAACCGCCACCATCAGCGCTGGCAGGAACTGCTGCACCTGAACCGCGACCTGGTAGCACAAAGTAATCCCTTGCTGGTAAGCGGCCGCCTGACCAAAGTCACCGGACTGGTGATGGAAGCAGTCGGCTTGCGCATGGCCGTTGGCAGCACCTGCTGGATCGAACTGCCGAATACCCGCATCGAAGCCGAAGTGGTCGGCTTCGCCGGAGACAGATTGTTCCTGATGCCGGAGAACGACGTACAGGGACTGGTTCCCGGCGCGCGCGTGACTCCGGCCGAACCCATGCGCGCGCCGGTGGCGCCAGGCCAATCGCAGTTGCCGCGCCGCCGCAGCTCGGATCTGGCCCGTCATCTGCCGGTCGGTGAACACCTGCTGGGACGCGTGCTCGACGGTGCGGGACGCCCGCTCGATCAATTCGGCCCCTTGCTGGAAAGCAAGAGCGCGCCGCTGCAAAGCCGCCCGATCAACCCGCTGGAAAGGGCCGCGATCAAGGAAGCGCTGGATGTCGGCGTGCGCGCCATCAACAGCCTGCTCACTGTCGGACGCGGCCAGCGCATGGGCCTGTTCGCCGGCTCCGGTGTCGGCAAGAGCGTTTTGCTCGGCATGATGGCACGCTACACCAGCGCCGACGTGATCGTGGTCGGACTGATCGGCGAACGCGGACGCGAAGTCAAGGAATTCATCACCGACATCCTCGGCCAGGAAGGATTGAGACGCTCGGTCGTGGTCGCCGCTCCCGCCGACACCAGCCCGTTGATGAGATTGCAGGGCGCAGCCTACGCCACCACCATCGCCGAATATTTCCGCGACCAGGGCAAGAACGTGCTGCTCATCATGGATTCGCTCACCCGCTACGCCATGGCGCAACGCGAGATCGCACTGGCCATCGGCGAGCCGCCCGCGACCAAGGGCTATCCGCCCTCGGTATTCGCCAAACTGCCGCAGCTGGTAGAGCGTGCCGGCAACGGCGCGGAAGGCGGCGGCTCGATCACCGCGTTCTACACCGTGCTGACCGAAGGCGACGACCAGCAGGACCCCATCGCCGACAGTGCGCGCGCGATCCTCGACGGCCACATCGTGCTGTCCCGCCGACTCGCGGAACAGGGGCACTACCCTGCCATCGACATCGAAGCCTCGATCAGCCGCGCCATGAACCATCTGGTCAGTCCGCAGCATTTCCTGCAGGTGCAGCGCTTCAAGCATATGTACGCACACTACCAGCGCAATCATGACCTGATCAGTGTGGGCGCCTACGTCAAGGGCAGCGACCCGCTGCTGGATCAGGCTATCCAACTCTATCCGCACATGGAACATTTCCTCAAGCAAGGCATGTACGAGTCGGAGGTCTATACTGCCAGCATGGGCAAATTTTCCGATTTGTTCCCGAATGAAGGTTAATGGACGAACATGATCAAACCCTTTTCATTGCAACCCCTGGTTCACCTGGCGCAACAGAAGAATGATGCCGCCACAAAGAAACTCGGCCAGCTCAACCAGCAGCAACAGACTGCGCAGCAGAAGCTGGATGCGTTACTGCAATATCGCAAGGACTATCAGCTGAAATTCCAAGAAGCAGCAAAGAACGGCATGGCACCAGCCGACATGAAGAATTTTCAGGATTTCATCGGCCGCCTGGATCAGGCAATCCAGCAACAGACTGCCGTGGCCGAAAGGGCCAAGGCCGGCGTGCAGAACGGCCGCACCGAACTGATGGATGCCACACGCAAGATGAAATCCTTCGACACCCTGGCGCAGCGCCATGCCGAGGCGGAAAAAAAACTGGAAGCCAAAAACGAGCAACGTACACAAGACGAACACACCGGACGTTTCGCCGCGTACCGCTCGGCAAACAAGGACGACAAGCAATAATCACAGGAGCATATGTCATGACCAACCTGCCTATCACTGCCAGCACGCCGCAAGCTGCCGCATCTTCCAAACAGACGACAAACGCTGCCGATACTGGCGATGCCCAGAACAGCCAGCCGTTCGGAGATGTCTTGGCGAGACAGATCAGCAACCCGAACGTGAAAGACGCAAAGGCCGATGACAAGGCCATCGTCGACGCGCTCGCGCAAACGGGCACCAGCCCTGTCGATGGCAAAAAAACGGCTGCCGACAGCAAAAAGGATGTGGCCGCAATCAGGAAAGCCGACATCGTTCCACCGGACAGCTCGACTGCACTGCCAACCGACATGCTGGCCGCGCTATTGCCTCAGGCCATGAATACTGCCGCTACTGGCACCACAACGCCAAAGGATGCAGGCAGCAAGCCAGACAACGCCGCCATCACGGCAAGTGCGACACCGGACAAGCGCGGACTTGCCGCATCGAAATCGGATGTCGTAGCCAGTGTCAAAGCCGACGTCACACAACCGGCGGCAACAGGCATCAATCCCAACGCTCAGGCCAAGGGACAATCTTTTGCTTCGACACTCGCGGACTCTTCCAACCGCACTAATGCCGGAATCGAGTCGAGCGCTGCCGCGCGCGAGTCGTCGATCGCGCAAACTGCACCGCAGCCCAATGCGGCCGCACTTGCTTCGCTGCAGAACGCCGCCGCGAATATGGCCGCAGCTGTCGTCCAGCCGGTCCAGGTCGCGATCAATACGCCGGTCGCCCAGGACAGATGGAGCGACGAATTCAGCCAGAAGATCACCTGGCTGGCCTCCTCCAACAAGGACCAGACTGCCGAGCTGCACCTCAATCCGCCGCAACTGGGGCCGCTCGATGTGGTCATCAAGGTCAGCGGCGACCAGGCTACGGCGCTGTTCACATCGCCCCACGCAGCCGTGCGCGACGCGATCGAACAGGCGATGCCCAAGTTGCGCGACATGCTGGCCGACAACGGCATCATGCTGGGCAATGCCACGGTCAGCGACCAGGCGCCGCGCGATCAGGGTCAGTCATCCAATGCACCATACGTGCCTGCCGTGACCAACAACGACGTCCGCGACACGTCTGTCGCGCGCAATAGCGCCCCCCGGGTATCCCAAATCTCGCGTCATAACGGTATAGTGGACACCTTCGCCTGACAGTTGAAATAAGGCCGGTTTCCCGTCTTATTCCCCCAATGGTCGGCGATAGATCAACACCATAATGCCAACCAACTGATAAGGAATGTGAAATGGCGACGAAACCTCCTGCCAAACCTGCAGCCCCGGCCGCGAAAGAAGAAACCCCGGTCGCTGCACCACCGAAAAGCAAAAAGATGCTGATCATCGGCATCGTCCTGTTGCTGGCAGCGGTTGGAGGTGGGGCAGCCTGGTACTTCACCAGGGGTTCGAGCCCCGCGGACGGGCACGCCGAAGCAGCAAAAGCCGAGACTCCGGTGGAAGCCAAATTCATCCCGCTGGGCGAGAATTTCACGGTCAACCTGCAACGCGAGGAAGGCGACCAATACCTGCAGGCTGGCATCACGCTGAAAGTATTGAAGCCGGAACTGGAAGAAAAGATCAAAGCCTTGATGCCGGAGATCCGCAGCAAACTGCTGTTCCTGCTCTCCAGCAAGAAACCTTCCGAGCTGCAGACTTCGGAAGGCAAGAAAAAACTGGTCGCCGAGATCATCGCTGAAACCAATGGCGTGCTCGGCATAGCCACACCGACCGCGGCAGCGCCGAAACCCGAGGCCGGCGTTGCGGATGCCGCCTCCGGCGCCGCATCCGCAACGGTTGCCGCGGCACCGGCAGAAAAGGCCGCAGAGCCGGACTCCAAAGGCGTAGTGGACGTGCTGTTCACTTCATTCATCATCCAATGACGATACGTTGATGCCATGAGCAAGGAATTCCTCTCCCAGGACGAAGTCGACTCGCTGCTGCGAGGCGTGACGGGCGAAGCCGAAGAGTCCAAATCGGACGCTCCGGAGGGAGGGGTACGCGCTTACAACATGGCGACGCAGGAACGCATCGTGCGTGGGCGCATGCCCACCATGGAGATCATCAACGAACGTTTCGCGCGCCTGTTCCGCATTTCACTATATAACTTCATCCACCGCAGCTCCGAGATATCCGTCGGCCCGGTGCGGGTGATGAAGTTCTCCGAGTTCATCCGCAACCTGCCCGTCCCTGCCAACCTGAACCTGGTACAGGTCAAGCCGTTGCGTGGCAGTGCCCTGTTCATCTTCGATCCGAACCTGGTGTTCATGGTCGTGGACAGCCTGTTCGGCGGCGACGGGCGTTTCCATACACGGGTAGAGGGACGCGAATTCACCCAGACCGAACATCGCATCATCCAGAAACTGCTGGATGTGGTGTTCCAGACCTATGGCAAATCCTGGGAGACCGTACAGAAACTGGACTTCGAGTTCATACGCTCGGAAGTGAATCCGCAATTCGCCAACATCGCCACACCGAACGAGGTGGTCGTGGTGACCACGTTCGAGGTCGAGTTCACCGGTGTCGGCGGCTCCATCCACATCTGCATGCCTTATGCGATGATCGAACCGATCCGCGAAATGCTCTACAGCACCATGCAGGGCGATCACGTCATCGCCGACAAACGCTGGCTGCACATGCTTTCCAGGCAGATCCAGCTGGCAGAGGTCGAACTCACCGCCGTACTCGGCCACGCCACGACCAACGTGGAACACGTGTTGAAGATGCGCGCAGGCGACATCATCCCGCTGGAGGTGGAAGACACGATCCAGGTGCTGGTCGACACTGTACCGGTGATGGAATGCAAATATGGCTCTTCCAACGGGCAATATGCGCTGAAAGTTGAAAAGATGCTGGCGACGGAACACGCCGAATCATTGAATGGAGGAAAAAATGGCTGAAGAGACCACAGAACAAATCAGCGCCGACGACTGGGGCGCTGCCATGGCGGAACAAACCAGCGCAGATGCTGTAGCACAGCCCGCAGTCCAGCCGCATGTGTTCGAACAATTCGGCGGCGCGGGCGGTGCTACCGCACACAACGACCTGGACATGATCCTCGATATCCCGGTCAAGCTCACCGTGGAGCTTGGCCACACCAAGATGCCGATCAAGAACCTGTTGCAGCTGGCGCAAGGCTCGGTGGTCGAACTGGCCGGATTGGCAGGCGAACCGCTGGACGTATTGATCAACGGCTTCCTGATCGCGCAGGGCGAAGTCGTGGTGGTGAACGACAAGCTGGGTATCCGCCTTACCGACATCATCACGCCGTCGGAGCGACTGCAGCGCCTTAACAAGTAACAAGGTAACCATCATGCACATTCGCCCCCTTGCTGCTTTTTCCGCAGCATCTTTCTCCCCGTTCGCCCTGGCCGCAGAGACTGCGCGCCCGGCTTTCGTACCTCCCCCGGTAGCGGCGGTATCGTCCGGCAGCGTGCTGCAAGTCATCCTGAGCCTGCTGCTGGTGCTGGCTGCAGTCGTGCTGGTGGGCTGGATATTGAAACGCATCAACCTGCCGCAACAAGGCGCAGGCAACGCGCTCAAGGTCATCAGCGGCGTCGCCGTCGGACAGCGCGAGCGCATCGTGCTGGTGGAAGTGAACGACACCTGGCTGGTGGTCGGCGTCGCTCCCGGACAGGTGAACGCGCTGCACTCCATGCCGAAAGGCTCGTTGCCGTCCGTATCGGCATCGAATGCTGCAGCGGGCGACGATAACAAGTTCCAGGTCTGGCTGAAGCAGATGATGGAGAAGCGCAATGTCCGCTAAGAAACTGATCGCATTCGCATTGCTGTTTGCGATGAGCACCTCGGCATTCGCGGCAGAATCGGGACTGCTCGCACTGAACAGCACGCCCACGCCCGGCGGCGGGCAGACCTACACGCTCAGCCTGCAGACGCTGATCCTGATCTCCTCGCTCACTTTCCTGCCCGCCATCCTGCTGATGATGACGGGCTTCACGCGCATCATCATCGTGCTGGGACTGTTGCGCTCCGCCATCGGCACGCCGTCATCGCCGCCGAACCAGGTATTGGTCGGACTGGCACTGTTCCTCACCTTCTTCGTCATGGCACCGGTATTCGACAAGATATATTCCGACGCCTACCTGCCCTACAGCGAAAACAAGATCTCGCTGCAGCAAGCCTATGAAAAAGGCAGCGCGCCGCTCAAGGCCTTCATGTTGCGGCAGACACGCGAGACCGACCTGGCCCTGTTCGTGCGCATCTCCAACAGCGAACCGTTGCAGAGCGCTGAAGATGTGCCGATGAAGATACTGGTCCCCGCCTATGTCACCAGCGAACTGAAGACCGCATTCCAGATCGGTTTCGTGGTGTTCATCCCCTTCCTCATCATCGACATGGTGGTGGCCAGTGTACTGATGTCGATGGGTATGATGATGGTGTCGCCCGCCGTCTTCTCGCTGCCGTTCAAGATCATGCTGTTCGTACTGGCCGACGGCTGGAACCTGCTGATCGGTTCGCTCGTGCAGAGCTTCTATACCTGAGGAGAGGATCGTGACCCCCGAATCGGTAATGACCATAGGTCAGCAGGCACTTGAGTTGACGATCATGGTGTCTGCGCCCCCGCTGCTCACCGCGCTCATCATCGGCTTGCTCGTCAGCATCTTCCAGGCCGCGACACAGATCAACGAGCTCACGCTGTCGTTCATCCCCAAGCTGCTCGGCGCGTTCGTCGTCCTCATCATCTCCGGCCCGTGGATGATCGGCATACTCCTGGATTACATAACGCGTCTGTTCAGCAGCATCCCCTACCTGGTCGGGTGAAGCCGTGATCAGCTTCACCAGCGCACAACTCTCCGCCTGGCTTGCCGCCTTCATCTTCCCGCTGGCCCGCATCCTCGCGCTCATCGCCAGTTCGCCGCTCTATGGCATCAAGGAAGTTCCCGCCCGTATCAAGGTCGGATTCGCGATCGCGATCACCATCATCATTGCCCCGACACTCGACATCCCGGCCAATCTCGATCCGGCATCGGCCCAAGGCCTGTTCGTGTTGGTGCAGCAGATCGTCGCCGGAGTCATCATCGGCTTCTCTATCCGGCTCATCTTTGTCGCAGTGGAAATGGCGGGGGACCTCACGGGAATGCAAATGGGCCTGGGCTTCGCCAGCTTTTACGACCCGGTGAATGCCACTTTCACACCCATCGTCGCCCAATTCCTGGGCATCCTGGCTTCACTGGCTTTCCTTGCTGCCAATGGTCATCTCTACTTGCTTGTCGCTCTGGCAGACAGCTTCCGGGATTTTCCGATAGGGGCGACCGTGCCCTCAGCCCATGCCTTCCGCACCATGGCGGAATGGGGAGGTTCCTTGTTCAGCCACGCGCTGCAATTCTCCCTGCCATTGATCGGCGCCCTGCTCATCACCAATATCGCTCTTGGCATCCTCGCTCGTAGCGCACCGCAACTCAACATCTTCGCTGTCGGCTTCCCCATCACCATCGCCGTCGGCTTCGTGACGCTGTGGCTCACACTGCCTTACCTTGCGCCAGTGATGGATTATTTCACCCATGAAGGAGTGAACAGCATATCGCGCATCATGCTGCAACTGGGTGGGCACTAGGCCAGGCATCCTGCCGCGCACAGATTCTAGCCCCCAAATTTTTCGCCGCCAAAACCATTTTTACTCCAGCGTCGATACGTTCAAAATCAATAGCCGGCAAGACAGCTAACGGTCAACGCCGTTCACATGCGCCCTCCAAGTAGAAAAATGTGATCAATGCTTTGCTCTCGACATTCCGGGATGTTTCGCAATTTGCGAAAACTCGGCAATACCCATGCGAGGAATATCCAGATATATAGATACATTGGCCTATTTGTAACTACAAATTTGTGGAGTAAAGTTGATGCTTAGGTTTTCACAATTACTTGACAGTTAGTCAATAATTCCAGGTAGGGTGAAAAGGCTTTGCGTGACGGGGAACGTTGCTCCAGAGAAGAAAGTGGAAGTGAATTAACAGTCATTTGAGAACCATGGCTGAGACACCATCTCGGCTTTAAAATAAATGGGCCGCATGAGAGTTCAAAATCCGATTTCGACGCGATTTTTTGCTTGTGACACCTCCTCCTCGCCGGTTTCTGGGCGCCAAAAGGAAGTGTGCGGAACCTTCATCCAAATCCAATCTATAGTGAAGCGATGAATCATCTCCCGGAGATGCAACATGATTCATTCTTCAAATTGTTGTTTGAAGCAAGCCCGCATCCTTACCTGATTTTACGGCCGGATGAGGTGTTTACCATTATGGCTGTGAACGAGCGCTACCTGTCCGCCACGGGAACTCAGCGCGATGCCATTATCGGCCACGGCCTCTTTGAAATATTCCCCGACAATCCAGATGACAAGTCCGTGAGCGGCGTTGGCGATCTGCACATGTCGCTCAATCGTGTCGTCTCGGACCGCCAATTGGATACCATGGGCGTGCAGAAATACGACATTCCCCGGCGTGATGGCGGGGACGGCTTCGAGGTCAAGTACTGGAGCCCGGTCAACACCCCGGTATTTGCTGACGATGGCAGCGTTGCCTACATCATTCATCATGTAGAAGACGTGACTGAATTTATTCTAGGGCGAGAACGGGCCAACCTGGAAAAGGTGGAACAACTTGGAAAGATAGAGGCTCATGCAGAACGCATGGAAGCGGAAGTAATGCGCCGGGCATCCGAGGTCAAGGACGCCAACCGAGCGCTTAAGATTGCAATGCAGAAACTTGAACAGCGCGAGACGGAACTGGCTGCTGCCAACCGCGCCAAAGACTCCTTTCTGGCCACCATGAGCCATGAGATCCGCACACCACTGACCGGAATGCTCGGAATGCTCGAGTTGCTCTCCATGACTCAACTTGATATGGAGCAGCGCATGACCCTGGACACAGCCTGGGACTCCGGCAGGGGGCTGTTACGCATCGTCAGCGACATCCTCGATTGGTCGAAGATCGAAGAAGGAAAGCTGGAACTCTCGCTCCGCCCCACTTCGATTCCCCAGCTTCTGCAAGAGGTGGTCAATACCTATTCTCGCGTAGCCAGCGCAAAGACCCTGATCCTTTGCCGGCGTGTCGATCCACGCATTAGTGCGGCTCACATCGTCGACCCATTGCGGTTGTCACAGGTGCTGAACAACTTTGTCAGTAACGCGATCAAGTTTACGCAGTACGGTGAAATCGAGTTGAGTGCCGAACTGATCGAGCGACTTGATAGTGGTGAGCGGATACGTTTCTCCGTCAAGGATACGGGCATAGGCATCGCCAAGGAAGTCCAAAAGCACTTGTTCCAGCGATACCGACAGGAGAGTGCCGACACCGCCCGAATGTATGGAGGAACCGGACTGGGTCTGGCGATCTGTCGACGTCTCACGGAAATGATGGACGGGCAGATCGGACTGAAGAGCGAGCCGGGACTGGGATCCATCTTCAGCATCACGCTGACCCTGCCCGTTTCCGGTGTGCCAGGAGAGATTGTGCAGAGCATTCATCCGGAAGTGAAGCATAGGGAAGTGCCCCCCTTGTTTACTGACAGCGTGAACGCACCGCTGGTACTTGCCGTGGACGACCATCCGACCAATCGCGACCTGCTTGCACGACAGATCAAGCTGCTCGGTCTTCGGTCCGAAACAGCAGAGAACGGGCAGGTAGCATTATCGATGTGGCGAGATGGGAATTATGCGCTGGTCATCACCGATTGCCATATGCCAAGCATGGATGGCTATGGACTTTCTCAGGAGATTCGCAGAATTGAGGCTGAAAAAGAACGCTCGCGCACACCGATCATCGCATGGACGGCGAATGCACAGGCAGTGGAGGCAGAGCGTTGCCAGCACGCTGGCATGGATGATTTGCTGGTCAAGCCAGCAAATTTGGCACAGCTGAAGAAGACGCTGGCAAAGTGGCTATCCGTCATTGGAGCAGATGGCGTCCTTAACCCATCTTCACCGCATGCTGCGAGCAGCGGACGAACCGAGCCTATAGATTTCTCAGTCTTGAACATGGTCGTTACAGATCGTGCCGATCAATTACAGGTGCTGAAGGATTTCCAGTCACATATTCATGCAGACAGCACCAAGCTTGCGGAGATGCTGCAGCAAAGCGACCTGACCAAGGTGGGAAGCGCGGCGCATCGAATGAAAGGCTCCAGCAGAATGGTGGGAGCACATGATCTTGCAACAGCCTGCGCAACGATCGAGCAAGCCGCGCGAGATGGTGACATGGCTGGTGCAAGCGCAGCTAAAAGGTCTTTGGACGATACGATCAGGCAGTTGGAAGTATTTCTTGATCCCTTGATGACAACAGAAAATCTGAGGCGACATGATGCAGATCAGTGAATTGAATGTATTGATTGTGGAGGATGACGACTTCCAGCGCCAGACACTGTCAAACATGCTGCGCTCGCTGGGGTTAACTTCAATTTCCGGTGCCAGCAATGGCAGACATGCACTTGAAATTATCCACAGCGATGGCTCTTCCAGGTCGATTGACGTAGCACTTTGCGACTTGAATATGCCGGAAATGGATGGCATGGAATTTCTGCGGCATTTGAGCCAAGAGCACAGCAATATCGCAATCATCATTACCAGCGCATTGGATGGCAAGCTGCTGGCCTCGGTCGGGAAAATGACCAGGATGCATGGCATTCAGCTGCTTGGAGCAATTGAAAAACCCATTTTGCTGACTCATCTCAAGGAACTGCTGTCGAAATATGATAATTCCACGAAGCAGGAATCCCGACCTGTTCCCTCAATGAACTTTACTCTTGAGGAAATATTGCATGGAATTCGTGGAAATCAGTTCATGCCTTTCTTTCAGCCCAAGGTTGATTTGAAGACTGGCCGTATCGTAGGGGCTGAAGCGTTGGCGCGCTGGAATCACCCGAAACATGGCGTGGTCGCCCCCGATGCCTTTATTTCGCCACTCGAAAAGAGTGGCAATATTGACGATCTGACTTTCATGATGCTCGAAAAATCCGCGACAGAGTGCCGCGCTCTTCACGACAAGGGACACTTGCTTACTGTCTCTGTCAATCTCTCTCTGGTCTCATTGAATGATTCCGCATTGGCGGACAGGATCACCCAGTCGGTTCGCAAGCTGGGAGTCGAGCCGCAATATATCGTACTTGAAATTACCGAATCCTCAGCCATGACTGATACGGCAAGCGCTCTGGAAAATCTGGCGCGTTTGTGCATGAATGGATTCTCACTTTCCATTGACGATTATGGGACCGGTTATTCCAGCTTGCAGCAGCTCACGCGCATCGCATTCAGCGAATTGAAAATCGACAAGTCTTTTGTCAAGGATTTCGCCGACAACGATGCGCTGCGTATCGTTGTCGAGTCGAGCATCGACATGGCACACAAACTTCAGGTCAAGAGTGTCGCTGAGGGGGTTGAGACACAACAAGACTGGGAGACGCTAAGCGGTATGGGATGTGACACGGTGCAGGGCTACTTCATCGCCAAGCCAATGGATGCCAGAGCATTCCACGATTTTGTGACAAACTATAAATCCGCCCCCATACCGCGGAAATCCGCCCAGGATCAAACCAAGAAGAACATTCTGGTCGTGGATGACGACGATTTCACACGCAAGATCCTTGTCCGTGTACTTGGAGATTTCGGATTCACCAAAATCACCGGCGCAGACAACGCACGATCTGCAATTAAACTGCTTGAGTCCAATACGTTCGATCTGATTATTACCGATGTGGATATGCCGGGAATGAACGGCATGAAATTCGTCCAATTGATTCGTTCAGGGAAAACTCATGCCAAGCATGACACCCGGATAGTGGTCGTATCTTCATTCTCCCAAACTGAAGTGCTTGGCACCGCATTCGCGCTGGATATAAACGGTTTCCTGGTCAAACCCATAATTCCTGCGGTAGTGCATGAAAAAATTACCCAAGCCCTTTCGGAACGCCTCCATCTTCGTGCACCGGTTGCATATGACGCGGTCATGACTGAATTAAAGAATTTACCCCGCGCTGAACGTCATCCATCCTATTCTCACGATGGTGCTGCCATCACTATAGATGAGCATAAAGAAACTGGAAGCAGAGTGCACAACAGAAGAGAGAACTTGAGCCAACATCATCTTTCGCTACATAGGCTGCGCCCGGGAATGACACTGAAAGAAAGCGTTCGACTTAAAGATGGCACTTTGATCTTGTCGGCCGGACACACTCTTTCCGAATTATCGATTAACCGTTTAAATGACCTTAAGGCTCTGCTGCCTGCGATCGGCATTATTGTTCACGAAAATCCATAAGGCAGTTCTGCTTCGCCCCGAAGAATGAATGACATAAAAAACCCAATCCTGGACCTCCAGACGCACTGAATATCCGTTTTCTGGAATGCTGAACGACCGCTCTGCTTCAACGGCCATTCGTTAATAAATCAATGATGTCGCATCACAAAACAGATCTTCACTGGAACGATCATCTATCCCCACCAATCTGCTCGACCATGCTCGCTTGGCACGCAAGACATTGACAGAAATCAAGTGCAGGCTGCACCTCATGACTATACTGACCTCCCTTGCATCGAAAGACGTTCATGTCGCCCGAGAAGTCACCTCAATTGGTCTGCCCCGCAGGCAGTCTGCCCGCCTTGAAAGCGGCTATCGATAACGGTGCCGACGCCGTTTATCTCGGTTACAAGAACGATACCAACGCACGCAACTTCGCCGGCCTCAATTTCGACGACAAGGCGCTGCGCGAAGGCATCCACTATGCACAAACGAAAAAGCGCGAAGTGCTGATGGCCATCAATACCTTTCCGCAGCCGGGGCGCGTGGCCGACTGGCAACGCGCTGTAGATGGTGCCGCCGCACTTGGCGTCAATGCGGTGATCCTCGCCGACGTCGGCCTGCTGGATTACGCATCCAAACGCCATCCCGGCCTGCGCCTGCATCTGTCGGTGCAGGGCTCGGCCACCAGTTACGAAGCAGTGAATTTCGCGCAGCGCGAATTCGGCGTGCGCCGCGCAGTGCTGCCGCGTGTGCTGACGCTGGCGCAGGTGGAGAACGTGATCAACAACACGACGGTGGAGATCGAGGTGTTCGGCTTCGGCAGCCTGTGCGTGATGAACGAAGGCCGCTGCTGGCTTTCCTCCTACGCCACCGGCGAATCGCCAAACACAGTGGGCGCCTGCTCACCAGCAAAGTATGTCAAATGGGAAAAATCGCCGGGCATGATGTCGACGCGGCTGAATGGCATTCTGATCGACCGTTTCGGCGACAACGAGGCCGCCGGATATCCAACGCTATGCAAAGGGCGTTTCGAGGTGAACGGCTCGACCTACTATGCGCTGGAAGAACCGACCAGCCTCAATGTGCTGGAGATATTGCCGGAGATCGCACGCATCGGCGTCGCCGCGATCAAAGTCGAAGGCCGCCAGCGTAGCCCGACCTATGTCGCACAGGTCACCAGGACCATGCGTGCCGCGCTGGACGCCTTCGCCCGCGATGGTGAGCGCTACCTTGTACAGCCAGCATGGCAGGCGGAGCTGGCCAAGGTCTCGGAAGGCAGTCAGGCAACACTGGGGGCCTACAGCAGGCCGTGGAGGTAGCACGATGAAACTCGCCCTCGGACCCCTGCTCTATTTCTGGCCCAGGAAAACCGTACTCGATTTTTATGCCGAGATGGCACAGAACCCGGCCATCGACATCATCCACGTTGGCGAAGTGGTGTGCTCGCGCCGCCAGCAGTTGCGCGTGACCGACTGGATCGCGCTCGCACGCGAGCTTTCCGATGCAGGCAAGGAGGTCGTGGTTTCGGCACAGGCGCTGCTCGAATCGGAAAGCGACCTGAAGGCGCTGCGCCGCCTGATGGACGAGGCCAACGGCAAGGTCGAGGCCAACGACCTCGGCGCGGTCAACATCGCCGCCGGACGCCCCTTCGTCGCCGGGCCGCACCTCAATATCTACAACGAAAACACGCTGGCGACCTACGCGCGTTACGGCATGCAACGCTGGGTGCCGCCGCTGGAAGCCGACCGCAAGCTGGTGGAGATGCTGCACAACGCACGCCCTGCCGGCATCGAGACCGAAGTGTTCGTGTATGGCAAGATTCCCCTGGCATTCTCGGCGCGCTGCTTCACCGCGCGCCATTACGACCTGAACAAGGACGACTGTCAGTTCAAGTGCATGGAACACCCGGAAGGGATCATGCTGAAGACACGCGAAGGACAGTCCTTCCTGACCATCAATGGCATCCAGACCATGTCGGCGCAGAGTTACAGCCTGCTCAATGAAGTTCCAGACCTGCTGCAGATGGACATCGATATCATCCGCATCAGTCCGCAGCCGCAACACATGAACGAGATCATCGCTGCCTTCGATGCGGCGCGCAAAGGCGAAATGCCGCAGCCGGATACGCACGACTGGAGTGCCAACGGGCTGGTGGACGGCTACTGGTTTGGCGATGCCGGCATCGCGCGGCATGAAACGGCACCCAGCCGCAGATAGACAAAACACAATTCAAGCCACAGAGGACACAGAGAATGCGCAGAGATCAAGGATTTTCGCTTTTCTCAAGAGGTGCAGTTGCAAGTTGGACCACCCAACATGCTCTCTCTGTGAACTCTGTGAACTCTGTGTTCTCTGTGGCTAATTTTGTTTTTCAAATCGAGCAAACACCCTCAAGGAGAATGAAATGAACATCCCAAACTTCAAGCTACCCGCACTGGTGGCGCGCATCGGCCACCGCCTGCCGCAATGGCCGCACGCGCTGACGCTGGTGGCCGGACTGAACGCTGCAGCGAAGATGAAGCTGCTGCCGCTGGATAGCCTGGAACTGCTGGAAGGCAGGAGCTTCCTGGTCGAGGTGCTGGATACCGGCGGTCGCGCCAGCTTCACTTATCGTGATGGCCTGTTCCGCCCGCAGTTTTCGGCACCGGCATCACCCGATCTTTGTTTCCGCGCCAACCTGTCCGCCTTTCTGCAGATGCTCGCCCGCCAGGAAGACCCCGACACGCTGTTCTTCAACCGCGAACTGTCGATCGAAGGCGATACCGAACTCGGCCTGGTGGTGAAGAACATGCTGGATGCGGTGGAGTGGCCGCAGTTGCGGGGATTGCCGGGCTTCAGCCAGCAGGCCGACTGACGCATACGAACTGTCCCTCTATCGGGCAGCCCGACTCAGTCCTGATCGCCATATCCCTTATCTGTTTCATCGCGAACCCGGCGTCACGCAATATCCTGTCCAGATAGTCCTGGTGGTGGCTGTACCTGCCGCTGATGTTCAAGCGGTAATCCTGCCCGGAGCTATTGGACAATTTTTCAGTGCTGAAGATCAATAGGCCGCCAGGTACCAGGTTTTGATAGAGCAGTTCGGCCACCTCTTCCAGCCGTCCCAGATAGATGAATGTGTCCATGCAGGCGATCAGGTCATATCGCTCGCGACCGGCATGCAGGAACTCTGTGATGTCGGTCTTGTGCACTTGCCGATATATCCGCTTTGCAGCTGCACGATCCAGCATTGCCTGACTGAGATCGACACCGACCAGTTCACGCGCATAGGGTTTTAGCACCTCGCCTATCAATCCGGTACCGCAACCCAGATCCAGTGCACTCAAACTGGCAGCAGGGATGTCGAGCCCGGCCACGAAGTCTTGCACCAATTGCGGGCCGCAATATTTCAACCTGCCCAGGACGTTCTCGAAACTGTTCGCGAATTCATCGAACGTCTGTTCGACATACGGATTGCTGCATTGTGCCGGAATCTGCCGACCGCGATAGGCAGCCAGCAAATGTGTCGCTACCGGATTGCCCGGCTCTTCCACCAGCCAGTCCTCGAGCAACGCGATCGCATCGTCTACCCTGCCCAGCTCATACAGCGCCTGGCCCACTACCACCTTTGGTTTGCTGCCTGCCGGACTGACGACAATGCCTCGATAATTGAAATGCTGCGCTTCCTGGAAACGTTCCAGCTTCAAACACAATGCAGACATCAGGAAGAAGGCGTCCGGGCAATCCGGATCGATGTCGATCGCCGCCTGGTAGCATTGCTCGGCTATGACCCATTCCTGATTCGATTCGCATGCAGCCCCCAAGTTGGTCCAATAGAAATACTTGCCTGGGTCGATGACAACGGCTTTGCTGAACGCCTCCGCAGCCGCAGCGGCTTGACCCTGTTTCGAAAGCACGATACCCAGATTGAAATGCCATTCGGAATGGCGATCATCAAGCGCGATCGCAGCAGCAAGCTGCTCATGCGCCTCTGCCAGGCGATCGGTTTGTTGCAGCAGATATCCCAGATAATGCATGGCTTGCGCATTCCCGGGGTCTGCCTGGATGATCTCCCGGTACAGCGCTTCGGCAGATTCCAGATCGCCATCGAGATGTTTGCGCTGTGCTGCAGAAAACAGCGGGGCGGTATTCGGTTGCTCAGTCATGGGAATCTCTGCAAACTGCCGTTATCGGATCATGGAGCAGGTACCGGCGATTGCCGGCCATCCAATGCTGCCGTGAACTCTTTCCATTGTTGCCGTGTTGTCTGTGTCATGAACCGCGCCGCATCCAGCATCTCTTTCATCCAGTCGTCGCGTTGTGCAAAGGCGATCAATTCATCGGCAGTGGCTGCGCCAGCACGCCCGCAGGCACGCAACTGATCCCAGGCCAGGATGCGCCCCATGGTTTCAACGACCTCCTTGAGCCGATCCAGCTTCTTGCCCCACGTACCGATGGAAACCCGGTCTTCCGTGGGCTGCAACCCTTTCAGGATACAGGGCAGTTCGCCAAGCCTCACCGCATGAAGGAATGCATGGTTGACCGCCTGCATCCGGTTCTGCGCCGTCACTACCCGGACCGCCTCGTCCGTCCAGGCCGCTTGCCTGATGCCGAGACGGGCAAGGTGCGGCGACAGCGCCGATGGCCTGGCTTCCTTGATGTCGAGCAGGTAGTTGCCATCGGGGGAGCCCTTGCCTTCCACCAGCACCACGAACCGCTCGACACCGAGACTGCCGGTTCCGGCGATGCGGCGGGCGATGTCGATCACTTCGAAGAATTCCCGGTTGGGCTGGGTGGCGGCAAAATCCGCCATGAACCCGGCAACGAGTTCCTTCTGCGTGTCGGATGCCGGCAATGCCTTCACTCCGTCCACCAGCAGGCTGCGCCGGTGCGACTTGCGTATCGTGCGCTTGTCGAGGAACGCGCCGCGTTCGCGATCCTGCAAAGTGGACAACAGCGCATGCACAAGACCGCCTGAGGTTTCGCGTTCGACCCACAGCGGTTTGCCGTTGACGAGCGCATCGCGGTAAGCCTGCAGGCAGCTCTGGCTGACTGCCAATGCCTCGTCCTGGGTCGCATTGAGCGCCTCGGCACCGCACTGGATGCTGGTCAGCAATCGCACCATGTCCCAGGTGACGGGTGCCAGCGCAGCTTCGTCGTAATCGTTGATGTCGAAATAGACCAGGCGGTTGTCGCCCTTGTAGCTGCCGAAATTCTCGAAATGCAGGTCGCCGCAGCACCAGGCCAGAGGCGCGTCGCGGAAGAGCGGCGAGTCCGGCAAGTTATCGTAGAACAGGTGGCAGGCGCCGCGCAGGAAGATGAACGGGCTTTGCGCCATCTTGGCGTACTTCATGGCGACCAGGCCGGGATCGCGCCCGGCGTTGTTGCCGAAGACCGCATCGGCGACGGATATGGGATTCGATGTAGGTTGCTTGTTCATTAGGCTCGGGCTAGCATGAAGACGCTGTGCACATAATATACATTCATGAACACTCCCGGGTCTGACAGTTTTGCCATCAACACGACCGAGCTGACGCGCAAGTTCGGCAACCTGACTGCCGTGGACCAGATCGAACTGAGTGTTCCTTATGGCCAGATATTCGGGCTGCTCGGCGCGAACGGCGCAGGAAAGAGCACCCTGATCAAGATGCTCACCACCCTGCTGATGCCGACATCCGGCACGGCCAAAGTCGGCGGCTTCGATATTCTCGGTTCCCCGGCTGAGGTCAGGCGTTGCATCGGCTATGTATCACAACTCGTGTCGGCCGATGGCGCGCTGACCGGCTACGAGAATCTGCGCTTGTCGGCCAAACTGTATGGCATACCCGACACGGAGCGGGAGGACCGCATCAAGAACGCTCTTGAGTTCATGGGGCTGGTCGATTCTGCTCGCAAGCTGGTACGTACCTATTCCGGCGGCATGATCCGCCGGCTCGAACTTGCCCAAGCCATGCTGCACCGCCCTGCGATCCTGTTCCTGGACGAACCGACCATCGGGCTCGATCCCGTCGCCCGCCATATCGTGTGGGATCGCCTGCTGGATCTCAGGCGTGACTATGGCATGACGGTATTGATCACCACCCATGACATGGAAGAAGCCGAGGAGCTCTGCGACAGTCTGGCGATCCTGCACAGGGGCAGGATCAGCGTGGTCGGCCAGCCTTCCGAATTGCGCGCCGGATTGGGAGAGGGCGTCTCCATGGATGACGTGTTCGCGCATTATGCCGGCGGCTCGATACAGGAGAGCGGGACTTTCCGCGAAGTCGCCCAGACCCGCAGGACCGCACAGCGTCTGGGCTAGGGATGAACAGATGAAGCGATTCATACGGGAGAGCAGCGCGATCGTGGAAGTCGAGTTGCTCAAGCTCGTGCGCGATCCGACCGAAGTCGTCTCGCGCGCGATACAGCCGGTACTGTGGCTGGTGGTGTTCGGGCAGGTGCTCGCGCAGGTTCGCGGCATACAGACCGGACAGCTGAGCTACCTGGCATTCATCACACCGGGGATACTCGCGCAAAGCGTGCTGTTCAGCGCGATCTTCTACGGCATAGGGATCATATGGGAACGCGACCTGGGTGTGGTGCACAAACTGCTCGCAAGTCCGGCACGGCGCATCTCGCTGGTCTTCGGCAAGGCTCTGGCTGCAGGGTTTCGCGGCATCCTGCAGGCAACGGTCATCTATCTCATCGCACTGCTGATGCATGTTTCCCTCAAGTTGGATCCAGTATCCGTTTTCGCCGTGCTGGCCAGCGTGATGCTGGGGTCGGGGATATTCGCCACCTTCTCGCTCGTCATCGCCTGCATCGTGAAGACTCGCGAGCGATTCATGGGTATCGGCCAGCTGCTGACCATGCCCATGTTCTTTGCCAGCAACGCGATCTATCCGCTGGAGATCATGCCCGAGTGGCTGCGCGTCATCGCCCAGATCAATCCGCTCACTTACCTGATCGACGCCTTGCGCGGCCTCATGATCACAGGCGGGGAGAGCATCCACGGCTACACGGTGGATTTCGCCGTCATGTTCGGCACGTTTGGCGCCCTGCTTTACATTGCCGTGAGGTTATATCCCACGCTGGCCGAATAAGGCCGCCTGCTGGCGTTGCCATTGTTCCAGTGCAGCAACCAGCTCCACGATGACCGATTTCCAGTCGCCCATCGCCGGTTGGCGGAAGAGCCGCATGGTTCCGGGATACCAGGGCGAATCGCTGCGTTCTGCCATCCAGCGCCAGTCCGGCTTGTAGTCCGGCAGCAAGACCCAGCATGGCTTGCCCAGCGCGCCCGCAAGGTGCGCGATCGCGGTATCGACACAGATGACCAGGTCCAGATTCATCACCACCGCGGCGGTATCGGCGAAATCTGCCAGCTGCGAACCGATGTGGGTGATCGGCAATCCTGCCGGCGGTGCCAACGCCTCCGCTTCGCCAGCACCTTTTTGCAGGCTGATGAAACGCACACCGGGCACTGCCGCCAATGGAACCAGCATATCGAGTCCCGGCAAGGAGCGGTCGGCATCATTTTCAAATAACGGATTGCCTTTCCAAACCAGGCCGACACGAAGACCGTCTTGGGGCAACAGCGTCCCCCACTTCTCCATCGCTTCCTCCGGAACAAACAGATAGGGGATGTTTGCCGGTATGGAATCGATGCGCGTATCGCAGTAGCGGGGAATGCTCAGCAAAGGAGTCCAGAAATCCCACCCGGAAGAAGGTATCGGTTCATCCAGTGCGATAACGCTATCTACGTCTTCCAGAGAAGAGAACAAGGTCTTCAGTGCCGGGTGGCAGATCAGGGTGATCGATGTCGCCCCCTGCCTTTTCAGCACTGCGGCGTAGCGGCAAAACTGGATCATGTCGCCATGTCCTGCCTCATAACCGATCAATATGGATTTCCCGATCAGGCTCTCGCCCTGCCAGCGGGGGCAAGCAAGATGTCTTGCCAGTTCGGTGAGCCAGTTGCGCGCATCCAGGCAGGGCCATCCTTCCTCGAACCTGCCTTGACGCAGCAACAGATAGCTGAGATTGAAACGCGCCGTCCTGTATGAATCGTCCAGTGCCAGCGCCGTGCGGTAGCACCGCTCGGCTTCTTCCTCCCGCTTCATGCAGGCGTAGAGCACGCCCAGATTCGACCAGCCGGCGGGACTATCCTGCCTGAGCAGGATCGCCTGCATATAGGCGAGTTCGGCCTCGTTGAAGCGCTTCATATACGCCAGCAGCGCACCAAGATTCAGATGGGTTTCAGGGTGGGCAGGGTTGAGCTCGATGGAACGCCGGTAGTTTTGTTCCGCTGCCGCCAGGTCGCCCTTCTTTTCCAGCAGCAGTCCCAGATTGGCATAAGCCTCTGCAAAGTCAGGCACGATGCGCAGCGCTTCCCTGAAGCAGTCTTCGGCAGCGGCATCATCGCCGGCCTGCATGCAGCTGGTACCCTGAAAGAATAGCGCTTCCGCTTCAGTCCGTTCCTTGTCGATCATGGCCCGATGATTTGAGAATCAGTAAGTCGGCAAAATATTTCGTGCACCCAACTAGCGTCTGCTTATTCTAACCAATCCGGGTCTGACTTGTTTCCTCGCTGATCGCTAAATAGAAAACGGCGCGCAATGGAGTTGCGCGCCGTTCTGGAAACAGGAATGGATCAGATGTAATTGAACAGCGACAATTTCGACACTTGGGCGAACGACTGTTGTGCCGCTTGCAGGATCAGCTTCTGCTGCGACAGGTCGGTGATGGCCTTGTTGTAGTCGGTGTCCTGGATGGTCGACAGCGTTTTCTGGTATTGCAGCCCGAGGTCTGTCCCGGTGGACTGCAAGGCAGTCAGCTCGTTCAGGCGCGAGCCTGTTGTGGCGCGTACACCCAGCACGCTGTTCAGGTCCTGGTTCAGTGCGTTTATACCGTCGCTCATCGCCTGGCTGTTGGCGGCTATGGTAGCCGCGCTAGCTCCTGCAAGCGGGGTATTCAATGCCGTGATGAGGTTGTTGAGCGTATCGAACACGCTTTGGTTCTTGCTCGGCGTGACGTTGAAAGTATCGCCTGCAGCCGGCGTGCCGGTGATGCTGAACTGGATGCCGTTGAAACTGATGGCCTGCCCGCTGGCGTAAGCCACGCCGGTCTGGCCGGGAACGGCGACACCGGGCGGTCCGGCGGTGACATCGGTGATGCTGTATGTCGTTCCGCCCGCACCAAAGGTGACCTGATAGCTGTTGCTGCTGTACAGGGCGGCATTGGTCACCACGCCCTGGCTGATGGTGCCCGAGCCGGTGTTGGCAGCCCCGAGAGCGGCCTGGAAAATCCCGTTGCCGTTGCGTATGCGCATGAAGATATCGGCACCCGAATCGCTGCTGGAGATCTGGCGCGACGGCGCCACCTGCATCTTGCGCTGCACATCGTCGCCCTGATAGACCACGCCGCCTGCAGTATTGACGAAGGGTTGCACGCTGCCCTGCGCACCGGAATACAGATAATTGCCGTTGCCGTCGGTGCTGTTCGCCAAACCGAGCAGGTCGTTCAAACGCCCCTGCAAGTCGGTCGCCAATGCCTTGCGGTTGGTATCGCTCAGCGAGTTGCCACCCGCCCCGGTCACTGCCGTGTCGTGGGCGCTTTGTAGCAGCGACGTCACGCTCTGCAGGATGCCGTCCGACAGTGACAGGCTATTGGTGGCAGCGGTATTGTTGGCTCCGTATTGCGTATTCGTCGAATTGGACAAGGTCAGTTCGATCGCGCGTGCCGCGCCGACCGGATCCATGGAGGGATCGAGGATGCGCTGCCCGCTCGAGATCTGTTGCGTGGTCTGTGCGATCTGCACCTGCAGGGTATCGAGGCTGGAGATGTTGGCGTTATAGATCGAGCTGGTGCTGATGCGCATGATTCACTCCTACTTCAGATTCAGGATGGTGTCGAACATGGTGTTGGCGATCTGCATCGCCTTTCCCGCCGCCTGGTAAGCCTGCTGGTAACGCAACAGGTTGGCCGCTTCCTCATCCAGGTTGACGCCGGAGACAGCCTGTTGCGCGGTAGTCACGGAAGTCAGCAAACTGGTTTGCGCCTTGCTCGTGACAGTCAGCTGGTTCGTCTGCGTACCCACCTGGCCGACCAGTTGGCCGTAAGCGCCCTGAAAACTGGTCGTGCTGTTTGCCAGCGTGTTGGCTGTTTGCAACGCCGCCATCAGCAGGCTGTTGCTGCCGTCGGTGGTCGCACTGGTGTTTTGCGACACCGTGAACGTATCTCCGGCGGAAGGTGCGCCGCTGATCTGCGTGGTCCAGCCGTTATAAGTGATGGCGGCTCCCGCAGTGTAGGGAACGTTGACCGGATTGCCGGTGCCGGTACCGGTCACATTGAAGGTGGTGGGCGGATTATTGAAGGTGATGGTGACAGGCTGTTGCAAGTTGGCATTCAGGGGCAAGCCTCCTGTCACGCTCGCCGCGCCAATGGTACCCGTACCGAGGTTGCTGACGGGCGCATTGGAACGGATCGGAGATGCAGCGGCGATCTTGGTCGGGTCGGTGAAGCTGAGCGAGAAGTTGCTCGCGCCATTCACCGTGGGACGAACCAGGAAAGTGTCGCTGGTCGCCGCCGCACCGCCCGTCAACTGCAGCGTGATGCCAGTGCCGGTGACTGCCTGTCCCGCGGTAAGCTGGGCAGGGGTGAACGACTGCACCAGGGAATTGGTCGCAGTGTTGTAGACGTTGTAGTTGGTGCCGTCGAACACCACGCTGTAATCGTTCCCGGTCAGCGCCGAGGTGCTGTTGACGGTCGCGGTGATCACGGCACCGCCGGCATTGCTGGTCGCAGCAGTCACGCTTGGTGTTGCCATCGTGAACATATTGACGCCCAGCGCACCTTTCAGGTCGACACCCTGTTGCTGCTGCTGATTGAATTTATCCGCCAGTCCCATCGCGATGCGGCCAAGCGCATTGATCGCGGGATCGAGTATGTTCTGGCGGAAACTGATGAATCCGCCCAGGTTGCCGCCCTGCAAGGAGCTCTGCTGGATGCGGCTGGTGGTCCCATTGCCGTTCAAGTAGGCGACTTCCAGCGCAGTCGGGTCGGTGGTCGAGGTGACCGTTTGCAGGGTCGTCGTCTGGTTGCCGAGCACCAGTGATTGTCCGTTGCCGATGAATACGTTCATCGATCCATCGCTCTGCTTGATGGTCGAGACGCGTATTTCCTGGCTGAGTTGATTGACCAGCTGATCGCGCTGATCCAGCAAGTCGTTGGGCGCCTGGTTCGGCGTATTGGCCTGCAGTTGCACGATCTTGTCGTTCAGCGCGGCGATCTGTTTCGCATAGCTGTTGATCTGCGTCACGCTGGCGGAGATCTGTCCGTTGAGACCGTCGCGGATCTGGTTCATGTTCTGGTTCATGGCCTGGAAACCATCCGCCAGGGACTGCGCGCTGCTGATCATGGTCTGCCGTGCCGGAACGGATTGCGGCGCATTGGCAACGGCATTGACCGCCGTGAAGAAATCCTGCATCGCCGGGGTCAGGCCGCTGCTGGCAGTTCCCAGCAGATTGCTCACCTGCTGCGCCAATCCGAGCTGGGTGTTCAGGTTGGATGATTGCGTCTGTGCTTCAAGCACTTGCGCACCAAGGAACTGGTCGTAACGCCGCACTACGGTGGTCACGTTGACGCCCTGGCCGAAGTATCCCGAACCCGTGTTCTGCGGCAGCATCCCGGCCTGGATGATCGCCTGCCGCGAATAACCCGGAGTATTGGCATTGGCAATGTTGTTCGAGGTCGTCGTCAGACCCGCTTGCGCCGCATTCAGCGCGCTCACTGCAATACCATAGATACTCATGATTGGACCCTTTTACCGTTATTCAACATCACTGGCTTGGCTATCGGCACGTAATCGGGAAACTTTAGGCTCGCACCTTGATACTGCCAATCACGCCTGCCAACTTGTCTGCATAATGGGGATCGGTGGCATATCCGGCTTGCTGCAAACCCTGCGCAAACGCCTTGGCATCTCCCTGCCCCACCACTCCCGCGTAACGCGAGTTGTCGCCCAGCAGTCTGGCGTAATCCTGGAACGACTCGGCGTATGAGTCATATGCGCGGAAGCGTTCCACCTGTTGCTTCGCCACCCCGTTGTGGTATTCGGTCGTGGTCACCGCCGCCACCTTGCCGTTCCAGTCCTTGCCCGCCTTGATGCCGAACAGGTTGTGACTGCTGCTACCGTCCGCCATTTTGATCTCGCGCTTGCCCCAGCCGCTTTCCAGCGCTGCTTGTCCGAGTATGAGGTGCGCAGGTATGCCCGTGGCACGACTGACCTGCTCGGCGGGCGCCTTCAGTCTGTCGACGAAAGCCTGCTGCACATCGGGTTTGTAGGCGGAAGGGATGGCAGTGCTGAGTGCTGAGCGCTGAGTACTGTGTACCGAGTGCTCCGCGCCGGCTACTCGGAACTCAGCACTCGGTACTGGTTTCTGCTGGTTGCGGCTGAGCTGCTCCACCATGATGTCCGCCAGTCCTATACCGCGCGACGCCATGCTCTGCGCCAGCTGCTGGTCGAGCATGCCGGTGAACATCCTGGTCTGCTCGCTATCGAACTCCCCGTCTTGCGGAGTCGCTTCGCGCATGCTCTTGAGCATCATGTTCAGGAACACCGTCTCGAATTGCTGCGCTGCGGCTTTCAGCGCCTTGTCAGGCGTTTGTTTGGCTTGCAGGCGCAGCTTGTCCAGACTCTGGCTGTCGATGGCCAAGTTGCCGAAGTCTGTCCCCGAGATCGTCATGGCCGGAGACCCTAGATCACCTCAAGCTCGGCACGCAACGCGCCTGCAGCTTTCATCGCCTGCAGGATCGCCAGCATGTCCTGCGGCGTCGCACCGATGGAGTTGAGCGCCTTGACCACGTCATTCAGGTCCACGCCGCTTTTCAGATGCAGCAGGTTGCCCTTGTCCGCCTTGATCTCGATACTGGCATTGCTCACGCCCGCGGTCTGCCCCTGCGATAGCGGCGCAGGCTGGCTGACCGTGTTCTCCGAATTGATCACCACGGTGAGGTTGCCGTGCGCCACCGCGCAGTCGTCCAGCGAGACATGCTGGTTCATCACCACCGAGCCGGTGCGCGCGTTGATGATGACCTTGGCGCTACCCGCTGCCGCATTGACTTCCAGATTCTCGATGCGCGAGATGAATGCCACGCGAGCACTTCCCTCCGGTGCCTTGACCTGGATGGTGCGCGCATCGACCGGTGCCGCGGCTGGCACCGTTGCCGGCACCACGCCGGAAGCGGCGGCCGTAATGTCCTGCACCGGCAACACCTCATGGTTGATGACATCCGCCAGGCGTGTCGCCGTGGTGAAATCGGCCGTATTCAATTCGAGATAGATGTAGTCGCCCTGCCCCAACGCCGTCGGCACCGAACGCTCCACCGTCGCACCGCCGGGGATGCGCCCCACATCCAGGTGATTGACCACCGTCTTGGAACCGCCTGCCGCCGCGCCCGCACCGCTCACCAGCATATTGCCCTGGGCCATCGCATAGACCTGCCCATCGGCGCCTTTCAGCGGGGTCATCAGCAGTGTGCCGCCGCGCAGGCTCTTGGCGTTACCAATGGAGGATACGGTGACGTCGATAGTCTGGCCGGGGCGCGAGAACGGCGGCAATGAAGCCGTCACCGTCACGGCAGCGACGTTCTTCAGCTGCAGGCTGGTACCCGGCGGGAGCGTGATGCCCATCTGCGACAGCATGGTGACGATGCTCTGCACCGTGAACGGAGTCTGTGTCGTCTGGTCGCCGCTGCCGTCCAGTCCGACCACCAGCCCGTAGCCGATCAATTGGTTCTCGCGCACGCCCAGCACCGTGGCCAGGTCCTTGATGCGCTCGGCTGCCGCGCTCAGGGAAACGAGCATCAACAACGCAAAAGCTAACGATCTGATTTTCATGATCCCACCCCGAAAAATATACATCCCGCATGGCGACCGACCGTACCCCTCGCCCTCCGGGAGAGGGGGAACGGGGGTGAGGGAGCGAACATGGTAAAGTTCATTTGTTTACCCTGTGCCATGATCGCTAGAACGGCAACACCGAGTAGAAGATGCGGTTGAACATGCTGATCACCGCTGCCGTATCGATGTTGTTCGCCCCCTTGTACTCGACATGCACATCCGCCACTTGCGTCGATTGCACCGTATTGGTTCCGCTTATGGTGGCCGGATTCACCACGCCGGAGAAACGCACATACTCCTCGGAAAGTTTGATCGCCACCTGTTTCTCGCCCGCTACGCGCAGGTTGCCATTGGGGAGCACCTCGGTCACCGTCACCGTGATCGCACCGGAGAAGGTATTGCTGCCCGAGCTGTCGCTGGCGCTACCCGACTTGACGCTGCTGCTGCCCGTCGCACCAAAGGAGGTGTTCTTTCCGACCCCGCCGGCGGTGATCGCCGGTGTGGTCAAGGCGAGACTGCCGGTATTGGTATCGTCATGGCCGGACTTGCCCGATGCCGCTGTCGTCTCAACGATGTTGATAGTCAGCACATCGCCGACGTTGCGGGCGCGCCTGTCCTCGAACATCGGGCGTTCGTTCATTCCGGCCTGGAATATGGCTCCGTTGCCGACCGCTTCGACCTTCGGCTTAGGCTCGGGAAGCGCGGTCAACGGTTGCTTGATGCTGGTGGAAGGCACGCATGCAGTCAGCGACGATGCCAGCGCCAGCAACCACAGCGATCCGAATGTATTACGCATGATCCGCCTCACTCACATCTGTGCCAGCTTCTGCAGCATCTGATCCGAGACCGTGATGGCCTTGGAGTTGATCTCATAAGCGCGCTGTGTCTGGATCATGTTCACCAGTTCTTCCACCACATTCACGTTGGAGGTCTCAACATAACCCTGGCTTATCGAACCGGTACCGTTGGTACCTGGCACGTTGGTGCTGGGCGTGCCCGAGGAAGCCGTCTCCAGATACATGTTCTGCCCCATACTCTCCAGCCCGGTCGGGTTGATGAACGTCGCCAGCTGCATGCTGCCGACCTGCACCGGTGCGGTTGCGCCCGGCTGGGTGACCGTGACCACGCCATCCTGGCCGATGGTGACGGTGGTGGCATTGGCCGGGATGGTGATCGCAGGCTGCACCACAAAACCGTTTGAAGTCACGATCTGTCCCTGGCTGTCGGTCTGGAAAGAACCATCGCGGGTATAGGCAGTCGTGCCGTCCGGCATCAGCACCTGGAAGAAACCGGCCCCCTGGATCGCCACATCCAGCTGGTTGCTGGTCTGCTGCAGATTGCCCTGAGTGTGGATGCGCTCGGTGGCGACCGGCCGCACACCGGTACCGATCTGTAATCCGGAAGGAATCTGCGTCTGCTGCGACGACTGGGCGCCGGGCTGGCGCAGATTCTGGTACAGCAGATCCTCGAACACCGCGCGCGAACGCTTGAAACCGTTGGTGCTGACGTTGGCGAGGTTGTTGGAGATCACGTCCATCTGCGTCTGTTGCGCTTCCAGGCCGGTCTTGGATATCCACAGGGAACGTATCATGGCAATTGTCCTTTCAAGTAATCAGCCAGTGACGCTAAGCACGCTGCTGGCTTGTTTGGCGTTGTCGTCCGCCGTTTGCAAAAGCTTCATCTGCTGGTCGAACTGGCGAGCCAGCGAGATCATGTTGACCATCGACTCCACCATGTTCACGTTGCTGCTTTCCAGGCTGCCCGACACCACTGTCACCTTGGCATCGGCGTCGGCGGGATTGCCGTCCTTCATGCGGAACAGGGCATCCTCACCCCGCACCAGCTGGTCTTCGGGCGGGTTGGTCAGTTTGAGGCGCCCGACCACCACCACGCCGTTCTTCTGGTTGGTGGTCGGCACGGTCGAGATGGTGCCGTCCTTGGCGATGGAGACTTCCGTATCCGGCGGGATGGTGATCGGTCCGGAGTCGCCCATCACGTTGAGCCCGCTGTTCGTCTGCAGGATGCCATTGGGCAGCACCTGGAAACTGCCGTTGCGGGTATAAGCCTCGTTGCCGTTGGCATCCTGCACAGCGATCCAGCCTTTGCCATCGACAGCCACGTCGAGCGAACGCCCGGTAGACTGGATCACGCCCGGAGTGAAATCCGCACCGGCCGTCGAATCGACCACAAAGGTGCGCGTAGGCAGACCTTCGCCCACCAGCGGCACGCTACGGAACGCATCTATGCTGGCGCGAAATCCCGGAGTGTTGATGTTGGCCAGGTTCTGCGACACCGACGCCTGCTGCTGCAGGGTGTGCGAAGCACCTGTCATCGCGGTGTAGATCAATCTGTCCATGTCACGCTCCTCGCTTCAGATCGTTTAGCGCAGGTTGACGATCGTCTGCAGCACCTGGTCCTGCGTCTTGATCGTCTGCGCGTTGGCCTGGTACACACGCTGCGCGGTGATCATGTTCACCAGCTCGGCAGTCAGGTCCACGTTCGAGTCTTCCACTGCCGAGGTCTGCAACACGCCCAGGCTGGCCGAACCCGGGGCTCCCACCAGCGGCGTACCCGAAGTCGAGGTCTCGACCCACTGGTTGTTGCCGAGAGGCTGCAAACCCTGGGCGTTGCTGAAATTGGCCAGCACGACTTGCGCCAGCGTCTTGGTCTGTCCGTTGGAGTAGCGACCGGTGACGATGCCGTCCGAGCCGGTACTGAAGCCGGTCATATGCCCTGATGTATACCCGTCCTGGCTGAGCGAGTTCACCCCGAAGGTGCTGCCGAATTGCGAGGTGCCGGAAAAATTGATGCTCAATGTCTGCGCCGCACCGCCGCCTGCGGGAGTGAACGCTGCCGAAGTCACTGCTCCCGCCGGCGCAGTCAATACGCCGCTGGAGCTGAAGGTCATCGCTGTCAACGCGCCCGCTCCGACCTGGGTCCCATCCACGGTAAGATAGGAGCTCCAGGCGTTTGTTGCCGTCTTGACGAAATACAGCGAAGCGACGTGAGGCCCGCCCAGGCTGTCATAGATCGTCGAAGAAGTGGAGTTATTGAAGGTGGCGGGATTGTTCGGATCGAACGGGGCGATCGCCGGTACGGTCGAGCGTGCATCCAGGTTGAGACCTGCGGTGACATTCGCGGTCGCCTTGGGCAACAGGTCAGCGGTGGAAACCTGGATATCTGCAGGCGTGGTCGCCACGATGGCGCCTGCCGCATTCGGCAAAAATCCCGTCAGTTTGTAGCCCTGGCTGTTGACGATGAAGCCGTTCTTGTCCAGCTGGAACTGCCCGTTTCTGGAAAAAGTGATCGAACCGTTGTTGTCCATACGGAAGAAGCCGCTGCCACTCACGGCCATATCCAGCGAATTGTTGGTGGTCGTGATATTGCCTTGGGTGAATTGCTGCGCCACGGTCGCCACGCGCGTGCCGATACCCGCCTGCCCTCCGCTGGAGCCGGCCATCGAACTGGCATAGACGTCGGCGAATTGCGCCTGCGACTGTTTGAAACCGACCGTACTGGCGTTGGCAACGTTGTTGCCGATCACATCCAGACTCTTGGATGCGGCATTCAGACCACTCAGACCTTGTTGAAAACCCATGACAACCTCCTGTTAAAATCGATCACATGTACTGAAACTGATGCGCATCACAAAACCTGGCGAACTGCACTCAGCCCCACATTGCCGAGCGTACCCATACCCAGCGTGACACCACCCGAGGTCAGCGATACGTTGTTGACCAGACCATAAGACAGCGTCGTCGGGCTGCTGTTGGTACCACCCAGCACCGCGTTGGCGCTGAACTTGTAACTGCCATCGGCCACTGTCGCGCCGGTATTGTCTTTGCCGTCCCACTGGAAATTGACGACGCCTGCGGCACTTTGCTGCCCGAGCGGCAAAGTGCGCACGACATTGCCCTTGGCATCCGTTATCGTCACCGTGACGTTATCCGCCGGTTGGGCCAATTCCACCGCCGCATCGGATTGCCCTTTCAGCAGATCGATCTGGGCGCCCGGAACCAATGCGGCATGCCCGATCATCGAAGTCGCCTGCAATGACTGCGACGTCGCCATGCTGGCGCTCAGCGCCTGCACCGTGGAGTTCAGTTGATTGATGCCGCTCACCGTGGATAGTTGCGCCATCTGCGAGGTGACTTGCGCGTTGTCCATCGGATTGAGCGGATCCTGGTTCTTCAGCTGCGTCACCAGCAGCGTCAGGAATCGATCCTGGGTCGCACCGAGTTGCGAAGAGGTCGCCGCAGTGGCTGCCGCGGCCGCAGCTGATGTGCTGCTCTGTACGGGGGTGGTCATGTCATGTCTCCTTTATTGTCCGATGGTGAGCGTCTTGGTCAGCAAGGTCTTGGACGTGTTCAACACGTCCACGTTGTTCTGGTACGAACGCGATGCCGAGATCATGTTCACCATCTCGTCGACCGGGTTGACGTTGGGCATGGTCACATAACCCTGCCCATCCGCCAGCGGGTTCTTGGGATCGTACACCGTTTTCATCGGCGAATTGTCCTCGACCACCGCCGCAACCTTGACCCCCTCCCCCACCTGGCCGGTGATCGGCACGGTGGAGAATACGACCTGTTTGGCCTTGTAGGGCTTGCCATCCGGTCCGGTGGCACTATCGACGTTGGCCAGATTGCTCGCCACCACGTTAAGCCGCTGCGATTGTGCCGTCATGGCAGAACCGGCGATATTGAATATATTGAAAAGAGACATTTCTATTCCTCCTTTACCTTTTCCCGAACCCCCTATCCAGCTTTTCCCCGCAAGCGGGAGAAAGGGCAAGCGTGAGGCTATCTTTAAATCTAGCCTTGTAGTGCGCTCAACACATCTTTGACATCGTCGCTGATGAATTTCACGCTCGCCTCATAGCGCAGGGCGTTGTCGGCGAATTGCGCCCTTTCCACATCCATGTCCACCGTGTTGCCGTCGGCACTGGGCTGCAGCGGCTTGCGGTACAGCACGGGCGCTCCCATCACGCTTTCCCCGGTCGTTCCTGCCAGGTGCAGTGGCGAAGTGACAGCCACCTGCAACTTTTCACCGCTGCCCGACAACGCGCCTTGCAACGCACTGGCAAAGTCGATGTCTTTGGCCTTGTAGTTGGGCGTGTCTGCATTGGCGATGTTGGATGCGATCAATTCCTGCCGCGCAGCGCGCAGATTCAGCGCCGTTTGCTGGAACTGCAACATCTGATCTATCCTGCTGCTCATTGATGCCTCCTGTTAGCCTTCTTTGCCCGCCCATCTCGGGCAGCTTTGGCCTCACGTATCCAGTCGGGCCGGCGGCGACTGTTCCCGCGCCAATTGCTGCGCAACACCGTGTCACAGTCGCTACCTCTTTTCATGCTTCGCATACTAATCACGGCATGTCCTGCCCTATCCATCGATTAAGGGTGGAAACCCGTTTTATTTCCCGCTTTAAAAAAAACCATCCGGTTCCACAATATCGCCATGAAATACCTGCGCTTAGCATTGATCGCCTACCTTGCCTGCAGCTCGTCCGCCTGGGCGGCAGACAGGGAGAGCCATGCCCGGATACAGGATGTCGCCCTGGCTTACGCACAGGCGCAGACCCGCACCCTGCCCGGCAAGATCCGCATCAAGGTCGAGGACATCGATCGCCGCACCGTCCTTCCTGCCTGCGCCAGGCTCACCGCCTTCCTGCCCAGCGGCTCGGTGTTGCTGGGCAAGACCAGCATCGGCGTAAGCTGCAACGAAAACGAGCCGGGCGAGTTTCGGCGAAGCCAAAAACCCGGCTGGTCGATCTTCGTCCAGGCCGACATCAAGGTCACGGTCGATATGCTGGTCGCCAGCCGTCCATTGGCACAGAACACGGTATTGAGCGCGAGCGATTTCCGGCTGCAAAACGGCGAACTGGGCCAACCCGGCATCCTCATCGATCCGCAACAGGCCATCGGCAAGACACTCAGATTCCCCATCGGCGCCGGACAGGTGTTGCGCCAGGACATGCTGCGCGCGCCCTATGTCGTGATTCAGGGCAAAACGACGTCGGTACGCGTGAAGGACACAGGGTTTTACGTCAGTGCGACCGGGCAGGCGCTCAATAATGGAGCGGAAGGCCAGAACGTCCAGGTACGCATGTATTCCGGCCAGGTCGTCATCGGAACCGCAGCAGCGGATGGCAGCGTGGAGGTTCATCCTCTATAATGCGCCGCACCTGAATAAATGCCCTAAAGTTTATCGATCAGCTGCCGATGTAGTAAGCAGACGTGCCAGTGAGAAGGGGAATACCCAATGAAGATCGAAAAAACCAGCAAGCCTTTACCCACCCCTGCAGCCGGGGAGACGGGTTCGCGCGCTTCAGCAGCCCGCAGCGCGGACAATAAGGACAGCACAGCCGAAAACAGCGGAACCAGCGTGCATCTGGGTTCCACCACAGCGCAACTTCGCAGTATGGAGAGCAGCATCGCCAGTTCGCCGCTGGTTGATGCCAAGAAGGTCACCGAGATCAAGCAAGCCATCAGCGAGGGACGCTTCAAGGTCAACTCCGGCATAGTGGCCGATCGTTTGATCAACTCGGTGCAGGACCTGATCACCGCGAGCAAACGTTGACCGCTCAACAGACTGACATCTCCACGACAGAGTTCCTGTCTAACCTGAACGACGAATGCGCTGCTTTGCGGGCATTCGTCGTTTTGCTTGAAGACGAACAGCGTTGCCTGCTCGGCCAGCGCACAGAAGAGCTGTTGCCGCTTGCCGAAGCCAAGGTGCAACTCACCAACAAGATTGCCGCACTTGCCGAGGCGCGCCAGCGATTCCTGCCGCCCGGGACAAACGACATGGCAGGATGGCTGAAAAGGAATGTACCCCAGGGATTGACTGCATGGCAGGAAACACGCCAGCTGGCGACCCAGGTATACCGGCTCAACCAGACCAACGGCGAACTGATCCAGATCAAGCTGCGCTACAACCAGCAGGCGCTCGGCGTGCTCTACGGTGCGGCACAAGGCACAGCCGGGCTATACGGCGCGGATGGGCAACCGAATCAGCCCAGCGCCAGCCGTATGCTCGGCAGCGTCTGACTGCCTTAGCGTCGCTCTTGAAATTATTGCTGCTCTGGCGCAGACAGGACTGTCGGCTCTGGCTCAGCCACGGGATTCAGCACGGTGATGGTCACGCGCCGGTTGCGGGCACGCCCTTCCGGAGTGTCGTTCGAGTCCACAGGTTGATTGTCAGCGGAACCCACCGCTTTCAAGCGTTTGGCGGTGATTCCCTGATCGATGAACAGGCGTACGACGCTGCTGGCGCGTGCCGATGACAACTCCCAATTGGAAGGGAACTTGGGGGTGCTGATGGGAAGATTGTCGGTATGCCCTTCCACCTCGATGGCAAAATCATTCCCGGCCAGAACTTTTGCCGCATCCGCCAGCGTCTTCAGCGCTTCCGGCTCGATGTCCGCCTCACCCTGCTTGAACAGCGCACTGGCATTGATCTCCAGTTCCACGCCGCGACCGGTCTGCGAGACATTCATCTGCCCGTTCTTCACGAAACTCGCCATGGATGCATTCAGATCCTTGGCGAGATTCTGCATGCTCTCGTTCTGTTTGCGCTGGATCTCGGCCAGACGCGCATTGCGCCGGTCGACCAGCGACTTGAAGTACATCTCCTGTTCGCTCAGGTGGATCGCGTTGCCTTCCCCGGCCTTGCCGTTGGCCCCGAAAGCCTGGTTGACCGAAACGCTGAAGACCTTGTACTTTCCCTCGTTAACCGAGGAGATGCCGTACATCACCACGAAGAAGGCGAACAGCAGGGTGATGAAATCGGCGTAGGAGACCATCCAGCGCTCGTGATTGTCGTGCTCAGCTCGTTTGGGGCGACGCGCCATCAGTCATCCTCAGAGATGTAACCCTTTAACTTGCCTTCGATGAAGCGCGGGTTCTCGGCATTGGCGACCATGCACAAACCGTCGATCAGCATCTCGCGCAAGTTCACCTGCCGCGCAATGATGATCTTCAACTTTCCGGCGATCGGCAGGAACACCAGGTTGGCCGAGCCGACGCCGTAGATGGTGGCGATGAACGCGACAGCGATGCCGGCCCCCAGTTTGGCGGGCTCGCCCAGACTCTGCATCACATGCACCAAGCCCAGTACTGCGCCAAGAATGCCGATGGTGGGCGCATAGCCTGCCGCGGATTCCCACACCCGTGCAGCCTGCCAGCGCAAGGTCTCATAGCTTTGCAGGTCGATGTCCAGTATTTCGCGGATCTTTTCCGCACTGTTGCCGTCCACCAGTAGTTGCAGGCCTTTGGCAACGAAGGGGTCGTCGATGTTCTTGAGTTGGGCCTCCAGCGCCAGGATGCCGTCCTTGCGCGCCACGCTGCCCCAGGCGGTGATCTGGTAAGCCAGTTTTTGTTCATCGATGTGCGGGGTGACGAACACCCATCCCGCCAGCTTGATGCCGGTCACGAACACCTTGATCGGATGTTGCAGCATGACAGCGCCTATCGTGCCGCCGAACACGATCATGAAAGCCGCCAGTTGCATCAGCACATTGACCGACCCGCCCTCGAGCAATTGCCCGCCGATGATCCCGGTGACGGCGACGACCAACCCGAACAGGCTGAGCTTGTCCATCAATGACCCTTCATCGATGCCCGCAGGCGCGCCACCGCTTGGCTGTGCAGCTGGCACACGCGCGACTCGGATACCCCCATCACTTCTCCTATCTCGCGCAGGTTCATGTCCTGCTCGTAATGCATGCCCATCATCTGGCGTTCGCGTTCAGGCAAGCGCTCGATAGCGTGGATCAGCGCCTCGCGGAAGCGTTCATCCTGCAACAGTTCCAGCGGATTGCTGTCGCCGGAGAACTCGAAACGCTCGAAAAAGTCTTCGCCCTCTTCGCCGTGGAAATCCTCGTAATAGAGCAGTTGTGCGCCGCGGCCTTCCTGCAGCATCTGCTGGTATTCGTGCAGCGATACCCCCAACTCCCTGGCGATCTCGGTCTCGTTCGGCGTCTTTCCCATCTGTTGCTGCAGGCGGCTGACCGCCGTTTCGATGCGGCGCATGTCGCGGCGCAGGCTGCGCGGCAGCCAATCCGCACCGCGCAATTCGTCCAGCATCGCACCGCGTATGCGCTGCGCCGCATAGGTCTCGAACTGCGCACCGCGCAGTTCGTCGTAGCGGCTGGCAGCATCGAGCAGCCCCATCATGCCCGCCTGGATCAGGTCATCTACTTCGACGCTGCCGGGCAGCTTGAGCATCATGTGATGGGCGATGCGCTTCACCAGAGGCGCATATTCCTTCAGGCATTCTTCCTTGTCGCTCAATCCGTTCGGCGTGTACATAGCCTTCATCTTCAGGTTACCGACGATTCTCATGGGATCGTCACCACTCTGTTATTGACCGGGCGCGCCTGACGCATCAAGCGTTGCATCACGCTGCCCAGCACATCCTGTTCTTCCTCCGGCACTCGCGGTGCACGCAACAGGCCCTGTGCAACTTCGCGTATGGCGTAAGACGACTGTGCCGCCGGAAACGCCTCGATCACCGAACGGCCTAATTGTGTCGCACGTTTGAGCTTTTCATCAACCGGAATATAACCCAGATATTCCAAACGTACCTGCAGATGCACCCGCGCAACCAGCGACATATTGTCGAACACCGCCATTGCCTCGCGTTCGCTGCTGACTTTGTTGACCACGATATCGAATGCCTGCCTGCCATTATGCATCGCCATCTGTTTAAGCAAGGCATAACTTTCCGTGATGCCACTGGCGGTCGCATTCAGCACCAGCAACAAGGGCTCGTCACCGGACAGGCTGGCGCAAACCGAATGCCCGTCGCGCGCCGCATCCACCAGCACCACATCCATGCCCTTCGCGGCTGCACTCAGCGATTCCAGCAAGCACTGGCGTTGCAATTCATCCAGTTTGGCCAGCCCTTGTATGGCCCGCGCCACCGGCAATATGCGCACGCCTTGCGGACCACTCAGCATCACATCCTGCCATGTCTTGTCGCCGCGCACCACATTCAACAGATCGTAGCGCGCTTTCAGGGCCAGCGTGTTCGCCACATTATCCTGCGACAGATTCTCATCCAGCACCAGCACATCCTTGCCGGAGCTGCCCAGAGCTGTTGCCAGATTCACCACGATGCTGGTCGCACCCAGACCATCGCGTGCGCCGACCACTGTCACCACGCGCGAACTGGTACGCGCCAGCAGACGGCGCAAGCCGGCAGCCTGATCGTTTGCATGATTAGAGCGCATATTGTCCCCTCATGGCCTGGGCGCTGCCGATCCCGGCCATGAAGGCCGGCAATTCCGTTTCCTGCATGGCGAATGCCGCGCTGCTCTTGCCGACATCCTTGAACACGCGGTGCAGCAGGTATTCCAGGTTCACTTCGTGCAGGTCTTCCGGCACGCGCTGCCCACTTGCCACATAGTGCATGGTCAGTTTGTGCCGCACCACCACATCCAGCACCGTACCCAGCGTCACCGCCTCGTCCAGCTTGGTCGGGATACAGCCGATCACGCCCGTACCGCCATACATCTTGACCACGTCTTCCAGCGTGCCGCCGGAGCTGGTCGCATTCAGCAACAGCAGACGCTGCACGCCCACGGTATCGAACATCTGTGCCTGCTCGGCCACGCGGCTATCGCGCTGCCCGACACCCATGGTGTCGATCAGCACCAGATGTTTGTGCTTCAGTCCCGACAGGGTGAGCTTCAAGTCTTCCGTATCGCGCACCGCATGCACCGATACGCCAAGTATCTTGCCGTAGATTTTCAGTTGTTCATGCGCACCGATACGGTAGCTGTCGGTGGTGACCAGTGCCACCTTGTCTGCTCCGTAGCGCACCACGGCACGCGCCGCCATCTTGGCGGTGGTGGTGGTCTTGCCGACGCCGGTGGGACCGACCAGCGCATACACGCCGCCGCGCGCCACCACATCCTCCTGCACTGTCGCCACACGCAGGTTGTGGCCAAGTATGCGGCGCAGCCAGTCGAGTCCGCCATCGGCGGGGATCTTTTCCAATAGCTGGCGCGACAACATCGGGCTGAAGCCGGCATTGAGCATGTCACGCAGCAGCCCGCCGCGCGCCGGATCGCGCTGCTGCATATCCGACCAGGACAGCCGTGCCAGTTGCTCCTGCATCAGGTTGCGCATGGATTTGATCTCGGATAGCAGGATTTTCTGTTCCGCATTCGCATCCCTGGCCCCGGGCACAGCGACAGCCTCGCGGCTGCTGTTCGCTTCCAGTATCTTCGCACCCAGTGCGGCAGCCTGGTTCTCAGCCTGCGCGGTCAGCCTGCCTGAACGTGGCTGCAGCTTTGTTGCACTTGTATTCCCTTCAGGAACAGGAACCCGCTGCGCACCCTGCTGTTTCGGGGCAACCTCGCCGCTCACGCGCGTCTCGCTCAGATGCGCCAGTTCGGAACCGGCTACAGCCACGATCTCCACCCCCTCCGGCACCTTGCGATTCGAGAGGATCACGGCATCCTCGCCGAGTTCGATACGTACCAGCTTCAATGCCTCGCGCGAACTGGCCGCGATGAATTTTCTAGCGTTCATGCCCTACCTCCCACCATCGATGTAAACCGCACCGTCTTGAAGCCCGGCACTTCCTCTTGCGAAATCACCCTGAGCTGCGGCAACGAGCGTTTCAGGAAACGCGCCAGCAGATCGCGGATATGCCCGGGCACCAGCAGTACCGCCGGAAGCCCCATCTGTTCCTGTGTCTGCGTCGCAGTGCGTGCCTCGCGCAGCAAGGTATTGGCCAGACTCGGCTCGATGGCCGAACCGCCGGCCTGCAAGGCTTGCGCCAGCACGTATTCCAGCTCCTTGTCCATGCCGATGACCTGCAGTTCCTGCGCCGACGGGTAGAACTGCTGCACGATGGCCGCACCGAGCGCGATGCGCACCAGTCCGGTCAGCACGATAGCGTCCTGGGTGTGTACCGCATGTTCCGCCAGCGTCTCCAGGATGGTGCGCATGTCGCGGATGTGCATGCCTTCGTCCAGCAGGTTCTGCAACACCTTCTGCACCGTCGCCAGCGGCAGCAATTTGGGTATGAGATCCTCGGTCAACTTGGGCGCCAGCTTGCCGAGATGATCCAGCAGCTGCTGCAGTTCCTGGCGGCCCAGCAACTCTGCCGCATGGGTATGGATGAGATGGCTCATGTGCGTCGCCACCACGGTGCCTGCATCGACCACGGTATAGCCCATCACCTGCGCCTGCTCGCGCACTGCAGCATCCACCCAGACAGCAGGCAGTCCGAATGCCGGATCCTTGGTCGGCGTGCCGGGCAAGGTGCCGCTCACGCTGCCTGGATTGATCGCCAGAAACATGTTGGGATACGCCTCGCCGCTGCCGATCTCCGCACCTTTGAGCGTGATGCGATAGCCGTTCGGGCGCAGCTCGAGGTTGTCGCGGATATGCACGGCAGGCGGCAGGAAGCCCATGTCCTGGGTGAATTTCTTGCGGATGCCCTTGATGCGCCGCAGCAGATCGCCGTCCTGCGCTTTGTCGACCAGCGAGATCAGGCGATAGCCGACTTCCAGCCCCAGCACGTCGACTTGCGCCACGTCTTCCCAGCTGGCTTCCGGCGCTTCGGTACTTTGCGCGACCACGGGGTTCTCCGCTGCCGCCGCTTTCACCGCTTCCTGCTGGGTGCGTTGCAACAGGAAGAAGGCGAACCAGCCCAGCAAGCCTGCCAGCAGCAGGAAAGCGAAGTGCGGCATGCCGGGGATCATGCCCAGGGTACCGACGATGGCTGCCGTCAGGATGAGTACCTGCGGACTGGACACCAGCTGTTTGGCGAGCTGCTGGCCGATGCTGTCGTCGCTGGCGACACGGCTCACCACCATGCCGGCCGCGGTGGAGATCACCAGCGCGGGGATCTGCGCCACCAGCCCGTCGCCGATGGTGAGCAGGGTGTAGTTCGTTGCCGCGGTGGCCAGATCGAGATTGTGCTGCAGCACGCCGACCACCAGGCCGCCGACGATGTTGATCAGCATGATGATGATGCCGGCGACCGCATCGCCGCGCACGAACTTGGAGGCACCGTCCATCGCGCCGTAGAAATCCGCTTCCTGGGCGATCTCGGCACGGCGCTTGCGCGCCATGTCCTCGCCGATCAGTCCCGCATTCAGGTCGGCATCGATGGCCATCTGCTTGCCCGGCATCGCATCCAGGGTGAATCGCGCACCGACTTCGGCGATACGTCCGGCACCCTTGGTGATGACCACGAAGTTGATCACCACCAGGATGACGAACACCACAATGCCCACGGTGTAGTTGCCGCCGACCAGGAAATGTCCGAACGATTCGATCACCTTGCCGGCAGCATCCGGACCGGTGTGGCCGCGCAGCAGAACGACGCGCGTCGAGGCGACATTGAGCGATAGACGCAACAGGGTCGAAATGAGCAGGACGGTAGGAAATACCGCGAAGTCCAGCGGCTTGGTGGTATTCATCGCCACCAGCAGCACCATGATCGACAGCGCGATATTGAAGGTGAACAGGATGTCGAGCAGGAACGGCGGCAGCGGCAGCACCATCATCGACAGGATCATCACGATCAGGATGGGGCCGGCCAGACCGCGCACGCCACCGCGCAACATCGCGCCCCTCAACATCTCCAGCATATTCATACGCACCTCTTGGACTCATTCCGGCGATCCATGCAGACCGCTACTCTTGTACGTATTATCTGAAACGGGCGCCAAATCGATAACGTGAATAGAAGGGGATTTCAGCGGCAATTCATGCCTGTCGGTAAAGTGCCTACAAAGCTGCGTTGGCAGGATCGAGTTCTTCCGGCACCGGCAGTTCGTGCGGCTCTTGCGGATAGGTACCGCCCACCTGCTTGTAGCGGCGCAACTGGTAGACGTAGGCCAGCACCTCGGCAACGGCAGTATAGAGTGCTTCGGGGATCGCCTCTCCCAGTTCGCAGTGCTTGTGCAAGGCACGTGCCAGCGGTGGCGCCTCGAGTATCGGCACATTGTGCTCCTTGGCGATCTCCTTGATCTTTGCCGCCATCAGGTGAGAACCCTTGGCCACCACCACAGGCGCACGCATCTTGCTGTCGCTGTATTTCAGCGCCACGGAATAGTGCGTCGGGTTGGTCACCACCACATCCGCCTTCGGTATCTCCGCCATCATGCGGCGGCGTGCCATCTCGCGCTGCATGCTGCGGACACGCGCCTTGACCTGCGGATCGCCCTCGGTCTCCTTGGATTCCTGGCGCACCTCTTCCTTGGTCATCTTCAGTTTCTTGTTGTGCTCCCACAGCTGGAACGGCACGTCCACCGCCACGATGAGCAGCAGACCGCCCATGACGGCAGCAAAACTTCCCCACACCAGGCTACCCAGATGCGGAATGGCGGAGGCGATGGGTTCGCTCACCAGCAGCAACACTGCATTCTTGTTGTGCCATATCACCAATGCCCCGATGCCGCCGACCACCACTGCCTTGGCGATCGCTTTTGCCAGCTCCATCAGGCTATTGGTGGAAAACATGCGACCGATGCCGGTGATCGGATTGAGTTTGCCGAAATTGGGTTGCAGCGGCTTGAGCGTGAACAGCCAGCCGTTCAGCAGCAGGGGAGAGAATGCTGCAACCGCCAGCAGCAACCCCAGCAACGGCAAAAAGACGAGCAGTGTCGACATGCTCAGATCATGCAGGCGCGGCACCAGCAATTCGGAGTGGAAAGCCAGACCGGTATCCAGCGTCAAGCCTTCCCTGATCAGTGAGATGAGTTGCTGCGACAGCATGCCGCCCATAAGCCAGATGCCGGCACCGCCAGCCATCAGCACGGCGAACGTGGAAAGTTCGCGCGAACGCGCAACCTGGCCTTCTTCGCGCGCCTGGTCCAGTCGTCGCTGCGAGGGTGATTCGGTCTTTTCTAAATCGCTGTCTTGTTCGGCCACGGCAGTATCCTTTGCACATGGCGATTATCGATATTCGCGGGAAACCCCATCCGCCGAAAAGCGGGAGAAATATGGCCTATCTGACTCGGGCCAGCACGCGTTCCGCGATCCTGTCCAGCGGCAAGACCTCATCCACCGCCCCCAGCGCGATGGCTTCGCGCGGCATGCCGAACACCACGCAACTCGCCTCGTCCTGGGCAAAATTGTAAGCGCCCGCTCGCTTCATCTCCAGCATCGCCGCGGCACCATCCTTGCCCATGCCGGTAAGCATCACCCCGATCGCGTTTGCCCCCAGGCAGCGGGCGGCAGAGTGGAACAACACCTCGACCGAAGGCCGATGGCGGTTCACGGGCGGGTCGCGGCTGAGCACAGTGCGATATTTTCCGGCGACGCACTCAAGCGACAGGTGGGAATGGCCGGGGGCAAGATAGACATGGCCCGCCACGATGTCCTCATGGTGTCCCGCCTCCTTCACATGCACCGCGCAAAGATGATCAAGGCGTTCCGCAAAAGATCTGGTGAACAGTTCCGGCATGTGCTGGGCGATCAGGATGGCGGGCGCGTGTTCCGGCATGGCGGAAAGGAACACCTTGAGCGCTTCCGTGCCGCCGGTTGAGGAACCGACCACGACGATCTTCCCGCCCATCATCGCCCCTGCGGCCGGACCGCCAGTTCGTAAACGGTATGGCCGCGCAATTTGAACCAGTCGCCGGCATGATAGAAATTCTCCGAGTGTCCGGCGAACAGCAACCCGTTGTCGCGCAGCAGCGGCGCAAACTTCTTGAGAATGGCAAGTTGCGTGGGCTTGTCGAAATAGATCATCACATTGCGGCAAAAGATCGCATCCAGCGGCGCGTGGATCGGCCATTCATCATCCAGCAGGTTGATGCGGCGGAAGTCGATCATTCTCTGCAACTCCGGCCTGACCCGGACGAAGTCGGCCTGTTCACCCGTATCGTGCAGAAAGAAACGCTCGACCTGTTGCGCGGGCAGTTTGGCGACGGCGTCCACCCTGTAGCGTCCTTCGCGCGCCGTCTGCAGTACTTTCGTATCCAGATCGGAGGCGATGATGTGGACCTGGCGCCCGCCTCCGCCGAGCGTTTCCACTGCCGTCATCGCCATCGAATAGGCTTCTTCGCCGGTGGAACACGCCGAACACCACAGGGTCAACGGACGTGCCGCATCCTGTTTGCGCAAATGCTCGCCCAACAGCGAGAAGTGATGCGGCTCGCGAAAGAAAGAGGTAAGGTTGGTGGTGAGCGAGTTGGTGAAGGATTCCCACTCGACTTCGTCCCCGCATTGCAGCAGATCAAGGTATTCGCCGAAACTCTTGATGCCGGTGGCGCGCAAACGACGCGCCAGGCGACTATAGACCAGCTCCTGCTTGTTCTCGCCCAGCGCGATGCCAGCGTGTTGATGGATCAGCTTGCGGATGCGCTGGAAATCCTGATCGGTGAACTGGAACTCGCGGGGATGTGCACTGTTCATGCATGCATTTTAACGCGGCGAGCTGCACAGCAGACTGCTATCCTTTTCTCCTGCTACCGCGATGCGTTCCAGCGCATTCAGCACCTCCATGCTGCCGGTTTCCATCCTCGCCACCAGCTCCATGCCGCGCATCGGTTCCCCGACATGAAATGCAGCCACCGCATCCTTGCCGTACTGGTGGAATGCCTGGTGCGGGTTCGCCACGGCGGCATAGCCATCCAGTTTGGAATAACAATCCCTGCCTTCGCCCTCGAAATACCATTTACCCAAGCGGCAGAAAGTATGCGAAGCAAAATCGTCTGCCGTACGGTCCGACACCCCCATGAACACTTTATATATCTCGAACTTGTAGAGGATATGGTCGATCTTCGCCACCTCGACGAAGCTGCGCAACGCTGCTGCCGAGATGGTGCCTTCCATGGCTTGCGACAGATCGAGAAGATGCTTCATGTTCTCCATCACATTGCCGACCTCTGCGCTGAATATCTGCGACTTCCCTGCCCATTCGTGCATCTGTGTCTGCGTGCGTTCGGTTTCACCCTGGATGGCAACGACGATGGTGGAGATCTCGCTGGTCGCCTTGGCGGTGCGCTCCGCCAGTTTGCGCACCTCATCTGCCACCACGGCGAAACCGCGACCCTGTTCTCCGGCACGTGCCGCCTCGATGGCAGCATTGAGTGCCAGCAGGTTGGTCTGGTCGGCGATTTCCTTGATGAGCTGGACGATGCTGCCGATCTGCGCCGCACGTTCGGTCAGGTTCTTCACGTTCTGCGAAGTCTGCAAGGTATCGCCTGAAAGCGCTTCCAGGCTGCTGGCGATCTTCATCACCGCTTCGCGGTTGCTGACCGAGACATTGGCCGCATCGATGGCGTTCTGTTTTTCCTCGCGCAAGGAACCGGCGGCGGCAGCCTGTGATTGCTGCAACTCCACGAAGGAGACGCCGAAATTCTGCATTTCGCTATATATTTTATGCGCCACTTCGCATTCCAGCCGTGCTGCCGCTGCTTCGGCACGTGCCGTGTCGCGCTCGCCTGCCAGCTTCATCTGTTCGCTGCGCAATGCCGCGATATCGCGCTCATACTCAGTCACCCTGGCTTGCAGTGACTGGTTCTCCTGCCTCAACCTTCCGCCAAACATACGCCTCTCCTCGATCCGCGATGACGCTCTTGGTCGCCATCATTATTTGAATTTGCTGCCTTGTGTCTTTGTGCCTCAGTGCCCTCCGCGCACGTCGCTGAGCAGTTCCTTGATGTCGAGGATCAGCACGATATCGCCTTCGCTGGACATGGTTACGCCCGCCACGCCCTTGGGACGGAAGGTATCCAGCGATTTGATGACCACGTCCTCATGTCCGACGAAACCGTCGGCTGTGAGGATGAAGCTGTTGTTGCCGAACTGCATCAGCACGCCGACTTCCGAATTCTCGCTGCTGCCCCAGCCGATCATTTGCGCCAGCGGCAGCACGGGCAGCACTTCGCCGCGCACCACCATGGTCGCCTTGCCGGATACCTGCTGCAGCTCCTGCTGGGTGACCGGCAATATCTCGCGCACCATGGACAGCGGCACGGCGAACGACTGGTCGGCCAGACGCAGCACCAGCACGGGCAGGATGGCCAGGGTGAGCGGCAGCGAGATCGACAGCGTCGTGCCCTTGCCCGGTTCGGACTCGATGACGACAGTGCCATTGAGTTTCTGGATGTTGGTCTTCACCACATCCATGCCGACGCCGCGGCCGGACACGCTGGATATCTCGTCCTTGGTGGAAAAGCCAGGCAGGAAGATCAATTCCAGACATCTGGCCTCGTCCAGCGTATTGGCCACCTCGGCAGTGATGAGGCCTTTTTCCACGGCCTTGTTGCGGATCACTTCCGGGCGCATGCCTTTGCCGTCATCGGAGATGGTGATAAGGATATGGTCGCCTTCCTGGCGCGCCGAGAGCTCGACGAAGCTCTTTTCCGATTTGCCTGCGGCGATCCGTTCTTCTATCGTTTCCACGCCGTGATCGACGGCATTGCGCACCAGGTGCACCAGCGGATCGTTCAAGTCTTCGATCATGGTCTTGTCCATCTCGGTCTCTTCGCCGCTCAGCACCAGTTCGACATCCTTGCCCAGCGAACGCGCCAGATCGCGCGCCAGGCGCGGGTATTTCTTGAACAGGCGACCGATAGGCTGCATGCGCGTCTTCATCACCGCGTTCTGCAGGCTCACCACCAGCATGTCGAGCTGACTGACCGCCTGGTCCAGTTCGCGCAGGGTGTCGGCATCGTTGTGGCCCTGCAGGATATCGGAGCGCAGATGGGTGAGGCGGTTCTTGGTCAGACCGATCTCTCCGGACAGGTTGAGCACCTGATCCAGACGGTCGGTATCGACACGGATGGTCGTTTCCTTGGCTTCGGCAGCCGGAACGTCGCCGGCACGGCGGCCGACCGTCGTGCCGGGCACATCGGTGGAGCGGCGGCCAAAAGCTTTCCTGGTGGATTCTTCTTCATTGATCGCCTCGGCGATCTTTTTCTCGTCGCGCACCGCGCCCACTTCCTGGACGATATCGTTGCCGCCGGTGAGCGCGTTATACAGGGCATCCCAATCCACATTGTCGATTCCTGGCGCCGCAGCGGAAGGTGCAGGAGGAGTATTGGCCGCGGCAGGTTTGGCTGCGGCCCTGGAAACAGGAGCGATGGGTTTGCCGCTCAACACGTCCTTCAACGCCTGGATCACCTCGGCTGGCGCTGCGGCAGGTTGCAGGCTTTGCTGCAACGCGCCGAACATCTTGCGCACTTCGGCGGTGGCCGCAAAGATCACATCCATCAGTTCGGCCGACAGCTTCAGTTCGTTGTTGCGCAGCTTGTCGAACAGGTTTTCGGTCAGGTGGCATAGCGTCACCAGTTCCGATGCGTTAAGGAAGCCGGCGCCGCCCTTGATGGTGTGGAAGCCGCGAAACACCTCGTTCAGAAGCGCGGCATCGCCGGGATTCTTTTCCAGCTCCATCAACTTGCTATCCACGTCGGACAGCATGTCCCCGGCCTCCATCAGGAAATCCTGCAGCAATTCTTCCATTCCCACGAAATCGTTCATATTCCTCTCCCAAATCCATGCTGAGTACTGAGTATCGGGTACTGAGTGTCGGAACTCAGCACTTGCGACCCGGCACTGTTTAGAACCCTAAACTTTCCAGCAGATCGTCCACTTGATCCTGGCTGGTCACGACATCCGTGCGCCCCTGCGCATTGATGACCGGGCCGTTCAGCAAGCCGGAGTTGATTTCCGCTTTCACCGAAGCAGGTGCGTTTTCCAGCAACAGCGCCAGCAGTTGCTGCTCCATGTTCTGGGTCAGCTCGATGATCTTCTTGATGACCTGGCCGGTCAGATCCTGAAAATCCTGAGCCATCATGATCTCGGTCAGTTTGGCGTTGGTCGCCTTGGCCTGCTTGGGCGTCTCATGCAGGTAGGCATGGGTCTGGGTGACCAGGTCCTTGAACTGCGGCACGTCGAGTTTCTTCTCGAACAGCAAGTCCCATTGTTTTGCCAGATGCTGGGCATCGCTGCCGATCTTCTCGACGACGGGCTGGGCTGCCTCGGTGGCATTCAGCACGCGTTCGGCAGCCTGTTTTGTCAGGGTCGCCACATAATTCAAACGGTCGCGTGCATCGGGAATGGTCGATGCCGCTTTTTCGATCTCCTTGTTCAACCCGAGTTCGCGCAGCGTGTCGTGCAAGGCACGCGCCATGTGGCCTATCTGGTTGATGACCTTGGCCGGATCGCCATCGCCTGCCGGCATGGGGGAGTTCGCCGCCGCGGCGGGAGCCGGTTTTCCTTCATTCGCGTTCGCCGCAATGATGCTGTCGAACAGCGCCTCAAGGTCGTCTGAATCCTGGGTTGCAGTGTTGGTCGCCATGGCCTGCCTCACTTGTTGAGTTGCGGGAACGCCGCAAATATCTTCTTCAGCTTCTCGTCCAGTGTCGCTGCGGTGAATGGTTTCACCACATAGCCGGAAGCCCCCGCTTGTGCCGCTGCAATGATGTTTTCCTTCTTCGCCTCCGCCGTCACCATCAATACCGGCAGATGCTTCAGGCTGTTATCGGCACGGATCGCACGCAACAGATCGATACCGGTCATGTTCGGCATGTTCCAGTCCGACACGACGAAATCGAACGTCTCGCTGCGCAATTTGTTCAGCGCGTCCACGCCGTCTTCCGCTTCCTGCACATTGGCGAACCCGAGTTCTTTGAGGAGATTCCGCACGATGCGGCGCATCGTGGAAAAGTCGTCCACCACCAGGAATTTCGTATCTTCTATGCCCATCACTTTCTCCTAAACTCAGCTGCCAGCTGTCACATCAACCATCGGCGGAATCACCGATGAAGCCAACCGCCAACTATCGTTCATCCGCCCCACTCAAGTCAACAAGGGACGCAGCGTCGACGACAACGCGAGCGAATCGAACTTCGATACGTAATTATCAACGCCGACACGCTTGCCCATGGCCCGGTTCGCATCGGACGACAGCGACGAGTGCATCACCACCGGGATGTCATCAAAACGCTGGTCGCCCTTGATATGCTGGGTCAGCACATAGCCGTCCATCTCGGGCATCTCGGCATCGGTCAAGATGACCTGGATCTGGTCGTGCAGGTTGATCCCCGCGCTCTGTGCGGCATCCGCCATGGATTTCAGCCTGTCCCACGCTTCCCGGCCATTGTTGGCCTGGACATGTTTCACGCCCATCTTGTCCAGCACCTCAATGATCTTGCGGCGCGCCACCAGCGAATCGTCGGCAAAGAAGACGCACAGTTCATGTTCCGACTCGATCCGTTCGACATTGCCGACCACAGCCTCACCGAAGGCATCGGCCAAAATCTGCTCGACATCGAGGATGGACACCAGCGTGCCGTCTTCCAGTTCGGTGATGGCAGTGATGAGCGCCCCCTTGTCGGAGAGCATGCCCTCGGTAGGATGCACCTTGTCCCAGTCGACGCGGATGATGCGGTCCACGCCCTCGACCAGGAATCCCAGGATATGCCGGTTGAATTCGGCGACCAGCATGGTTTCGTGCTTGACGGCAGGATTCATGCCCATGAAGTTGGCCAGGTTCAGCACCGGCATCACATGGCCGCGCAGGCTGACGATGCCGTCCACCCCGCCGGGCATGTTGGGCGTGCGGGTGATCTTGCCGATCTGGCACACTTCCTTGACCTTGAACACGTTGATGCCGAACTTTTCGTTGCTGCCCAGATTGAACAGCAGGATCTCCATCTTGTTGGTGCCGGCCAGATTGGTGCGCGCATCGATCTGGTCCATCAGCCCGTCGTGTCCCATGTTCAGCATGTCTTCAGCGTAACTCATCTTCCCCTCCTCACTAGGCCAGCAGACGGGTCAGGGTCTGCGCCAGTTTCTGCGGCTCGAACTTCGGCACGTACTCGTCCACTCCCACCGCCTTGCCCAACTGCTGGTTGGACGAACTGGACAGGGACGAATGCATCAATACCGGGATGCCGGCGAAACGTTTGTCGGACTTGATCTTGCGGGTCAGCATGTAGCCATCCATCTCCGGCATCTCCACATCGGTAAGTATCACCTGCAACATGTCCTTCATGGATGTGTGCGATGCGTCCGCGTAATCGGCCATCTTCGACAACTCCAGCCATGCCTGGCGACCGTTGATGGCGGCGATGGATTTGACTCCCATGGCATCCAGCGTGCGCTGGATCTGGTGCCGTGCCACGGACGAGTCATCGGCATAGAACACCGTGCGATCCTTGCCCAGCGGCTTTACGCTCTTGAAGATCATCTCGTCGGTATCGAATCGACCGGTCTCGGACAGCACCTTTTCCACGTCCATCATCATCACCAGGCGTCCGTCCTTCAATTCGGTGATCGCCGTCACTAGGCCGCCCATCTGCGCCACCAGCATCGCTGGCGGCACGCGCATCGCCGCCCAGTCCAGGCGCAGGATGTTGTCTACCGCCTTGACCAGGAAGCCCTGGGTATGGCCGTTGTATTCCGTGACGATCATGATGTCGGCTTTGTCGTCGGTCTCGATGCCGGCGTATTTGGCCAGGTCGATCACCGGCACCAGTGCGCCGCGCAGGCTCACCATACCCTCTACCGACTCCGGCATGTCCGGCGCGCGCGTGATGGGAGGGATGCGCATCACTTCGCGAACCTTGAACACGTTGATGCCGTATGTCTCCTCGCGACCGGTGCGCTTATCCAGGCCGAGCGTGAACATCAGTATCTCCAGCTTGTTGGTGCCCGCCAGCTTGGTGCGGGCATCGATGTTCTTCAACAGATCAGACATATATTTCTCCTCCGGACAGCAGGGATATGTCTCCCCCGCTTACCTACCCTCATTTGCTTATTGCACATTTCGTCAATGGATAACCGGCCTTGCTCAGTTCATCGGCAGATTTTGCCAATTCTTCAGTGGCAGACTTGGTATCCTGCGCGGACTGGGTATTGTTGTCCACCAGTCCGCTGATGCTTTCCAGGCTCTTTGCCACGCTTTCGCCCGCCTCCGATTGCTCTTTCGATGCCGCAGCGATGTGATCGACACGTTCCGACACATTCTGCGCCGCGCTCATGATCCGTTTCAAGCCTTCGCCGTTCTTGCGTATCAGCGTGATGCCGCCTTCGACCTCCGTCACTGCTCCCTGCATCGATTTCACCGCAGCATCGGAGACCGCATTGATCTCGGCGATGGTCAGGGCGATATCCTTGGTGCTGGCCGCCGTGCGTTCGGCCAGTTTGCGCACCTCGTCCGCCACCACGGCAAAGCCGCGTCCCTGCTCGCCGGCCCGCGCCGCCTCGATAGCCGCATTCAACGCCAGCAGGTTGGTCTGTTCGGCGATCTCCTTGATGGCATTGGCGATCACGCCGATGCGCTGGATGGATACACTCAGGTCGGCAATGGTCTTGCTGGACGATTGCACGGTGGTGGCCACCTTGCCGGTCGCCACGATGTTGAGCTCCATGTTCCGGTTGTTCTCGTCGACGATCTGCTGCATCGCCCTGGCATCCTTGAGGGAATCTGCCGCCATGTTCGCCACTTCCACCACCGACTGGCTGAATTGTTCCATGGTCGCGGCGATCTGCTGGATATGATCCTGCTCGGTGACTGCGTTGTTTGCCACCACACTCACCTTGCTATCCACTTCGCCTATGCGTTCCTGCATCTTTTTCACCGGGGTGACGATCTCGTCGACCATGGTGCGCAGATAGGACTGCATGGTCTGTATCTCGCATAGCAGCACCCCCATCTCGTCATGGATGGAGATGTCCAGTTCACCGTCCAGATTCCCCTCCATGATGTCGCGGAACTCCTTGCGCACAGAGTTGGCAGGGATGCGCACATATTGCCTCACGCAATAGCCGATGAAGAAATACAGGAAGATTTGCAGGGCGATCTGCCCGAGGATGGTCTGCATCTCCATGCGATGGATGCGGTCGTAATCCTGCTGCAGATCGATCACCACGTCGGATGCGCCGAGTACCGTGCCCTCTGCAGCCTGATGACAGGTGGTGCAGTCGGTGCCATGGAAATTCTTGCTCGCTTCATACGGCGTGATCACGCGCAGGATCAGGTCACCTTTCGCATCCTTGCCAAACGTCATCACCGGCTGTTTGCCCTCCATCGCCTGCCGCTGGGCATCGTCCTTGACCCGTTCCTGCGGCAGTCCGGCCCCGTACAGATCGACCACTGGCTTGGCACGCACCATTTGCACCGACTTGATGTTCATGCCCGAACTGAATTTCTTGATCAGCAGTTCGCGGTTGCCGGTATCGCTGATCTGCCCGGTCACCATCAGCATGTTGAAACTGTCGATGATCTGGTTGGCAGTCTGCGTTCCGCGTTCTTCTGCCAGCGCTTTCGATTCTTCGCGCAGGTTGGCCGAGATGAATATCTGGGCGAAGGTCAGCACGACGATCAGGGTGGTCTGGATCGAGAATTGCAATTTGCCGGCAAGCGACCAGTTCTTGAATTTGAAGCGCTCGTATTTTGAGACGACCTCTGCCCCGGTCCGGCCGAGCTCGCGATATAAGGCTTCGGCTTCTGCCACCTGTTGACGCGTAGGCGGACGGCGCACCGACACATAGCCAGTGATGGTGCCGTTCTCGATGACCGGCGCGACAGTGGCGCGCACCCAGTAGTGGTCACCGTTCTTGCAGCGGTTCTTCACCATGCCGCGCCAGGGACGTTCCGATTTCAGCGTATCCCACAGCCATTTGAACGCCTGCGGCGGCATGTCCGGATGGCGCACGATGTTGTGATTCTGGCCGATGAGTTCTTCGCGGGTGTAGCCGGAAATATCCACGAACGCATCGTTGCAATAGGTGATGACCCCTTTGGTGTCGGTCTTGGAAATAAGCACGGCCCCTGCCGGGAATGGCTTTTCCTTTTGCGACACATCTGCATTCTTGTTATGCATGATTTTCTCCGGGGCCGGCTACGCCTTGAAACGCCCGACCGCGCTTTGCAGTTCTCTCGCCAGCGTTTCCAGCCGCACGATATCCTGCGAATTCGCATCGACGGCGGCATGATTCTCCTCCGACATCTGCGCGATCTTTTCCACATTGCGCGCGATCTCGCTGCTGGCCTGGCTCTGTTCGCTGACCGAGGCAGCGATGTCGCTCACCCCGTCCCTGGAGCGCTTGACTGCATCGCCGGTTCCGGCCAGCACCTCGGCCACCCGTTCGACCTGTTCCTGCGTAGCACGCAAGGAATGCAATCCTTTTTGCACTGTCGCATCGACCTGTGCGGACTTCTGATCCAGCGCATTGGTGACCTGGTCGATCTCGCTGGCGGATTGGGCCGATTTCTCGGCCAGCTTGCGCACTTCATCTGCAACCACAGCAAAACCGCGGCCTTGCTCGCCGGCACGCGCCGCCTCGATCGCTGCGTTCAATGCCAGCAGATTGGTCTGGTCGGCGATGTCCTTCACTTGTTGCGTCATGCCGGCGATCGCATGTGTGCTGTCGAGGAACTCTTTGACCGAGTTGGCGATCTGGTTGACCGCATCCTGTACATTGTCGATCTCCGCCATCATCATGGTCACGCTGACATTGCCTTCGGTAGCCTGCTGCAAGCTCTGTTCGGCGATCTTGCGCACTTCTTCGGTGTTGGCCGACACCGCATTGATGCTTACGGTGATCTCCTCCACGGCAGCTGCCGTGGAGGCCGCAGCCTCGCTTTGCACCTGCGAACCTTGCGTGATCTGCACGGAAGACGCCGCCAGCTGCGTCGCCGTCCCGATCACGGTATCCGCACTGCCGTGAACCTGCCGGATGGTCTGGCGAAAACTGTCCATCAGCACATTGAATGATTTGGCGGCCTGCGCCAGCTCATCGGTACCGTGCACCGGCACCGCCCGGGTCAGGTCGCCATCCGCTGCCGTACGCGCCATGGCATCGCTCATTTCGCCCGTCGAACGCACGATGCCGGAGATGATGGAGTAGCCCAAACCCACGCCTACCGCTACCGCCAGCAGCATGCCGAACAGCATCAGCAATTCCATGTTGTGCGCCGAAGCCATGGCTGCCGCCAGCGCATGTCCGGCCGCCTCGTCTTCATGCTCTGCCTGCTCCTTTCCCTTTTCCACTGCTGCCACGTTGAGCGGATTGACCTTGTCGCGCAGCAGTTGTTGTGCCTCGCTCCAGCGTCCATTTTTGATTGCATCGAGCGAAGGCTGTATGGCTTCGCGCACAAAGGTGTCGCGCGCATCGGTCAACTCCTTGAGTTTCGCCCTACCATCGGCACTATGAACGTTCTTGTCCAGATCGGCGAAATACTCGTCCAGCTTGGCCTTGTTCGCTGCCATCTTGTCCAGATGCTTGCCGACCGGATGATCGAATTTTGAATAGGCGGCGGATGCTGCCGGATCGTGCTGCAGCGCCGCCAGAACCTCGGCATGCTGGTCGGCCAAAGTGAACATGATGCGGTTGACGATGCGGATCAGATGGATGCGCCGCTCGGCGATATCTTTAGTCTCGGATTGCAGATTCGTGATGGCGTAATAGCTCATCGCCTGATTGAAAACAATCACGACCATGATGGCGCTTACCAGCAGGATCAAGCGCGCCTTGATTGTCATATTGCTCAACATTTATATCCCGATCACTGTTGGTTTTACACCTTGAATCGCGCTACAGCGTTCTTGAGCTCGACTCCCATACGTTCCAGTTCGGCGATGTCGTGTGCCGTTTGCTCGATGGCGACATGGTTCTTTTCCGCCATCCTGGCAATCTGTTCGATGTTGCGGGTGATCTCGCTGCTTGCCTTGCTTTGTTCGCCCACGGATTCGACGATCTCACCGACACCGACGTTCGACTCTTTCACGGCCGCTCCTGCCTCGTTCAGTACAGCAGACATCGATTCGGCATGCTTGTGCGTGGTTTGCAAGGATTGCATGCCGGATGTTATCGCTTGCTCGACGCGGACCGATTTCTCGTCCAGTTTGCCGGTCACCTTGTCGATCTCGATGGCCGACTGGGCCGATTTCTCGGCCAATTTGCGCACCTCGTCCGCCACCACCGCAAAACCGCGGCCCTGTTCTCCGGCCCGCGCCGCCTCGATCGCGGCATTCAAAGCCAGCAGGTTGGTCTGGTCGGCGATGTCTTTCACTTGCTGCGTCATGCTGGCGATGGTGCGGGCGCTTTCAACGAACTCATTGGCGGTGATCGCGATCTGCTGTACCGCGCTTTCGATGCTTTGTATCTCGTGCACCATCTCTTCCACGCTGCGGTTGCCCTGTTCGGTCTGTTGCAAACTTTTTTCGGACAGCCCCCGCACCGCTTTCGTGTTCTCGGCAACCGAGTTGATGCTGACGGTAACCGCCCCCACTGCCTCCGCGGTCGAAGAAACCGCCTTGCTCTGCTCTCTCGATCCATCCGCCACTTCTGACGAAGTGTCCGCAATGTGGCTGGCAGTCATGTTGATCTTGTCCACACCGACCAGCACCTGCCGGATGATGGCGGTGAAGCTATCGATCAGCGCATTGAAAGCCACGGCAGTCTGACCAACCTCATCCTTGCTATGCACCGATACGCGGCGCGACAAATCACCATCGGCCTGCATCGCCGACATGATCTGCTGCAGTTCGCGGGTCGGGCGTGTCACCTGGTTGATGAGCCAGCCGATGACGAAGAACAATACCATCTGCACCGCCACTTGCCCGAGCCACAGGATCGCACTGGCTTTATTCATTGCCGCGTACTCGCCGGTCATGTCCAGACTCACCGTCACCGCGCCAATCACTGCACCGTCCTCTACCGTATGGCATTGCAGACAATTCGTGCCGGTACCGCGAAAGTTCTTTGAAGCTGCGATCGGCTGGACCACGCGCAAGATGCGCTTGCCATCTTTTTCGCTAGATTCGCTCTGTTGCTCGCCCGAGCTCAATGCCGCGCGATCCAGATCGTCCTTGGCCTGCTCTTCATCCATGCCCGCTCCGAACTGTGTCTGCACTGCCGTGCCGCGTATGACACGCACCTCTTCCGCCTGGCTGGATGCCGCCATCTTCTTGACGAACAGCTTGCGCTGTTCGATATCGGAAATGCTGCCGTTCAGCATCATCATGTTCAAGCCGTTGAACACGCCATCGGCCGGTACTACCGCGCGATTCCTGGCATCCTCCAGCACACGCATCTCGTAGCGGTCGAAAGCCCAGCGCTGCGCCGCAACCATCACCACCAGCAGTATCAGCTGGATAGGGATCTGCAATTTGTTCTTGATTGATAGGCTGCTCCACCAGTTGTTCATTTCAAGCTTTCGTTTTCCGTTGTAAGCCTGCTCTATGCATTCCATAGCGGCATAAGGTTTTTATTCTTTAATTTGCGGCAGCCGGAACTGGTGAAGTCGCAACCGGTTCCGAAGCTCCCGGAGTTGCCGAGGCTGCCACTGGTGCAGATGCCGTCATCGCCACACCGGATGCCGCATCGAGCGGGTCGCCCGTTTCAGTATTGATGTTCACGCTGCCGCCATCCTGGGATGCCGCTTCCTCTGCCCGTTTGTTCATCACGATGATGCTGATCCGGCGGTTGATGGGATTGAGCGGCTGCGCCTTGTCGAACAGCACAGCCGACGACAGGCCGACTACGCGAACGATCTTGTCTTCTGCCAACCCCCCGTTGATCAACTCGCGGCGCGATGCATTGGCGCGGTCTGCCGACAGCTCCCAGTTGCTGTAATGCCTGTCTGCCGTTACATAGGGCTGCGCATCGGTATGTCCCGACAGGCTGATCTTGTTCGGCATCGTGTTCAACATCTGGCCGATCTCATGCAGGATGTCTTTGGTGTATGGCTCCAACTCAGAGCTCCCGCTCTGGAACATCGGGCGGTTCTTTTCGTCCACGATCTGCACGCGTAGCCCTTCGGTAGTGAGATCGAGCAGTATCTGGTTCTTGTATTTCTTCAGCTTGACGTCGGTGTCGATCGCCTTCTCGATATTGGCCTTCAGGTCCTTGAGCTTTTCCAGTTCCTTCTTTCTTTCCAGCCGCTCGAACTCTTCCTGGGTCGCCTTGAGATTGATAACCTTCTTTTCCGGCAGCAGTTCGCCCGATTTGACTTGACCGGTAGCACGCGTGAGATCCTGCCCTCCGCCTTTGATGATGCTGGAGCTGTCGCCAGAGCCTGTACCACCCATCAGGGCGACCTTGAGCGGAGTCTTGAAATACTCGGAAATACCCTGCAGATCGCCTTTGGCGGTCGAGCCCAGCAACCACATCAGCAGGAAGAACGCCATCATTGCCGTGACGAAGTCTGCATAAGCGATCTTCCATGCGCCACCATGGTGTCCACCCGCCACCTTTTTTATTCGTTTGATGACGATGGGTCGTTTATCTTCGTTCGCCATGATCCGGTTCTACCGCGTGCGTTATTGGTTGCAACTAGCGTTTTTGTTTTACATGCTCTTCCAGCTCGACGAACCCGGGACGCTCGGTCGAATTCAGCGCCTTGCGCCCGAATTCCACAGCCATCGCCGGCGCGTAACCATTGAGATTCGCCAGCAGGACGACCTTGATCGCCTGCAGCATCTTGCTTCCTTCTTCGGCTTTTTGTTCGAGCAATCCGGCCAGTGGTCCGACAAAACCATACGCCAACAAGATACCGAGGAACGTACCGACCAGGGCATGCGCGATCAGCATGCCCAATTCGGCGGGAGGGATGCCCACCGATTCCATGGTATGCACCACCCCCATCACCGCAGCGACGATACCGAATGCCGGCATGCCGTCACCCAGCTTGGCGATGACATGGGAAGAGACCATCGCCTCGTGGTGATGCGTCTCGATCTCCACATCCATCAGGTTCTCGATCTCCATGGCGTTGAGATTGCCGCTGACCATGATGCGCAGGTAGTCGGTCATGAACTCGACCGCATGGTGGTCAGCCAGCACTTTGGGATACTTGGCAAATACGGGACTCTCTTCCGGATTCTCGACATCACCCTCTATGGACATCAGGCCTTCTTTGCGCACTTTGCCGAGCAGCTCATACATCAGCGCCATCAGCTCCATGTAGCTCTCTTTGTTGTACTTGGCGCCCTTCAATACAGTCGGCAGATCCTTGAACGTCGCCTTGACCGATTTCATGGTGTTGCCGACGAAGAAGGCACCGAGCGCACCACCGCCGATCATCAGCAACTCTATCGGCTGGAACAGCGCGCCAAGATGCCCTCCCGCGAGCGCAAAACCGCCGAACACGGAGGCCAAAACGACGATATAACCTACGATCACCAACATAATCACGCTCCCTGAGTCAACACTCTTCCAAGTCTACTGTTGCATCGTAACAGCCAGGCATCCCGGCCATGCATGGATCAAAACGAATATCCACCGGCATTTTCGCTGTTCGGGGGCCTCAGACGCAACAACGCCGCCACTGCTGATGATACATCTCGTCAGTAGTAGCGGCGCTCGAAGTGATAACTTTAGGCGATTGCTGCTTCGGCCTGGGCGGCTTTTTTCGTTTTTCCCGCACGCGAGGGAGGACGGCAAATGCCGCAACTGTAACTTGCGCAAAGCTCGTTCGTGTGCACGACAAAATGCCCGCCGCACTCTTTGCATTCAGTCAATTGCAGCATCTTCGCATCGAAGAAACGGATCAGGAACCAGGCCCTGGTGATGCTCAGCGTCGGCTCGCCTGTAGTCACCGCTACTTGCTCGATATACAAACGATAACTTTTGATCAGCGCTTCGACACCGGACACATTGGCGTTTTTCAGCAGGTATTGATGAATACCCATGAATAACGATGAATGGATATTCGGCAGCCAGCTCATGAACCAGTCGGTCGAATAAGGCAGCATGCCCTTGGATGGTGACTCTCCTTTGACCTCCTTGTACAGGCGCAGCAAACGCTCCCGGCTCAACCCCGTCTCCTCTTGCAACAACTGCAAGCGAGCCCCCAGCTCTATGAGTTCGACCGCGATCTGTATCTCGCGCGCTTCGTTCACTACGCTCTTGTTTCGCATGGCGATCTCCTGTCTGCTCAGATCGCCACTGTCTCAGCGGCTTGTCCCGACATCAGGATAGCGGCATGCGCCTGCGACATCATCCTGTCCTTGTTGTAATCCGTGATCATGTTGAGCAGCAGCCGCTCGTCGAAGCGGAAACGGCACAGCAGCATGTTCGACGCTGCCATCTTGAGCATCTGCGCCGGAGAAAGACCGACGATCAGGTCAGCCAACTCTTCGCTTACGCCAAGACGGAAGATCGCGCTGGCCTTGTCGTCGCGCAGCATTTGCTGCGCAAGCAACATGTAGGAAAGATTGGTTTCCTTGATTTCTTCATGCATTTGATTCGTGTTCATGGCGGTCCCCTCGCTTAAACATTGTGATGTCTTGTTACGACGGTTGCATTCTCGGGGAGACAATCCAAGGAAAATATCCGATGACTTCCGATTATCCTGTAGGAAGATGACCTACAAACAAACAGAACCACCCCTGGCGACCTTAATGGCAACAGGGGTGGTTCTGGTCGTACGAGCTACTGCGAGGGGACGCACTGACGCGTACAGACGATGTATCGGCAGGGATTTTGAAAACTTTAGGAATATTTTGAAAATATTTTGCAAACACGCAACTGATTGATTAATTTAATTTACACAACCCTAATGCTTGTCTATTTGCGGCGTGGATACCAGAAAGCAGGCGACTGCATAGCCCAAATTGCAACTGCGCACCATCTGCTGCCGCGCCTCATCGTTGCGGTGCAACCGTTTCAAAACCATTCCTTTGCCAAAATAAGTGCCAGCATCGCGGTGATTCAAGTCAATTGCTTGATCGTACTGAATCAACGCTTTCTGGTATTGCCCTGAGTTGCTGTAAGCATCTGCCAAATACCGATGTATCGGGGCCAGTTGTGGGCTGATCGCGGCCGAACGCTCAAAATCGCTCGCAGCCGCCTCCCATTTCTTGGCCTTCATAAGTGCCTGTCCCCGGTTGAAGTAGATGCGATCGGCACCCGCAACCCGCTCATTTTTCAATTTCAACACAGCATCGTTCCATAAACGGTAGTCATCACCGAACACCCACAAGCGATTCCATGCCAGCGGAATCATGAGAATTGCCGCACAGATAAGAGTTACCAGTGTGATACGTTGAGGAAACTTCAGCAGCAGCAATGGAATCAGCAGCAGCATTCCAGGCATCCAAAGATAGCTGCGATACAGGACGAAAGGCTCCTGCACACGAATGCCGGCGAGCTCCACTCCGAATTGCATCCATGGGTACAGCAGTGCAAAGCCGATCAAGCCTTTCATTCCCCCGCGCAGCAACAGCTTGAATGCAACCGCGCCATAGGCTGTAAACGCAAGCAGCCCCAGCCAGCCACGCCAATCCGACAGTGCAGCAACGAAGGGTTCGCGCATATCCACCGACATCCACGATACATTTGGCAATAACCACAACAATAGGTATTTGAAGAACAACCCCATCTGCGTCAACGCGCTCAGCAGGTGCAACATCGGGGTACTGGCCACCACGCCTTGCTGCTCGAACAACTCTGCGGCCATCGGCTCATAAGCAGCCCCAAGCACCCCTCGCGCCCGCAAAGTGACCAATATGGCTACCGCCATGAACGCCCCCCACGTCAACCAGAGCGCACGTTTCGAAGCAGCATTCTCATGCCAAAGCAAAAGCGTGAGCGCAGCCAGTGTGGCGGGGGCCAGCACGCTGTGTTCTTTGGAAAATACGGCCAGGAAGTAGCACAATACTGACAGCCCCAGCCAACGCACCTGGCCATTCATCAATCCTCTTAGATATGCCAGCTGCATCAGCAACACAAACAGCGTGGCCATCAGGATGCTGCGCTGTACTACATAGCCCACGGCATAAACTGCCACCGGATGCAGTGCGAAAAGCAAGGCTGCAACCCATGCGCCTCGTTTAAGCTGCGGCGAATCATGGGTATCAGGCGACACGGCGCCGACGATCTGGCGCAACAAGTAGAACAACAGGATGGCATTCGCCGAATGGACCAGCAAATTGCCCAGATGATAGAAGTGCGGCACCACATCGCTGAACAGGGCTGCAGTCCACCCCAGCGTGACATATGAAAACCAGCGCAGATCGAAATGAAACATCGAATGCGCATAGTGCGACATCACATTGCCGGTAAATAGATACCCATCATCGAAGAAGAAGGGATTGCCCAGATAGGGAAAATAGATAAGGGATACCGCTGCAATCAGCGACAGCACCCAGCCTCGATCATGCCGACTAAAATAGCCTAACAGTTTGTTCATCAAACTTAACCAATAAAAACGCCCCCTGCGAAGAGGGGGCGATCTAGTTCAAAGACTATCTGTTTACTGTTTACAGCGCAGTGCCGGCTAAAGAAGGCAACGTGGCTGGTGCAGCGATTCCAGCGTTAATGAACGATTTCTTGAGCAGGTTGATGCTGTTTGTGTCAGTTGCGCTGGTGCTATAGAAGAACTGAACGCCCGTACCGCCCGCGATCGGGGTGATGCCGATATAGGTACCATCGATACCGGTCTTGATGCCAGCCGCAGCGAAATGCAGCGTGATGACACCGCCGTTATCCAGAGAAATCTGCTGCAGCTCGCCCGGAACGGTGGGAGTAAATGCAAGGCCCAAAGAGTACCAGACATCGCCAGGAGCTGCTGTTGCTGCAGGCAGCGCGTTAGCAGTAGGTGTGCTGGGGAAACTGCCGTTTTCCTGATAGTACTGCACCAAAGCCAACTTCAGAGGGTCGATGGTGGAAGTCACTTTGGACAGCTTGGCCTTGACCACATAGTCCTGATATGCAGGGATCGCCACCGCCGCCAGGATGCCGATGATCGCAACCACGATCATCAGCTCGATCAGGGTGAAACCTTTTTGAATTCGTTTCATATTGAGCTCCTTAAGAAGAAATTTTATTGTTGCCTTTGCGGGTTACACACAAGGTGTGCCTCAGCATAGTAGCAGAACCCGTGCCAGATAGTAACCCTGCCAAATATTGCGGCCGCTATTGGCCGGACTGTTTGTTTTGACATTGACTTTACTGTGATAAATCGACTAAAAAAAACAAATTTAGTCATCAACCTGACGATTTTTGTCACTTCGCTGCTTATATGTTCGTAATTCAATCCGTCTTAAGGCATGTAGCCTGGAATCCTGCGTTCGTCCACCATATCGATCTGCTCCGGTTTGAGGAATTGCTGTGCATAGGTCAGGTAGACCTTTTCACGGATGAAGACATCGAACAGATCGGGGTCGATATGCCCGTTCTCCTTGAACTTACCAAGGATGCTCAATGATTCGGTAAGGGTCTTACCTTCCTTGTAGGGCCGGTCTTTGGCCGTCAGTGCTTCGAAGATGTCGGCGATACCCATGACCCGCGCCTGTATCGACATCTGATCCCGCGTCAGCCCTTTGGGATAACCTTTGCCGTCCATGCGCTCGTGATGCCCCCCAGCGTATTCAGGCACACGCTTGAGATGGTTCGGCCAAGGCAGCGCCTCCAGCATCTTGATGGTGACATTGATATGGTGATTGATGATCTCGCGCTCCGCCGCAGTGAGCGTGCCGGCACGGATGGTAAGGTTCTCGATCTCTTCTGCGTTCAGAAAATCCGCCTGCTCGCCACGCTCGTTGTGCCACTGGTATTTGGCGATCAGTTTTACCCGATCGATATCACCATCCTGCATCTTTTCCGATCCAATATTGCAGTGGCGCAGGAATTCACGATCTTCGTCAAGCCTGTGGACAGCTTCCTCATATTCGGCATTCGTCTTGCCCCCCTTGAACATTTCGATCTCGGCATCGCGCTTGAGCACTTCGAAACGTGTGTCGATCAAATGAATACGATCATAGATGGTCTGCAGCTTGGTGGACTTGTCCACCACATGCACCGGCGTGGTGATCTTGCCGCAATCATGCAGCAGTCCGGCGATCTTCAACTCGTACCGGTCTTTGTCGGTCAGGTTGAAATCTTTCAATGTCCCTGTTTTTGCACGATTAGCCGCTTCGGCCAGCATCATGGTCAGTGCCGGCACGCGCTCGCAGTGTCCGCCGGTATAGGGAGATTTATCATCGATGGCAGTGTTGATGAGACTGATCAGGGACTCGAACAGCACTTCCAGCTGCTGGATGAGGCGGCGGTTACTCAGCGCGATGGCAGCCTGCGATGCCAGCGATTCGAGCAGTTGCTGATCATCCTTGGAGAACTGCTTGACCCCTCCGGTCGTCGCATCGATCGCGTTGATGAGCTGCAGCACCCCGATGATCTCCTGCTCGTGGTTGCGCAACGGCACGGCCAGGAAGGAACGCGACTGATAACCGGTCTTTGAGTCGAAATTCTTCGTGCCGGAAAAATCGAAGCCTTCGGCGATATAGGCATCGGGGATGTTGACCGTCTCTCCGCGCAACACGGAATAACTCACCACCATCGCCAGATTCGGCTTGCCATCGTGATATAGCGCGATGGGATAGAACGGAATCGGGTTGCCCGAGGTACCGCCCATACGTATGTTGAGCGAATCGTTGTGCAATATCTCGAAGGTCAACACCTGTTTCTCGGCATCGACCAGATAGAGCGTGCCCGCATCGGCATTGGTGATCCTCTTGGCAGCGACCAGGATACTTTCCAGCAGGTGGTTGATATCTCTCTCACTGGACAATGCCGCACCGATCTCATTGAGGTCGCTGAGACGATTGAGCAGGCTTTCCAGCATGGCGCGCTGTTCGTGTTCTTGCGCCATGTAGGCTTTAAGCTTGGCAGTATCCACTATATCCCCGTTACTTGATGCAGACGGCGCGCACTTGATGGATGTCGGTGATGCCGCTGAGCACCTTTTCGATGCCGTCCTGTTTCAGGGTACGCATACCTTCTTCCAGCGCAATGGCAAAGAGTTCCGCGACCCGTGCGTGCTCCTGAATGGCTTTCTTCACTCTGTCGGTGCCGATCAGCAACTCGTGCAGACCGACGCGACCGCGGTATCCGGTGCCGGAACATTTCTCGCAGCCCACTTTCTCATATAGCGTGATCTGGCCTTTGTCATCGCCGAACAGCTTGACCCACTCGGCATATAGCGTCTTGTAGGCAGAGTTCGGGTCTTTTTTCCAGGTATCGGTATTCATGAGCTCCGCCGCATACTCGGTCAACAAGGACTTGATCTCCTCCTGCGAGGCGATGTGGGCTTTCTTGCAATCCTTGCACAAACGCTTGGCCAGACGTTGCGCCAGGATGCCGAGCAAGGCATCGGCGAAGTTGAACGGGTCCATACCCATGTCGAGCAGACGGATGATGGATTCAGGTGCGCTGTTGGTGTGCAGGGTGGCGAACACCAAGTGGCCGGTCAATGAAGCCTCGATGCCGGTAGAGACTGTTTCCTTGTCGCGCATTTCGCCGACCATGATCACATCCGGGTCGGCACGCAGGAAGGAGCGCATCACCGCAGCGAAATCCAGCCCGGCCTTCTTGTTGACCTGCACCTGGCGCAGACCTTTCTGGGTGATTTCCACCGGGTCTTCAGCAGTCCATATCTTGGTATCGGGTGTGTTGATATGTTTCAGGATGGAGTGCAACGTGGTGGTCTTACCGGAACCGGTCGGGCCGCACACGAAGAACAGACCGTACGGCTTGCTGACGGTCTTTTTCACCAGCTCGAGATTGCGTACCGAGAACCCCATGTTATCCAGCGGTATGGGTTCGCCGGACGCCAGGATACGCATCACCACGTCTTCCACACCACCCTGCGAAGGAATGGTCGCCACACGCAGCTCGATATCCAAAGGGCCATATTTCTTGAACTTGATCTTGCCGTCCTGTGGCTTGCGCTTTTCGGAGATGTCCAGATCGCACATGATCTTGAGGCGCGTGATCATGGCGTTGCGATAGGTTGCCGGCACTTCGATGTAGTTCATCAGCGAACCGTCCTTGCGCAGTCTCACCAATGTCTTGGCCTTGCCCGGCTGCGGTTCGATATGGATATCCGACGCCCCCATCTTGTAGGCGTCAATGATGATCTTGTTGACCAGCTTGACCAGTTCGTTGTCCGCTGCCGCGCTGACATCATCCTGGTTCGCCCCTGCATCTTCTTCATCGCCACCGCCCAAGGAAGTCAGCAAATCGTCCATGGAGCCCAGATCTTCAAAGCTGCCGGTGACTTCGCCTACCCCGCCGCCTCCGCCGCCATAGAACAAGTCCAGCGTGGCCTTGAACTCGCGTTGGGTGCAGACCTTGTAAACCAGACGATTCTTGGGAAAGATGTTGTTGACCACGCGCGAAGCCTGGATCCGCTCAGGATCTGTGGTCAGGATGACCACCCCTTCCGGCGTGTCGTCCACCGGCACCCAGTGGCTGCTTTCCACATATTCGCGTTTCAGGTTGCGCAGCAACTCGGCTGGCTTGATCCGATCCGACTTGTATGGCTCATAAGGCACACCGAAGAAACTGGACAGTGCTTTGCCCAAAGCCTCGGGCTTCACCTGGAATTCGTCCAGCAACACATCCTCTACATCTATGCCTTTGCGCCTTGCGGTGCGCGTTGCCAGCTCGAATTCTGCTGCCGACATCACCGCATCGGAAACAAGGTAATCGTATTTTGTCTTGACCGTGCTGGCCTGTTGCTGCCGCTGCTTGAGTGCAACAGCCAGGGTCTGCGCCAGTTCGCGCGCGCCTTCTTCCACCATTGACGGAAAAGGGATGCCCGCCTTGTTGTTGATGACCTGCATCACCCCGATCAGGTCGCCATTTTCCACATCAACGATGGGGGCCACCAGCATCTGCTTGGTGCGATAGCCTGTGCGCCGGTCCACATCCTGCAAGAAACGCAAAGTGGAACTGTAAGATGCAAGCTCATGCTCGTCGTAGACATCCTTGAGATTGAGCATCTTCTTGTGGAAGGCGGCATAACCGGCGATGCTCTGTTCGGCGATCGGCAGCTTGAGATCCTTGAACGAATTCAATCCGGTCTTGACCTTGGAGATCAGCGACGCTTTATCCTCGCCTACCACATAGATCGTCAGCCTGTCCGCATTGAACAGCGTGCAGATATCTTTGCTGACATCCAGCATGATCTCGTCGATATTGCTGGTCGCGTGAATCTTGTTGGTCACATGGTTGAGATTCTTGGTGAACTCCAACCGCAACCCCATCTCGTTCATATTGCCTTGCACCGGACTGGCCATGCTCTTTTCTCCTCAGCCTTTCAACTGCTATTGTTGCTGTGCCTTGGGCACAGCCCACAAACCATTTTCCAAAACATATACATCGTATCCTGCCTGCGCCAGGATGAAAGCGGCGGCAGCACTACGGCGGCCGCTTTGGCAATACGCGACGTAAGTCGTCGCCTTGCTCAACACACCGATGGCATTGCGAATGTCATTGAGCGGGACATTGATGGCACCCGGCAATTTATCGTAACGGTATTCCGGCGGATGGCGAACGTCCAGCCATATCGCACCTTGAGCCACCTTTTGCTTTGCGTCCTGGTAGCTGATGTGGTGCAGCAATGGTTCCTGCATCAGCTCCATGAAGTCCTGTTTTTTCAAACGCAGCAACACCCCGTTGCTTTTCATCGTCACGGTAGCATTGCGTTTGGAATCGGAGATCAGTGCCTCTTCTCCGAACACATCGCCAGCCTTGAGTTCGGCCAGCACCAGATTCGCCCCACCGACCAGACGCGTCACCTGTGCCCTGCCACTTTCGATCAGGTAGTAATAGTCGCCCTCGTCGCCTTCGCGGATGATGACATCCCTGTCCCACACCGCAATGGCCTCGATGCGATTGAGCAACTCTCCGATGTTGGCCGAAGGCAAATGGGCGAAAGGACTGTTGCTCAAGTTCTCCGCGCTGAACATGCCGGAATGAAGCAACTTTTTCAAGGCATGATCCGGCCCCTCTTTCATCGACGCCGGTCTTGCATCTTCGTGATAGGCAAACTGGTCCCAGGTCACCATGCGATCCAGAAGGTCGTCGTCCACGCGCAACAACTGCACATTGCTGAGCGCCTGCGACATGCGGATGCTCGGCTGCCGCTTGCCGATAGGATGGCGTGCCCATTCGGAACCGGACCGGATCAGCACGCGATTATCATCCTCGTACACCACTTCAAGTTCGCCCCGCAACAAATAGACAGATTGCCCGGTCGGCGGGTGATCCTTGAATGGGTCGTTGCCCTGCGCCACAGTTTCCACATGGCAATAGTCGAGCAATTCGCGCAAACGGGCCGGACTGAACGATGAAATCGGTTCCAATGACGCGAGCACCCTGATGTCCAAAATATCTTGCATGATGACTTGGTCTGCTCTCTAGAATTCGAATATCTGCCCGTTTTGCAGCATCTTCGGAACGAAGTTCCCGACACAATCGCTGATTTCCTGCATGGTCAGTTCGATCTCGCCGGGTTTCAGGTGAGTGATATATATTTTGGGATTGAGCTTCAGTTTGCACAGCTCTTCCGCCAGCAATGAGGGGCAAAGATGCTTGGATACGACGGCCAGTTCTTTTTCGGCATTGGAAAATGCCGTCTCGACGATCAGGTATTCCAGGTTGCGGATACGATTGACCTCCTCCCATAATGCATCGCATGTGGTGGTATCACCGGTGAACACCAGACTCGTCTTGCCACTATCGATCTGATAGCCGACCGCCGGAACCACGTGGTTTGCCGGCAATGGTGTGATCTTGCGCCCCCCCATGTCCACTGTTTCGCCCAGCACGATGCGTTCATATCGCAGGATAGGCTGGTGCAAACTCGGGATCTCCGTAAAGTCCGGCCATATCTCCCAATTGAAGACATGTTGCCTGAGTATGTCCAGCGTCTCGTCGGTGGCATGGATGACCAGGGGCTGGTCGCGCATGAAACCCACGCTGTCCACCAGCAAAGGCAGGCAAGCGATATGATCGAGATGCGAGTGCGTCACAAAGACATGATCGATCACGCACATCTCGGCCAAACTCAGGTCGCCGATACCCGTGCCCGCATCGATCAGCACATCGTGATCGAGCAGCATCGAGGTGGTCCGCAGATTTCCCCCTATCCCCCCGCTACATCCCAATATTCTGAGTCTCATCTTTAGTATTCCTGCCGCAAATATCCCTATTTCGTCTTGAAGACGAACACGCCATCCCAATTCTCTCCGGGCGGATTGTTGCGGTAATAGGCAACGCGCTCGGAGTACACCTCATACAACTTTGTCTGAGGTGACAGCCTCGACAAGTTAAACAGCTGTAGTTCAGCCTTGTCCCACTCCTGTTTGCGGTACAGCCGAAGCATCTGCTGGAAAAGCCTGATCTCTTCCAGCACTGCCGGCTCGACCTCTCCCGACAAACCCAGCGGCTCGAAGATCGCAACCGGCTTGTCCTTGCCTTTGACGCGTACCAGATCAAGTTCGCGAAAGACAAATTCTGGCGTTGCTTCTTTGGTCACCTCTCCCACCACCACTCCAGCACCATATTGCTTGGTGATTCCTTCCAGCCGCGATGCCAGATTCACCGCATCTCCCATTACGGTATATGCCACACGCACTTCAGACCCCATGTTACCCACACTGACACGGCCGGTATTGATGCCGACACCGATGCGAATCTCCGGCCATCCTCGTTCCCTGAAGGAAGGCTGCAGATCCAGCAACTTCCGCTGCATCTCCAGGCCGGCAAGCACAGCATGGTAAGCATGGCGTACGTCGGGCAACGGCGCCCCCCAGAATGCCATGATGCAGTCGCCCATGTATTTATCTATCGTGCCGCGGTGGCTGTAGACCACCCGCGAAAGCGGTGTCAGGAACTCATTCATCAACTGCGACAACTCTCGGGGTTCCAGCCCCTCGGAGATCGTGGTGAAACCTCGCACATCGGTGAACAGGATGGTCATTTCACGGCTCTCACCCTCCATCGAGACCTGCTCAGGATTCTTGCTCATCTCGTCCACGACTTCGCTTGGCACATACTGACCGAACAAACTGGTGATCTGGCGTTTGGTACGTTCGGTCGTGAAATAACCATAGGTCATATTCAACGCGAACAGCGCAAAGACCATGATCAAGCCGCCAGCCAGCGGCAATGCAATGTTGCCATACTCCCACAAGTATCCATTGACGAGCACCTCAAACGCCAGCAGACCCGCCGATAACAACGTCCCATAGACTGGACTCAGCAAAGGCAGCAGGAGCGCCAATATCACTCCCACCAGCAGCAACATCAGCACGTTCGCCCCAAGCACATAAGGTGGATTCTGTTTGAGGTCCTGATCGAGCATGCCGCTGATCATGTTGGCGTGAACCTCCACCCCGGGATAGACTTCGCCGACAGGCGTGGAGCGCATATCCATCAAGCCCGGCGCCGAAGTCCCCACCAATACGATCCTGTTTTGCAAATCCGCCTTCGGAATCCTTTCATGCAGGACGTCCGTGGCAGAAATGTAGCGGAAAGTGCCGCGCGCTCCGCGGTATGGCACCAATGCACTGACTTCGGCATCCACCGGAATGCGCAGATCACCCTGCGCCGACTGCAGCGTCAGCCACTCCAGCCCGCCATAGTTTTTGTCTTTTCCGGCAGCATAACCAGGCAGCAACTTGGGCATTCCCAGCGCAGCACGCACAACGGCCAACGACAGGGATTCATAATACGCGCCGTCGTACTCGACGATCATGGGTATACGGCGCACTACGCCATCGAAATCCACAACCGGATTGAAGTGACCAGCCAGTGCCGCACTGCTCTGCAACTCAGGCAGATTTGCGCCGTAACTGTCCCATTGCATGAAGGAGATCGGCCTCCCCTTGAATGTTCCTGCCGGAAAAACCGGCTCCGGCAACACTCCTGACCTGCTCTTGTCGTGGCCCCGTTCGCTGTTGCTGAAATAATATCCCAGCACCACGTTCCGATTCTTTATCTTTTCCGCAAAGAGCTTGTCATATTCCAGATGGGGCTTGATCTGGGCCAGCACAGACTGGAACTGTGCCACACCCTTGAACTGACTGCGCCCCAAATCTTGCAGCACATTAAGACCCGAACTGTTGTCCTTCTCCGCGAACACCACGTCAAAGCCAACGACCGCGACGCCATAATGGTCGAATAATTCGTCCATCATCACCGCCATCTTGTTGCGCCCCCAGGGCCAGCGCCCCTCTTCTTTCAGACTCTTTTCATCGATGTCCAGGATGACGATGCGATCGTCCGCCTTCTTTGGCAAGGTGAGCAACAAACGGTAGTCATATAGCTTGGCGTCGATGAACTGAACAAAGCCGAGGCGGTAGAACCTGGCCGCATCGCCCATAAACAAAAGGACGAGCGACATACCGAGCGCAATAAGAAGTGCGTGCTTCTTCACTTACCACCCCATCTTTCACAGCATCGAACTGCGCCCTGACCGGTCACTTTGGGTAATCAGGTCTTGAAGTAGAACTCCATTTTTACTCCAGCCAACTCGATAAGGTCATGGTCCCTCAATTGATGCGGCTGTTCACCGATGGACGATCCGTTCACTGTAGGAAAACTGCCGCCCTCCACGTGGGTAATGAAGTAGCCGTGAGGACGACGTGCCAGCACAGCCACTTGCACGCCCGGCTTGCCCAATGTAGTCAGGCTCTTGACCAGCTCCAGCTCTTTGCCAGCATTGGGCCCGTTCAATATCTGCACCACCGCTGCCGGAGTCTGCGCGCTCGCCGCTTCGGTCGTCATACCGCTACTGGTAGCGTTGAACTGCCCGGTAGCTTCGGCCTTGCGGGTCACCGTCACGTCCAACGGCGATTTCGCAGCAGCTTCGCCGTGGCTGACCTTCACCGGAGCCCGCAACACCATGGTTTTCTCAAAATCAGCGGCTGAAGTCTGGGTCGGCTGATCATTCAGGTATTTCAGCTTGTACTTGCCGATCTCGATCAGGTCATTGTTCTGCAAGAAGTGCTTCTTGGTCGGAGTGCCGTTGACGGACAGACCGTTGGTGCTATCCAGGTCCTCCAGGAAAGAATCGTTCAGAATAGTGACGATGGCAGCATGCTCGCTGCTCACCGCAAGGTTATCGATCACGATATCGTTGTGCGGTTTGCGGCCTATCGTGGTCCGTTCCTTGTTCAGCGGATATTCTTTCAGCACCGTACCATCCATGCTGAGTATCAATTTAGCCGGCATATCATCAATCCTCGTAGTTAATTCTTGTCTTGCTATCTCAGTTTCCGAACCAGGAACGCAACTTCTCCCACCACCCGCGAGGGGCTGCATAACGCCCCTTCACCTTGACCAGAATGACCGAAACGTTATCTCGCCCGCCATTGTCATTAGCCAGTTGAATCAGTTGCGTCGCGGCCAACTGCAAATTGCTCTGCAGCATTTGCACTGTCATGCCGATATCTTCATCCTCGACCATATCGTTCAGTCCATCAGAACAGAACAGATATATATCTCCGACCTGGACCTCATGGACGTGAGTCTCCGGATCCACCTCGGCGTCGATCCCAACCGCACGCGTCACCAGATTCTTGTTCTTGGACAGCCGCGCATCTTCTTTGCTGATCAAACCGCTGTCAATTTGTTCTTGCAGCAGCGAATGGTCACGAGTGACGCATTCGAACTCTTCTCCGCGCAAACGGTACATGCGCGAATCGCCAACGTGAGCCACCGCGACACGGTCGTCATAGAATAAGGCCGTAACGATGGTCGTTCCCATCCCGGCATATTGCGGCTGACTCTGCGCAGCACGGAAGATGGACAAGTTGGCCTTCTTCACATTGTCGCGCAACAGAGTCACACCCAACTCTTCGCCGGTGCCATCCATATCTTCCGGACGCGCGTTCTCAAGATGGTGGCGCACTTCGCTGGATAGCACCGAGACAGCGATTCCGCTTGCCACTTCGCCAGCATTATAGCCGCCCATACCGTCTGCCAGCACCACCAATCCGAGTTCCGCATCGTAGGTGACGCTGTCCTCGTTATGCGAGCGCACCATCCCAGGGTTGGTCTGGCTGACTATTTCAAGCGCATCTTGTATATCCACGTACCACCCCTGAAAATGTGCTCTCGTTATCTATTCTTATGCCTCTATCACAGGCTGGCCGCACACTGCCGTATCGCTTCAGCCATTGCGCCGCCGCTCTCGTAGCGATCTTCGATCTTCTTCGCCAATGCCTTGTTGATGATGGCAACCACGCATGGCGGCAAATCAGGATTGACACTCAGGATGTCCGCATGCGGCTCGTTGGCAATGCGGAACATCAACTGCGCCATGGAATCTCCTGCGAACGGGAGCTTACCACACGCCAGTTGGTACAGGCTCACACCCAGCGAGAACAAGTCCGAATGCCCTTCTATCTTGGCGCCGGACAACTGCTCCGGCGACATATAAGATGGCGTACCCAGCACCATGCCGGTTTTGGTCTTGGATGAATCGGTGATGCGCGCGATACCGAAGTCGGTGACCTTCACGGTGTCGGATTCCGGGTCGTACATGATGTTGGCCGGCTTGATATCACGGTGCACCACGTTCAGGCCATGGGCATAACCCAGTGCATCCGCAACCCGCGCAACGATGCTCAATACTTTCGGCAGCGGCAGCAGATTGGGTTGCTTGGTATACGCCACCAGATCCTTACCCTTGAGGAATTCCATTGCGATGTAGGCAAGGTCGTGTTCTTCGCCAGCATCGTACATGGTGACGATGTTGGGATGGTTCAGGCGTCCTGCCGTCTCGGCCTCGCGGAAGAAGCGGGCTTTGACATCTTCCAGCTCGTCCGCCTCGAATTCCTGCGCCAGCGCCATCGTCTTGATCGCGACAACCCGGCTGATCTTCGGGTCCTTGCCCAGATACACCACCCCCATGGCCCCCTTACCCAACTCTTTTTCTATCTCGTAGCGTCCCAGCATCGGCTTGGCCAGTCCGACCTGGTCCAGTTTCATCGTGCTGTCGTTGCTCCGCCCAGAAGAACCACCAAGTATGATGGTTTCGGCCATAGCCCTGGACTGGGCTGTACGTGCTTCCAGATCGCGGAATTTCGGGTTGTGGTCGGCCATGTACCTGAATACCGACTCGGCCTTGTTGAACTGGCGCTTGCGCTCGAAATCCAGTCCCAGGTTATACAACACGTCCATCAGGCTGTCGTCCAGCGGCACCTTGCGGAACTTGTCGAATGCCATATCCAACTGGCCTTGCCCCTGAAACGCCAAACCCAGCATGCGGTTGCTCTCCGCAGAATCAGCATCGGATTTGATCTTGCCCTTTTCCGTCATCAGGAAGCGTTTGGTCGTCAGCAGCAGATGGCCGACCAGCAATAACGCAGCAGGCAACATCAATTGCAGCCACATCCCCTGCGTCGTCATCAAGATGAAATGAGCCGCCAGCAACAACACGAACAGACCGCCGGTGATAGCCGCTGCCAGCCCCGCGCTCAGACGCGGCACCAGCAAAATCAGGTAGAGGGAAACCATCAGGAATACCGCACTTTCGGCGGCGAAGGCCCAGCTCGGCGTGACGAAGAAGTCCTGCTTGAGGATGCTGGAGACCGAATGCGCCAGCGTCAGCACCGGCGCCATCCCGGCTGAGATCGGCGTCACTTGCGAAGCTCCCACTCCGGCAGCTGTCGCCCCTATCAGCACGATCTTGTCGCGGTATTTCTCCGCCGGGATCTTGCCGCTCAGCACGTCATAAAACGAATCGACCGGGAAGGCCGGTTTTCCGTCACGGTCACCGTAAAAAAATGTGTGCATGCGCAATGCCGAATCGGTTGCAATGCTCAAGTTCCCGACCTTGACGCCCTGGCCTAATGTGACTTTGATGTCTTTGGGTTCGAGATTGAGACTCTTCGCCGCCAGCAACAACGAGAGAGAGGGATAATATTGGTCGAAATAGCCGATCACCAACGGTTCGGTTCGCACAGCGCCATCCACATCCGGCGTGACATTGAGATGGCCGACAGCCAAAGCCTTCGTTCCAAGCACCGGAATCGGAACCTGCACCCCCAGCGAAGGAATCGGCAGCGCGGAATCCTCGCCACCCTGAACGTTGGTCAGATTCTCTTTCAGGATGTAGTCGGGAAGCGGGTTATCCGGTTTGCCTTGCGGCTCGCCCAATTCGAAGAACATACCCAGCAGCACATTGTTGGCCTTGAGCATACTTGCGGCCAATTGCTGATCGTTATCCAGATGCCGGATTGCATCCTGCATCAACGCGTCCAGTTGGGCCCATTCTGCTGGACTGCTGTGCTTCAAAGAAGAGTTTTCGAGGATGGCGCCGATCTTGTTGATGTAATCCAGCCCTGCATCGACTTGCGGCTCGAAGAAGAATGCGGTGTTGCCGACCACTTTGGCATGTCCCTCAGCCAGGATGTCCAGCATTTTTCCCTGGATCGCGCGCGGCCAGGGCCAGCGTCCGAGGTTGGCGATACTCTGGTCGTCGATGGCGATGACCGCGATCTTGTCGCTGGGAGCGCGCGACGAAGCCAGCACGCCCCAGTCATAAGCCTTGCGTTCCAGGCTTTGAATCAAATCACTTCTGGCACCAAACAGGAACACCAATGCGATCAGCAAAGCGGTGAACCAATCCGTCTTCCAAAATGATTTTTTCATGTTCGCCCTGCCCATTTTCACTCGACACCTGAGCACACAGGGGCGAATACTAAAACAATTTTCAAAATCAAACCATACCTGTTTGATTTATCAGCCGTTTCACTTGACCAGCAGTACCGGCATCTTCGCCAGTTGGGCAACTTTGCTCGCCACCGAGCCCAACAGCAGATCGGACAGCGTCTCTTGCCCGTGTGCACTGATCACGATCTGGTCGACCTGCTGCTCTTGCGCATATTGCATGATAGCCTCGGCCGGCGTTCCCACGCTGATGTGGTAGTTGTAGGCCAGACCTGCCGCATCCAGCCTGGCACGCGCCTCGACCAGGGCAGCCATGCCTTGCTCGCGGTAGTAATCGTTGATGGTGTCCTGGTTGATGAACAGCTTCACGTTGCCGGAAGCCAGTTTCCATTGCACGTTCAGCAGACACACCTGCGGAATTTCCTTGAGCCATGTCACACTGGCGATCACGTGATCTACCGCGCGATTGGCGGCCATGGAACCGTCTATGGGAATCAATACTTTCATCGTCTGTCTCCGTTCAGGGTTTGTCGCGCGCAGCGGGCACCTGCTCATCCACCAGATCCACCGCCCTCACCGCAGCCGCCATGCGCAGAGCCAGCCACTTGCCGACTGCCAGCACCAGCACTGCGCATACACCGGGAACCAGCCAGTGCAAGGCATGCTGCGCTTCCAGCAAGGGCTGGAACAACGCCTCGCCGACCAGCATCTCGCCCGCCACATAGCCGAGCAAGGCTCCTCCCGCGTAGATGATGAACGGGAAACGGTCGATCAGTTTGAGCACCAGCTGGCTGCTCCAGGCGATCAGCGGGATGCTCACCAGCAGGCCGAACACCAGCAGCATCGCATTGCCATGCGCGGCAGCCGCCACGCCCAGCACGTTGTCCAGGCTCATCACGAAGTCGGCGATGATGATGGTCTTCACCGCCCCCCACAGGTGGGTGTCCGCCTTGACGTTGCCCTCGCCGTGCTCTTCTTCCGGCAGGATCAGCTTGATGCCGATCCAGATCAACAAAAGCGCACCGACCAGCTTGAGGTACGGCAACGACAACAGGCTGACCGCGAAGAACGTCAACACTACGCGCAGCAGGATCGCCCCGGCCACGCCGTAAGCGATGCCCTTCTTGCGCTGGTCTGGTGGCAGGTTCCGGCAAGCCAACGCGATCACCACCGCGTTGTCGCCCGACAACAGCAGGTCGATCACAATGATCTTGAACACATCCACCCAGAACTGGGTGGTCGACATCATTTCCAGCATCTTTAACCTTTCAAGACTTTTTGCATCGTGCGTCCCATCTCGGCCGGATTGCGCGTGATTTGGATACCGCACTCTTCCATCACCGCCAGCTTGTCGTTGGCACCACCCTGACCGCCGGAGATGATCGCCCCGGCATGGCCCATGCGCTTGCCTTCCGGCGCAGTGACGCCGGCAATGAAGCCGACCACCGGCTTCTTCATGTTGCCCTTGATCCAGCGCGCGCATTCCTCTTCATCGCTGCCGCCGATCTCGCCCACCATGATCACCGCATCGGTCTCCGGATCGTCGTTGAACAGCTTCATCACATCGATGTGCTTGAGGCCGTTGATCGGGTCGCCGCCGATGCCGACGCAGGACGATTGCCCGTAGCCCAGTGCGGTCAGCTGCCCGACCGCTTCGTAAGTCAGCGTGCCGGAACGCGACACCACGCCGATGCGCCCCTTCTTGTGGATATGCCCGGGCATGATGCCGATCTTGATCTCGTCCGGCGTGATGAGTCCGGGACAGTTCGGTCCGATCAGCAGCGTGCGCTTGCCTTGCATCTTGTAGCGCGTCTTCAGCATGTCATGCACCGGGATGCCTTCGGTGATGCAGATCACCAGGTCCAGCTCTGCTTCGACCGCCTCGTCGATCGCCGCGGCCGCGCCCGAGGGCGGCACATAGATCACCGACACCGTCGCCCCGGTCGCCTCTTTCGCGTCGCGCACCGTGGCATACACCGGGATGCCCTCGAACTGCTCGCCCACCTTCTTCGGATTCACGCCCGCCACGAAACAGTTCGCGCCGTTGGCGTACTGCTTGCAGTGGAAGGTATGGAACTGGCCGACCTTGCCGGTCATGCCCTGGGTGATGACTTTGGTGTCCTTGTTGATGAGGATGCTCATTTCGCCCCCTTTGCGGCAGCCACTACCTTCTGTGCCGCATCCGCCATATCGTTGCCGGAAATGATGGGCAAGCCGGATTCCGCCAGGATCTTCTTGCCCAGTTCCACGTTGGTCCCCTCCAGCCGCACCACCAGCGGCACGGCAAGATGCACCTCGCGCGCTGCCGCCACCACGCCCTCCGCGATCACATCGCACTTCATGATGCCGCCGAAGATGTTGACCAGGATCGCCTTGAGGTGCGGATTCTTCAGCATCAGCTTGAACGCCTCGGTGACTTTCTCCTTGCTGGCGCCGCCGCCGACATCAAGGAAATTCGCCGGGCTGCCGCCATACAACTTGATGATATCCATGGTCGCCATCGCCAGTCCGGCGCCGTTCACCAGGCAGCCGATGTCCCCGTCCAGCTGGATGTAGCTCAGATCGAACTTCGATGCCTCGATCTCTGCCGGGTCTTCCTCGTCCAGGTCGCGCAGAGCGACGATCTCGGGATGGCGGTACAGCGCGTTGGAATCGAAGTTGAATTTCGCATCCAGTGCCAGCACGCGGTTATCCGCAGTCAGCACCAGCGGATTGATCTCTGCCAGCATCGCATCCTTTTCGACAAAGGCCTGATACAACCCCCAGAGCACCTTGACCGCCTCGGCAATCGCCGCATCGGGGATGCCGATCGCGCGCGCCGTTCGTACTGCCTCGGCTTCGTTCAGTCCGGTCGCCGGGTCGATACGCACGGTATGTATCTTTTCCGGCGAATGTTTGGCAACCTCTTCGATCTCCATGCCGCCCTCGCTGGAAGCCAGCAGGGCGACGCGCTGCGAGCCGCGGTCCACCACCATGCCCACATAGAACTCCCTGGCGATCCGGGCGCCTTCCTCGATGAGCAACCGGTGCACCACCTGCCCCTCCGGGCCGGTTTGATGAGTGACCAGATGCATGCCGAGAATCTGGCTTGCGAACTGGCGCACCTCATCCAATGACTTGGCCACTTTTACTCCGCCACCCTTGCCGCGCCCCCCCGCGTGGATCTGCGCCTTCACCACCCAGACGTTGCCGCCCAATTGCTTCGCTGCAGCAACCGCTTCCTCGACGTTGAAGCACGCCATCCCGCGCGGGGTCGGCACGCTGAATTCGCGCAATATCTCTTTACCTTGGTATTCATGGATCTTCATGATGTCTCCCGATCAGGACGACTGGAATTTACCAGACAGTGATGGAATTCGCAGACATTTCAGAATAAATGGTCGCCAGGACTCAACTCGGCGCTCCATCTGGTTGCCATATAGGCTGATTTAACCGCTGCCCACATCCGCCAAAATAAAAGGACGTTTTGCGTTCCCTTGCGTACTCCCATATTTACTGTCTCAAAATAGAATGCCCACCTCTTTCCGGGGTATTCTCCAGCCTGCAGTTTCGCACTAATATGGTTCATGCCACCTTCCGCCATCAATATTTGTAATTGCCAAAGATGAACATTGAATCCTTTACAATTTACCTGGTTCCTATCCTGTTGATCCTGTTTGCCTATCTCCGCAGGAGATACAAGGATGAATCTGCCGCAGTCGAGTTGTTGACCGAAAACATCGAGGCAGGATTGACCGAACCCTCATCCTTGCATCCCGAGATCAACCCCAATCTTTGCATGGGTGCGGGCAGTTGCATCACAGCATGCCCAGAAGGAGCGATTGGCATGATCAAAGGCAAGGCGGTATTGATCAATCCCACCCATTGCATCGGACATGGCGTCTGCGCCCCTGCATGTCCGCACAACGCGATCAAGCTGGTGTTCGGTACAGCGAAACGCGGCATGGATATCCCGCAAGTAAGTCCCAACTTCGAGACCAATGTCCCCGGCCTCTTCATTGCGGGTGAACTTGGCGGCATGGGCCTCATCCGGAAAGCTGCCACCCAAGGTATCCAGGCCATGGAATCCATCGTCAAGCTCAAGGGCAGCAGCAACCCATACGACGTTGTCATCATAGGTACCGGGCCTGCCGGCCTCGGAGCCACCCTCACCGCCATCGAAAACAAATTGCGGTATGTCACCATCGAACAGGAGGAGGCACTCGGTGGGGCCATCTTCCAATACCCGCGCAACAAGATAGTCATGACTGCCCCCGTCAAGCTGCCGATCGTCGGCAAAGTGCACTTCCAGGAAGTCAGCAAGGAAAAACTGCTTGAGTTCTGGCAAGGCATCATCAATAAGACCGGCATGAAACTGAATTTCAACGAGCGCATGGAGAACATCAGCAAGACCGACAAAGGCTTCGTCGTCCAGACCACCAAAGGCTCATATGAGACACGTGCAGTGCTGCTCGCCATCGGCCGCCGCGGCACGCCGCGCAAGCTGGGCGTTCCCGGCGAAGATCTGCCCAAGGTCGTGTACCGCCTGATCGAACCGGAACAATACAAGAACATGCATGTGCTCGTCGTAGGCGGTGGCGATAGCGCACTCGAGGCGGCCATGGCGATCGCCGAGCAGCCTGGCACGACCGTCACCTTGTCCTATCGCAGTGACGCATTCGGACGCGGCAAGCCGAAGAACCGTGACCGCCTGAAGGAAATGTCGGAAAAAGGCATGCTGACCGTGCGCCTGAAATCGAACGTGAAGCTGGTCAACAAGGAAAAGGTCTTCCTGGAACAGGACGGCAAATTGATGCAGTTCCCCAACGATGCAGTCATCGTTTGCGCTGGCGGCATTCTGCCGACTCCATTCCTCAAAAAGATCGGCGTGATCGTCGAATCCAAGTTCGGTACCGAGTGACGCAGTCCGCGAGACGAAAAAAAAGCCTGCAAAAATGCAGGCCTTTTTTCTTGAATGGTGCCGCTTGTCGGATTCGAACTGACGACCTACCGCTTACAAGGCGGTTGCTCTACCAACTGAGCTAAAGCGGCGGGGATTTTGAAACTGGTGGGTCGGGCGAGATTCGAACTCGCGACCAACGGATTAAAAGTCCGCTGCTCTACCGACTGAGCTACCGACCCCCTCCCAAAAGGGAGCGCGCATTATACGGGTTTGACTTCGAGTGTCAAACCTGCGAACGAACAGCTATGTGCTGCGATAGCGCGTGGAATCTGGCACGCCGGCTGCTGCAAAACCTTCGCGGCGCAAACGGCACGAATCGCAGCGACCGCAGGCACGACCTTCATCATCAGCCTGGTAACACGACACCGTGAGCCCGTAATCGACCCCCAAACGCACTCCTTGCCGGATGATCTCGGCCTTGGACAGATGCAACAGCGGCGCATGCAAAGTGAGCGGCTTGCCTTCCACCGCAGCCTGGGTCGCCAGATTGGCCATGCGCTCGAACGCCGCGACATATTCCGGACGGCAATCGGGATAACCTGAATAATCCACCGCATTCACACCGAAGAATATGTCTTGCGCTTTCAACACTTCCGCCCAGGCCAGGGCGAGCGACAGCATGATGGTGTTGCGCGCGGGGACATAGGTGATCGGGATGCCGCTGCCGGCTTGTTCCGGCACGGCGATATTGGCATCGGTCAGTGCAGACCCGCCGAATCCGGTGAGGTCGATGTTGACCACCCGCTGCTCGCGTGCGCCGAGTGACTGGGCGACCCGTTGCGCCGCAGCGAGCTCGGCGTGATGGCGCTGCCCGTAATCCACGCTCAAGGCATAACATTCAAACCCTTGTGTCCGCGCCATCGCCAGCACCGTGGCCGAATCAAGACCTCCCGACAGTAACACCACAGCCCGCTTCGTCATCAATGCCCCGCCTCATTACCCCACAAAAGTTTATGCAATTGCACCTGCAGGCGTACCGGCAGGCGGTCGCGCAATATCCATTCGGCCAGTTCCGTGGGCGCCAGTTGTCCTTGCGCGGGGGAAAACAGTACTGCACAACGCTGCGCCAGGGCATGCTCCTGCATCACCTGTTTGGCCCATTGGTAATCCGCTTCGCCGCACAGGACGAACTTGATCTCGTCGTGCCGGCCCAGATGTTGCAGATTGCCCCAAAGGTTCTTTTGCACTTCGCCGGAACCCGGCGTCTTGATATCCAGCACTTTCATCACGCGCGCATCCACCCCGCTCACATCAAGCGCCCCGCCGGTCTCCAGTGAAACTTCGTAACCCGCATCGCATAATGCACGCAGCAGGAACAGGCAATTCTTCTGCGCCAGCGGTTCACCTCCGGTGACGGTCACGTAGCGCGGAGCATAGCTGGCCACCTCATCCATGATCGCACTCAACTGCATGCTCTGCCCGCCAGTGAAGGCATAGGCCGTGTCGCAATAGGAACAACGCAACGGACAACCGGTCAGGCGCACGAACACCGTCGGCAGACCGACGCGACTGGTCTCGCCTTGCAATGAATAGAAAATCTCGCTGATGCGCAAAGACTCGCTGGTGACGTACGACATGGACTTCGGAAAAACTACTTGATGGCGGCAAGGCGCTTCTTCGCCTTGTCGGAAGCATCGCTGCCGGGAAACTTGGAAATGAGCAGCTTGAGCGTTCTCTTCGCCGCCGTCTTGTTCCGCAATCCCAGTTGGCATTCAGCCGTATTGAGCATCGTTTCAGCTACACGCGGATGATCCGGATATTTACCCGCCAGCGACTCGTAACTGCTCACGCAGCTCTTGTAATCCTTCAACAGAAAATAGGAGTTGCCCATCCAGTACAGGACATTCGCCTCATGCGCAGATTGCGGGTAGTTCTTCAGGAAACCGCCGAATGCAGTGACGGCGTTCTGATAGTTTTCGGCTTTGTAGAACGAATAGGCAGCGTCGAATGCCCGCTCCTCGCCACCCTGGCCCGCAGCGGCACCGGTGCCACTGTCGGCAGGCGCGGAGGTGGTTCCTCCGGCTTCGATACGGCGCAGACGGGTATCCAGATCGACGTAGAAATCCTTCTGGCGCTTCTCTGCATCCTGCAGTTCATGCGCGAATTCTTCGTTTTGCCCGCGCAGCTTGCGCAACTCGGTATTCAACGCTTCCATTTGCATCTGCATGTCGAGCATCGAGCGGATCGTCTGTTCCTTGTCCGCATCGGACGAAGCCAGCGCCTGCTCCAGCTTGACGATACGCACTTCCAGTTGCTGCACCTGCTTGCGCGCATCCTCGTCAGCGAACAACCCTGCCGAGGCATGGCTGCTCGCAACGCACAAACAGAGCAACAACCAGAAACGCATGGACTGACGGTTTACTTGGTGATGTAGACGATATCGGCGCGACGGTTCTGCGACCAGCACGATTCCATGTGATCAGCGCAACGTGGCTTCTCTTCACCGAAGCTCACTGTCTCGACCTGCGATGCCTTGGCACCGGACAGGACCAGCAGCTTCTTCACGTTGTTGGCACGACGCTGACCCAGTGCCAAGTTGTATTCGGTGCTGCCGCGCTCGTCGGCATTGCCCTCGACACGCACCTTGACGCTATCGTTCTTGCCCAGATATGCGCCATGAGCCTGGATGGCTGCACGATCCCCATCCTGCACTGCATCCACGTCGAACGGGAAATACACGCTACGGATTTCCGGTATGGCTGCTTCGGCATTCGCAGCAGCTTCAGCGGCAGTGGAAGTCTGGGCCGGCTCAGCCGCCGCAGTCGCAGGTGCCGTGGTTTCTGTGGTTGCGGCCGGGGTAGGTTCCGTAGCCGCTTCTTTCGGTTTTTCGGTTGCGCAGGCAGCCAGCAGGTTGACCAATATGATACTCAAGATAATCTTCTTCATCGTGATCTCCATTATTTATTGTTTAAGGAAAGGACCCCAGATCGGTTCGCGTATGTCACCACGCTGAGCGATCATCTTTTGCTTCACTCTTCCATCGCTGGATACGGTTGCCAATATACCACGACCTTGCGACTCGGTTGCGAACAAGATCAGCTTGCCGTTGGGTGCGAAACTCGGTTTCTTTTCCCATCCGCCGCCGGTCAATACCTGCATCTGATTGGTTTCAAAATCCTGCACCGCGATATAGAAAACCCCATCAACGAAATGCGAGAAAACGAAGCTCTTTCCATCCGGGCTGGGACGCGGCGAAAAATTGTTCGTGCCGTCAAAAGTGAGCCGTTCGGCCGAGCCGCCTTCCACCGGTACCCGATAAATCTGCGCGCTGCCGCCCCGGTCCGAAGTGAACAGCAGGGATTTCCCATCCGGGGTGAAGACCGGTTCCGTATCGATGGTCTCGCTGAACGTTATGCGGTGCAGATCCTTGCCGTCGTTGCGCACGAGATAAAGCTGCGAGTAGCCATCGCGCGACAATACCAACGCAAGCTGCTTGCCGTCGGGCGACCATGCCGGCGCGCTGTTGCTTCCCGGGAAATCGGCCAGCACCGTGCGTTTGCGTGTCGCCAGCGACTGCACAAAGACCGACGCATGCCCGCGCTCGAAACTCACATAGGCAAGCTGGCTGCCGTCGGGCGACCATGCCGGCGACATGATCGGCTCGTTCAGCGCCAGCAGGGTCTGCTCGCCGTAGCCATCGCTGTCGGCCACGACCAGACGGTATTTCTTGCCGTCGCGATTCACATAGGCGATGCGCGTGCTGAACACCCCGGGATCACCCGTCAGTTTTTCATATATCAGATCGGAGACACGATGTGCGATGGCTCGCAGCTGTTCGCTCTTGGCCGTCACCGCCAGGCCGATCAGTTCGGTGCGGCGGACCATGTCCAGCAAACGGAACCTCACCTCCAGACGCCCGCCATCCAGGTTCCGCACTTTGCCGATCAGCAGCGCGTCCACTCCGGGCCACTCCACATAGTTCACCTCACCCGGTTCATGCGGCGCTTTGCCGGCCGGGTCGACCAGCTTGAACAGCCCGGTACGCAGCAGATCGTTGGACACCACTGTGCTGATCGATTGCCCACCCTGATTCTCATCCCCGGCGAAAGGCACCAGTGATATCGGAACCTGATGCTCGCCCGCACCCGTGATCTCGATGCTCAACTCGGCACGCGCAGAGCACGCCACACACAACAAAACGATGACACCCAGAAAACGCATATACATTCACTCCTACGGTCTTATCGACAACTTCAGCTCGCGAAACATCTTCTGCAAAGCGACATCGGTCGGCACCGGCAACGGCTCCGCCGAAAGAATGGCACGCTCTGCGGCATCATCGTAAGCGGGATAACCGCTGCTCTTTACCAATACCGGATCATCCATCAGCATACCGTCAGGCAACAAGGTCACCTTGAAGATCGCCTCGGCAGTATCCGGCACGTCCGATACCATTTTCATCTTACGCCTGATCTTGTTGCGGATCTTGTCCTGATAACTCTCGATCAGCACCTGCGTCGCCGCACTCACCTCGGCGCGGATCCGCGCCTGTTCGGCCTGCCGCGCCTTGTCGATCTGCCTCTGCTTCTGCGTATAAGCCTCCAGCGCTTTCAGCTCGGCCTCCTGCCTTGCTTTGGCCGCTGCCTTCGTCTTCATTTCGGCTTTTTTGCTTTTTTTGTCGCGGATCTCGATATCTGCCTTCACCGGCGGCAGCACAGGCGGTACGACCCTGGCTGGAGGAGCCGGTTCCACCTTGGCAGGCTGGGGCGGAGCAGGCGCCGGTTCCTGTTTGGGAACTACCTCGGTATTCGGCAGATTGTCCCACATCTCCACGCTGTAACTTTCCGACGGCTGCGATTGCCAGCGCACACCGAAGTACAGCAACGTGAAAAACACGAGATGCACCGTCAGCGCCAGCAACCCGGCAGACAGACGATGGGGTTCGCGATATGCCAGTGCCATACTCATCGAGTCTTGGCGAGCAGACCGATCTTCTTGATATGCTGTTGTTGCAGCATGTCCATGACGTTCACCACCTCTTCATAGCGCACATTCCTGTCCGCAGAGATCACCACCGGCTGATCCGGATTCTTCTTCAGACTCTGTTGCAGCTGTGCAGCCAACTCATTGCGCGACACCGGGAACTCCACGCCTCCCCTGGCATGGTCGCGCAAGGCCAGCGTGGTGTCCTTCTTGATGATGACTTCCAGCGGCGCCACCGGCGGCGCCAGCGACTTGCCCACGCTGGGCAGGTCGATCTGTCCCGGATTCATCAGCGGTGCCGTGATCATGAAGATGACCAGCAGCACCAGCATCACATCGATATAAGGCACGACGTTGATCTGACTCATCTGCGGATGGGAAGATCGCCGGCTATTGTTCATAGTTACCCATCGCTATCGCGCACCGCACCAAAGGCAGGCAATCTGCCACTTCGCTTCGCTCGTGCAGAATTGACACCGTCATGGCTGCCTCTGCAACACATTCGAAAACTCCTCGATGAAGCTCTCGAAGCGCGACGACAAACGGGTGATGTCATGCGCATAGCGGTTGTAGGCCACCACCGCGGGGATCGCCGCGAACAGGCCCATCGCAGTCGCCACCAGCGCTTCGGCGATGCCCGGCGCGACCTGAGCCAATGTCGCCTGCCCCACGTTGGACAGCCCGCGGAACGCGTTCATGATGCCCCATACCGTCCCGAGCAGACCGACATACGGGCTGACGGAGCCGACGGTGGCAAGAAAGGACAGATGCGATTCCAGATGGTCCATCTCGCGCTGGTATTTGGCGCGCATCGCGCGGCGGGTGCCGTCCATCACGGCCGCACCATCCACGCCATGGGTCTTCTTCAGTTTGACGAACTCGGCGAAACCCGCTGCAAAGATGCGCTCCAGCGCACCCACATCGGTTCTAGCCTGGCTGTTCGCCTGCTGGTAGAGCGCATTCAGATTCGGATTGCCCCAGAACGCATCCTCGAACTCGCGTGCCTGTTTTACCGCCGAGCGCACTGCAAACATCTTGAGGAAGATGTACCACCACGACATCAGCGACACCAGCAGCAACAAGCCCATCACCAACTGCACCAGCAAGCTGGCGTTGGTGACCAAGTGCATGAATGACAGATCCTGGATCAGTTCCATTTGTTCAATCCCACTGTTTGCGTAAAACATCCGGCACACTCACCGGCTTGAAAGACTTCACGTCCACACACACCAGATGCACCTCGCCTTGCACCAGCAAATCTTCACCGCGCACAACGGTCTGCAGGATGCTCACGCGGCTACGCCCGATCTCCTTGACATGCGAAGTCACCGTCAGCAGATCGTCCAGCAAGGCAGGCTTCAGGTAGTCCAGCTTGAGCGAACGCACCACGAACACCACGCCCAGCTCTTGCATCAGGCGCGCGTTGCTGTAACCGAAAGTGCGCAGCCACTCAGTCCGCGAACGCTCCATAAAGTTCACATAACTGGCGTGATAGACCACGCCGCCCGCATCCGTATCCTGGAAATACACCCGGACCGGCCACGAGAACAGCTTGTGCTTACTCATCCCACAGTTCCTTGTTGTTGCCATTGCGCGGCTGGATCAAGCCAAAGTGCTGATAGGCGTTCGCCGTCGCCATGCGGCCACGCGGCGTGCGTTGCAGGTAGCCTTGCTGGATGAGGTAGGGCTCCAGCACATCCTCGATGGTGTCGCGCTCTTCGCCTATCGCAGCGGCGAGGTTGTCCACCCCGACCGGTCCGCCCATGAATTTTTCGATCACCGTCTGCAACAACTTGCGGTCCATCACGTCCAGCCCGCGCGAATCCACATCCAGCATGGTCAGTGCGGCATCCGCCACTTCGCGTGTGGCATTGCCCTCGGCGCGCACATCGGCGTAATCGCGCACGCGGCGCAGCAGGCGGTTGGCGATGCGCGGCGTGCCACGCGAACGCCTGGCGATCTCCAGCGCACCGTCCGGCGAGATGGGCAGTTCCAGCAAACCGGACGAGCGCGTGACGATGCGCTGCAATTCTTCCGGCGTATAGAACTCCAGCCGAGCCACGATACCGAAGCGGTCGCGCAGCGGATTGGTCAGCATGCCGGCGCGCGTGGTCGCGCCGACCAGCGTGAACGGCGGCAGGTCGATCTTCACCGAGCGAGCGCCCGGCCCCTCGCCGATCATGATGTCGATCTGGTAATCCTCCAGCGCGGGATAGAGTATCTCTTCCACCACCGGCGACAGGCGGTGGATCTCGTCGATGAACAGCACGTCGTGCGGTTCGAGGTTGGTCAGCAACGCGGCGAGGTCGCCCGCGCGCTCCAGCACCGGGCCGGAGGTGTGGCGGATGTTGACGCCCATCTCGCGCGCGATGATCTGCGCCAGCGTGGTCTTGCCCAGACCGGGCGGGCCGAACAGCAGCACGTGGTCGAGCGGTTCCTTGCGCTTCTTTGCGGCCTGGATGAATATCTCCAGCTGGCCGCGTATCTTCTCCTGCCCGACATATTCGTCGAGCTGCTTGGGGCGCAGCGCGCGGTCCAGCGCCTCCTCCTGTGGCGAGGCCGGCGCGGCGGAGATGATGCGCGGTTCGGCGGATAGGTCGTCGTTGTGGATCATGCTCCGGATGATAACTTAAGCGTATTCATGGTTTGGACAAAAGCTTGAGGGCCTGGCGGATGCCGTCCGCGACACCGGCCTCCTTGGGCAACTGTTTGGCCGCCCAATCGGCCTCCTTCTCGTTATAGCCCAATCCCAGCAACGCATTGACGATGTCGCTGGATGACGAGGGAACGGAGCCTGCCATTGCTCCTGCACCGGCCACCGCGAATTTGCCCTGCAGTTCGAGCAGCAAACGCTCGGCTGTCTTCTTGCCGACGCCGGGTATCCTGGTGAGACGCGATGCATCCTTGTTGGCCACCGCCAGCGCGAGATCGGCCAGGCTCAATCCGGACAGCACCGACAACGCCAGTTTCGGACCGACGCCGCTGATCTTGAGCAACTGGCGGAAAGCGACGCGCTCTTCGTGCGTCAGGAATCCGAACAGCAGGTGCGCATCCTCGCGCACGATGAGTTGCGTGTGCAGCACGACCTTTTCATGCAGCGCAGGCAGGTTATAGAACGTGCTCATCGGCACATCGACCTCGTAGCCCACGCCCTGCACATCCAGCACGATCTGCGGCGGGTTCTTTTCCAGCAACGTGCCGCTCAGTCTTCCGATCATTCGTTTCCCTTACTCAAGTCATCCTGCCAAAAATGGAATGCCCGCAAGCCCCGTAAAACGGCGATCTGCAAAGCATACATGCGAAGAACCCCGTCATTCGGCGCAGTTCAGGCCAATCGCCTGAAGGTGTCCGTCTCTGCCGGCCTGCAGGCAAGGCATCTTTCCCGGCTCACTTGCTCAACAACAACGCCAGCGACAGCAGCGTGCCATGCACCATCATCGCGCCGATAGTGAGCTTGATCGCCTCACCCAGTTGCCGCGGTTGCGCGGCATGCTGCAACAGCAGGCGCGCCGCCTTGATGCTCAGCGGCAGTGCCAGGAATGCAGCCAGCGACCACAGCGGCAGCCAGTCCAGCAGCGCGCCCAACAACAGCCAGGCATACGCAAGCGCCACGATCAGCGAATAGCCCCAGCGCGCCGATTGTATCGGCAGCCGCGCCACCCAGTGCAGCTTGCCCGCAGCCGTGTCGGCAGTGCGGTCCGGAAACTGGTTGATGTAGAGCAGGTTCGTCACCAGCAGTGCATAGGGCAAGCCCGCGATGAATGGCGCAGCGGCGAACCCCTTGCGTTGCACGAAATCGGTGCCGACGGTGATGGCGAGGAAACCCGCCGCCACGCACAGCTCGCCCAGGCCGCGGCTGTTCAAACGGAACGGCGGCGCCGAATACGCCCAGCCGATGAACAGCCCGGCCAGACCGACATACATCAGTTGCGGCGCGGAACGCGCCATCAGCCACAACCCGGCCACCGCCACGCCTGCCATCAGCGCAAAGCCGAAGTTGCGCATCTCGGCCTGCGTCATCACGCCGTTCTGGATGAAACGGCTGCCGCCGGTGAAGGGGAAGATGCGCTCGGTGTTCTGCGCATCGGTGCCGTTGAGCGCGTCATAGTAATCGTTGAGCACATTCACGCCGGCCTGTGCCAGCAACGCGAACAGCAAGGTGACCAGGGCCATGGGCACGTCGAATGCGGCACCGCCGTGCCAGGCCACGGCCAGCCCGATCAGGCACGCCATCAGGCTGGCCGTCAGGAAGGCCGGGCGTGTCGCGGCAAAATAACGGGCAAACGGGTTCTGAAACATGGCCAGCGTCGGCTCCAGCGGTTGCGTCATACCAGTCTCCCCTTCCGTACACGAAAACCTTTGGTCGCCAGTGCACCCATGCCCATGCCGCCGTGCGCATGACAGATCGCACAGGCCAGCGCATCCGCCGCATCCGGGCTCGGCGTGCCGGACAGTTTCAGCAAACGCTGCACCATCGCCTGCACCTGTTCCTTGTCGGCGTGGCCGTTGCCGACCACCGCCTGCTTCACTTGCAGTGCCGTATATTCAGCCACCGGCAGATCGGCCTGCACCGCCGCACAGATCGCCGCACCGCGGGCCTGCCCAAGCAACAGGGTCGATTGCGGGTTCACGTTGACGAACACCTTTTCCACCGCCACCTGCTCGGGCTTGTGCTGCGCAATGACCTCACCCAGCGAAGCCAGGATCACTTTCAACCGTTCCGGCAACTCGCCGTCCGGCGTCTTGATGCAGCCGCTGGCGACGTAATGCAACTGCTGGCCTTCTTTATCGACGACCCCGAATCCGGTGATACGCAAGCCGGGGTCGATGCCTAAAATTCGGATTGAGGATTTAGGATTTGGGATTGAGCTAGGCATTGCAATGCCTCAGCATGGCTTTCCTGAATCCTGATTCCAAAATCCTCAATCCTGGCCTTCCATGACGGCGTTGGTATAGACCTCTTGCACGTCCCCAACGTCTTCCAGCGCATCCAGCAGCTTCTGCATCTTCGCCGCATCCTCGCCAGTGAACACCACCTCGTTTTCCGGCCGCATGGTGACTTCGCCCATCTCCGGCTTGAAACCCGCTGCCTCCAGGCGCTGTTTCACCGCCACGAAATCATGCGGCGAGGTGATGACTTCGATGCTGCCGTCGTCGTTATTGACGATGTCTTCCGCACCAGCGTCCAGCGCCACTTCCATCAGCGCGTTCTCGTCGGTTCCCGGAGCGAAGATCATGTGGCCGCAATGCTTGAACAGGAAAGACACCGAACCGTCGGTACCCAGATTGCCGCCGTACTTGGTGAAGGCGTGGCGCACATCGGCCACCGTACGTGTCTTGTTGTCGGTCATGCAATCGACCATCACCGCCGCGCCGTTGATGCCGTAACCCTCATAGCGCAGCTCCATGTAGTCCACGCCTTCCAGTTCGCCCGCACCGCGCTTGATGGCGCGCTCGACGTTGTCCTTGGGCATGTTCTGGTCATAGGCCTTTTCCATCGCCAGGCGCAGGCGCGGATTGATGTCCGGATCGCTGCCGCCCAGCTTGGATGCAACGGTGATCTCCTTGATGAGGCGGGTGAATATCTGGCCGCGCTTGGCATCCTGGCGCCCTTTGCGGTGTTGAATGTTCGCCCATTTACTGTGTCCAGCCATGAGGTTTCCCCGAAAATGCCAAATAAGCCGGATGGTAACATTTCGCGCCATATTGACCAAAACCGCCAGCCGCAACAGGCGATTGACTCGCGGCGGGAAATGCATGAACCTGCGGCATCACGCTGTCATCCCAATCCTTAAGGAGCCGCCCATGAAGATGAACCATCTGTTGATTCTGTCCGCCGGATTGCTGTTAGCCGGCAACGCGCTTGCCGACGAAGCCCTGCTTAAGAAGAGCGGCTGCTTCGCCTGCCATACAATGGATAAGAAGCTCGTCGGACCGGCGCTGAAGGACATCGCGGCAAAATACAAAGGACAACCCGGCATCGTGGACAAACTGGCGAAAAAGGTGCGAACCGGCGGCGCGGGCAACTGGGGAACGATCCCGATGGCACCGGCTCCCGCTACCGTGAGCGACGCCGACCTCAAGGCTGCGATCACCTACATCCTCACCCTGAAGTAGACATCTCTTCCATAATGGAACGATCTGCCGGAACTTACGGTTTCGCGGGGCTGATCGTTTCGGCCGGCCTGGCCGGCATGTTTTCATGCAGCTTTTGCATGCCCGCAGCAATCTCTTCCTTGCTCAGTTTGCCGTCCTTGTTCGCATCGAACTCGTCGAAATGGCCGAATATCATCGGCATCCCGATCTCTGCCTCATCCTTGCTCAACAAACCGTCGTGATTGATGTCGACTTCGTCGAAGCGCTGGTCGAAACTCGTATCGCATTTATCGGCCATCGCTCCATGCGCGGCCGGCATCTCGTCGCGGGTGATCTTGCCGTCGTGGTTGGCATCCAGCGCCTTGAACTGTTCGCGCTGGAACGCATCGAATTCCTTCCTGCTGATCGCCCCGTCGCCGTTCTTGTCCATCTCCCGGAAGAACATGCCGCCATAGCCACCCGGATGTCGCACATCGCAGGCATGCACCATCGGAGCAACAACGAGCAGGCTGCCCGCCACCATCAATCCCGGAATCACTTTCATGCTTTCTCTCCTGTATTTATGAACTTGACTGTCGGTCAGCGTCCTTGCAGACAGATTAGCATGAAGCAGGTCCGGCGGCGGGTCGGCAGGTTATAATCGTCCGGAATTTTTTCAGCACTTGCCAATGGGCATGACCAATATTGAATGCCATCCCTGAAAATTAAACTTGCCATGCCCATTTCCCTCTCCTCAATCCTCTCCCGGAGGAAAGCCCCCCTATCCAACTTTCCCCCGCAAGCGGGAGAAAGGGCGAACGAGAAAGGCCTTCTTCACATCCTGCGGGCGAGGAGGCAAACGAACGCTTTGCGAGTTTCACATTAATGAACATATTTTACGAAGAAGACGGTGGTTTCAAGGTCGGCAATATCCTTGCCGATAACACCACCTCCCTGCAGGTCGAGAACACCCACGGCAAGCGCAGCAAGATCAAATCAGCCAACGTCATGCTGCGTTTCGCCCAGCCCGGACTGTCCGAATTCCTGACCCAGGCGGAGCAAGTGGCCGCCGACATCGACGTTGAGTTCCTGTGGGAAGCTTCGCCGCCGGACGAGTTCGAGTTCGGCACGCTGGCACAGGAGTATTTCGGCCACGTCCCCAATCCCGTCGAGGCGGCAGGCGCATTGATCCGCCTGCACTCCTCGCCCATGCATTTCTACAAGAAAGGCAAAGGGCGCTACAAGGCGGCACCGCCGGATGCGCTGAAGTCGGCACTCGCCAGCGTCGAGAAAAAGCGCCTGCAGGCGGAGCTGCAAACCCGCTACACCGAGCAACTCAGCACTTTCCAGTTGCCTGCCGAATTTGCCGACCACCTGAGCATGATCCTGTACAAACCGGATCGCAACACCATCGAAGTCAAGGCAGTGGAAGCTGCCTGCGCCGCCACGCACCTGTCCGCGGCGCACTTGCTGGAACACTGCGGCGCGCTGCCCTCCACGCACGACTATCACCTGAACAAGTTCCTGTTCGAGAACTTCCCGCGCGGCACCGGCTTCCCGGATGTCACGGTGGAGGCACACCCCGAACTGCCCCTGGCAGCCGTCAACGCCTTCAGCATCGACGACGCCAGCACCACCGAGATCGACGACGCGTTCTCGGTCGAAAAGCTGGCGAACGGCAACTGGCGCATCGGCATCCACATCGCCGCGCCCGCGCTGGGCATCGCACCCAATTCGCCCATCGACGCCATCGCCGCACAGCGCATGTCCACCGTGTACATGCCGGGCGACAAGATCACCATGTTGCCGGACAGCGTGGTGCAAGCCTTCACGCTGTGTGCCGACAAGGTCTGCCCCGCGCTCTCGCTGTATGTGGAAGCAGATGCCGCCACGCTCGCCATCGTGGGCAGCGAAAGCCGCGTCGAGCGCCTGCACATCGCCTCCAACCTGCGCCACGATACGCTGGAACCGCTATTCAACGAGGAGACGCTGGCGGCTGGCAAACTCGATTACGATCACGCCCCCGAACTCAGGCTGCTGTGGGATTTCGTGCAGAAGCTGGAAGCGGCGCGCGGCAAGTCCGCCGACAACAGCACCCAGCAGATCGATTACACCTTCCATGTGGAGAACGACCGCATCACCATCGGCCACCGCCTGCGCGGCTCGCCCATCGACAAGGTGGTGTCGGAACTGATGATCCTCGCCAACAGCAGCTGGGGGAAATTGCTCGACGACCACGATGTCGCCGGCATCTACCGCACGCAGAACAACGGCAAGGTGAAGATGAGCACCGTCGCCGCGCCGCACCAGGGGCTGGGCGTGGCGCACTATGCCTGGTCGAGTTCGCCGTTGCGCCGCTACGTCGACCTGGTGAACCAGCGCCAGATCATCAGCGTATTGCGCGCCGAACCGCCGGTCTACGCCAGGAACGATACCGCGCTGTTCTCCATCCTGCGCGACTTCGACACCGCCTATACCACCTACAATGAATTCCAGCGCGGCATGGAACGCTACTGGTGCCTGCGCTGGCTATTGCAGGAAGACGTGAAGCAGGCCGATGCGCTGGTGCTGCGCGAGAACCTGGTCAAGTTCGCCGACATCCCGCTGATCGGACGCATCCCGTCGTTGCCGGAAATGCCACCCAACACCAGGGTGACGCTCGAGATAACCTCGATCGACCTGCTCGACCTGGATTTCGATGCCCGCTATCTGTCCAGCATGGAAGTCCCGGCATGAAATATCCTTCCGTCACCATCCTGCAACAGCCTGCACCGCGCCTGTCGTTCGCCGTGCTGTTCTCGTTCGGCCTGCACGCGTTCATCCTGTTCGGTATCGCCTTTGTCATTCCGGACTGGAAAGACATCCCCATCGTCAGCCAGCCGCTGGAAGTGACCCTGGTCAACAGCAAATCGAGCAGCCGTCCCGACAACGCCAACGCCTACGCGCAAAGCAATCTCGACGGCGGCGGCAACACCGAAGACGACCGGCATGCCAAGACGCCTTTCCCCGTACTCGGCGATGCAAAACGCTTCACCCCGGAACAGACCACCCAGCGTCTGCGCCAGTTGCAGCAGGAAAACAAACGACTGCTGACGCGCTTGAAAGGCGATTACAGCGTAGCCGTGAACAAGGCGCAAAAACAGCCCAGCGACTCGGGGGCCGACGGACACGACCTCGTGCAGCGCTCGCTGGAGATCGTGCGGCTGGAAGCCCAGATCAGCAAGAGCCTGAGCATGTATGAAAAGATGCCCAAGCGGAAATACATCGGCGCACGCACGGAAGAATACCGGTTCGCCCAATACGTCGAAGACTGGCGAGCCAAGGTAGAACGCGTCGGCAACATGAACTACCCCGAGGTCGCGCGCAGCCAGAAGATCTACGGCAGCCTCACCCTCACCGTCTCGATCCGCTCCGACGGCAGCGTGGAAAGCATAGAGATCAACCGCCCCTCGGGCCAGCGCATCCTCGACGCCTCCGCCATCCGCATCGTCAAACTCTCTGCGCCCTTCTCGCCCTTCCCGCCCGACATCCGCAAGGACACCGACGTCCTCAGCATCACCCGCACCTGGACCTTCACCAGCACGGACAGGTTGGAAAGCGAGTAGCCGTCCGAGCAGCGAACAGGGGCCCCGCCCAGCGGGGATGGGAGTGTCCGCGAGTGGCGGCCGTTGCCGAAACACGTGCACCATGCGCTGCTCGATCCTCGCTGAGGCAACCGCTGGAGCTGCACCTTTGCACTGCACTTGCGGGGTGTGAACGTCCGCGACCAACGCCACCACCAAACCCACTGTGCCATGAGTAATACAACCCTCACTGAGGTGGTTGACCCGGGCTGCGCACCAAAGGCAGGCGGCATTCTAATTTCGCAAGCTCAATAAGAATCGCCGATCAGCGAGGCCCCGTTTACGGGGTGTGAGCATCCGCGATGCAGCACCATTAACACATCCCCCAAGATCAAACCATATGCCAAACGGCATATGTTCACCCATATCCACTCCCAGTAGACTCGCGCCGCTTCTAGTTTCCGGCCGGCGACACTCCGGTGCTTTCCATCATCGTTAGCCATATTGAAAGGGGCGGCATGAACATCAAGGAATATCTGCGCAAGTTCACTGAACTCAGCATCATGTCTGCCGCGATCGTCGCGCTGGCTTTGACCGGTTGCGGAGGAGGCGGTGGCGGCGGAGGTAGCGCACCCGCTTCCGTCCTGGTCAGCACCTTTGCCGGCACTTCGGGATCGCATGCCATCACCGATGGCATCGGTGCAACCGCCCGCTTCCAGATTCCCGCTTATATCGCCAGTGACGGTACCAACCTGTACGTTACCGACATGTACGCCAACAACATCCGCAAGATCGTCATTGCCACCGGGCAGGTGACAACTTTCGCAGGCAGTATCACTGGCGCTTCGGGCGTTACCGACGCACCCAGCGGTCCCGGCACAAGTGCCCTGTTCAACAACCCCTATGGCATCGTCATCGATGCGACGAACACCAAACTGTATGTGGCTGACGGTTACAACCACACCATCCGTCAGATCGTCATCGCCACAGGGGTGGTCACTACGCTTGCCGGGACGGTGGGAACGCCCGGATCGGCAGACAACGCCACTGGCACCCTCGCAAGTTTCCGCTATCCCATGGGGCTCAGCCGAATCGGAACCAACCTGTACGTGGCCGATTCCAGCAATAGCACCATCCGCCAGATCGACCTTGCCAGTGCGAGTGCCGCCGTCACCACGCTGGCGGGCACCCCGCCAAGCACCGGCTATTTCAATGGCCTGACTGGAGCTTCCTCGGTGTTTTACTCACCCACGAGCATCGCCACCGACGGCGCCAGCTTCCTGTACCTGACCGACACACTCAATAACGACGTGCGCAGGATAGATGTCTCGACAGGTGCGACCACACTCGTCGCCGGGGGTAATTCCACGCTCGCCAGTTCCGGGGTCGGTTCGTCAGACGGCATCGGTGCAAACGCCCGATTCAATCAACCGATGGGCATCACTACCGATGGCAGCAATCTGTATGTGGCAGACACCAACAACCATACCATCCGCAAGATCGTCATCGCGACTGGCAACGTTACCACTCCTGCCGGAGCGGCACTCGTTCCCGGAACAGCCGATGGAGCCGGGCCGACGGCAAGGTTCAATCACCCATTCGGCATCATTTACATCAATGGTGCTTTGTACGTCGCGGATTACACCAATGGCAGCATCCGTAAGGTCCAGCTGTAGCCTGCTCGGCCGGGCAGGCCGAGCCACCTGCCGTTGCGAACGGTTCCATAGTTTCGCCCGGAGCCACGCTTGCCGTACTCCCTCGCCTTTGCTAAGGTGACACCCGCCATGAGATCGCCTCGCCTGTTTCTGCCGTTATTCCTTGTCCTCGCCCTGCTGTTCGCTCAGCAAGGCGCGGTCACGCACAGCATCTCGCATGTGCTTGCCGAGCAGTCGCAGGACCAGTCGCTGCCCCATCACCAGCACTGCGAGTTGTGTGCGGCCTATGCGCAGATCGGCAGCGCCATAGGCGTCAGCCATATCCATTTCGATTTCGCCTCGTCATTCGAAGAGACCCTCACCACCCACTCGTCCTCGTTCCAGTCTGCCCCGTTCATCGCGTTCGCGGCACGCGCACCGCCTTACTCCGTTTAAAGCTTTATCGACTCCCCGCTGCCAAACGCGCGGGGTTCTGCGTGCTTTTTCGGAGTAAAAAATGTTAAAGAGAATCTGTTCCAATACGGCTGTCGCCGTACTGTTGTGTCATTCCGTCGGTGCCTCTGCCGCCAGTGCAACCAGCGACAACGCTTTCAATCCGGCTGTGTCGTTCATCATGGTCGGCACCTATGGCAACTTGCAGCGCGACCCCACGGTGCCCGTCACCGGTTTCGCCATGAATCCCGTTCCAGGGCACCAGCAAGGTTTCAATCTGGGCGAATCGGAACTGGGGCTCGCTGCGGACATCGACCCGCAATTCCGCGGCGTGGCGACGATATCGCTGCTGCCCTCCGGCGGCTCCAGCGTAGAGAACGCCTTCGTGCAGACCACTGCGCTGGAGAACGGAGTCAACCTCAAGTTCGGCCGCTTCTTCTCCGCATTGGGCTACCTCAACGAGCAGCACTCGCACACCTGGGACTTCGTCGATCAGCCGCTGGTGTATTCGGTGCTTTGGGGTGACCAGCTGAAGGACGACGGCATCCAGCTCAAATGGCTGGCGCCGACGGACCTGTTCGTCGAAGTGGGCGGCGAGGTCGGCAAAGGCAGCAACTTCCCGGGTACGAACACGGCCAAGAACGGCAGCGGCGCGGGCACGCTGTTCGTACATATCGGCGACGACATCGGCATCGAGCAGAGCTGGCGCGCCGGCCTGTCGCTGCACCAGACCAGGCAGACGAGCGCTTTGAGCACTGGCGTGCCCGACCAGCTGAACACCCCGGGCGGAGTGAGCGACAGTTTCACCGGCAGCAGCAATACGGCGGGTCTGGATTTCGTGTGGAAATACTCGCACAACGGCAACTTCCGCGAGAGCTACCTGAAGGTACAGAGCGAATATTTCCGCCGCAAGGACAGCGGACAGCTGACCTACGACACCGCCGGGGCCAACCTCACCGGCAGTTACACCGGCACGCAAAGCGGCTGGTACCTGCAGAGCGTATATCAGTTCACGCCGAACTGGCGCAGCGGAATACGCTACGACCGGCTCGATCCGGGCACCGTCAGCCTGGGCGCGGCGCTCGCGGGCAAGGTCATCGCCAATTACGGCTACAACCCTTCGCGCTTCACCTGGATGGCGGACTACAACACCAGCGAGTTCGCGCGCATACGCCTGCAACTGGCGCATGACAACTCGCGCCAGGGTTTGGCGGACAACCAGTTATTCGTGCAATACATCATGGCCATGGGCGCGCACGGCGCGCACCAGTATTGATACGCACCACTCAAAAGGAAAACTCATGAACAAGATAATCTTCACGCTTTTGATGTTGCTGCTGAGCGGCAACGCACACGCCGCACTGAACGTGTTCGCCTGCGAACCGGAATGGGCGGCACTCACGCATGAGCTCGCGGGCGACCAGGCCAACATCTACACCGCCACCGGCGCACTGCAGGATCCCCACCAGGTGCAGGCTCGCCCCAGCCTGATCGCCAGGGCGCGCGGCGCGCAACTGCTGGTGTGCACCGGTGCGGAGCTCGAGATCGGCTGGATGCCGGTGGTACTGCGCGAATCCGCCAACAGCAGGATACAGCCCGGCAGCGACGGGAACTTCGAGGCGGCCAAATATGTGACCATGCTGGAAGTACCGTCCCGCCTGGATCGTGCCGATGGCGACGTACATGCGGAAGGCAATCCGCACATCCAGACCGACGCGCGCAATTTCCTGCCGGTCGCGGCGGCGCTGAGCAAAAAACTGATCGAGCTCGACCCGGCGAACACGGCGCTCTACCAGCAGCGATACAAGGACTTCGACCAGAAGTGGCGTGCCGCCATCGCAAGATGGGAAAAGCAGGCGGCCCCGCTCAAGGGGGTATCGATCGTCGTGCATCACAAGGGTTTCCCTTACCTGAACGACTGGCTGGGACTGAAGGAAGTCGCCGAGCTGGAGCCCAAGCCCGGCATGGAACCCAGCGCCGCGCACCTGGGAGAGGTACTGAACGATCTGCAGCAGCACCCGGCACGCATGGTATTGCGCGCCGCCTACCAGAACGAGCGCCCGTCGGAATGGATCTCGCAGCGCGCGCACATTCCTGCGGTAATGCTGCCATTCACCGTGGGCGGCACGCCGCAAGCGACGGACCTGTTCGCATTCTTTGACGACACCATCCAGCGCCTGCTGGCAGGATTGAAACAAGGATAGCCATGAACAGCATCGAACTCGACATCGTCCTGCCCGCCTTCATCGCGGGTCTGCTGGTGCTCGCCACGCACATCCCGTTCGGCATGCGTGTGCTGCAGCGCGGCGTGGTCTTCGCCGACCTCGCCGTGGCGCAGATCGCCGGACTCGGCGTCATCATCGCCGGCTTGCTCGACCTCACCGAACATCCGCTGCTGGTGCAGCTCATCGCCGCCACCAGCGCGCTGTGCGGAGCGGCTTTGCTGGCATGGATCGAGCGGAACTTGCCGGACGTGAAAGAAGCCTGTATCGGCCTGACCTTCGTGCTTTCGGCCACGCTCGGCATCCTGCTGATGAGCCATGACGTGCATGCCGGCGAACACCTGAAGGACCTGCTGGTCGGCCAGATACTCTGGGTGAACGACACGCAACTGATCGCCACCGCACTGCTCACGGTCGTCCTGCTCGCCATCTGGAAAGGCTCCCGCCAGCGTCTGGGCTATTTCGGTTTCTACGCGCTGTTCGCCATCGCCATCACCGCCTCGGTGCAGCTGGTCGGCATCTACCTGGTGTTCGCCAGCCTGATCCTGCCCGCGGTGGTGACCTGGCGCCAGAGCAGAAGGCGGTATCACTACGCATTTGCGGTCGGCATCGCGGGCTATGCACTGGGCCTGTTGCTGTCGGTCTGGTTCGACCTGCCGACGGGAGCTGCCATCGTCTGGGCGATGATGTTGAGCGGCGGAATCATGCTGCTGGCGAACAAGCTGCGCTGACCCCTCGCACGCCCGGCCAGCCTGCTTTCGCCGTCTGCAGGTATGCTATATTCGCCGTCCGCATACGAGGGGATGCCGCATGTCGTTGGCCAGCAAGGTTTTTGCAGCACCTGCCAGACTCTGGATGAACTGGCCGCTCTGGGGCGGCCTGCTGGCAATGCTGTTATTGGCAAAACATGCCTGGGTGCTGTTCGCCCCTGCCGAACATGCCGTTCCCGCCTCGGCGATCGCATCCCGATCGGATCATGCCGAACAGTTGTTCGGCACGGTCAATACCTCCACATCGTCCGCTTCGCTTAACGGCATCCGTCCCGTCGGTATCTTCGCTGCCGGGGAAAACGGTTTTGCCGTCATGCAGACCGAATCGGGACAGGTCGGTGTGGCCGTAGGAAACCAAGTGGTGCCGGGGATACGCCTGGCCGAAACGCATGCAGACTATGTGATACTGGAGCGCAACGGTGCACGGCAGCGTGTCGACCTGGTCAAGATTCCAACCGCAACCGGCGGCATCACCCCGGTGCAGGATAACAACCGGCTTCGCGACGACCTGTCGCCAGCGACAAAAATACAACAACGGGTGCTGGACCGGCTCACACCCGAACAACGGGCGATGCTGCAGCAACAGCAGCAAGACATGACAAGGGGAAGACATTGATCAACAGTATCGCGCTGCGCTCATTGCTGATATTCAGCCTGGCGATCTTCGTCGCGGCACCCTGCCATGCGGAAAAGAAGGAAGACGAACTGGTCACGCTGAATTTCGTCAATGCCGACATCCAGGAAGTCATCCGCGCCATCTCGCAGATCTCCAAGAAGAATTTCCTCGTCGATCCGCGCGTGAAAGGCACCATCAATATCGTTTCCGCCACCCCAGTCTCGCCCGCGCTGGGCTACGACATCCTGCTCTCGGCCCTGCGCCTGCAGGGCTATGCGGCAGTGGAATCCAATGGCGTGACCCAGATCATTCCCGAGGCGGAAGCGAAACAGCATATCGATTCGCTGGCACAGGGCCGCGGCGACAAGCTGGTCACCCATGTGTTCGTGCTGAAATACGAATCTGCTTCGCAACTGGTCAACGTCGTGCGTCCGATGATCTCGCCGAACAGCGTGGTGGTCGCCTATCCTGCCAGCAATGCGCTGGTGGTCACCGACTATGCCAGCAGCGTCAGGCGTATCGACAAGCTCATCGACTCCATCGACCAGCCCAGCGCGGATGCGCCTATCGTCATTCCCGTCAAACACGCTTCCGCGGTCGATCTCGCCAACATCATCAATCGCCTGATGCCCGAGGCGGCAGCTTCCCAATCCGGCGGCGACGACAACCAGCGTTTCGTGCTGCTGGCAGACAGTCGCACCAACGGACTGCTGCTGCGCTCGGGCAACCCCGGCCGCATCGCCCGCGTCAAGGAATTGGTCACCAAACTGGACAGCGCTGCCAACACACCCGGCAATATCCATGTAGTGCAACTGAAAAATGCCGATGCGACCAAACTCGCACAGACCCTGCGCTCGGTGTTGAGTGGCGAGACGGCCCCGCCCGCTGCACCGAGCACTGTGCCGCAGTCAGCCGGTGTCGCAACATCCAGCACCGGCATGATCCAGGCCGACCCCTCTTCCAACGCGCTCATCGTCACCGCCTCGGAACCGATCTATAACAACCTCCGTTCCGTGATCGACAAACTGGATGTGCGCCGCCCGCAGATATTCGTGGAAGCGCTGATCGTCGAGGTGACTGCAGACAAGGCTGCCGAGTTCGGCGTGCAGTGGCAGAATCTGGTGGGTGCATCCAAGAGCGGCGCACACATCATCGGCGGCACCAACTTCGGCAGCGTCGCCAGCGGCAACAACATCATCGATGCGGCAAATAACCTGAGTACGGTGAACCAGGGGCTGAACATCGGCATCGTGAACGGCACCACCACCATCCCCGGTGTCGGTACCGTGCTCAATCTCGGCATGCTGGCGCGTGCGCTAGAAACGGACACCAACGCCAACATCCTGTCCGAACCCAATCTGATGACCCTGGACAACGAAGAGGCCAAGATCGTGGTCGGCCAGAACGTCCCCTTCATCACCGGCCAGTACGCGCAGACTGGTTCTGCCACCACCGCCACACCGTTCCAGACCATCGAACGCAAGGACGTCGGCCTGACGCTGAAGATCAAGCCGCAGATCATGCAGGGCGGCACGGTGAAGCTGCAGATCTACCAGGAAGTGTCGAGCGTGCTTCCTTCCTCATCCTCCTCGACCTCGGGCCTGATCACGAACAAACGCTCCATCGAATCCAACATCCTGGTGGACGACAACCAGATCGTGGTGCTGGGCGGTTTGATCCAGGACTCGGTCAACGATGTGCAGAGCAAGACACCGCTGCTCGGCGACATTCCCATTCTCGGCAGCCTGTTCCGCTACGACACACGGCAGCACACCAAGACCAACCTGATGGTGTTCATCCGCCCCTACATCATGTATCAGCAGAACAGCTACCAGCAGCTCACCGACAACTTTTACGAACAGATGAACAAGAAGCGCGAGGACGCGCGCATGCCAGACCACTGGATATTACCGAACGACGACAAGGACAAATCGCTGCCGCCCCTGCCGGAAAAGCCGGTCTCTGCTGCAAGTTCTACCGAAGCCGCGAGCGCACCTGCAGCCGCACCGACCCAATCCGCCAGCGCACCGGTCGCAGCGTCTCCCCCCGATCGACTCCCGCAGCCGTGAGCCAGACCGCGATCAATCGCCGCGCTGCGCGCCGCCTGCCCTACACCTTCGCCAGGACGCAAGGCGTGGTGCTGACCGATTGCGATGAACGCGCGGTACTTGCCGTGCGCCGCGATGCGAAGCCGGAAGCCATTGCCGAAGTGATGCGCCAGCTCGCGTTGCCGCTCGACGCCACGCTGGTCGATACGGAAGAGTTCGAGCGCATCCTGAGCGGTGCCTATTCGCAGGCCGATGAATCCACCGCCACGCTGCTCGACGATGCCGAGCAGGACATGGACCTGTCCATGCTGCTGCACGACCTGCCCAGATCCGCCGACCTGCTCGAATCGGAGAACGACGCGCCGGTCATCCGCATGATCAATGCGCTGCTGGCCCAGGCCGTGCGCGACAACGCTTCCGACATCCACATCGAGCCATTCGAGACACGCTCGGTGGTGCGCTTCCGTCTCGACGGCACCCTGAAGGATATCGCCGAGCCGCACCGCGCACTGCATGCCGCGTTGGTGTCGCGCATCAAGGTCATGGCCGATCTCGACATCGCCGAAAAGCGCCTGCCGCAGGACGGCCGCATCGCCTTGCGTCTGGCAGGTCGCCCCGTAGATGTGCGCGTCTCGACGTTGCCCACAGGGCATGGCGAGCGCGTAGTCATGAGGCTCCTCGACAAGGAAGCGGGACGCCTCGACCTCACCAGACTAGGCATGAGTGCGGCCGCTCTTGAAGCCATGATGCGGCTCACCAACCAGCCGCACGGCATCGTGCTGGTCACCGGGCCGACCGGTTCAGGCAAGACCACTACCCTGTATGCGGCGTTGTCGTGCATCGACGCGACCGTCACCAACGTGATGACGGTGGAAGACCCGGTGGAATACGACCTCGACGGCATCAGCCAGACCCAGGTGAACCCGCGCATCGACATGAGCTTTGCGCGAGCCCTGCGCGCCATCCTGCGCCAGGACCCGGACGTGATCATGATCGGCGAGATCCGCGACCTCGAGACCGCGCAGATCGCAGTGCAGTCCAGCCTCACCGGCCACCTGGTACTCGCCACGTTGCACACCAACGATACCGTCAGTGCCGTCACCCGCCTCACCGACATGGGCGTGGAACCCTTCCTGCTCTCTTCCAGCATCGTCGGCGTGCTAGCGCAACGGCTGGTGCGCCGCCTGTGCCCGGATTGTCGCGAGGCTTATGCACCGGACGAAGCGGAACTGGCGTTGCTCGCACGCTACGGTAAGCCGACAGTGATCTACCGCCCGGCCGGCTGCGCCAATTGCAACCAGACCGGCTATCGCGGCCGCACCGGCATCTATGAGTTGCTGGAAGTGGATGACTCGCTGCGCAGCATGATCCACTCGCGCGCAAGCGAGCAGCACTTGCGCGACTATGCGATGAAGAATGGGATGCTGAACCTGCGTGACGATGGCATGCGCTGGGTGGTTTCGGGGGATACCTCGCTGGAAGAAGTGATCCGCGTGACGCGGGATTGATTCGTAAAACCCAGAACCTGTTTGCCACAGAGGACACTGAGATCACAGAGAAAACCTGAACTAACACTGCGAACCCCGTCATACCGACCCTTCGACAGGCTCAGGATAAACTGACCTTCGGCCAAGCCGACATCCAGTGGCGCGCAAAGCGCGCCGGTTTTTGACAAGCTGGATTCCGGCCTGCGCCGGAATGACGGTACATACTTTCTCTGTGTACTCTGTGTACTCTGTGGCTAATTTTTGTTTTTGATTTTTACAATATCCAACCCATGGCCGCCTTCCACTACAACGCGCTAGACGCAGCAGGCAAAACCAGCACCGGCATGATCGAAGCCGACTCGGCCCGCCTCGCGCGCACCCAGTTGCGCGACAAAGGCCTGTTCGTGGTCGAGCTGCAATCTCTGTCCGAATCTCTCGCCCCGAGCGGTACGCGCAGCTGGAACCTGCCGTTCCGCAAACGCATCTCGCTGTCCGAAGTCAGCCTCATGCTGCGCCAGTTCGCCACACTGCTCGAAGCGGGCTTGCCGCTGGAGCAGGCGCTGGCGGTACTGATCGAGCAGGGCGACAACCCCGCCATGCGCCAAGTGCTCGCCACCATGCGTTCGGAAGTGCTCGCCGGTAACACGTTGGCGCGCGCCATGGAAAAGCATCGCGACACCTTCCCCGAGATCCACCGCGCACTCATCAATGCGGGTGAAGAGTCCGGCGAACTCGCCACGGTGATGGACAGGCTCGCCACCTATTCCGAGGGACAGCAGGCATTGCAGCAAAAGATCGGCCTGGCGATGATCTACCCCGCCATCGTCGTCACAGTCGCCGTGCTCGTGGTCGGCGGCTTGCTGATCTTCGTCGTGCCGCCCGTAGTGGAAGTGTTCCAGCAGACGCATCAGGCGCTGCCATTCCTCACCCGCGCACTGATCGGATTGAGCGATCTGCTCTCCGCCACCTGGCTTTACCTGATCGTCTTTTTCGTTCTCGGCGGCTTCGGTGTGCAGCGTGCCTTGCAGCAGGAGACATTGCGCTTCCAGCTGCATCTCAAGCTGCTGCGCCTGCCCATCGTCGGCAAGCTGATCCGCGGCAACAACACCGCGCGCATGGCCAGCACGCTGTCGATCCTGGTCGGCAGCGGCGTCGGCCTGCTCACCGCACTCAACGCCGCCTGCGGCGTGGTCAGCAATCTGCCGATGCGCCGAGCGCTGGAAGATGCCGCAGCGAAAGTACGCGAAGGTGCGACGCTGAGCCGCGCACTTGCCGCCTCCGGTCTGTTCCCGCCGGTGCTGGTCCACCTCATCGCCAGCGGCGAGCAAAGCGGCCGCCTCGACACCATGCTGGACCGCGTCGCCAAGCAGCAGACGCAGGAAGTTTCCGGTTTCACCAGTACGCTCGCTTCCATCCTCGAACCTGTGCTCATCCTGTTCATGGGGGCGGTGGTGTTGCTGATCGTGCTGGCGATCCTGCTGCCCATCATCCAGATGAACCAGATGGTGAAGTGATGATGAAAGCCTTAACCGACTTGCTCCCTTCCCCCGCAGGCGGGGAAAGGGCTGGGGATGAGGGTCGTTACATTGAAGCCATTTTGCTTGTTCGCAACGCCCCTCTCCCTAACCCTCTCCCGCCCGCGGGAGAGGGGATGAAACTTTGTTTCTAAAGAAAGGAAAGTAATGAAAACTCGTTTCTCAACCCGCCTTGCGCAAGGCTTCACCCTGATCGAGATCATGGTCGTCGTCCTCATCATCGGCGTGCTGGCAGCGCTGATCGTACCCAAGGTGATGAGCCGTCCGGACGAGGCGCGCATCACCGCCGCCAAGCAGGACATCGCCACCATCACCCAGGCGCTCAACCTCTACAAACTCGACAACCAGCGCTATCCCACCACGGAACAGGGGCTGACCGCCCTGGTGAAGAAACCCACCATCTCGCCCATTCCGGCCAACTGGAAAAGCGAAGGCTACCTCGACCGCGTACCGAAAGATCCGTGGGGCACACCTTACCAGTACCTGCAGCCGGGCGTGCACGGCGCGATCGACGTGTTCAGCCTGGGTGCGGACAAGACCAGCGGCGGTGAAGGCAACGACGCCGACATCGGATCGTGGCAGGACTGAAGAGATCGATGCGCAACGGAACGAACCTTGACTCCGTTCGGCCTGAGCTTGTCGAAGGCCAAAAGGCCATTCATGTTTCGACAGGCTCGACAAGAACGGCTGTTTGGCGAGTTCCTACACCCTCAACAAATCCTTTTGATCGAGTATGCGGCTTCACGCTACTGGAGATGCTCGTTGCGCTGGTCATCGCCAGCATCATGCTCACGGTAGCGACGCTGCAACTGATGCCGAATCCGCAGACGGTGTTGCACGAGGAATCGCAGCGGCTCGCCCTGCTGATGGAAGGCGGCGCGACGAGTTCGCAGGCAGGCGGCCAGCCGCTGGCATGGTCCGGCACCGGCAACAGCTACCGCTTCTGGACGCGCACCAGGGAAGGCGAATGGGTGCGCATCGATCATGACAACCTGCTGCATCCGCGCGTTTTGCCGCAAGCAGTGCGCATCGGCGAAGTGAGCTTCAACGGACGCCGCATCGAACCCGGTGCACTGGTCATGCTTAGCCCGGAACTGGCGGCGAAGGATTTCCGGATAAGCCTGCTCAGTGACGATCTGGTGTCCGATGTCGTCGGCAATGGACTGGGCAAGGTCGAAGTCGTGGCAGGGAAGGCGCCATGAGCAAACGTTCTCAAGGCTTCACCCTGCTCGAAGTCCTCGTCGCCCTCGCCATCCTCGCCATCGCCATGGCCGCCGTATCGCGTACCGCCAGTTCCAGCATCCAGCATGTCGAGGCATTGCGCACCCGCGTGATCGCCGGATGGGTCGCCCAGAACCGGCTGGCACTGCATCAGGCGCGCAACGACTGGCCCGCACCCGGCATCCAGAGCGGTGAAGAAAAACAGGCTGGCCTGAGCTACCCATGGAAGGAAGAAGTCATCGCCACCCCCAACCCCACCATGCGCCGCATCGTCGTCAGCGTGTACGCACCGGATGACGCGAAGCATGTGTTGCGCGAACTGACCGGTTTTCTGGCGGAGTATCCGCGATGACGGTTCGTACCATCAGGGGCTTCACCCTCATCGAACTGCTCGTCGCACTGTTCGTATTCGCCATCCTGGCCGTCACCGCTTATCGCGGCCTGAACGCGGTGTCGCAGACGCGTGACCGTACCGGGCAGGAGACGCGCAAGTGGCAATCACTCGATCGTTTCTTTGCGCGACTGGATGGAGAGACGGCGCAGGTGCTGCAACGTCCGGTGCGAACGGCGAACGGCGCGGAAGCCCCTGCCTTTGCTGGCACGCAATTCGCCACAGGAAGTCTGGAAGATGTGCAACTGGCATTCACACGCAGCGGCGGCATCGACGCCGATGGTGTGCCGCTACCGCCGCAGCGCATCGGTTATCGCCTGCGGCAAAACAGGCTGGAACTGCTGCGCTGGACTGCGCTGGATAGCGCCCCGTACAATGTGCCGTCGGTGGACACCCTGCTGGAAGATGTCAGCGAATTCAACCTGCGTTACCTGAACAGCCGCCTGACCTGGGAGAAACAATGGCCGCCCGCAGTCGCCGATGCCGCACTGCCCAGAGAAGTGGAAGTGGAACTGGTGCTGAAGAGCGGCGAAAAATTGACCCGGTTCTTTTCACTGCGATGAAGATCAGAACGCAACAAGGTGTAGCGCTGGTGCTGGTGCTGCTGATCGTGGCCATGGCGACGACCATCGCCGCATTCATGGCGCAACAGCAGGGCTTCTGGCAGCGCGCGGTGGAGAACGGACGCGACCGTGCCCAGGCGCGGCGCATCGCCGAAGCCGGAATAGACTGGGCACGTGCGGTGCTGGCGGACGATGCGGCGGCAAACCAGTTCGACCATGGTCACGAGATGTGGGCGATGAAGTTGCCCGCCATCCCGGTGGAAGGCGGCGAGGTGCAAGGCACCATCGTCGACCAGCAGGGGGTGTTCAATTTGAACAACCTGGTGAACAACGGCGTGACGAGCGTGGCCAGCCTGGCCCGTTTCCAGCGCCTGCTGTCGGCGCTGGGATTGCCGCAGGAGCTGGGCAGTGCGCTGGCTGACTGGATGGATGCGGACAGCGAGACTGCAGAGAACGGCGCTGAGGACGGCTATTACCTGAGCCTCGCCAAGCCCTACCGCTGTGCCAACCGTCCGCTCTCCGACATCGGCGAGCTGGCATGGGTGAAAGGATTCGATGCCGGCATCATCAAGCGGCTGCAGCCGTTCGTGAGCGTACTGCCGGAATCGAACACGGCGGTGAATGTGAACTTTGCCCCGCCGGAAGTGTTGGTGGCAATATTGCCAGGATTGACACTGCAGAATGCCCGGCAGATGGCTACAAAAATCAGGACGACACCCTACAAGACCATGGCGGATTTTTTGCAACAATTACCCAAGAGCGTGTCACAGGACAGCACCATGAGCCTTAGCGTCAGCAGCCAGTATTTTATGGTGACTGGGTATGCCACCCAGGGTGACGGTGCCTCGTCGGTGCATGCGCTGCTGCACCGCAGCGGCATCTGGGCGACGCAAGTGAGGAAGAGTCTGCAATGAATCTGCGCATCCATCTCACCGCACACTGGCAGGATGCCGCCTCGCCATGCGATTGGTCAGTGCTGGACGATACCGGCAACGTACGCGAATCGGGCAACGGCAACCTGGCTGCGATGCCGCAGTGCGACGACGCCACTGTCATCGTCGCAGCCGATCGAGTGCTGGCGACTGCTGCCGCACTGCCCAGGATCAAGCGCAGCAAACTGGAGACCGCGCTGCCCTTCGCACTGGAAGACATCCTGATCGACGATGCGAGCGAGGCGCACGTCACCCCCGGCACGAAATTGCCGGACGGACGCAGCGTGCTATACGCAGTGAACAAAGATTGGCTGTCGCGCTTCCTCGCCGCAAGCACTGCCGCCAGGATACGCGTGCGCCGCATCGTGCCCGAGTTCTGCTTGTTGCCAACACGCACCAACGAATGGAGCCTGGCGTGGGATGGCGCGCAGGGTTTCCTGGCGACCGCGGACCACCTTGGCGGCATGCTGGATAGCGGCAGCGAAGTGCGTGCACCCGCCGCGTTGCAATTGCGTTTGCAACAGGGTGCCCCTGCCGCATTGCGCCTGTTCGCCCTCGGCAGCGAGATACGCCAGCCGGACTGGGGCATCAAGGTTCCCGTCATTTACGAGAAGCAAAGCTTCGATTGGCGCAAAGCAGACATCCCTGCCGATGCACCCAACCTGCTGTGGGGAAAATTCGCCCCGCCGCCGCGCATCAGCGAATTATGGCCGTGGTTGCGCCCGGCGCTGATGGCAGCACTGCTGCTGTTCGGTGTGGAAGTCGCGGTGAGCAATGTGGAATGGGCAATGCTCGCACATGAGAAACGCCAGTTGATGAACGGCATGACGGAAACATTCAGGGAGACATTCGGCGCCGATGCCGTCATCGTCGATGCACCTTTGCAGATGCGCCGCAACGTGGCACGCTTGCGCCATGCAGCCGGAGTCGGCGACGACGCGGATTTTTCGCCGTTGCTGGAAAAACTTTCCGGCGTCCTGGATGCCGTACCCGGCAGCACCCTGCGTACACTGCGCTATGGCGAAGGCAAACTGGATATCGAGATGGCGCTCGCCAGCGCTTCTGCGCTCGACACTTTGCTGCAGCGCATCGCCGCAACCGGTCTGACCGCACAAGTGCTGGACAAGCGCGATAGTGGTGGTGTGCTCAACATCCAGCTGCGCATCTCGACCGGAGGTGCGCAATGAAGGCCCTGCTTGCCCGACTGAAAGCACGCCACTGGGATGTTCTCGGTGCCACGGAGCAGAAGACCGTGATTCGCGGCGCATGGATACTGCTGCCGCTGCTGATGTATGGCCTGCTCTGGCAACCCGCACATCAGGCGCTGCCCAAACTGCAAACCGCTTTGCCGCAACTGCGCGCGCAAGCTGCACAGATGCAGTCGCTCGCCGGGCAGGTGCAATCGCTGCGCCAACAGGCACAACCTGCCGTGCTCGACAGTGACGCACTGAAGATCGCCGTGGAAAAGGCGGCGAGTGAGGCCAACCTGCCGCTGCAGATCGTGCCAGGCGAACCGAACAGCGTGCGCATCAGCGCCGACAGCATCGCCTTCGCGCAATGGCTGCAATGGCAACGTTCACTGGAGCAGACGCATCACATCCGCGTATCGTCCGCGATGCTGGTTGCGACGACTGAAACCGGAATGGTCAAAGTGCAGGCCACGCTGACCAATGGAGCTGATCAGTGACATATCGCCGTGCGCTGCTGGCGCTCATATTCGGCGGCGTGTTCTTCCTCGGATTGCTCGTCTTCGCTCCAGCCTCGCTGATGGGCTATGCGCTCGAACGCGCCTCCGGAAAAACGCTGTCTCTTGCGCAAACCACGGGCAGCTTGTGGCAAGGCTCGGGCGTAGTGCTGTTGCGACAACACGCGCGATTCCAGACGCTGGGTAACTATCGCTGGCAACTGCGATTGGCGGATGCATCATTGCAAGTACAGGCAGAAGAACATCCTCCGATGTCGATGCGCTATCTGCCCTTTTCCCGGAAGATCGCCATCGACGATATCCAGCTCGACCTGCCCGCATCCATGCTGGAAATTGCCGCACCGCAGTTAGGCCCCTATCAACTGCAAGGCATGCTTGACGTGCATGGCCAACACCTGACATTGGACATCTCAGGAATGGACGGACAGCTCACCGTGGAATGGGCGCATGCCGCTTCTGCCTTGTCCGAGATACGCCCGTTGGGCGATTACCGCATCGTGCTGCAAGGCAAAGGTTCGACTGTGGACGGGCAACTCACCACACTCTCCGGCAAGCTGCAATTATCTGCGAATGGCACTTATGACAGCGCTAGCGGCCTGCGCCTCAATGGCACAGCACAGGCCGCACCCGGCGACAGCGCCATGGAACTGAACGAACTGCTGCATCACATCGGCCCCGAGGTCAGCCCCGGCGTGTTCGCACTGGCACTGATGCCTTAGTCCGTAGCCGGGCTCTGTTGACGAATTATTAACTCCCCGTTTGTTAACAAACATCATTGAAATTGCGTTTTAACTACTTGCTATTTGTGACTATCTTTTAGCAGCATAGGCCACTATCTAGACCAAATGGCATATTGACCATGCAATGTTCATGGGTATAGTCACTCGCATTGTTCACGACTCAAGGAGTGCAAAATAATGGATGCGAGGAGACTGCTACATCGAATGACAAGATGGTTAGGACGGCTGTTTATCATATTTTCCCTAGTTGCATCCTTTGGTGCACAAGCCGCGAAGGAAATTGTTCCTTATGTCGAATCTTGGTGTGCTAGTGACTGGGTTAGCTATATAGGATTAAAAACTTGTGTATACCCCACCAAGTTAGCGGCAGCTGAAGCTTCAGCTGCCGCATTTAATGTTGTGTACTCCTCCATAAAATGGGCAGTTACTTCTTGTGAACCAGGAATGGATATCAATGGTGATGCTATGTGCAGTGGAACGGCCACACACCCAGATGGGAGTGTACAAACTGGAAATTTTTGGGCTATAAGAATCCACTATAACTGCCCTGTTCCAATTGTAAATCCGTCAATTCCGTATGGCCTTGCTTGGTCAAACAGTGACCTTAACCACCCTTATGCGTGTTCACGAAATGTGCAAGACAGTTTAGTTATCACCCTCTTAGGCGGCAACGAAGTCGAACCATCCAGCGGCTCGACGATAAACACTCTGCCATTCATCGCCACCGTTATTGATCAAAATACCGGACAACCGCCTACGAACCCCGTCCAAGTACACGTCAGCCTTAAGGTTGATCCTACCAGTGGCGGGCATGATCACGGCGACAGCACGCGGCCACGAGGTGGTATTGCCAACGTGGAGAGTTGCTCCTCTGACGCAGAATGTTGGTCGAATCCAACCGTGAACGGCACAGTAGCGTTCAACTTCAACCCAACCGTCGCTTCTGGCACGCATACCATCACGGCCACCTGCGACGGGTGCAGCAATACGGCAACGGTGAATGTGGATGTGAAGGTGCCGAATTTATGGCCGATAGCTGCTTCCACGTATTACGCGTTTATCGGAAGCACGTCCGAACATAGCAGCAACCATTATGTAGTCAGCGAAGCCCAATTACAGCTTTGGCAATTGGCGAAAGGTTTCTACGACTATCAGGTGCTAACAGGCTTGGCGAGCCCGACACTGTTGCATTTGAATGATGCGAGCCTTAAGTGGGGTGGCCTGTTTGACAAAGATGGCGACTGGGATACTCCACATAAAGAGCATAGGCGAGGCTCGGTTATTGACATACGTGCCAATTCCAATCCAGGAGCGATTCCATCAAGTCTTATTAAAAATTTCATAAAAATTGCAGCAAACATGGGTATAGACGCAAGATTGGAAAACATTGGCGACCCCGTTAATCAACATTTTCATACGCGATTGCTTAACAGAAAGGAATAACCATGAATTTTCTATTTCAGGCGACTGGTGCCGTTATTGTGACCTTGGCTATTTTCTCCGAAGCTTATGGATTTCCCGGAGAAAGCATCGTCCTCGACCCCAATACTGGCAACTATCAGATTACTTACTTTGGTGAGGGCAGTCCGGGAAACAAGAAAAACAAACCCTTGAGACAGGCTATATTTGTACCTGCAACCAAGATTAATCCTGTTATAGGTTCGACTTTCCGGCTACGCGGAATGGATATTGTTGCCTATTCATATCGAGTGAAAAACAGCACAAACAGCCGACAGTCTTTGGCTAATTTCGTTATCGACCCTGTCAGCGATATTAATTCTTCCTCCCCTTTGCCAAAGCTCCGACAAAGTATTACTGTCAGCGATCTTGATCCGTTCAATAAAATTGCTCTGGCCGCAATTTATACACCTAGAAATTGGGTTGGTAGTGTCTGGATAAGTGATACAGTGGGACTACGCATTGGTTGGATGTTTGCTTCATTGGAAGCACCTAACGCTGGATTAATAGCAGGATCAACACAAGATGGATTTGGCTTTTCCAGTAAAGATATTCCGGGTATTGGAATTGTTCAATTTCAGGGAAACACTCCTGTGTTTGGTTTTGTCGATGAAGGCCCCTCTGGGGAAATCTCAGATCAATTGGACAAGCTAACGCATAACAATTTCGTCCCTCGAAACGCCGCTGTCCCAACCATCGCGGTTCCTGAACCCTTCGACACCGCGATCCTTCTCGACCGCATCCGCAGCCAGGTAGCAACCTGGCCGGCCAAACAGCTTCTAGACCCTGCATTCGCAGCGCAATTGGATCGCCACCTCGTATCCGCCACCAACGCCTTTCGTCTTAACAATAGCAAGGCGGGCAAAGAACAGATCGAAACGATGCGTAACATGCTGGGGCGGGAACACAAATACCTCGACCACGATGATGAGGATAACGAGGACACGACCGAACACAAAACGGTTACGCGCTTAACTATTGACCGTCTTGCAGCACGGGTTTTGGATTTCGATTTGAGGTATGTGCTTAAACGCACCGAGTATGAACACGAAAATAGCGAGAAAAGGAAAGAAAGATAGTTTTAATTGATAATTAGTTTGGATGTCCGGTATGGAAAAACCACTATAGACGCGGCACGAATTATCCGTGAACTTTGCTGAGGTTGATGTGTCCGATTGCGCATGGAAAAAGAAGACGCAAGAAACAAGGGAGGCACTTCACGAACGGCGCAAGCAAGTTATTCGCATGCACCGGAAGGGGATGCCGGTGATGCAAATAGTTGAGCATAGCGGGCTCAGCTGGTACGCGGTGAATGCCGCGATCCGGCGATATTCGGAAGCAGGAGCATCGGCGCTTAAGCCTGATGCGCGAAGCAAAAAGCCTGGCAGCGGTCGAGTGTTGAGCGAAGCGCAAGAAGCGGCGGTTCGGCAGATCATCTGCGACAAGCGACCGGAGCAACTGAAGATGGAATTTGCGCTGTGGAATCGTTCTGCGGTCGCGCAACTGATCGAACGCGAATGTGGAATCAGTCTCTCAGTGCGCGGCGTTGGCAACTATCTGAAACGCTGGGGCTTCACCCCGCAAAAGCCGATAAAGAAGGCGTATGAGCAGCGCCCTGAAGCGGTACAGGAATGGTTGAACAAAGACTACCCGGCGATTGAGTAGCGCGCCAAGGCAGAAGGAGCCGAAATTCACTGGGGAGATGAAACAGCGGTCGTGAATACCGATGTGCGAGGTCGAAGCTACGCCCCTGCTGGTAAAACACCAGTGACCTATGCGGTAGGCGGCACGCGCCAGAAACTATCGATGATTGCCACCGTCACCAACCAGGGCAAGACCCGCTGGATGATTATTGATGAGGCGCTCAACTCGGACAAACTGATCGAATTTCTGGAAGCGCTGATCAAAGATGCGGGGAAGAAAGTGTTCCTGATTCTCGACAACCTACGAGTGCATCACAGCAAGCCTGTCGAAGAACGTAAGGACAAAATTGAGTTGTTCTATTTACCCAGCTACAGCCCAGAACTGAATCCGGAAGAACGGCTGAATGCTGATTTGAAGCATGCCATCTCTACCAAGTTCCGGCACGCACGAAAGCCAAGCTGAAGACCGCCGCTACCGAACACATGCAGGTGCTGGAAAAGTCACCTGAACGCGTCAAAAAATTCTTCCAGGATTCACGCGTGAAATATGCTGCATGATTCACGGATAAAAGTGGCCGGATCAATAAATCCGATTTAGGTTAACTTCTGCCCTTCTCCGCTATTCAAAATAACAGTCCGCTCTGCAATGGATAGCGGACTTTTTTTCTTCCAAGCGAAAGAGCGTAGCCAGTCAAGGCTGCGTCACAGAATATCAGCCGCGACGCTCCCAGCGCGCCCCGAACCTCGGCATCTGGTCGTCGAATGTCTTTTGCTGCTCGGGTGTCAGTACCGCATAGAACTCTTTCAATGCGGCCAGATGATCGGACATTCTCGCTTCCATCGCGCGCATGCGCTCCAGGCCTTTTTCCAGACGCTGCGGCGCATTCAGTTTTGCCATTTCGTCGGGATCGGGGCGCATCGATTTGTCCAGCACCGGCTGCTGGGCGGCGTATTTCTTCCATGCCGTCTCCTGCTGCGGGGTCAGCTTCAGCTTGTCATGCAGCTTGGTCAGGTGTTGTTCGCGATATTGCTCCATGCGTTCGGGGTTCATGCCCATGCGGCCATGCTCGCGGTATTCGCAATCCTCGCCGCCGCGCGCAAATGCACTCGCGGACATGGCTACGATCGCCACCCCCGCCAACAGCATGCTCACCGATTTGTTCACTGTCTTGCTCATCATCGTTCTCCATCACGTTGGTTGTATGAAGTGCCTGAAGCACGGTGCCCATTTAACCCGAGTCGTGTATCCGGCATATGTCAGCCGGCGGATATTTTGTACAGATTTGTATCGGTTGCCCGCAATCGCCGTTTTCGTTGTAATGTCGGCACCATGACGACACCCGCCACATCGCCGCGCATACTGATCGTCGACGACGATGAAGACATCCGCAACCTGCTGGCCGACTATCTCGGCGAACAGGGCTGGCTGATCAGCACCGCACAGGATGGCACCGCCATGCAGCAGGTGCTCGACAGCACGCCGATCGACCTGATCGTGCTGGATCTCACCCTGCCGGGCAGCGACGGCCTGACGCTGTGCCGCGACCTGCGCGCGCGTTCCGCCATACCGGTCATCATGCTGACCGCGCGCAGTGCGCCGCTGGATCGCATCCTCGGTCTGGAGATGGGTGCGGACGACTATCTGTGCAAGCCGTTCGAGCCGCGCGAACTGCTAGTGCGCATCCGCAACGTGTTGCGCCGCAGCGGTTCGGCGGCAAGGGTGGTTCCCGGCACATCGACGCTCTGGCACTTTGCCGACTGGACGCTGGACGAGAACACGCGGCAATTGCAGAACAGTGCCGGCCTGGTGGTGATGCTGTCGGGCGGCGAATACCGCCTGCTGCAGGCCTTGCTGGAACGCCCGAACCGCGCGCTCAACCGCGACCAGTTGCTGACCCTGACCCAGGGCCGCGAGACCGACCCGCTCGACCGTTCCATCGACCTGCACATCAGCCGCCTGCGCCAGAAACTGGGCGACGATGCGCGCGCGCCGCGGCTGATCAAGACGCTGCGCAACGAAGGTTATCTGCTGGCGGCCACAGTGAAGCGGGGACAATGACATGTTCGCCATCTTCCATTCCATGCATGGCCGCCTGTTCCTGATCCTGCTGGTGGGCATGATCGTGACCTCCATCGGCACCGTACTGCTCACCCATTCCCGGCAGCAGGAACTGTACGAGCGGGTACGCGCCCAGCACCTGGCCACCGACATCACCGAACTGGTGGAGACGCTCGAGATCACGCCCCTGCCGTTGCGCGACGATTTTTTGCATGAACCGCACGGCATGGGCATACACGGACACCTGAGCGAAGTCATCGTACCGCCTTTCGCCGCCAGGGACCGTGTCATGGAGGATGCACTGAAGCAGCGCCTGAATGTGGCGAGTATCGCGGCGGAATCACCAAACTATGCGGCGTGCGGCGATGAATTCATCAGATGGTCGCGGCGCCTGCATCAGCCGTTGCAGTGCCAGCGTATCCATATCGCATTGCCGGACGGCAGCGGACTCCTGCTGGTCATTCCCATGCCGCCGATGCGCGACCAGTCCTACCCGCCGCCGGTCTGGAGCGCCATGCTGTTGTTCGCAGTATGTATCGGCCTGCTGGCCTGGGTGGTGGCGCGCATCGCGACCCGCCCGTTGCGGCAATTGGCCGATGCCGCCGACAAGCTCGATATCTCCCGCGCCGGCGAGCCGCTGCCGGAACAGGGCAGCAGCGAGGTGCGCATGGCCACACGCGCCTTCAACCGTATGCAGAAACGCATCTACGAAGACGTGCGCGAACGCACCGGCATGCTGGCCGCGATCACCCATGACCTGCAGACCCCGCTGACGCGGCTGCGGCTGCGCCTGGAAAAACTGCCGGACGAGGCTCTGCGCAACAAACTGGTGGGCGACATGCAGGCCATGCAGCAGATGCTGCAGGAAGGGCTGGAACTGTCGCGCAGCCTCGATTCCAGCGAGGCCATGCAGTTGCTCGATCTCGATTCGCTGCTGGACAGCCTGTGCAGCGATGCGGTCGAGGCCGGGCAGCAGATATATTACCGGGAGCGTACTGCCGTGCAGTTGAAGGCGCAGCCGCTGGCCCTGCGCCGGGCATTCTCCAACCTGCTGGACAATGCCGTGAAATACGGCCAGCGCGCCGAAGTCTCGCTGCGCCGGGATGCACGGCAGTGCCATGTCCGCATCCGCGATTTCGGTCCCGGCATCCCGCCGGAACTGCTGGAGACCGTGTTCACCCCGTTCTACCGCATCGAGCATTCGCGCTCGCGCGAGAGCGGCGGAACCGGCCTGGGCTTGAGCATCGCGCGCAACATCGTGCTGCGCCACAACGGCGAACTGACGCTGAGCAACCATGCGGATGGCGGGCTGCAAGTCCATGTAATATTGCCGCTTTAATTTCAATGCCGAGGACTGAGTGCGAAGTGCTGCATGAAGTTATAATTCGCCGCCCAGACTCAGTACTGGATACTCAGCACCCTGAACTATTTAAATGACCGACCGTTACGCCGTTATCGGCAATCCCATCTCGCATAGCAAATCGCCGCTGATCCATGGACTGTTCGCCGAACAGACCAGACAGGACATGAGCTATGAAGCCATCGAAGCGCCGCTGGACGGCTTCGCTGCCACCGTGCAGCGTCTGCGCACCGAGGGTTACAAAGGCTGCAACGTGACCGTGCCGTTCAAATTCGAGGCCTATGCCATGTGCGACCAGCTCAGCAGCCGGGCGCGCGAAGCGAAGGCGGTCAATACCCTGATCTTCCGGGACGGCGAGATCCTCGGCACCAACACCGATGGTGTCGGCCTGCTCGCCGACATCGAGAACAACCTCGGCTTCAAGCTGATGTGGAAGGACGCGCTGTTGCTCGGCGCGGGCGGTGCCGCGGCAGGCGTACTGTGGCCGCTGTTCAATGCCGGAGCGGGTGTGGATATCGCCAATCGCACCGTGGATAAGGCACAGGCATTGGCCGATGAATTCAAGGGAGCCGGAACCGTATATGCGCGCAGCTACGAAGAGCTGGCCGGAAGGAAGTACGACCTGGTCATCAACGCGACTTCCAGCGGCTTGTCGGACGAGCTGCCGCCGCTGCCGGATGGCCTGTTCAAACCCGGTGCGCTGGCTTACGACATGGTGTACGGACGCGAGACCCCGTTCATGGCGTTCGCCCGCAGACAAGGTGCGGCGGTGGTCGCAGACGGACTCGGCATGCTGGTTGAGCAGGCCGCAGAGGCGTTCTGCCTGTGGCGCGACGTGCGCCCGGATACCCGGGCTGTACTCGACAAGTTGCGCAAATGAAAAAAGTGAAACACCTGTTCTGGCGCATGGTGATGGCGCTGCTGCTGCTGCTGGTGCTTTATCAGCTCTGGTTGTTCGCCCATGTGTGCTGGTGGATCAAGTTCAATCCGGCGACCAGCGCCTTCATGGAAGACCGTCTGGAAGTGATGCAGGACAAGAACCCGAAAGCCGGACTGAAGTACAAGTGGGTCCCTTACAACAGGATCTCCGACAACCTCAAGCGCGCACTGATCGCCGCCGAGGATGCGAAGTTCGTCGATCATGAGGGCTTCGACTGGGAAGGCATCGCCAAGGCATACGAGAAGAACCTGAAGAAGGGCAAGATCGTCGCCGGCGGCTCGACCATCAGCCAGCAGCTGGCAAAGAACCTGTTCCTTTCCACCAAACGCACGCCCTGGCGCAAAGGCGAAGAGGCCATCATCACCCTGATGCTGGAAACGGTGATGGATAAGCAGCGCATCTTCGAGATCTATCTGAACGTGATCGAATGGGGCGACGGCGTGTTCGGCGCCGAAGCGGCGGCACAGCATTATTTCGGCGTCAGCGCCGCGCAACTCAGCCCGGAACAGGCAGCCAAACTGGCCGCCATGGTGCCCAACCCGCGCTACTACGACCGTCACCGCGAAGCGCACGGCATGCTGGCCAAGACCATCGTCATCCTCGATCGCATGCCGGACGCGGACATACCTTGAGCCGCTTCCGGCACGATAAGTGCCCGGACTCGCAATTACCGCAGAAAACCGTCTTGGGTTTGACCGCTTTAACTTAAAGCGCGCCGCACGTCTGGATCAACTCTTCGTCATCCTGAGCTTCTCGCGCTTCTCGGCAAGGCGCAGCAGTTCGTAGGTGATCCAGGCGACAAAGACCATGCCGATGGTGAAGGCCGTGTAGGAGATCGGCCATGGAATGCCCTGTGTCATCATCGAGAATTCGGACATGCCGCCGATGCCGGCGATCACATTGAGCGGCATGAACACGACGCTGAGCACGGTCAGCCGCTTGATGACCTTGTTCTGGTTGATGTTGATGAAGCCAACGGTGGCATCCATCAGGAAGTTGATCTTGCCAAACAGGAAAGTGGTGTGCCCGTCCATCGATTCGATGTCGCGCAGGATCTGCTGCGCATCATCCAGCTGGTGGCGTTCGATGACCCTGCTGCGCATGAGAAAGGAGACGGCACGGCGCGTGTCCAGCACATTGCGGCGGATGCGCCCGTTCAGGTCTTCCTCCTGGCCGATGTCAGCCAGCATCTTGGCGGCCTCCTCGTCGGTCATCTGTTTGCTCAGCACATGGCTGCCGACCCTTTCCAGCCCCTGATAGATGTCTTCCAGCGCATCGGCGGAATATTCCACATCAGCCGCGTAGAGATCCAGCAGCACGTCGCGCGCATCGGAAACGTAGTTCGGTTGCGACAGCGCACGCAGCCGCTGCAGCCGGAACACCGGCAACTCTTCCTTGCGCACCGAGAACAGGATGTCCTGGTGCAGCGTAAAGCTCACCCCGACGTTGTGCGATATGTCTTCCTTGTCGAGCAGGAAATCGGAGCGCAGGTGGATCTCGCCGTTCTCCTCCATGTAGAAACGGGCGCTGGTTTCAAGATCGCTCGCCCGGTCGGGGTCGGGCAGTTCGATATCATATGCATCGCCGACCCAGGCGCGCTCCTCGAATGAAGGGTCGACCAGGTCGATCCAGATCGGCTTGGCGTTCGTCAGGTCTTCCTGGGTATTGATGAGTATCTCGCGCAAGCGTCCTTCGAACAGCTCAAATGCCTTGATGCGGGCGCGATCGTTCTTGAACGCCCGCTTGCCCAGGGCATTCAGGATGGAAACAGAGACATCCGGCAGCACCTGTTCCTTGCGCCGCTCTTCGACCTGGTCCCAGATGAACAACTGGTCTGCTTCAGGCAACACCTCGAGGAGTGCGGCGATCTCGACCGGCGGCATCTCGCTCAGCAATTGCTGGATACGCGCCAGGTTCTGTTTACGCACCAGGGTCTCCACCAGGTCATGATGGGGAATATCCTGTTTCTTGACCATCTCCTCGGTCACTCTGCGCTTTTCCAGCAGAGTCAGCACGGCTTGACGGTGGTTCTGGAATTGGAGGCTGGGCTCGTTCGACATGGGCGGATTATAGCCTCACAAATGTTGCCGGATCATGTTCATTTGGCCGTTTAGCGGCTTTTTAGTGCCAGAAATTTTGCCGATTTGTTTACAATAGTCAAAGCCATACTGGGTAGACGCCATGACCGAACGCAACGAGCATCACTACACCGAGAATGTGCAGGACCACCTGCAGCAGGTGCTCCACTTGCTGGAAAAGCATGCATTGGTGGAAACGGTGACCCATCGGCAGGAGTTGCCGCGCGACGAGCGCCACGAGCTGCTGGACAAGATGCTGCACAAGCGCCACCTGGCGGAGCTGCGCGAAAAGCTGGAAGAGCTGCATCCTGCCGATATCGCCTTTATCCTGGAAGCGTTGCCCATCGATCAGCGCCTGATGGTCTGGGATCAGGTGAAGGCGGATCGCGACGGCGATATCCTGATCGAGGTTTCCGATGCGGTGCGCGAATCGCTGATCGCGACCATGAGCCGCGAAGAGTTGCGCGAGGCGACGGAAAAGCTCGACACCGACGAGATCGCCGATCTCGCCCCCGACCTGCCGCAGAACGTGATGCGCGACGTGTTCAAGTCGCTTTCCATCGATGAGCGCGAACAGTTGCGCGCCGCCATGTCGTATTCGAAGGATTCGGTCGGCGCGCTGATGGATTTCAACATGGTGCATGTGCGCGAGGACGTGACGCTGGAGGTGGTATCGCGCTATTTGCGCCGTTTCGAGGAACTGCCCGACCACACCGACCAGGTGTTCGTGGTGGACCGCGACGACCGCTTCAAGGGTGTGTTGCCGATCAACCTGATCGTGGTCAACGAGCCCGAGACGGTGGTCGGCAAACTGATGCTGACCGACACCATTCGGCTCAACCCTGATGAGAAAGCCGTTCAGGCAGCCCAGTCGTTCGAACGCTACGACCTCGTGTCTGCGCCGGTGGTCGATGAGGAAGGCAAACTGGTGGGACGGGTGACGGTGAACGTGGTGCTGGACTTCATCCGCGCCGAATCGGAAACAGATCTGCTGAACCAGGCCGGTCTGCGCGAAGAGGAGGACATTTTCGCCTCGGTGTGGAAGTCGGCGCAGAACCGCTGGACCTGGCTGGCGCTGAACCTGTGCACGGCATTCTTCGCTTCACGCGTGATCGGCAGTTTCGAGAACACGATCGAGAAGTTCGTCGCGCTCGCGACGCTGATGCCCATCGTCGCGGGCATCGCCGGCAACTCGGCGAACCAGACCACCACCATCATCATCCGCTCCATCGCCCTCGGCCAGGTCTCGCAGGCCAATGCGCGCCGGCTGATGATCAAGGAACTGGCGATCAGCGGCCTGAACGGCCTGGTATGGGGCGGCATCGCCGGATTGTTCGCTTATTTCCTTTATCACAATGTTGCACTCGGTCTGGTGATGACCAGCGCGATGCTGCTCAATCTGACGTTGGGGGCTCTGGTCGGCATCGGCATCCCGATGATCATGCAGAAACTGGGCCGCGACCCGGCCATCGGCTCCAGCGTCCTGCTTACCGCCATCACCGACAGCGGCGGCTTCTTCATCTTTCTGGGATTGGCGACGATCTTCCTGATCCGCTAGGTTGGCGGTGCTCAGCTGAAAGGTTTGCTGTTCCACTTCTCCAGCCATGCGGGCAGTTCACTGGCCGGCATGGGCCGGGCGATGCCATAACCTTGCCCGTATTCGCACCCCATCTCCACCAGGTCGCGGAACAACTCTTCCGATTCCACCCCCTCGGCCACGATCTTGCGATTGAACACCTTGGCCAGCGCGATGACGCCCTGCACGATGGCCCTGTCGCCCTTGTCTTTCAGCATATCGCGGATGAAGGACTGGTCGATCTTGAGCGCATCGACCGGCAAGCGCCCCAGGTATGACAGTGACGAATACCCGGTACCGAAATCGTCCAGGGCGAAGCTGATACCGATCTTGCGGCAACGTTCGATGGTGTCGCTCACCCTGGGAATGTCTTCCAGCGCCGCGGTTTCCAGCACCTCCACCTGCAAACAGCCTTTCGGCAGATGCGAATAGCGCAACATCTTGCGTTTCAATTTCCAGGCGAAATCGTTCGCCTGCAGATGGCGCACCGAAATGTTGATACTCAGCTCCATCGGCAAGCCAGCCTCATGCCACGCTTCCAGTTGGGCAAGGGCTGTCGCCACGACCCAGTCTCCCAGCTCGACTTCCAGCGTCGTCCCTTCGATCGCGTGCAGGAAGTCGCCCGGGGCAAGCAATCCGCGTTCCGGGTGGTGCCAGCGGATCAGCGCTTCCGCGCCAACCAGCTGGAGCGTGCGCATGTCGACTTTGGGCTGGTAATAGAGCTCGAATTCGTTCCTGCCCAATGCGAGGGCAAGCCGCCGCAGGAATTCGTGATGGGAACGGGCGCGCTGGTCGTTCTCGGTATCGTAGAGGTAATAACGGTTCTTGCCGGATTGCTTGGCGGTATACATCGCCTGGTCAGCATGCCGCAACAGGGTATCGGCATCGTGATCGTCGCCGGGATAGATGGAGACGCCGATACTGGCACTGACTTCGAACAACCGGTTCTTGATCTCGATCGGCTGGCTGATCTCCTCCAGCAGTCGGTTCAGGCTGGCGGAACACTCTTCGGGGGCGTGCAAGCCGAGCAGCAATACCGCGAATTCGTCTCCGCCCAGGCGCGCGACGGTGTCGTCGCCGCGAATCGATTTCTTGATGCGCTGGGTCACTTCGATCAGCACCTTGTCGCCGGCCTCGTGGCCCATCGTGTCGTTGACCAGCTTGAAACCGTCCAGATCGAGGTAACAGACCGCAAGGATCGTTCCTTCGCGCTTGCTGTGCGCCAAAGCCTGTTGCAGGCGATCGGCCAGCAACACCCGATTGGGTATGCCAGTCAAAGCATCGTAGTGGGCAATATGCTCCAGTTGTCTCTCGTGCTGCTTGAGCAGGGTGATGTCCGAAAAGGTGCCCACCATCAATCCAGCAGAATGTTCGTCGTCACGTTGTGCGACCTTGCCCCGGCACAGCATCCACTTCCAGCTGCCGTCCCTGGCTGACAACCTCATCTCCGAAACATAGTTGCCGGCACGGCGCTGAATAAAGTCATGCAATTCATCCCGAACCCTCGGCTCGTCGTCGGGATGGATGATATTGAAGATATGTTCTGCGTGCTTCCCCAGCTCACCCTCCGCATACCCCAGCATCTCGCTGAAGCGCCTGGAATAATGGAACTCCCCCGTTTCCGGTCGCCAGTCCCAGACTGCATCTCCCGTCCCTTCCAGTGCGTGTCGCCAGCGCTCCTCGGTCAGGCGCAGCAGTGCCTGTTCTTCTTCGCTCGTATGCTGCGATTCCTTGAACGTCTCGTAGTTCTCGAAGATGATGAACAGCGCCAGCAGGTACAGGCAGGTAGTGAAGATGTCGATGTGCGAGTAGCCGGTCTCGAAATATGGCAACACATGGACAATCACGATGGTCAGCAGGATGAATGCCAGCCAGATGCGCCCGGCGATTCGTCCTTTGAGAAAGAAAGCTGCTGCTGCCAGGAGGAAAAAGAGCGACAGACGCATCGTGTTGTACGACGCGGAAATATAGATCGACAGGAACAGGCCATAGCAAAGCACCAGGACGATCGAAGCGAACATATCGGCCTGACTCCGGTGCCGGCGCAGATAGGCCAGCAACACAAAGCATAGTCCGGCAAACCCGAAATCGATCTCGCCCATGGCCACGCTGGTTTGCCAACGGATGAAGCCCATCCCAAAAGCCACGATACCGGCGAGCAGGAACACGCTGTTCAGGAAGGCGACTTTGTATCTTTCACCCCGTTCGCTTTTGGAGAGATTCAAATTGAATGACCCGTAGTTTTCCATAGATTGCGAATCTCTCCTGCCCGAACGGTGACAGGTTGCCTGCCATCGGGTCGCCTGCAAATGCAATGATTATTGTCCGGTACACTGATGCCTGCTTTTTGCCAGAAATCCATAGCCAGCAAAACCTGACGTGTGTTATTTTGCATCCATGGTGACCCAGCGAACATACGCATCATTGGCAGCAATCTTATCATGCACTCGACAATGAAATGACCGATAGCACATCCAGTCCGCCCCCGAAAATCGACCCACATCTCGAACGGTCTTTGCTGGATATCGAGATTCCGCCTTGTCCGGAGATTCTGATACGCATCATGGACGAGATGCACAAGGAAGAGCCCGATTATCATCGGCTGAGCAACATCATCAGCGCCGATGTCGCGCTTGCCGCAGGTCTGGTCAAGACGACCAATTCGCCATATTTTGCCCGCCAACAAAGAGCCCGCACGGTCCATGATGCACTATCGATACTTGGCCTCAGGGTCGCTAGCCATACCATCGCGGGCATCATCCTGCGCAACCTCTTCCCCAGCACGCCGAACATGGTCCGTTTCTGGGATGCATCGGCTCGCACAGCACGACTTTGCGCCTGGCTCGCCCATAAGCTGGATACCCCCGGCCTCAACGCCGACGACGCCTACACATTCGGCCTGTTCCACGATTGCGGCATTCCGGTGCTGATGGTGCGCATTCCTGACTACAAGGATGTGTTGGGGCAGGCGAACCTCGACGAAAAAAACGAATTCACCGCATTGGAGGATTCCCTGCTGCATACCAACCACGCCATAGTCGGCAGCGCACTGGCTCAAAGCTGGTGGCTGGCGAAAGACATGTGGCTGGCCATCCGTCATCATCACGACCTGACGGCATTGGATCCGGATTCGCCCCTGCCCATATCTTCCCGCCGCTTCATCGCCACTGCGAATCTGGCCGAGCATTTCACGCAGCAACTGCTCGGCATGGATACCACGCAGGAATGGCCAAAATTCAGCACCGCTTCGCTGGAGATGCTTCAGATCGATGAAGACGATATGGAATTCCTGTATTCCGAGGCCAGGCAGGTCGTCGCCACACCAGATTGAGGCGTATCTATCGTCGCAGTGCGACCAGGCCATTCGGCCTGCGCCTCGTCACACCCCGATAAATCCAGCACAAAGAATACACTGCCGGAGGATGTACCCGCTGGTAGTACCAGAAAGAGCTGTCACTCACGATCGCTGGCGCTTACGCCCTTCCGGATCAACTTCCGAAACAGATGACAGAACGATGCAAACGATATGCATGCGCATTCGAAGGAGGCAGGTTTTTTAGAGGGTAAGCTACGACGGTTCGCTGAACAGATCAACAAACACAAGGTGAAACATACTGCACTCCGAAAAACGGAGTCCGCAGAAAGGGCGAAACGCAACGGCCCGGCGCCCGCCCCAATCTACGAAGCTTAGGCGCCGAGGATGCCTTTGCCTGCTGCAGCTGGTTTCGCTGCTGCTTTCTTGGCAGGTTTTTTCGCTACAGTCTTTTTCGCTGCCGGTTTCTTGGCGGCTACTTTTTTCGCTGCTGGTTTCTTGGCGGCTACTTTTTTCGCTGCCGGTTTCTTGGCGGCTACTTTTTTCGCTGCCGGTTTCTTGGCGGCTACTTTTTTCGCTGCCGGTTTCTTGGCAGCTACCGCCTTCTTCGCAGCCGGCTTCTTAGCAGCAGCCTTCTTGGTAGTGGTGCTCTTTGCTTTGGTTGTTGCAGCCATTTTCATTCCTTATAAAAATTGATGGACTAACCAGTTACAACATTGCGTGCACCAACTGCACTCCCGATGCGTCTTTCCACTGCTCGAAATCTCCCAACACGCACGGTGACGGCATTCTATGCGCGATTAAAAAAATTGCGCAACACTTTTATGCATTATTTGCGAAATATTTTCACGCGACGATTTTCTCTGAAGCGTAGAGCTGGCGCACCGTTTCGCGCTCCCGCACCAGGTGCACGACCGCTCCGTCGACCATCACTTCGGCAGCCCGCGGACGCGTATTGTAGTTGGAACTCATGCTCATTCCGTATGCTCCGGCTGACATTACGGCCAGCGCATCTCCTTTATCCACGGCCATCTCGCGGGCATGACCGATGAAATCCCCGGTCTCACAGATCGGCCCGACCACCTCATAAATTTGAGAATTGCTTTTCTCGCTTGTCCTTTCTCCCGCTTGCGGGAGAGAGTTAGAGAGAGGGGCATTTTGCCTGCGCTGAACCGGCAAAATCGCGTGCCAGGCATCATAAAGTGCCGGGCGCATGAGGTCGTTCATCGCCGCATCGACGATGGCGAAGTTCTTTTCTTCGCCATGCTTGAGGTATTCGATGCGCGTCAGCAGCACCCCTGCATTGCCGACCAGTACTCGACCCGGCTCGACGATGAGCTTCTCGGAACGGCCTTGCAGCACTGCCAGCAGGGCTTTACCGTACTCGGCGATGGAAGGGGGCGTCTCGTCGTCGTAGCGGATACCGAGGCCTCCGCCCAGATCGAGATGTTCCAGCGTGATGCCCGCCGCAGCCAGTTTATCCACCAGCGCCAGCACTTTCTCCGCCGCCGCGATGAACGGGCTGGTCTCGGTGAGCTGCGAACCGATATGGCAATCCATGCCGGTGACGCGCAGGTTCGGCATCGCCGCAGCCTTGCGATACAGCTCCAGCGCTTCGGTATAAGCCACACCGAACTTGTTCTGTTTCAGCCCGGTGGAGATATATGGATGAGTCTTGGCATCCACATCGGGATTCACGCGCAGGCTGACCGGCGCCACTTTGCCCATGCTGCCTGCCAGCGCATTCAACCGGTCCAGTTCGGGCGCCGACTCGACGTTGAAGCAGAGGATCTCCGCCTCCAGCGCCTGGCGCATCTCGGCCTCGCTCTTGCCGACGCCGGAGAACACCACCTTGCTGGCCGCCCCGCCCGCAGCCAGCACACGCTGCAGTTCGCCGCCGGAGACGATGTCGAAGCCGGCCCCCAGGCGGGCGAACAGATTGAGGATGGCGAGATTGGAATTGGCCTTCACCGCATAGCAGATAAGGTGATCCCGGCTCTTGAGCGCCTCGGCGAACTGGCGATAGCTATCGGTCAATGCCGCACGCGAGTAGACGTAACATGGCGTGCCGAAGCGCTGGGCGATCTCGCTCAACGCAACTTTCTCGGCATACAGCTGGTCTTGCTGGTAATGGAAGTATTCAGTCATGGTCACTTCTTGCTTTCAGGTTTTTCGAGCGAGGGTTGCGCAGGTGCGGCTTGCGGATTCGCAGTCGGCGCGGCCGGCAGGAACAGCGGGCCTTTGCGTCCGCAGCCTTGCAGGATGACGGTCAACAGCAACATAATGCCAAGGATGCGCATGTCTTTATCTTTCACAATGTTTGGAATCGGAACGGGCGCGATTATATGACGGAAAGTCCAGGCAACGAACCGGGCGGCGTGCTGTTCGCCCGTATCCGGCAGATGGTGGACGAGCACGGCGTGGACATCCGCCAGATACAGAACGGCAATGCGTTGCGCCTGGAGTTTGCCGACGGGCAGCGCATCCTCGTCAATATCGATCCGCGCACACACAACGTGTGGCTGGCTGCACGTTCCGGCGGTACCGAATTCGCCCACCGCGATGGCACCTGGCACGCACACGACCAGGGTGAACTCATGGTCAGATTGCGCGAGTTGATCGAACAAACCATCGCCAGCAACCCGCTCAATGCGCGTGCGCCCAGCCCAAGGCAAGCCGCCTTGCCCCCCTCTCCCGCCGCCTCGCGTGCAACCCGGAATGACCGCCTGTTGCGCATCATGCTCATCCTGCTGCCGGCTGCCGCGATCGTTTTCTGGATCGTGCTGCGACTGATGCAACCGCATGAATCCGGCACCGCCCCGGCGCAGATGCCCACATTGTCACTCAACAAATTGCACTACCCCTGCCAGGGAGCACTCCCGACCAATGGCAGCATCGCGCTCTTTCCCGGAAGCAACCTGCGTACTGACGATCCGGACGATCCCGAGGTCATCCTGCAGAACGAACATACCCATCCCGTGCTGCTGATCTTCTCCGTACTGCACGGTACAACTCCCTCGGCATCGATCCTGGTTCATGCCGGGCAAAGCTCCACCCTGCACCTGCCACCCGGCAAATACGACATGATGTTCAGCGTCGGCAACACATGGTGCAATCCGCGCAGCGGTTTCTCGGAAGGTCATTTGCTGAAGTTCGGCAAACCGCTGACGGTGCAAATAGGCAAACCCGTGCAGCTCGCCATGCGCACATCCGGGACGGGCATGGAGGATTTTCAGTTGTTCGCCAAAGCGGCCACCGAGATGCCGCCGCCCCCGATCCTGAACAGTGACGGCAACATGGAGATCAAACGGCAAACTGACGGACATTTCTATCTGCCGGGTACGGTAGAAAGCGTACCCGCCATGTTCAAGGTGGACCCCGATACCCCGGTCACTTCCATTTCCAGCGACCTTGCGCTCCACGCGGATATACGCAATTGCAAGGAGGTACAATCCCTGACCGCCAACGGTGCGGCTGCCGGCTGTATCGCCCTGGTGCCGCACATGACGCTGGGTGATTTCAAATTGGAGAACATCACCGTCGCGGTGATACCGAACCTGGAGGCCAACCTGCTCGGTGCCAACGCACTGCGTAATTTTCAGGTGAAACAGAACGGCAGCAGCATGCTGATCGGAAGACATCAATCAGGGACGAAACATGACAGAAAGTGAGTTCAATGAGGTGGCCGATGCCGTATTCCAGCGCATCGAACTGGCGATCGACGACAGCGATGCAGGCATCGATTACGACAGCAACGGCACCGTGCTGGAAATGGAGTTTGCGGATGGCAGCAAGGTCATCGTCAATCGCCATGTGCCGAATCGGGAGATCTGGCTCGCCGCGAAATCTGGCGGATTCCATTACGCCCTGCAGGATGGCAGCTGGCTCAGCCAGCGCGATGGCAGTGAACTCTTTGACAAACTGGGTGAGCTGGTCCAGCTCGGCTCGGGAAAGAAACTGGACTTTTAAGCGAAGGGGCCAGGCGGAGAAGGTCCAATATTCAGTTATCTGGGGGAGGAGACCACTGGGAATCGCGTCCTCGTCCACCTGGCAGGACGAACTCTAATTGCTATCCTTCAGTTTGGGAATGCGGCATATTGTCGCAGGCCTTGCGGTCTGCGGATGCATAGAGGCATATTGTGGCTCCGGCCTCACATTCGGCTGAAGCAGGATATGAGCATTCACCGCAAAGCCCGTGCAAGTCCTTCCTGCTTTACTCGGCAACCCCGTAACTCCGCAATTCGGTCCGGCACTGCTTATAGTCCGGGCATGCGTTTTCCACCACACGCCAGAAAGCTGCTGAATGATTCATCTCGACCAGGTGCGCCAGCTCATGCACCACCACATAGTCAATCAGATGCAGCGGCATCTTCACCAGTTGCCAGTTCAGCCGCACCACACCGTGCACGGTGCAGCTCCCCCATTGGGTGCGTGCAGCGGACAGCCTGACCTCGCGCGGCGCAACCTGCAGCAGCGGTGCGAAGTGTTCCACGCATTCCCCGAACACGCGCAACGCCTCGGCCCGGTACCACTCGGTCACCGCCTTTGCGATCTGCACAGTTTCAGCCTCCATGCCGACAGGCACATGCAATATCTCGCCATGCAATTGCGACACAGCGCCGCGCGTTCGTGGTGTCAGCGTCAAAATGAACTCCTCGCCGCGAAACGGGATGCGCGCCCCTTCGGCCCAGAAGATCGGTGCGACCTTTTTCGATTGCCAGCTATCGAGTTGTTTCAATACCCAGTCGGCCTTGTCCTGCAATACGCTGTGCAGCCATTTTTCGGATGCCCGCAGCGGGACATTGACGGTAAGTCCGCGCTCGTCGATGCGCAGACCGATGCTGCGGCGTTTGCCGCTGCGCTTGAGGGTATAACTGATTTCCTTGCCGGAAAGATGGATGTTGCGTTGTTCGACAGCGGGTGCGGGGACGGTGCGGCGCAGCTTGAGCATGTGGGTGCTTCTAAAAACTCAAAGTTCCAAGCAAGACAAGGCGTGAGCAAAAAAATTCGACGACGCATATATGTAATATGTGAGGAGAATTTCTTTGTGAGCAACGCCGTATTGCGACGAAATTTGGGATTTTAGAAGTATCCATCAGCCGAGGCGCTCCATCTCGCCTTCTATCCAGTCCTCCACGCGGCGGCTGATCTCTTCCGCTTTGAGTCCTCCCGGACCGATAGGCCGGCCGATACTCATGACGATGGTGCCGGGATGTTTCAGGAAGGAATTGCGTCCCCAGAATTTCCCGGCATTGTGCGCCACCGGTACCACGGAGGCGCCGGAGTTCTCGCTCAGCAGGGCACCGCCGATCTTGTACTTGCCGCGCACTCCATAAGGCATGCGCGTACCCTCCGGGAAGATCACCACGCAGAACCCCTGCTTCAACCTGTCGCGGCCCTGCTCCAGCAACTGCCGCATCGCCTGTTTGCCCTTGCTGCGGTCGATGGCAATGGGGCTGGTAAGCGCCAGTCCCCAGCCGAAGAACGGCAGCCACAGCAATTCGCGCTTGAGCACCCACACCTGCGGGGGAAAGACCGTCTGCAGCGAGAAGGTCTCCCAGGCCGACTGGTGCTTGCACATCACGATGCAGGGTTCTTGCGGGATGTTCTCCCTACCGCGCACTTCCATGCGGATGCCGCAGATGGCGCGCAACAGCCACATCGTGCTCCAGGCAAGACCGGTGGCCGCGCGATAGCGCAAGTGCGGCTTGAGCGGAAAGGTAAAGAGGAATACGGTGGCATAGATCGGCGTCCAGACCAGTTGCACCAGGAAAAAGACCAGCGAGCGGATGAATGTCATACCAGTGTCGCAACCACCGTGGCCAGATCTGGATAGGTCAGGGTGCCTTCGGGCAAACCGCCTTTTTCTTGCGTTCTCACGCCTTTACCGGTGAGCACGAGGATGGGTTGCGCACCCACGCGTGCCGCCACTTCCAGATCGCGCAGGGAATCGCCCACCGCCGGCACACCTTTCAGGCTGACGCCGTAACGCATGGCGATATCTTCCAGCATGCCGCTCTTCGGTTTGCGGCAACCGCAGTTGGCGTCGTTGGTATGGGGACAAAAGAACACCGCATCGATGCGCCCGCCGACCAGCGCGCAGGCCTTGTGCATCTTGTCATGGATGGCGTTCAGCGTCGGCATGTCGAACAGGCCGCGCCCGATGCCGGACTGATTGGTCGCCACCACCACACGGTAATCCGCCTGGGTCAGGCGCGCGATGGCCTCCAGGCTGCCGGGGATAGGCTTCCACTCTTCCGGGTTCTTGATGAACTGGTCGGAATCGAAATTGATGACGCCGTCGCGATCGAGAATGATGAGTTTGTTCATGGAAACCGGCTATCCTCAGGCCGCCAGCTTGGAAATGTCCGCAACCTGGTTCATCAGGTTCGCAAGCTGCCTGAGCAGCAACGCGCGGTTGATGCGCAGTTTCTGGTCGTCCGCCATCACCATCACCTGATCGAAAAAGTCGTCGATGAAGGGCTTGAGCGTGACCAGCGTTTTCAGGTTCTGGCCGTATTCACCGCGGCTGAAATAACCCTGCGCGAACGGCGCGATGTCTGTCATCGCCTGGTGCAGGTTGCGTTCGGCTTCGTCCGTCATCAGTTTGGCATCGAACACCGCGTTCGCCATCGCGGCGCCCAGTTCTTCATGATTCTTGCGCATGATGTTCTGCACGCGCTTGTTGGCGGCAGCCAGATCTTTCGCCACAGTCATCGCGGCAAAAGCGCGCACGCCCTGCAGGCGCGGCAGCACCTCGTGCAAGCGTCCGTTCAGCACGGCCAGCACCGCCTCGATATGCGACACGTCGAAGCTGCGATCGCGCAGATAGCCGCGCAGGCGGTCCATCATGAAACCTTCCACATCGGCAGCCACCGTCGCACTCAGCATCCCGGCCGGGAAATTGTCCGCTGTCGCCTTGAGCAACGCCGGCAACGGCAAGTCGAGTGGTGTCTCGATCAATATGCGCAAGATGCCCAGTGCCTGACGGCGCAAACCGAACGGATCCTTGTCGCCGGTCGGCACCTGTCCGATGCCATAGATGCCGACGACGGTTTCCAGCTTGTCCGCCAGCGCCACCGAGCATGCCACAGCACCCATGGGGATGGAGTCTCCGGCAAAGCGCGGATGGTAGTGCGCTTCGATGGCGTTCGCCACTTCCAGATCCTCGCCGTCGTGGAAAGCGTAATAGCGCCCGATGATGCCCTGCAGCTCGGGGAATTCTCCAACCATGTCGGTGAGCAGGTCGGCCTTGCACAGGCGCGCCGCCAATTCCGCCTGGGCCTTGTCCGCCTCCAGCAGCCGCGCGATGGTGCCCGCCAGCGTGGTGATGCGCTCGACGCGTTGCAGTTGCGAACCCAGCTTGTTGTGGTACACGACATTGCCGAGTTTCTCGACGCGAGACTCCAGCTTCTGCTTGCGATCCTGGTTGAAGAAGAAACGCGCATCGGCCAGGCGCGGTCGCACCACGCGCTGGTTGCCTTCGATGATGTGGTGCGGATCGCTCACCTGCATGTTGGAGACGATGAGGAACTTGTTCAGCAGCTTGCCGGAACTCGCATCCAGCAGCGGGAAGTATTTCTGGTTCTGCTGCATGGTGAGGATCAGGCATTCCTGCGGCACATCGAGGAATTCCGCCTCGAACTGGCCGACATAGACTTCCGGCCACTCGACCAGCCCCGTCACTTCGTCCAGCAGGTTGCTCAGCACGCCGCGCTCGTCGTTGGACATGGACAGCAGTTTCTCCAGGTCGAAATTGGCATGCCCCACCCAGATCGCCTTGTTCTGCTCCGCCAGGTCGTCCAGCCGCGCCACGATGCTTTCGCGCCGCTGCGTGAAACTGGCGACCACACGCCCATCGCGCGCCAGTGTCGCTTCGTAGTCGTCCGCATGTTCGATGGTGACCCGCTCGCTGCTGAGGAAGCGGTGTCCGCTGGTGACGTTGCCGCTGCTCAGCCCCAGCACCTCGGCCGGCACGATGCGCTTGCCATGCAGGATGGTCAGGCCATGTACCGGGCGCACGAACTGATGCTCGAAATCGCCCCAGCGCATCAGCTTGGGCACCGGCAGTTTCTTCAGCGCCTGCGTCACCATCTCCGGCAGATGCTCGTCCAGCGATTTGCCCTTCTGTTCGATGCGCGCCACGAAGTATTCGGCCTTGCCCTCGCCCACGCGTTGCAATTGCCCCAGCGTGACATTGGCCGAGCGCATGAAACCTTCCAGCGCCTTGGTCGGCTTGCCTTCGGCATCCAGTCCCGCCGCAACAGCCGGGCCCTTGCGCTCGATCACCCGGTCGGGTTGTTGCTGTTCGACTTCGGTGATGCTCATCGCCAGTCGGCGCGGCGTCGCATAAGGTGTGCACACGCTGTTCTCATTGAGCAACGCCTGCTCTTTCAGGCTGGCGAACACTTCATTGGCGAACGTGGTGGAGAGTTTCTCCAGCGCCTTCGGCGGCAACTCTTCGGTCAGCAATTCGATCAATAAGGTCTGTTTCATTTCTTGCCCCCGACTTTAGCCATCGGGAAACCCAACGCTTCGCGCGAATCGTAATAGGCCTGCGCCACCTGCCGCGCCAGGGCGCGCACCCTGCCGATGTAGGCCGCGCGCTCGGTCACCGAGATCGCACCGCGTGCATCCAGCAGATTGAAGGTATGCGAGCACTTCATCACCATCTCGAAACCGGGCAGCGGCAGGCCAGCGTCCATCAGCCGCTTGGCTTCGCCCTCATACTCGTTGAAATGGCGGAACAGCATCTCGACGTTGGAATGCTCGAAGTTGTACTTCGACTGTTCCACTTCGTTCTGGTGATACACATCACCGTAGGTGATGACCGTATCGCCGTTCTTCGCCCACACCAAGTCGAATACGTTCTCGACGCCCTGCAGGTACATGGCCAGGCGTTCCAGCCCGTAAGTGATCTCGCCCAGCACCGGCTTGCAGGTGAGCGAACCGACTTCCTGGAAATAAGTGAACTGCGTCACTTCCATGCCGTCCAGCCACACTTCCCAGCCCAGCCCCCAGGCACCCAAAGTCGGCGATTCCCAATCGTCCTCGACGAAACGGATGTCGTGCTCGCCAGTGTCGATGCCCAGCGCGCGCAAGCTGTCGAGATAGAGTTCCTGGATATTGTCGGGAGAAGGCTTCAGCACCACCTGGTATTGGTAGTAGTGCTGCAAGCGGTTGGGATTCTCGCCGTAGCGCCCGTCTTTCGGACGGCGCGAGGGCTGCACGTAGGCCGCGCGCCAGGGCTCTGGGCCGATCGCGCGCAGGAAAGTGGCGGTGTGGAAGGTGCCCGCGCCGACCTCGATGTCGTAGGGTTGCAGCAGCGCGCAGCCCTGCTTGTCCCAGAATTGCTGCAGCGTCAGGATGACTTGCTGAAAAGTCGGACCTTGGCCGACTTTCGGTGAAGACTTACCTCCGCTTGCGGAGGTTATGTCGGAACCAATGGTTTGCATATGCTCAGTAACCGCCCGAATTTGCGAAAGGCCGCATTTTACGGGTTCCCGCCTGTTACGTCACGCCGCATAGCGCCAGTTTGCCGGTGCGCGGCAAGGCCTTGATCTCCAGTTCGCGCTTCAAGGCAGCGGATTTGTCTGCACAGGGTTCGGAATAGAGGAGCCTTACCGGTGTCCGGCCGCGTGTGTATTTGGCGCCTTCGCCGGCGTTATGGGCAGCCAGGCGCTTGGTGAGGTCGTTGGTGATGCCGCAGTAGAGGGTGTTGTCGGCGCATTGGAGGAGGTAGCAGGTCCAGGTGTTGTTGTTCTGTGATTTCATTTGTGTGGATTACCTGATGGCCGTTCGTGCTGAGCATCGCTTATCCCCTCTCCCGGAGGGCGAGGGGATCAAAACCGAGCGGTCTGGCTATCGGGCTACCTCCGCCGACCTTGCTTCCACACAAACCCAAGCATCAACCCGATCAACGCCAGCATCCCCCCATTCCCCCACACCGCATACGGCGTACTCCCAACATAGCCTTGCACTTGGGCAGTCAACACCCCCTCCTCATGTTGCGGCAGCATGGCCTGGATACGCCCATCCGCGCCGATCACGGCAGTCACCCCGGTATTGGTGGCGCGCAGCATCATGCGCCCGGTTTCCAGCGCGCGCATCTGCGACAGCTGGGCATGCTGCATCGCGGCATGCGAATCGCCGTACCATGCATCGTTGGTGACGTTGGTCAGCAGCGTGGCTTGCGGCAAGGCACGGATGATCTCCTCGCCGAAGGCATCTTCGTAGCAGATGTCCACCGCGACCTTCTGCCCGGCGACGTTGAGCGGCGCCTGGTGCGCGCCGCCGCTGGCGAGGTCGCCCATGGGGATGTCCAGCACGTCGTTGATGAACCAGCCGAGCACGCTGCGCAGCGGGATGAATTCGCCGAAGGGAACGAGATGGTCCTTGCGGTAGTGCTGGCTTTCCGCGCTGCCGAGCGAGTACACGCTGTTGTAGTAATTGCCGTCCTCCTTCTCGAACACGCCGATGAGGATGTCGCCGCCGTTCTGGCGCGCATGGTCGCTCAGCAGGGTCTGGTAGCTCTCCGGCACGTTGCTGCGCAGCAGCGGCAACGCCGTTTCCGGCATGACCGTCAGGCGCGCATCGCTGCTTTGCGCCAGCCGGCGATAGGTCTCCATCGTGCCCACCAGCGCATCTTCCGAGAATTTGGTGTCCTGGGCGATGTTGCCTTGCAGCAGGCTGACCTTGAGCGGTGCGCCTGTCGCCTGTGTCCATTCGATGGTGCGCAAGGCCGCGCCACTCGCCCACAAGACCAGCACCACGGCCAGGGCGATCTTGCCCTGTTTGCTCCAGCGCTGGTTCCACAGGAACAGCAACAGTGCCGCACTTGCCGCCACGATCAGCGACACGCCATACACGCCGAGCAGCGGCGCATAGCCCGCCAGCGGACTGTTCGGCACCTGCGCATAACCCATAGTCAGCCAGGGGAAGCCGGTGAACAGCAGGCCGCGCAGCCATTCGGCGAGCGTCCAGATCGCGGGCATGAGCAGTAGCATGCGCAGGTTCGACGATGCCTTGAACCTGCACTGCACATATCCCGCAAATGCAGGCAGCGCGGCATTCACGGCGGCGAACAATGCCGTGGCGATGGCTGCGAGGACGGGGTGCATGTAGCCGTAGGTATGCAGGGCGACATAGATCCAGTGGATGCCGACGCAGAACAGCCCCATGCCGAAGGCGAACCCAAGCCAGGCGGCTTGCGCGGGGCGCTCAGTCCGGCTCCACAGCCGGAACAGCACGGCGAGCGCAAGGATGGGCAAGGGGAAGATATCGAACGGTGCGAAGCCGAAGACGGCGACCGCACCCGCGAGGAATGCCTGCAAGCAGGGCGAAGCGACGATTCTTTTCACGGATGGCAGCGATAAAGTTGATTCGCCGAATTATACGGTGTAACTTCCGCCGCACGTCATCGTTACCCAGATTCGATCATGTCCGATCATTCCGCCTTTCTCGAAGAGATCAGCTCCATGCTGCTCGATTGCGATCTGTTCAGCCACCTGTCCCCTGCCGAACTGCATGCCGCCGCGCATTATTTCGGCGTCAACAAGATCGCGGAGGACGAGATCATCTTCAACGAAGGCGATGCCGGCACATTCATGTGCATCGTCCATTCCGGCAACATCGCCGTGTTCAAGGCCAACCTGAACGAAGAACAGGTGGAGGTGACGAGGCTGGGGCACGGTCGTGCCCTGGGCGAAATGGCCGTGCTGGACGGGGAGCGCCGTTCCGCCACCTGCCAGGCGTCGGAAGACAGCATCCTGCTGACGCTCTCGAAAGAGGCACTGGACAAGATGCTGGAGGAACACCCGCGCATCGGGGCTCGCGTCATCCGCGCCATCGCCGTGAGCCTGTCGCGCCGCCTGCGCATGGCGGTGGGGCAACTGGTCGACCATATCATTTGACAATAAGGCTTCATGCTCGACTTCACCGAATACACCAAGATCTTCATCAGCCTGTTCGCGATCATCGATCCGTTCGGGATCATTCCCATCATCATCGCGTTCACTGCCGGCATGTCCGCACAGCGGCGCGAACGCGTCGGGCGCGTGGCGTCGCTGTCGGTGTTCGGCATCCTGCTCGCCGCGCTGTTGCTGGGCGAGGCGATACTGGAGTTTTTCGGTATCAGCATCAATTCGTTCCGTACGGCGGGCGGCATCCTGCTGCTGCTGATGTCCATCAACATGCTCATCGGTGACAAGCCGTCCATGGCGCCCAATGAAAGCAGCGATGGCGATGCGACGGCTTCCGTCGCCATCGTGCCGCTTTCCACACCCTTGCTGGCCGGGCCCGGTGCGATCAGCACGGTGATCCTCGACGCACACAAGGGGACGGGCGCCGGACATTACGGTGTGATGGCGCTGGTGCTCATGCTGCTGAGCCTCATCGTGTGGATCACCTTCCTCGTCGCGCCGTGGATATCGCAACGCCTGGGCAAGATCGCCAGCACCATCTTCACGCGGCTGATGGGCTTGCTGCTCGCCGCCATCGCAGTCGAATTCATCGCCGGGGGGCTGCGCGGCCTGTTTCCCGCATTAGGTTAATCATGGAAAAAATACGTCTCTCGAAATTGATGTCCGAACAGGGACTCTGCTCGCGCCGCGAAGCGGACGACTTCATCGCCAAAGGCTGGGTCAAGGTGGATGGAGAGATCGTCAGCGAACTCGGCACCAAGGTCCTGCCGACGCAGAAGATCACGCTGGAAAAAGCCGCCCAGGCCAAACAGCAGGGGCGCGTCACCATCCTGCTGAACAAGCCCGTGGGCTACGTTTCGGGTCAGGCCGAGGAAGGACACAAACCCGCCATCCTGTTGCTTGACGCTGCAACACGCTGGGAACAGGACACGGCACCGCATCGTTTCCACCGCAGCCAGCTACTCGGCCTTGCTCCTGCCGGTCGCCTCGACATCGATTCGACAGGATTGCTGGTACTCACACAGGACGGCCGCATCGCCAAACAGCTCATCGGCGAAGATTCGCCCATCGAGAAGGAATATCTGGTGCGCGTGCAGGGCAAACTGGTCGGCAACGGCTTGAACCTGCTGAATCACGGCCTGTCGCTGGACGGCAAAAAACTCAAACCGGCCAAAGTCAGCTGGCAGAACGAAGACCAGCTGCGCTTCATCCTGAATGAAGGGAAGAAACGCCAGATCCGCCGCATGTGCGAGATGGTCGGACTGAAAGTCACCGCGTTGAAGCGCGTGCGCATCGGCAAGGTGAGGTTGGGCGACCTGCCGCAGGGACAGTGGCGCTACCTGCGTGCGGATGAGACGTTCTGATCTCCATCAGCGTAATCATCGATTGCCCTGAGTGCCGGTCACGCTGTCTTCTTGACTGAAAAAACAATGCCGTTTTCAGTCCTCAATCGCGTTTCAACCTGAGCGCGGTGAGCGCTCCGACGACCGCCAGCAGAATCAATCCAAACCCGGTGACCGTCGTGGTCACGGATATTCCGGCCATGACTGCTGCGCTATACATGCCCACGAACAGCAGCATGGCGATGTTCTCGGCGAAGTTCTGCACCGCGAGGGCATTGCCCGCACCGATGGTTTCGTGACCTCGTTGCTGCAGCAAGGCATTCAGCGGGACGACGAACAGGCCGCCGCAGAAACCGATCGCCACCATCAACGCTGCCGCCATGCTGAGCGCATGCACGAACACAAGCGCAAGGATGGCCGGACCGAGCAACAGCCCTCCCAGCAATGCACGGTTCACGCTGGCCAGCGAAATCCACACCGCCGCCGCCGCGGCACCCAGCACGATGCCGATGGATACCGCTCCCATCAGGTTCGCGGGGGTCTGGTTATCCGTGATCAGCAAAGCCGCCGGAACCCAGGCGAACAGCATCAGGCGCAAGGTCGTGCCGCTACCCCAGAACACGCTGGTTCCTAGCAAACTGAAACGTGAATCCTGATTCTTGAACAACACGGACAGCGATGCCGCAAATTGCCTGATCAGCCGCCACGGATGGAAATGTGCTCCTGCATTCTCTGCGGGCAGGGACGGGATGAACAGATTTGCAAACGCAGCCAGGCCGTATGCCGACACCACGCCCGCAAATGCCCAGGCCAGTGAATGATCGGCCAGCCAGCCGCCCAGCACCACACCGAGCAGGATGGCGACGATGGTGGAACCTTCCATCATGCCGTTCGCCCGCACCAGCACAGATGTACCGAACATCTGCGAGAGGATGCCGTACTTTGCCGGCGAGTAGATGGCCGCACCGACGCCGATCCAGCCGTAAGCGGCGAGCGGGCTGGCACCTGCAAGCATCGCCAGCGCACCCATGAGCTTGAGCATGTTCGCCGCCAGCATCACCCTTGCTTTGGGGAATCCGTCTGCGACCTGCCCGACGAAAGCGGCGAGCAATATGAAGGGAAAGACAAATGATTCCTGCAGCAACGGCACAAGATGAGGAAGACCTTGCGATTTGACGATGGCGATGGCCGCGATCAGGACGGCATTGTCGGCCAACGCCGAAAAGAATTGCGCCGCCAGCAACGCCACCATGCCCGGCGACAACAGCGGCATATCCAATGATCTGGTCTGACCCATTGCAGTATCTCCGTGCGCTTCTTCAAAGCCACGTTATCGGCTTTTCCGCACCCTGCGACTGCAGATACTATCTGACGATCCGATGTGGCAGCGATGATACTTTGAATATTAAGAGATAAACCCTAGTCAAGCCTGGATCATCCCTGCTCGCCAGACTCTATCAGCGAACGCTCCGCCAGCAGCGAATGCAACCTGCGGCTGTCGGCACGCAGCACCGTGAAGCGCCACTCGCCGACCTGGAAACTTTCTCCGCGCTTGGGCAACTGGCCAGCGGATTTGAGCACCAGGCCACCGATGGTGTCATATTCTTCGTCATTGAACTCGGTGCCCAGCGTCTCATTGAAGTCGGCGATCTTGGTGTCCGCCTTGACACGCCAGTGTTCCGCGTCGGCACGGATGATGTTGTCGCCGTCCTCATCGAAATCGTACTCGTCGGCGATGTCGCCGACGATCTGTTCCAGCACGTCCTCGATGGTGACCATGCCGCATACGCCGCCATATTCATCGACCACCAGCGCGATGTGATTGCGGTTGCTGCGAAAATCCCGCAGCAGCACATTGAGGCGTTTCGACTCCGGCACGAACACGGCGGGACGCAGCATGTCGCGCACGTCGAATTCTTCCCCCGCGTAATAACGCAGCAGATCCTTCGCCAGCAGGATGCCGATGATGTTGTCCTTGTCGCCGTCGGTGACGGGAAAACGCGAGTGTGCGGTCTCGATGACGTAGGGGATGAACTGTTCCGGCGGCTGGCTGATATCGATGACATCCATCTGCGCGCGCGGAATCATGATCTCGCGCACCTGGCGCTCGGAGACCTGGATGACGCCCTCCATCATGGAGAGTGCGTCGGCATCCAGCAGGTTGCGCTCGTAGGCGCTGTGCATCAGGGCGATCAACTGCTCGCGATCTTCCGGCTCCCGCAGCAACATCGTGGAGAGCCGTTCCAGCAAGGTGGGCTTGTGACTACTTTCTGAACCGTCCATTACTCAACATCAACTAAGCAGATAGGGTGCAGGATACCTTAATTTGAGCATCAACGCAGTCTCGCGCGCCTCCATCTTCTCCGCATCGCGCTTCTTTTCGTGATCGTAACCCTGCAGATGCAGGACTGCGTGAATGACGAGATGCGCATAATGCGCGAACAGATCCTTGCCTTGTTCCTTCGCTTCGCGTGCCACCACCGGCACGCAGATCACCACATCGCCGGACAACGGAACTGTGTCGTCATAGACGAAAGTCAGCACGTTGGTCGCGTAATCCTTGCCGCGAAAATCCCGGTTCAATGTGCGTCCCTCGGCCTCGTTCACGAGGCGCAAGGATATCTGCACATCCCGTTCCAGCGCGGCTTTCGCCCAGCGGCGAAATTGCTGTCGCGTGGGCAATTTTCCGGCATTGCTGGCGTATTGCACGGACAACGAGAGTTTGTGTGGATCAGTCATGGTGTTTGCCATCGAATCTCTCGTAGGCGGAGACGATCTTCTGCACCAGCGGATGGCGCACCACATCTTCGGCAAGGAACTGCTGGAAGGCGATGCCGCGCACATCCTTCAGCACGATGCGTGCATCGTTGAGCCCGCTCTTCTGCCCGCGTGCCAGGTCGATCTGCGTCACGTCGCCGGTGATCACGGCTTTGCTGCCGAAACCGATGCGCGTCAGGAACATCTTCATCTGCTCCGGCGTGGTGTTCTGCGCCTCATCCAGGATGATGAAGGAATGATTCAGCGTGCGGCCGCGCATATACGCCAGCGGCGCGACTTCTATCATGCCGCGCTCGAAAGCCTTGGCCACCTTGTCCAGCCCCATCAGGTCGTAGAGCGCGTCGTACAAGGGACGCAGATAGGGATCGACTTTCTGCGCCATGTCTCCGGGCAGGAAACCCAGGCGCTCGCCCGCTTCGACTGCGGGCCGCACCAGCACCAGACGTTTCACCGCCTCGCGCTGCAAGGCGTCCACCGCCGAAGCGACGGCGAGGTAGGTCTTGCCAGTTCCGGCAGGACCGACCCCGAAGGTGATGTCGTGTTCCTGGATCGCCTGCAGGTATTCGTTCTGCCGCACGGTGCGCCCGCGCACTTCCGCCTTGCGCGTCATCAGCAATGGCACCGATTCGCTTTGCGCGTCGGGCAGGTTGCGTTTCATCGACTCGATCAGACCCAGCTGCAGGCGCTCCAGCGTGATGTCGTGCCTGGCTTCAAGATAGAACCGTTCCAGCACGTCGCGCGCCAGCCCCGCCTGCTCGCCGGTGATGCTGAAATGCTCGCCGCGCCTTGCGATACTCACTTCCAGCGCAGTCTCGATCTGCCGCAGGTGCTCGTCGAATGCGCCGCACAGGTTGGCCAGGCGCGCATTGTCGACCGGCTCGAAAGAGATGCTCAGCGTTTCGCTCATGGTTCCATTACCAGTTCACCGCGCAGCGTGTGCAATGTTCCCGACAGTATCCGCACATCGACATAACGCCCCAGCATGCCGGGCGAGCCGACGAAATTCACCACCCGGTTGTTCGCGGTACGGCCTGCCAATTCGTGCTCACTCTTGCGCGAGATGTTCTCCACCACGACGCGCTGCACTGTACCGGACATTGCCTCGCTGACCTGCTGCCCCAACTCGGCGATACGCGCCTGCAGACGATGCAGGCGCGCAAGCTTGGTCTCATATGGCGTGTCGTCCGCCATCTCGGCTGCCGGCGTGCCGGGACGCGCGCTGAAGATGAAGCTGAAACTGGCGTCGAAGGCGACATCGTCGATGAGCTTCATGGTCGCTTCAAAATCGGCATCGGTCTCGCCAGGAAAGCCGACGATGAAATCCGAGGTGATGGAGATTTCCGGTCTCGCGGCACGCAGCTTGCGTACGATGGATTTGTATTCCAGCGCGGTATAGCCGCGTTTCATCGCGGCCAGGATTCGATCCGAACCGGACTGCACCGGCAGATGCAAGTGACTGGCCAGCTTCGGCGTGGTCGCATACAGATCGATCAGCCGTTGCGACATTTCGCGCGGATGCGAAGTGGTATAACGCAGACGCTGCACGCCTGGCAGCGCAGCGACGGTCTGCAGCAGGAATGCAAAATCCACCGTGTCGCCGTCATCCGTCTCGCCCTGATAGGCATTCACGTTCTGCCCCAGCAGCGTGATCTCGCCCACCCCCTGCGCAATCAGGCTCTCCACTTCGCGCATCACATCGGCGTAAGGGCGCGACATCTCTTCGCCGCGCGTGTAGGGCACCACGCAGAACGTACAGTATTTGCTGCAGCCTTCCATGATGGAGACGAAAGCCGTGCCGTGGGTGGTCTGCGCAGCCGGCACGTGGTCGAATTTCTCGATCTCGGGAAAGCTGATGTCCACTTGCGGCTTGCCGCTCTCGCGCCGCGCCGCGATGAGCTGCGGCAGGCGGTGCAGGGTCTGCGGGCCGAACACCACATCGACATAAGGTGCACGCTTGATGATGGCCTCGCCTTCCTGGCTTGCCACACAACCGCCGACACCGATCAGCAATCGAGGATTGGCCTGCTTGAGGACGCGCGCACGGCCCAGGTCGGAGAACACTTTCTCTTCCGCCTTCTCGCGAATGGAACAGGTGTTGAACAGAATGATGTCCGCCTCTTCCGGCTTGTCGGTCTGCACCATGTTTTCGCAGGCGCGCAACACATCTACCATCTTGTCCGAGTCGTACTCGTTCATCTGGCAGCCATAGGTCTTGATGTGGAGTTTGGTCAACACTTGCGACACCCGTTCATCCTCAGTTCAAACATGCTCGATGGCCATTCATTCATAACCTTAAAAATATTGTGGTCATAACCAGGAAAATTACTCATATAATTCGAAAGGCTTTAATCAATCATCGCCATTATAAAAGTACATCCAATAACTGACGCATTTAGGGAGATCAGAGTATGTCTATCATTGCAGACGTAGCATCCATTGGCACCGCAATATTCTCAGTTGCCTTCGCAGTATGGATCACCATCCAGCTGTTCAAGAAAGCTGACTAAGGCACTAAACATCGGGAAGCTGTGTCCATCAGCTTCCCACCTCACCCGATCCCCATCTTCCCGCTTGCAGCTCTACCCCTCAGGCTGCCTCGCTTGCGTTAAATTTCTGTCAAGAAAAAAGCATCTGTGCTACGATTTGAATACCACTTTCAAAGTGCGTGTAATCTAATTCTTTTGAGAGGAGCAGAAAATGTCATTTGTCGCAGATATCGCATCAATCGGATCGGCAGTGCTGGCTGTTGGCTTTTCGTTGTGGATGTTGAAACAGCTCTTTACCGACAAAAACTGATTCACCAGTTAGATCGCACCAAATCAAAAACTCCAGCCCGTGCTGGAGTTTTTATTTTTCAGGCCACCGAATCCTTGCATATCTGCCGTAACAGAACCCAGTTGATTTCAATGTCAGGCCGGGGGATTTATTGGTGGTGATAGGTGGACTTGAACCACCGACCCCAGCATTATGAGTGCTGTGCTCTAACCAACTGAGCTATATCACCGTTTTTGCATGTTGCGACCGATACTGCTGGGGCCGCGTACTTATGGAAAGGGCGGCATTTTGCTGATTTCACCCCTTCCTGTCAATTATTGCATGCCGATAGTTTGAGCTCGCTGTCGGGAAACTCCTTTTGTAGCGCACTGAGTTTGTCCGCGGTCCCCGAATCGAGGTCGTTTACGACAAACACGGTGTATTTGAGCTTGCTCACGCGTTCGCCCAGCCTGGCAGTACGCACGTCCTTGGTTCGGAGCACGGCGATGAATTTTTCAGCCGCGTCTTTGGTCTTGAACACCCCCAGTGAGATGGCATTTTGCCACTTGCCCTTTTCCTGGATCACGAAGTAATCCTTTATCCCGCGCTCTTTCAACTGTGCGATCTTCTTTTCCACACTCGATCGCTTCTTCATCGGCGGGATATATACCCAAAAGCCGTGGTTACGCTCCACTGTTCGCTGCGACAGGTTGTCGCCCAGTTTCATCAGGGACAATGCCTGTTGTGCTCGCAACAGGTCTTCGCCCGAGAACTCGCCCCATTCCGCGCATTTCGAAACATTGTCCGGAGGCGTCCCGGCAACTGGTACATGTATCGGTATGGATGCAGGTGCCGGCATGTGTGTTGGTACGGGCGCAGGCGCAGGCTCAGCCACAGCGGTCGCGGCGGCAGCTGAAACGGGTGACAGCGCCAGCGACATGCCGCCGGACGTCGGGGCGGCGGCGGAAGCGGGCAGCGCATCCAGCACCCTGATCTTTTCCGGATGCAACTCCGGCTGCGTCGAACCGGCATCGGTATCGACGGTCAGCAGACTGCCCCAACGCATCCAGCCAAACAAGGCCAGGTTGGCCAGCAACAACAACCACACGATCCACTTCGTCATGCCTTCGTCTCTCCAATGATCTGTAACCCTTGCAACACCAGGTTGTCCATCCGCTCTGACGGCAGGTCGAGATACGGATGGACGATGCCCGCCGCACCGCCGCCGAGCAGACAGCGCGCTTTTCCGCTGTGCGCCTGCAGCAAACCGAACTGATGCCGGATGGCACCAAGTGTGGCATGCAGCATGCCGCTATGGATGGCGTCGGCAGTGTTGCGCGGAAAATCCTGCAACTTGCCCTGCTCCGCATCGAGCTGTGCGGTATTGGTCGCCAGACTGTGCTGCATCAGGCTGACGCCGGGAAGGATCAAACCGCCCAGGAATTCGCCCTGCACAGAGAGCGCATCGATCGTCGTCGCCGTACCGCAGTTGACCACCAGACATGCTGCATGCGTGCGATCCCATGCAGCGATCAGCGCCGCCCAGCGATCGCTGCCCAGACGCTCCGGTCGTTCATAGCTGTTGCGCACCCCGCATTGCTCGGCGCATGCCGTTATGAATTCCAGCGGGCGCTGCCATCCCGAACAGACGCCGCTCAAGCACTGAGCCATCGCTTCTCCCGCTACATTGGAGACCAGGATGCGCGCAGGAACCGGCAAAGCCGCAAACGCATGCTGCAAAGCGATCCATTCCGTATTGCCCACCACACCCTGGCGCAACCATGCTCCGTCCTGCACCAACGCCCATTTGCAGCGGCTGTTCCCAACATCCAGTAGTAACACTTATGCCTTTCTCAAGCTGACCTCGCCTGCATGGAAAAGCTGCTCGCCGCGTTCCGTCGCCAGCCGCAACGTACCGTCGTCGGCCACGCCCAGCACCGTACCAAGGATGTGCGAGCCATCCGGCAGCGATATTTTCACGGGACTATGCTGGAACACATGATGGCTTTCCCATTCCGCACGCAACGGCGCAAAGCCTTGTCCGGCGAACTCGTGCAGCACGGCCGTCAAATGTTTCAATGATACCGCAAGCACGAGGTTGCGTTCCGGTACGGGTGCCCCCAGTGATGCAAGATCGGTCACCTGCTGGTCGATGCGGCCGCGCAGCGCTTCCGGCACGGTCAGATTGATGCCGACGCCGATCACCACCGCGCTGGGCCCCAGCATATCGCCCTGCGCCTCGATCAATATCCCGGCAAGCTTGCCGTCATTTAACAACACATCGTTCGGCCACTTCAGGCCGACACCCTGCACACCCAGTTCAGCCAGCGCGCGCATCATGGCGACGCCCACAGCCAGGCTCAGGCCGGACAGTGCGGCAAGCCCGCTTTTGAAACGCCACAACAGGGAAAAGGTGAGCGTATCGCCCAGACCGGAATGCCATGTCCTGCCCAGGCGACCGCGCCCGGCGGTCTGCAACTCCACCGCCAGCACTGTGCCGTTGGCAGCGCCTTGCGCGGCACGCTGCAATAACAACGCGTTGCTGGAAGCGGCATGATCGAGTATCTCGATATGCAGTTCGTCGCGCGCCGCGCCGAGCCCGGCACGGACCCGATCCGCATCCAGCCAGTGCAACGGATGCGCCAGGCGATAACCGCGGCCGCGCACGCTGTACAGGATCAGGCCGTAATCTTCGACATTGCGCAATGCGTTGCACACCGTCGCGCGCGTCACGCCGAACATCCCGGCCAACACTTCTCCGGAATGGAACTCGCCGTCCGCCAAATGCCGCAGCAATGCAAAAGTCAATGGCCTGGGCGTGTCGGTTGCGTTCATTGCGGCATGTCGCAACCGGGGGTCGCAGTGTCGTATCCAAGAAAACAGAGTATCTCGTCGCGCCGTTTCAGCGCATCCTGATAACCGAGATCGATCAGCGCCCGGCAATATTGCTTGTCGAACAGCAGGTAACTGACCAGGTTCGCGCCGCTGCGCCGCATGACACCGATCGAGCGCAGCAACAGGCGTATGGTCCACGGGAGCTGCGAGATATAGCGCTCGGCGATCTTCTCCAACGGCTGGCTGGGAGTGATCACCAGGACGTCGATGTGGCGCAGCTTGGTTGCCGCGCGCAGTTCCTCGGGGATCAGCTTGACCGCATCGTTTATCCGTTGCAGCCGCTCCAGGTCGACTTCCAGGCTGTCGAGGAAGATGCTGTCCAGCGCATGTCCCGCGATCTGCGCCAGCGTGGGGTAAGTATCCACTTTGTTGCGCCGTTCCTCTTCATCGTCCTTGTGCCATGCGCCCATCAGCAGCACTTTGTCGGCACCCAGATGCAGCGCCGAACTGATCGGCGCGATCTGGCGGACCGAACCGTCGCCGAAATATTCACGGTGGATGTGCACCGCCGGAAAGATGAAAGGAATGGCAGCGGAAGCCATCAGATGTTCGATGCCTATGCTGGCTTCCACGCCCAGGCGCCGCGTGCGTTTCCATGGCTGCAATTCCGGCACGCCCTGGTAGAAGGTAACCGAATGTCCGGAACTGTAGCCGGAAGCAGTGATACTCAAGGCATGCAGGGCACCCGCATCGATATTCTCCTGGATCTGCTCGCAGGGCAGCGTCTCTTCCAGAAAGGTTGCCAGCGGCGAGTTGTCCAGCAACGAGACTCGCCGCATGCGATTGATGCCGAGCAGGCTCAGTATCAGACCAGCCAGCCAGCGTCCGCTGTTGGCAGCGACGCCGAGCAGGTCGGAACGGTAGATGTCTGTCACCTGCGAGCTGGTCCAGATCCCGAGCAGATATTTCACGCCCTTGCGGAAATGGCGCGCATTCACCGCCAGCGTCACCGCATTCAATGCCCCGGCCGATGTGCCGCAGATGACCTGGAACGGACATTGCGTGCGTCGCGGCATGAACTCGGCGATCGCCTTGAGCACGCCGACCTGATACGCCGCGCGGGCACCGCCGCCGGTGAGCATGAGTCCGATCTTGGGCTGGGTCTGGCTCATCGTCGATTCAGTGGTCACGCCTCATCCGGCTCGGCATGAACCGATTCCAGTGCGTCTTTCAGTGTCTCCTCGGGCAGCGCGTTCAGCATTTCGGACAACATCTCTGCCGCTTCCACGGCCCCCTTCTGCAGCTTTTGGGCATCGGCGTTCGCCACCAGTACTGCGGCGGCGCCCACCACCTTGAGCAGACGCACCCGTTCGCTCATCAACATCTCGATCTCCTGGCTGAGCAATTCGATTTCATGCTTGTTCATACTGCCTCCTAATGTTTTTTTACGCCGGCAACCGCCAGCGCACTCATGTTCACGAGGCGACGGACCGTCGCACTCGAAGTCAGGATATGTACCGACCTGTTCGCCCCGAGCAGGATCGAACCGATGGTGATGCCTTCGCCCCCGGTGATCTTGAGCAGATTGTAGGCGATGTTCGCCGCATCCAGATTCGGCATGATGAGCAGGTTCGCGTTGCCCTTCATCCGCGATGCGGGAAAAGTCTGGTTGCGCAGGCTTTCCGACAAGGCCGCATCGCCATGCATCTCGCCTTCCACTTCCAGTTCGGGCTCAAGCTGCTCCAGCAGTTCGCGCGCACGGCTCATCTTTTGTGCCGAGGCATCCTTGTGGCTGCCGAAGTTGGAATGCGACAGCAGCGCGACCTTGGGCGTCAACCCGAACCGGCGCACCTCGGCTGCCGCCAGCAGCGTCATGGCGGCGACCTCTTCTGCGGTCGGATCGAGATTCACGTGCGTGTCGCAGATGAACAGGGTATGCCCGGGCAGCATCAGGATATTCATCGCCGCATATACGCTTGCGCCCGGATGACGGCCGATGACCTCGTCGATGTAGCGCAGGTGATGCAGCGGCTGCGACACCGTGCCGCACAGCATGGCGTCGGCGGCATCCATGCGCACCAGCATCGCCGCGATCAGCGTGTTGTGGCTGCGCATGGCGCGCTTGGCCGCATCCGGCGTCACCCCGTGCCGTTGCATCAGGCGATGATATTCGTTGCAATACTCGCGATAGCGGCTGTCGCTTTCCGGGTTCACCAACTCGAAATGCTCGCCCGCGCGGATGCGCAGACCCAGTCTGGCGATGCGCTGCTCGATCACCGCCGGACGCCCGACCAGGATCGGATAAGCGATGCCCTCGTCCACCACGGTCTGCACCGCATGCAGCACGCGCTCGTCTTCGCCTTCGGCGTAGGCCAGCCGCTTGGGAAATTTCCTGGCGATGCTGAATACCGGTTTCATCAGCATGTTCGAGTGGTAGATGAACTGCGACAATTGTTCGCGATAAGCATCCATGTCGGCGATGGGACGTGCCGCCACCCCGCTGTCCATGGCCGCCTGCGCGACAGCCGGTGCGATGCGCGTGATCAGGCGCGGATCGAACGGCTTCGGGATCAGGTATTCGGGACCGAAGGAAAGGCTCTCTTCGCCGTAGACCTCCGCCACCGTATCGGATTGCTCGGCCTGGGCCAGTTCGGCGATGGCATATACCGCCGCGAGCTTCATCGCTTCATTGATGTTCGTCGCGCCTACATCCAGCGCGCCGCGGAAGATATAGGGAAAGCACAGCGCGTTGTTGACCTGGTTCGGGTAATCGGAACGTCCGGTCGCCATGATCGCATCGGGACGCGCAGCCTTTGCCAGTTCCGGCAATATCTCGGGCGTCGGGTTGGCCAGCGCGAAGATCAGCGGCTTGTCCGCCATCTGCTTCACCATCTCCGACTTCAGCACACCGCCCGCGGACAATCCCAGGAAGGCGTCGGCCCCGGCGATGACCTCGCCCAGGGTGCGCGCTGCAGTCTCCACTGCATAACGCGCCTTGTTGTCGTCCATCTCTTCGGTGCGTCCCTTGTACACCACGCCCTTGATGTCGGTGACGATGATGTTCTCCGCCTTCACGCCGAGACACACCAGCATGTCCAGGCAAGCCAATGCCGCCGCGCCGGCACCGCTCACCACCAGCTTGATCTCTTCGATCTTCTTGCCTACCACTTTGAGCCCGTTCAACAGCGCCGCTCCGACGATGATGGAGGTGCCGTGCTGGTCGTCGTGGAACACCGGGATGTGCATGCGCTCGCGCAGCTTGCGCTCGATGTAGAAGCATTCCGGCGCCTTGATGTCTTCCAGATTGATGCCGCCGAAGGTAGGTTCCAGTGCAGCGATGATTTCGACCAGCCTGTCCGGATCGCGCTCGTCGATCTCCAGATCGAACACGTCGATGCCGGCGAACTTCTTGAACAGCACGCCCTTGCCTTCCATCACCGGCTTGGCCGCCAGCGGGCCGATCGCCCCCAGGCCCAGCACCGCAGTTCCGTTGCTGATGACCGCTACCAGGTTGCCGCGCGCGGTCATGTTGCGCACTTCGGCAGGGTCGGCCACGATGAGTTCGCAGGCTGCCGCCACGCCCGGCGAATAGGCCAGCGCCAGATCGCGCTGCGTGATCATCGGCTTGGTGGCGCGAACCGAGATCTTGCCTGCCGGGGTCTGGCGGTGATACTGCAGTGCAGCCTCACGCAGCTGTTTGTCCATGATTTTCTTGGGGATCCCTGAATGAGCCACAGCCCGATTATAGCTCAGCGTGCTGAGCGCTCACATTCGACCTGTATGCCGAGATACCAGCGGAAGCACGCAGTGCGATATAGGGGAAACCACTAGTCGTTCCGACATTGTTGCGTAAGCGACTCATGGCGGATTTAATCAGAGTTTTCCGGAGGCTGATTTTGCTAGAATGCCGCCCTTTTTTGATACTGGCCACGATCTATGACCCCAATCACGCTGCCTGGCGGTGAACACGCCGTGCTGCTGCTCCACGGACTGCAAAGCAGTCCGGCCGAACTTCTGCCGCTGGCCAAACGCCTGCAGCAGGCCGGTTACACGGTGCATCTGCCGCACATCGCCGGTTACGGTTTCGAACACGGCGATACGCCGCGTTCGGTCACCCATTGGCAGGATTGGCACGCCAAGGCACTGGAAGAGTTCCGCGCACTCAAACGGCAGTACAAGAGTGTCGCCGTCGGGGGCTTGTGCATCGGCGGGACGCTATCGCTCAGCATCGCCGCCGAACTGGGCGACCAGGTCGCCGCACTGACGCTGCTTTCCACCACACTGTGGTATGACGGCTGGGCCATGCCCTGGTACCGCATCTTCCGTTATCTCGGCTATATCTGGCCTTTCCGCTATCGCTACACATATAAGGAAAGGGAACCGTTCGGCCTGAAGAACCAGCAATTGCGCCGCTGGATCGCCCGCGAGATGGCGCACAAGGATGCCTCCATGATCGGGGCCAGTCGCCTGAACATGCCAGCCGTGCAGGAAGCGGAGCGCCTGATCGCCGCAGCGAAGAAGACGATGCCGCGCGTCACGGCCCCTGCCATCATCATCCATGCCGTGGAAGACGAGATATCCTCCCCGCGCAGCGCGCTCTATACCGCCAAACACATCGGTTCGAAGACCGTGGAGACCGTGATGCTGCATAACTGCTACCACATGATCACCGTGGACAACGACCGCGAACAGGTCGCCGACGAAACCATCCGTTTCTTCGCTGGCGCACGCGCCCAAAGCACCGCCAGCTAGCCAAAGGCTTCTGTTACAATCCGCGCGATTTCATTTTAGAAGCAAGCGATTATGAGTTCTCTGCAAACGATACAGAACATGATGGTCAAGCAGTTCGACCTCAAGCTGGAAGACCTCACTCCCGATGCCACCCTGGAGGGATTGGGTCTCGACTCACTGTCAGTGATCGAGTTCACGTTCAATCTCGAGGACGAGCTGAAGATCACCATGCCCGAAGAGCGCGTCGAACTCAAAACGCTGCAGGATGTGGTCAACCTGGTGGACAAGATCGTCGCCGAGCAAAAAGGCACTGCACAGTAATACCCATGACCAGGCGCGTCGTCATCACCGGACTGGGCGTCATCTCACCGGTCGGCAATAACCCCACTGAATTCTTCAGCAAGCTGATGGCCGGGCACTCCGGCATCAAACGGCTGAAAGCAGACTTCGTCGAGCAGCTTTCCATCCGCATCGGCGCCCAGGTGGAAGGCTTCGATCCCGCCGCCCACTTCAGCAAGATCCAGCTCAGCGGCATCGAGCGCTTCAGCCAGTTCGCGCTGGTCGCCGCCGAACAGGCCGTGCAGGATGCCGGACTCGAACTCAGCGAAGCCGAACAGACCCGCTCCGGCGTTTGCATGGGTTCCTGCCTGGGCGGCGCCAGCTCGCTGGAAGACGGTTACATCGAGACGCTGCAGCGCAATCCACCGCGCGTCAAGCCGCTCAGCGTGCTGCTCAGCATGAACAATGCCGCGGCCTCGCACCTTTCCATCAAATACCGCCTGCAAGGCGCCAACATCACATATGCCACCGCCTGTTCCTCCTCGGCCATCGCGGTCGGCGAAGCCTATCGCCAGATCAAGCACGGTTACGCCGATGCGATGCTGGCAGGCGGCTCGGAAGCGATGCTGACGCTGGGTGCGATGAAGGCATGGGAAGCGTTGCGCACCCTGGCACAGGAAGACCCGCACGATGCCGGGGCATCCTGCAAGCCGTTCTCGAAGAACCGCAGCGGCCTGGTGCTCGGCGAAGGCGCTGCCGTGCTGGTGCTGGAAGACGTGGAACGCGCGGTGCGGCGCGGCGCGAAGATCTATGCCGAACTGGTCGGCTACGACTGCTCGTCCGATGCCAGCCACATCACCAAGCCGGACTCGGCCGGGCAGACGCGCACCATCCTCAACGCGCTGCGCGAAGCTCAGCTGCAGCCGCAGGATATCCACTACATCAACGCCCACGGTACCGCCACGCAGGCCGGCGACATCGAAGAGAGCAAGGCCATCAAGCAGGTGTTCGGTGCGCACGCGCCCAGGGTGCCGGTGAGCTCGACCAAATCCATGCACGGCCACCTGATGGGCGCGACCGGTGCGGTCGAATTCATGGCTGCCGTGCTGGCCCTGCACAATCAGGCCATCCCGCCCACCATCAACCTGCACGAACCCGATCCGGAATGCGACCTGGACTATGTGCCCAACCAGGGCCGCAGCAACGTCAGGCTCGATACGGTGATGTCCAACTCGTTCGCGTTCGGCGGCAGCAACGCCGTGCTGATCGCGAAGCGCTTCAACGGCTGATCGCCCCGGCCCTTCGGGCGATGCTCACCCCAGCCTGAGCGTACTCAGCGTGTGCCGCCGCACTTCATGCAGCAGTGCGACATTCTCGTCCAGCGATTCGCCGTAGGACGGGATCATCTCTTTCATCTTGTGCTTCCAGTCGGCGCTCTTCATTCGCGGCTTGAAGCAACGCTCGATCACCTCGATCATCGCCTGCACCGAGGTGGAAGCGCCGGGTGACGCGCCCAGCAGTGCCGCCAGCGTGCCATCGTTGGCGGTGACAATCTCGGTGCCGAACTCCAGCTTGCCGCCTTTCTTGTCGCAACTCTTGATGATCTGCACGCGTTGCCCGGCCGATGCCAGCTCCCAGTCTTCCTCTTTTGCATCGATATAGAAACCGCGCAATATCGCCATGCGCTCCTTGTGCGAACGGAACGCTTCGGTGATGAGATAACGGGTAAGGTCGAGGTTGTCGCGCGCCACCGCCAGCATCGGCTTCAGGTTGTCGGTTTTGAGCGAGGAGAACAGGTCGAGTACCGAACCTTCCTTGAGGAACTTGGTGGTGATGCTGGCGAACGGCCCGAACAGCAAAGCCGGCTCGCCATCGATGATGCGCGCATCCAGGTGCGGCACCGACATCGGCGGCGCACCCACGGCAGCCTTGCCATAGACCTTGCTGCAGTGGCGCTTCACCACTTCCGGATTCTTGCAGATCAGCCATTGGCCGCTGACCGGAAAACCGCCATAGCCGCGCGCTTCCGGGATACCCGACTTCTGCAGCAGCGGCAGCGCGCCGCCGCCCGCGCCCAGGAAGACGAAACCGGCATCGATGGTGCGGGTCTCGCCGGCATGATTGTCCTGCACCCGCACATGCCAGCGGCCATCGTCGTGCTGCTTCATGCTGACGATGGTATGGCTCAGCATCAGGTCGAAGGTGGAGTGTTTGGTCAGTGACTTCACCAGTTTGCGCGTCAGCAGGCCGAAGTCCACGTCGGTACCGTGCTTGACCCGCGTCGCAGCCACGGCCTGACTGGCATCGCGGTGTTTCATCACCAGCGGCATCCACTTGCGCAGCACCGCGTGGTCTTCGCTGAATTCCATCTCTTCGAACAGGTGATGCTTGTGCAGCGCCGCATGGCGCTTGCGCAAAAACGCCACATCCTCCTCTCCCCAGACGAAACTCTGGTGGCATATCGGATTGATGAATTTCTCCGGCTCGGGCAATATGCCCTGCTTGACCAGGTAGGACCAGAATTGCAGCGAAACCTCGAATGCGGCATTGATCTCCAGGGCGCGGTCGATCCTGATGCTGCCATCGGCCAGCTGCGGCGTGTAATTCAGCTCGCAATACCCGCCATGCCCGGTACCCGCATTGTTCAGGCTGTGCGTGCTTTCATGCGCCACCTTGCTCAGCCGCTCGACCATCATGATCTTCAGCGACGGGTCCAGGTGCGACAACAACGACGCCAGCGTCGCGCTCATCACCCCAGCCCCGACCAACAACACATCCACTTTTTTCTGCGTCATGACTTATCCGTCCCGGTTCGACATATTCCGATTTTAACTTAGTCCCGCCAGCATCTTTTCCAGACGCTTCACCGACACGATCACCGGCGTCTTCAATTCCTGCGCGAACAGCGACACGCGCAGCTCCTGCATCATCCAGCCGAAGTCCTGCAGCCGCGCATCGGCTTCACCATGCTGCGCCGACAGTTTGCGCTGCCATTGTTGCAACAATGGACCCATCTGCGCCAGATTCTGCGCATCGCGTGCCGGGTTGGCGCGCAGCTTTTCCAGCCGCACGTTGACCGCTTTCAGGTAGCGCGGCATGTGCTGCATGCGTTCGTAGGGCGTGCGCGCCACCCACTCTTTGCCCAGCAACCATTCGCACTGGTTGCGGATGTCCTGCAATACCTGTGCATGCGCCTTGAAACCCGGCAGGGATTTTTGCATTGCATGGTATTCGGCCAGTACCGCGCCAACCAGCCGCGCGATCTCCTGCGCCACCAGGTTCAGGCGCGCCTTCGCCTCCTTGCAGCGCGTGGCAAACTCCTTCTCGCTTTCCGGCCACGGATCGTTGAGGCAGCAGCGGTCGAACGTCACCGCGAGGATCTGCCGCTGCAGGTCTTGCTGGCTACCGAACGGCAGGAATTGCATCGCCATCGCCTGCAGGCCGGGCAGATTCTTCTCCAGGTATTTCACCTGTTCCTTCAGCGCCAGCATGAACATGCGCCGCAACCCCAGGCGGTGCGCGGCTTTTGCTTCATCCTGCGTATCGAAAGCCTGCAGCGTCACTGCATCGCCTTCGTCCACCAGCGCATTGAACACGGTGACGGTCTGGCCGGCGCGGGGTTCGGTGCGGGTTGGTTTGAAGTCGCCGAAATCCCAAGAGGTGTGGCGCTTCAGCTCTTCCCTCACCCCAACCCCTCTCCCAGAGGGCGAGGGGCTAGACCCGGTGCGCTGCCCTGACTCCCTCTCCCTCTGGGAGAGGGCTGGGGTGAGGGAAATAGCCCACTCCCCGCGCAAAGCAGCAAAATTGCGCGACATGCCGAGCTGTCGCCCATGCTCATCCACCACGCGGAAGTTCATCAACTGATGCGCCGGCAGTTGCTCCAGCCGGAACGCATCCAGCGGCACGTCTAGCTGCTTCTGCTCGCGGATGTAGCGTGCCAACGCCTGCAGCAGCGGCATATCAGAAGGCTTCACGCTCGCACAGAATTCCGCCGCGAACTCCGGCACCGGCACGCAATGGCGTCGCAGTTTCTGCGGCAGCGACTTGACCAGTTGCACGACCTTCTCCGCCAGAATGCCAGGCACCAGCCATTCGCAGCGCGCCGCCGATACCTGGTTGAGCAAGGCCTGCGGCACGGTCAGCGTGACGCCGTCGTCGCTCTTGCCCGGCGCAAAGTTGTAGGCCAGCGCGTAGCTGACATTGTTCATCAGCAGTTGCGGCGGGAACTGTTCGGTGGTGATGCCGGCCGCCTCGTGGCGCATCAGGTCATCTTTTTTCAGGTACAGCAGCTTGGGCTGCTCGCGCTCGGCTTCCTTGCGCCAGTGCTCGAACGCCGCGCCGTTGTGGATGCCGGCCGGGATGCGTGCATCATAAAAGGCGAAGATCAGTTCGTCGTCCACCAGCACATCAGGTCGGCGCGCCTTGTGTTCCAGCGCTTCGATGTCGGCGATGAGTTTCTGGTTGTGCGCGAAGAACGGCGCCTGCGTGTTGAACTCGCCGTTCACCAGCGCCTCGCGGATGAACACCTCGTGCGACTCCTGCGGATTCATCGGCCCGTAGTGCACGCGCTTCTTCGGATTGATGAGCAGGCCATACAGGGTGCTGCGCTCCCACGCCGCCACCTGCCCCGCCTTCTTCTCCCAGTGCGGATCGAAATAGCTGCGCTTGATCAGGTGCGCACCAACCTCTTCCAGCCACTCCGGTTCGATGCGCGCCACGCAGCGCGCGAACAGTCTGGTCGTCTCGACGATCTCCGCCGCCACCACCCACTTCGTACCCTTCTTCGCCAGCACCGAATTCGACGCGATGAAGAACTTGATCTCGCGCGGGCCGAGGTAATACGGCTCCTTGTCCACACCCTTGCAACCGATGTTGCCGAGCAGGCCGGTCAGCAGCGCCTTGTGGATCTGTTCGTAGGTGGCCGGCTGCTCATTGAAACGCATACCCATCTCCGACACCTGCGCATGCAACTGCTGATGCAGCTCATGCCATTCGCGCAGGCGCAGCGGCGACAGGAACTTTTCGCGGCATTCGTTCGCCCACAGCTTGTTGGTCTTCTTGTGCCTGATCGCATCCTGGAACCACGCCCACAGCTTGATGTAGGCAAGGAAATCCGAGCGCTCGTCGTTGAAGCGCTGGTGCGCCGCATCCGCCGCTTCGCGCCGGTCCGACGGGCGGTCGCGCGGATCCTGCAAGGCCAGCGCGCTGGCGATGATGAGTATCTCGTTGAGGCACTGGTATTGCCGCCCCGCCAGCAACAGCCGCGCCACCTTGGGGTCGAGCGGCAGCTTGGCCAGTTCGTGGCCCAGCGGCGTAAGCTGACGAATAGCGGTTTTCACTACGGCTGCTCCCTCACCCCAGCCCTCCCCCAGAGGGGGAGGGAGTTTATTCCCCTCTCCCTTTGGGAGAGGGGCTAGGGGTGAGGGAACACTCTCCGCAATTGCACCCAACTCCGTCAGCAACTGGTAGCCATCGGCAATGGCGCGCGAACCCGGAGGTTCGATGAACGGAAACTCCTCCACCTCACCCAACCCCAACGCGCTCATGCGCAGAATGACGGTGGCCAGCGACACGCGGAAGATCTCGGCGTCGGTGAACTCGGGGCGCTGCAGGAAATCCGCCTCTTCGTAGAGGCGGATGCAGACGCCGCTCATCACCCGGCCGCAACGACCGGCGCGCTGGTTGGCAGCGGCGCGTGCGATGTTCTCGATGCGCAGCTGCTCCACCTTCTGCCGCACGCTGTAGCGGTTGATGCGCGCAAGACCCGAGTCGATCACATAGCCGATGTTGGGGACGGTGAGCGAAGTCTCGGCCACGTTGGTCGCCAGCACCACACGGCGCATGCCGGAAGCGGGCTTGAACACGCGGTCCTGCTCGGCGATGGACAGGCGCGAGAACAGCGGCAATATCTCGATGCCCTTGTGCTGGTGTTTGCGCAGCGCCTCGGCGGTGTCGCGTATCTCGCGCTCGCCGGGCAGGAATACCAGCACGTCGCCCCTGAGGCCGCCGATGCTCAATTCATCCAACGCGCTGCATACCGCCTGCGGCACATCCTGCGTGTCGCCTTCCTCGTTCTGCTGCGGCGGACGGTAGCGCACCTCGACCGGATAGGTACGACCGGAGACTTGAATGATGGGGGCGGGTTTTAGCCCCTCTCCCTCTGGGAGATAACCAACGACTTGCCCGCTTGCGGGCTTAGTCGGATGGCTAGTAGTTCCATCAGGGGTTGGGGTGAGGGAATGCGCACTCAAGCAATCAAATATCGTTTGCAGAACCCCCTCGGTATTCGTCAACACATCGTTATTCCAAAAACGCAGTACAGTAATCCCCTGTGTTTTCAACCACGCACTACGCATTTCATCATGCTTGAGCTGAGCACCCTCCGCGTGCTGCCCGCCATCCAGCTCAATCGCCAGCTTTGTTTCATGGCAATAGAAATCGAGAATGTACGAACCCAAAGGATGCTGACGACGGAATTTGTGATCGAGCAGTTGGTGACTTCTCAATAATTGCCAAAGCAACTGCTCCGCATCTGTTGAGTTCTTGCGCAACTCTCGTGCATTACTCAGCAAGGTTTCAGGGATTTTCGGGTAGTCCTCCCTCACCCCACCCCCTCTCCCAGAGGGCGAGGGGCTAATTGCCGCACTGGAAAAATGCTTCGCAAACCTATCCGCATCCAGCGTCGCCGAGGTGATGATGAGCTTCAGGTCGGGACGGCGCGGCAGCAGCTGGCGCAGGTAGCCGAGCAGGAAGTCTATGTTCAGCGAGCGCTCGTGCGCTTCGTCGATGATGATGGTGTCGTATTGTTTGAGTAGCGGGTCGTGGTGGATCTCGGCCAGCAGGATGCCGTCGGTCATCAGCTTGATGCAGGTGTCGGGCGAGACCTTGTCGTTGAAGCGCACCTTGTAGCCGACCAGGCCGCCGAGTTCGCTCTTGAGTTCATGCGCGATGCGCGCGCCTACCGAGCGTGCCGCCACCCGGCGCGGCTGGGTGTGGCCGATCACACCGAGCACGCCGCGCCCCAAACTCAGGCAGATCTTGGGCAATTGTGTGGTCTTGCCCGAGCCGGTCTCGCCGCAGACGATGACCACCTGGTTCTTCTCAATGGCCTGCGCCAATTCCTCGCGCCGCGCCACCACGGGCAGGTCGGCGGGGTATTCGATCTCGGAGAGTTGCTGGATGCGCGCCAGGCGGCGCTGGGCGATGGCGGATAAAGCGGGATTCATGGCATGCGATTTTACCTGCTGCAGCTTGCGCCCGCACGACAAAGCGCGCAGGAAGCGCCCGTTCCCCGGGCTATTTTGCCTCGACCAGTTGGAAGGTCACCCTGCCTTTCCTGTTCTCGCTCAATTCCAGGCGATAGCCGGACTGCGTCGCCCAGCGGGCGACCTGATACAACCCGATGCCCATCCCGTCTTCCGATGAGACGACGGTGTTCAACAGTTGATGGGCGATGCCGGCCGGTATGGCGCTGCCGCCATCGCTGATGCTCAGGCTGAACGGATTGATCTCCAGCGTGACGGAGACGGTGATGCCAAGTTCGTTCTGGCGTTTCTTGCAGGCATTGTCGATCAGGTTGTCGGCGACGCAATCGAACATGGGACCGGGAATCATACGGCGACCCACATTTTTAGGAGCATGCCACACGATGTCGCGATACGGGTGGCGCTGGCGCAATCCCTCCCACCATGTCGCCAGCGGCATCTCCACCATCTCTTCCGGGGTTTGCGGACTCTTGAGCTTGGCAAGGATCGCTTCGATACGCTGAGTAAGCACGGGCAGTTGCTGTTGCAGGATGGGCTGCGCCTTTTCCGATTGGTGCTGCGCCACGGAAGTCAGTGCGAACAGGGACTGCAACATGTTCTTGAGGTCATGGGTAAGCCGCGCACCGGTTTCGTAGATGACCTGCTGGCGCGTGATCTCGCGCAGCGACTGTTCGCGTCGCTTGGCCTGATAGAAGTGCCCCATCAGCTGGGTGAGCAAGCGGACGTGCAACATCACGGTGGGCGAGACAGCCTGGTGGCTGAACAAGGTCAGGTTCAGATCCTGGTCGGCCATCTCGATCCGATGCGGGCTTGATTTTCCCAGCACCCCATGTCCATGATCGGATACCCAGGAGAGCCCCGATATCCAGGGCATCTCGACGAGGTACGCAGTCGCATGTTCGAGGAAGGCTTCGGGATCCTGCTCCTGATGTGCCACCGTGGCGAGCTGCTCCAGCCATTTCTCAAGGGGAGTGCCGATGGAAAGCAGGTAGCGGGAGAACAGCGCCTGGAATCCGGAGAATCCCAGTCGCGGGTTCCACAAGCCACCCAGCGCCAGCAACACGATGGCGATGATGAACAGGGTGCGCAACAGGGCGTCGAGGTAATCCAGTTGCCCCAGGGTCATGAATGCGAGGCTGCCCAGCACCAGCAATGTCAGCAGGGTGAACAGCAGCAGGATGTAGATGAAGTCCACCGCCCGCTCGGATTCTGCCTGCTCCCGCTCGACGGGCAGGAGCGCCATGATGAGCAGCAGCAACGGCAAACCGAAATTCATCAGGTTGGACATCACATCTCCCATGCCAAGCAGATGGAACAGGTTGGGAACGATGTACAGAATCAGGATGGTCAGCAGATAAGCCATCATCAGCAGGTAATACAGCCGTTGCCAGCGCGCATAGAATGAAAATACGCGTCCGCCGACCAGCGCGAACAGCACGCTGACCCAGAAAGCAAGCACCCACCAGTTCAGCAGGAATGTCATGATCAGGCTGATCGCGATGATGAATGCCGCAGCGCCGATATGCAGCTTGCTCTCGCCGCGCCATAGCGGCTGCCACAGCAGGAACAGCCCGAGATGCATCAGCAGCAATGGGTGCATGAATAAACTCTCGGTTCCCAGCCATAGCGCCAGATGCAGCACGACCAACATCGCAAAAGACAGCCAGCGGCTGGAAAGTGTCAACTTTTCGGAAGCAAGTGTCCGCATTTCGTCAATCCTGTCAGAACTTCGTCATTTGAGGCATAAATATCGCCAGTGTAACCCAGAACATCCCCTACCCTGCCTCAGGCCAGACAGCGTCGGAATCACACAACGAGGCATCGGTCTGCCACCGTACTTGGCTTGGTTTCGCTTGGTCAGCCATCCAGTCGGGCCGGGATACAGACTCCGCCTCGACCGACCCGATCTTTATTTGGCATGAGTATTGCTGTTCATTACCGCGCAAGGCACCAACCAGCAAATACTGAACCATTTTGGAGAATCAAAATAATGAAACGCAACCAATCCGGCTTCACCTTAATTGAAATCGCCATCGTGCTGGTGATCATCGGCCTGCTGCTCGGCGGCGTGCTGAAGGGTCAGGAACTCATCAACAGCGCCAAGGTAAAGAGCCTGGCAACCGATTTCCGCAACATTCCTGTGTATATCTACGGCTACCAAGACAAGTACAAAGCGATCCCTGGCGATGACGGACTGGCTGCCAGCCATGTTGCCACCGCAGGTGTAGTGGTTACCAGCGGTGACGGAAATGGCCTGATCGATTCCAACTGGAACGATACTACTGCCGGACGTGAAGCTTACATCTTCTGGCAACATATCCGCTTGGCTGGCTTGGCTACAGGCTCGACCGACACGACTTCTCCAGATTATCTGCCGGTTAACTCTGTTGCAGGCAAGATTGGCATCCAGAGTGGGACAACTTGCGGTCAAACTGGTGGAACAACAACCTGTCCTAATGGCTTCATTACTCCCATTAAGGACACCACTGGTGCCGCAATTCGTGGCACATACATCATCTGCTCGCCCAACATCCTGGGTAAGTTTGTAAAACAGCTCGACATCCAATTGGATAATGGTGACCCAGGTACGGGCGCGGTGTTGGCAGGTGTTGCCACAACAGCGGGCACGTCGATGACTGCCGTCAGCAATCCGGACGATGCTGCTGTCTACACTGTCTGCATGGGTGTCTAACAACTCCGGCGTGACAATCAAAGCCCGCTTCGGCGGGCTTTTTTCATGCCGTCGTTTTCGTATTGTCTATTGCGAGTTGAGCTTCAGAACGGCTCGACAGCACGAGCCGGCACCAAGCGCCGGTGCCGGATGTCGGTCACAGATCACTTGCCCTGGCGCAAGCGTTTCTCTGCCGCTTCCAGCGTGACCGGCTGCCCCAGCAGCACCAGCACGTCGCCGGCACGCAGCACCATATCGCCTGCCGGCTGGCTGCCTTCCACGTTATGGCGGCGCACGGCGTTCACTTCGACATTGAGCTGGTCCAGCTTCATTTCCATCAGCCGCTGGCCGATCGCGTGGTCGCCCGCATTGAGCAGAACGTTCTGGAAGCGCGGCTGCTGGTTCTCGCCATCCTCCGTCTCGACCTCTTCCGGCGGCGGGGTCGTGCGGAAATAGCCGCTGAACATGCTGTAGCGTTTTGCCCGCGTCTCCTGGATATGGCGGATGACGCGGCTGAGCGGCACGCCCGAGAGCAGCAACGCCTGCGAGGCCAACATGACGCTGCCCTCGGTGACCTCGGCCACCACTTCGGCGGCGCCCGCCTGTTTGAGCACGGCGATATGCGTATCGTCGGCGGTGCGCACCACCACCGGCAGCTCGGGACGGGTCGACTGGGTGTGGTGCAATATCTTCAGCGCCGAATGCTTGTCGTCGTAGGTGATCGCCAGCGCCTTGGCGCGCATCAGGCCTGCCGCCTGCAAAACCTCGAGCTTGCCCGCATCGCCGTAAACGACTTTCTCGCCTGCCGCCACCGCCTCGCGCACGCGGCGCGAATCGAGATCGAGCGCGATGAAGCTGATGCCTTCCTCGGTCAGGAACCTGGCCAGCGCCTGGCCGCTGCGCCCGTAGCCGCAGATGATGATGTGCTGCTTGCTCGCCATGCTGCTGACGGCGATCTGGTGCATCAGCATGGCGCGGTTCATCCATTCTTCCGGCGACAGCCGGCGCACGATGGCTTCGGCATGCTGGATCAGGAACGGTGCAACGAGCATGGAGATGAGCATGGCGGCCAGCACGTTCTGCATCACATCGGCCGGCAACAATTGCACTCCTCCTGCCAGCGTCAACAGCACAAAACCGAACTCCCCCGCCTGGGCGAGACCGATGCCGGTACGCAAGGCCGAGCCCCACTCGCCCGAAAAACCGCGCACCAGCAACGCCACTACGGCGGCCTTGAACGGGATCAGGATGAGCAGCAGCAGCAATATCCATCCCCAGCCGGCGATCACCGCATGCAGATCGAGCATCATGCCGATGGTGACGAAGAACAGTCCTAGCAGTACATCGCGGAACGGCTTGATATCCTCTTCCACCTGATAGCGGTATTCGGTTTCCGAAATCAGCATGCCCGCGACGAACGCCCCCAGGGCGAGCGACAAGCCGGAGAGCTCGGTGAGCCAGGCCATGCCGAGCGTGAACAACAGCACGTTGAGCATGAACAGTTCGGAGGACTTCTGCCTTGCGACCAGATGGAACCAGGGGCGCAGCAGCCGCTGGCCGAATGTCAGCAGCGCCGTCAGCAGGATGACTGCCTTGAGCAAGGCGACGGCGATGGTGCCGCTGAGATGAGCGCCGCTTTCTGCCAGCGCAGGGATGATGATGATGAGCGGGACGACCGCCAGATCCTGGAACAGCAACACGCCCATGATGTTCTGCCCGTGCGGCGCATTCAGTTCCGCACGCTCGACCAGCATCTTGCTGACGATGGCGGTGGAAGACATCGCGAGGATGCCGCCGAGTGCCAGGCCCGCGCGCCAGTCGATCTCGAAGAACAGCGAGGAGATCATCACCAGCACCATGGTGGCGGCCACCTGCGCCGTGCCCAGACCGAACACCAGATGCTGCATGGCGCGCAAGCGGGCAAGACTGAATTCGAGACCGATGCTGAACATCAGGAACACCACGCCGAATTCGCCAAGATGGCGGGTCTCCGGCGCATCGGGGATCCAGCCCATGGCGTGCGGGCCGATCATGATGCCCACCAGCAGATATCCGAGCATCGCGGGCAGATGCAGGATACGGCACAACACCACTACGCCGACAGCGACAGCGAGCAAAATGAGGATGAGATGGAAGGAACTGGCCATGGTCCGATGATGCCACATTTTCAGGAACCTCTGAAAAAGTAGACGCGGGAATGAACACCACGCAGACCATTCCGCTTCCAAATTCCCGCATGGCGGATCGAACACCTTTGCTGCAACTCCGCGATGCGCCGCTGCAGCCCTTTTGTCGAGGCTCCGCAAAAGAACTCCGGCCCAAAAAGCGCTGTTATAATCCAGTACATGAATAAACCATTCTCCGCCGCACCGCATGCGCTCGACCTTGCACGCCAGGTACTCGGCATCGAAGCCGATGCTGTACGGGCACTGACGCAGCGTATCGACGACAATTTTCTGCATGCACTGAATCTGATCCTCGCCTGTAAAGGCCGGGTCATCGTCAGCGGCATGGGCAAATCCGGGCACATCGCGCGCAAGATCGCCGCGACCATGTCCAGCACCGGCACGCCCGCCTATTTCGTGCACCCGGGCGAGGCCAGCCATGGCGATCTCGGCATGGTCACGGCGCAGGATGTGGTCATCGCGCTCTCCTATTCCGGCGAAAGCGAAGAGTTGCTCACCATCGTGCCTGCGATCAAGCGCCAGGGCGCGCACCTGATCAGCCTGACCGGCAATCCGAGATCCAGCCTGGCGCTGGCGGCCGATGTGCATCTCGACGGCTCCGTGGCACAAGAGGCCTGCCCGATGGGCCTCGCCCCCACCGCCAGCACCACCGCCGCACTCGCACTGGGCGATGCGCTCGCGGTGGCCTTGCTCGATGCCAAGGGATTCGGCGAGGAGGATTTCGCACGCTCGCACCCCGGTGGCAGCCTCGGTCGTCGCCTGCTCACCCGCGTCCGCGACATCATGCATTCCAATGCCAGTATCCCTTCAGTGCGTGAAGGCGCGACGCTGGCCGATGCGGTGCTCGAGATATCGCGCAAGGGCCTGGGCATGACTGCGATCGTGGACGACCACAAGCGCCTGCTCGGCATCTACACCGATGGCGACCTGCGCCGCACACTGGAAAAGAAGCTGGATTTCAGCACCACCCTCGTCAGCACCGTGATGTCGAAGAACCCGCGCAACATCGGCCCGGATGAACTGGCGGTCGATGCCGTGCAATTGATGGAGAAGTACAACATCAGCCAGTTGCCGGTGGTGGACGCCGACAAAAAACTGGTCGGCGCACTGAACATGCATGACCTGCTGAAGGCGAAAGTCATCTGATGTCACTCGCCGAACGAATCAAACCTCTGCGCCTGGTTGCCTTCGACGTGGACGGCGTGCTCACTGACGGCGGCCTGTATCTTTCCGATTCCGGGGAAGAGTTCAAGCGCTTCAATTCGCTCGACGGCCACGGCCTGAAGATGCTGAAGGCATCGGGCGTGGAGCTGGCCATCATCACCGGACGCACTTCGAAGTGCGTCGAGTTGCGCGCCAGGAATCTCGGCATCACCCGTTTGTATCAGGGCGTGGAGGACAAGCTGGCAACGATGCAGGCACTGCTGGCGGAACTCAAGCTGGCACCTGAGGCCGCTGCCTTCATGGGCGACGATGTGGTCGATCTTCCCGTGATGCGCCGCGTCGGATTGGCGCTGAGCGTTCCCGCGGCCCCGCAGATCGTCCGCGACCATGCGCATTACGTCAGCCAGCGCGAGGCCGGGCATGGCGCAGTGCGCGAAGTGTGCGAACTGATCCTCGGCGCACAGGGCACGTTAGAGGCGCAACTTGCGCCCTACCTGAAGTGATGTTCGCAAACCGGTTCTTCGACAAAGCGCGCTCATGGCTGCCATTGTTGCCATTGCTGCTGCTGTTGCTGGCCACTTACTGGCTCGATAAGCAGGTACAGCCCCTGACCCAGGCCCAGAACCAGCAACGCCACGATGTCGACTATGTCGTCGATAGTTTCTCCGCCGTCACGCTGAACCTGCAAGGCCGGCCGCGTTACACGCTCTCGGCAGAAAAACTCTGGCATTACCCGGACGACGACAGCACCCATCTGGAGATGCCGAAGGTCACCAGCCTGTATGCGGACCGCCCGCCGACCATCACCTCGGCGCAGACCGGCATGGTCTCCAGCAAGGGAGACGACGTCTACCTTTACGATGACGTAAATGTCGTGCGCCCGGCCAGCGGCGACCTCGGCGAACAGCGTTTCGTAACCGGCTATCTGCATGTCGTGCCCGATCGCGACTGGGCGGAGACCAACCAGTCGGTGGTGATGACGAACCAGTACAACATCATCCGTGCCGTCGGCATGGAACTCGACAACCAAGCGCGCACGGTCAAATTGCTATCGCGCGTCAGGGCCAACCATGAGCCGAACCGCAATTAATGCCGCACTGTGCAGCCTGCTGCTGATGGGCTGGAACAACCTTGCGCTCGCCGAACACGCAGACCGCGACAAACCTATCCATGTGGAATCGGATCGCGTCGTCATCGATGATGCGAAGCAAACCAGCGTGTTCGAGGGCCAGGTGGAACTCACCCAGGGAACGTTGTTCATCCAGGCCGAGAAGATCGTGCTCACGCAGGATAAACTGGGCAACAAGCACTGTACCGCCACCGGCAGCCCCGCCAATTTCCGCCAGAAACACGAGGGCACCGATCAGTATATGGAAGGCTATGGCGACCGCATCGAATACGATACACGCACCGAAACGGTGGATTTCTTCGGCCATGCCCGGGTCAAGCGCGACCAGGATGACGTACAGGGCGACCACATCGCCTACAGCACCCGTACCGAGGTGTTCGAGGTCAGCGGCGATCCGACCCGCCTCAACGACCCCGACAAAGGGCGAGCGCACGCAGTGATCCAGCCCAAGGCCAAAGAGCCGGCCAGCGGCTCGGCAGCGCCACTCACCATCCAGACCAGCCCAACCCTTTCAAAGCAAAAACCATGAGCGAACTCAGAACCGTCTCGCTGAAAAAACGTTATCGCGCCCGCACCGTGGTGCAGGATGTCTCGCTGTCCGTGAAGAGCGGCGAAGTGGTGGGACTACTGGGCCCGAACGGCGCAGGCAAGACCACCAGCTTCTACATGATCGTCGGCCTCGTCGCCGCCGATGGCGGCGAGATCTTCATCGACGACCAGGACATCACCCATTTGCCCATCCATCGCCGCGCGCGCCTCGGGCTGGCCTACCTGCCGCAGGAGGCCTCCATCTTCCGCCGCCTGACCGTGACCGAAAACATCAAGGCAGTGCTCGAATTGCAGGGCTATGCCCCCGCCGAGATGGACGCACGACTGGAGGCATTGCTGAACGACCTGCACATCACCCATATCCGCGACAATCCCGCCATCAGCCTGTCCGGCGGCGAACGCCGCCGCGTCGAGATCGCCCGTTCGCTGGCCACCGACCCGCGCTTCATCCTGCTTGATGAGCCTTTTGCCGGGGTCGACCCCATTGCCGTGCTGGATATCCAGAAGATCATCCGCTTCCTCAAAGAGCGTGGCATCGGCGTGCTGATCACCGACCATAACGTGCGCGAGACGCTGGGCATCTGCGACCGCGCCTACATCATCAATGCCGGCTCGGTGATGGCCGAAGGCAAGCCCGAGGAAATCATCTATAATGAGGGCGTGAGGAAGGTGTATCTGGGCGAGCACTTCAAGTTATAAGATAGCGCCGCACACACGCCAAAACCAGTAATGAAACACTCTCTCCAACTCAGACAATCCCAACAACTGATGCTGACGCCGCAGTTGCAGCAGGCTATCAAGCTGCTGCAACTCTCGACGCTGGAGATCAATCAGGAGACTGCGCGCCTGCTGGACGAGAATCCTTTCCTCGAACGCGAGGACGACAATACCAACCAGACCTACAGCGGCAACAGCAGCACCGATACCCCCGCCCCATCCAGCAGTGCCGAAAGCAGCGAGCCCGCCGAAGCGGAATCACGCAACGACAGCAACGAATGGCCGGAACCCTCGTTCTCATCGACCTCCGCTTCCAGCCCGGATGACGAGGACGACGGCTATTCGGAGGTCGCTGCCGAAAAACCCAGCATGCGTGAGCACTTGCTCTGGGAATTGAACATGAGCCAGATGGATCCGCGCGACAAAAAGATCGTCGGCCTGCTCATCGATGCGCTGGACGAGAACGCCTACCTGTCGCAGCCGCTGGAAGAGATCGTCGAGCTGCTGCCGCCGGAACTGGATATCACCCTGGACGACCTGGAAACGGCGCTGGTGCAGCTGCAGCATCTGGATGCCCCCGGCATCGGTGCGCGCAACCTGAGCGAATGCCTGGCGCTGCAACTGCGCGACATGCCTGAAGATGTGCCGGGCCGGGACCTGGCTTTGACCATCGTCAGCCAATATCTGGATCTGCTGGCCGCCCGCGACTTCAGCAAACTGAAAAAGACCCTGCGCTGCGATGACGATGCCCTGCGCTGCGCCCAGGACCTGATCGTGCATCTGCAACCCAAACCCGGATCTGCTTTCGAGCATCGTGCGGCAGACTATGTGGTGCCGGATGTGCTGGTGGAACGCCACGGCGGCATCTGGCGCGCACGCCTGAATCCGGAGGCCATGCCGCGCCTGCGCATCAATCAGGTGTATGCCAACATCCTGCAGCAGCGCAACGAGAAGAACGCGCAGGAGATGGCCGGCCAATTGCAGGAAGCGCGCTGGTTCATCAAGAACCTGCAGCAGCGCTTCGAGACCATCCTGCGCGTGTCGCAGGCCATCGTCGAGCGCCAGCGCCAGTTCTTCGAGCACGGCGACATCGCCATGCGCCCGCTGGTGCTGCGCGAGATCGCCGAACAGCTCGAGTTGCACGAGTCCACCATTTCGCGCGTGACTACGCAGAAGTTCATGCTCACCCCGCGCGGCATCTACGAATTCAAGTACTTCTTCGGCAGCGGTCTGGCCACCGAAGCAGGCGGCGCGTGCTCCTCCACCGCCATCCGCGCACTCATCAAGCAACTGGTCAGCGAGGAGGATGCCAAGCACCCCCTCACCGACAGTCGCATGTCCGAAATCCTGGCACAGCAGGGCATATTGGTCGCCCGCCGTACCGTGGCAAAATACCGCGAGGGCATGAACATCCTTCCGGTAAATCTTCGTAAATCACTCTAACCATAAGGAGCAGGCCATGAACCTCAACCTCACAGGACGTCATCTCGAAATCACCCCGGCCATCCGCGAGCATGTGCTCAGCAAACTGGACAAGGTCAAACGTCATTTCGACAACGTGATCGACATCAACGTGATCCTGTCGGTGGACAAGCTGGTGCAGAAGGCCGAGGCCAACGTCCACGTTTCCGGCAAGAACATCTTCGCCGAGACGGAAGACAGCAACCTGTATACCGCGATCGATGCATTGGTCGATTCGCTGGACCGCCAGGTGCTGAAACACAAGGAAAAACACACTGCACGCCGCCACGACGAATCCGGCAAGCACAGCGCTGCAGAATGAAACAACACAGGGCAATCAGAAGTGGTTGCCCTGTTTTTTCGCAATGGTGAATCAGCATGAGTCTAATCAGTAAGATCCTGACCCCGGAATGCGTGCTGCTGGATAACGAATCGGCCAGCAAGAAGCGGGTGTTCGAGCGCGTCGGCCTGTTGTTCGAAAATACGTTGGGCATCGCCCGCAGCCAGGTGTTCGACAGCCTGTTCGCGCGCGAGAAGCTGGGTTCCACCGGATTGGGCCAGGGCGTGGCCATCCCGCACGGTCGCGTGAAGGGTTTGCGCGATGCGGCGGCAGCCTTCGTCAAGATGCAGAACCCCATCCCCTTCGACGCACCGGACGGATTGCCGGTGAATTTCATTTTTGTACTGCTCGTTCCGGAACGGGCAACCGACCTGCATCTGCAACTGCTGGGCGAACTGGCGCAGATGTTCTGCGACAAGACCTTCCGCGACCAACTGCAGGCCACCGATGATCCGGTCGCGATCCAGAAGCTGTTCGCCGACTGGCAAGGATAGATGCAACAGATGCCTCTTAAAATTCAAATTTCTAAGTCAGGCAAGGCGCGCGCGACAAATCGTAGCGCCGCATATGTTGGTATATGTAAGCAAGATTTTTCGCGCGCAACGCGGCATGACGACGAAACTTTGGATTTTTAAGAGGTATCTGTAATGGCCCAGGTCAATATCCAGCAACTCTTCGAAGACAAGCAGGAACGCCTGAGCCTCGTCTGGGTGGGCGGCGAAAAAGGCACGGATCGCGTGCTGGAAAGCGAAGTCGTCAACGCCTCCAACCGCGGCCTGATCGGCCACATGAACCTGATCCACCCGAACTGGGTGCAGGTACTGAGCAGCACCGAACTGGATTATCTGCACGCGCTTTCTCCGGCGGAGCTGGCCACCGCGCTGACCCAGCTGGAAGAAGGCGAACCGCTGTGCCTGATCGTGGCTGGGGAAACCGAGATACCGAAGGGCCTGCTGGATTTCGCCAACCGCACCCACACCCCGCTGTTCCGCTCGCCGCTGGGCAGCGTGCAACTGATGTGGATGATCCGCCACTACATCGTCAAGGGACTGGCCGATTCCACCACACGCCACGGCGTGTTCCTCGATGTGCTCGGCGTCGGGGTGATGATCACCGGCGACAGCGGCGTGGGCAAGAGCGAACTGGCGCTGGAACTCATCACGCGCGGCAGCGGCCTGGTGGCGGACGACATCACCGAGCTGTACCGCATCTCGCCGGAAACGCTGGAAGGCCGCTGCCCTGACCTGCTGCGCGATTTCCTCGAAGTGCGCGGCTTGGGCATGCTCAATATCCGCACCATGTTCGGCGAGACGGCGGTGCGCCGCAAGAAGAGCCTGAAACTGATCGTCCATCTGTATCGCCCGCCCTTCGACGACCTGTCCAAGCTGGAGCGCCTGCCCACCTCCGGCGTCGAGGAGATCCTGGGAATCAAGATCAGCAAGGTGGAGCTCCCGGTGATGGCGGGCCGCAACCTCGCCGTGCTGGTGGAAGCCGCCGCACGCAATTTCGTGCTGCAGCAGCGCGGCATCGACACCATGAAGGAGTTCATCGAGCGCCACGAGCAGCACATGCAGGAGCAGTAAATAATGGATGCGTCTAATAATCGTCGCGAGCAAGCATGAGTGCAAGGAGCCGCACAGTGAATGACGAGACATACCTCACAGGTAGGCAAGGATTGAACGAGCATGCGACGCAGCAATCGTGCTGCGCAGCAGATTAGTAGAGGCAGACTATGCAGCTGTTCCTGATCAGCGGCTTATCCGGCTCCGGCAAGAGCGTCGCTCTCAATGTACTGGAAGACAGCGGCTACTATTGCGTGGACAACCTGCCCGCCGAACTGCTGCATGTGCTGACCAACAATCTGAAGTTGGCCGGCATCAGGAAGGTCGCGGTCAGCGTCGATGTGCGCAGCGGCAACAGCGTCCTGTTGTTGCCGCAATACATCGAAAAATTGCGGCAACAACAAGTAGATGTGCACGTGCTTTTCCTCGACGCCAAGAACGAGACGCTGGTGAAGCGCTTCTCCGAGACGCGCCGTCTGCACCCGCTCAGCGATGGCGTGAAGACGCTGCCGGAAAGCGTCGCCCTCGAACGCGAGCTGCTCGCCGAGATCGCCAACATCGGGCATCACATCGACACCAGCGACCTCAATGCCAACGCGCTGCGCGCCTGGATCAAGCAGTTCATCACACTGGACCGCGCGCGCCTGACGCTGCTGTTCGAGTCCTTCGCTTTCAAGAACGGCTTGCCGCTGGATGCGGACTTCGTGTTCGACGTGCGCTGCCTGCCCAATCCGCATTACGACCCGGTACTGCGTCCGCTCACCGGGCGCGACCAGCCGGTGATCGACTTCCTGGAAAACACGGCTGCCGTGCAAAAGATGTATGCCGACATCTGCGGCTTCGTCGAAAACTGGCTGCCCAGCTTCGTCGCCGACAACCGCAGTTACCTCACTGTCGCCATCGGCTGTACCGGCGGGCAGCATCGTTCGGTCTACTTCGCCGAGAAGCTCACACGACATTTCAGGTCGCAGCAACAGGTGCTGTTGCGTCATCGCGAACTCGCGCAGCAAGCCTGACCGTGTTCCACCATATCAAGCCCGGCGACTACCTCACCCTGCTCACCGGCATCCTGTGCACTGTCTGGATAACGGTCACCGTCTGGTCCGGCGGCGCGGCAGACAAGGCCATCATCCGCAGCGGCGGCAAGGTGTTCAAGGAAGTGCCGTTATCGCGCGACCAGCAGATCGAAGTGCCCGGACCGCTCGGCACCAGCATCATCAGCATCGAAAAGAACAAGGCGCGCATCAGCTCCGACCCCAGCCCCAGGCAATACTGTGTGCGCCAGGGCTGGCTGCAGCAGGCAGGCGAGATCGCCATCTGCCTGCCGAACGAGGTGAGTGTCGAGCTGACCGGCGGGACGAAGAAATATGACAGCCTCAACTACTAGGATTTAGGAATTGGGAATTAGGATGTCGGAAAAACCAACCCCTCCCAACCTCCCCTTGCACCCGCGAGGGGTACGCCGTTGGGTGCCCCGTTGCTTCGCAACGACCCATCCGCAGTCAGGGGAGGAGCCGCCCTGTTCTCCCCCTGACAAGGGGGAGTTAGAGGGGGTTGTTTTTCCCCAAATCCAAAATCCAAAATCCAAAATCCTCCTCAACACCACCCCCGAAGACCACCACATTGCAAAGATGGCGGCGGTGGCGCTCGGCCTCACCGTGCTGGAGAACGCCATCCCCTCGCCCTTGCCCGGCGTCAAACCGGGACTGGCCAACATCGTCACGCTGATCGTGCTGGCACGCTACGGCTGGCGCATGGCGGCCTGGGTATCGCTGCTGCGCGTCGTTGCCGGCAGCCTGCTGTTTGGCAACTTCCTCGCGCCCGGATTCTTTCTCAGCCTGTCCGGCGCGATATGCAGCCTTGCCGTGCTCGCACTCAGCCTGCACCTGCCTGCGCGCTGGTTCGGCCCGGTGACCGACAGCATACTCGCCGCCTTCGCCCATATCGCCGGGCAGATGACCGTGGTCTACCTGTGGCTCATCCCGCACAGCGGCATCGCCTACCTCATCCCCATCTTCGCCACAGCCTCGCTGGTGTTCGGCACGGTGAACGGCTTGGTCGCAGCCGGTTTCATGGATAATGGCGAGAAAACAGACACGGAACGACAACCATGAAAACGATCACACTCGCCCTCACCGGCGCCTCCGGCCTGCCCTACGGCATGCGCCTGCTCGAATGCCTGCTCAAAGGCGGTCAGCGCGTGCACCTGGTGTACACCCAGGCCGCGCAGATCGTCGCCAAACAGGAACTGGATTTCACGCTGCCGAACCGTCCGCAGGAAGCGGAGCAGATGTTCGCGGATCGCATCGGCAACTTCAGCGGCGAGCTGAAAGTGTTCGGCATCCAGGACTGGTACGCGCCGATGGCTTCCGGCTCCAACCCCGGCGATGCGATGGTGGTGTGCCCCTGCACCATGGGCACACTGGGCAAGATCGCCGGTGGCATCAGCGACGACCTCATCGCCCGCGCTGCCGATGTGATGCTGAAGGAAAAGCGCACTTTGATATTAGTGCCGCGCGAGATGCCGTTCTCGGCGATCCATCTGGAGAACATGCTGAAGCTGTCGCATGCAGGCGCGGTGATCATGCCGCCGAATCCGGGGTTTTATCATCATCCGCAGAGTGTGCAGGATATGGTGGATTTTGTGGTTGCGCGGATTTTGGATCATTTGGGGGTGGAGCAGGGGTTGATGAAGAAGTGGGGAGAATAGGTGCCTGCGGTTAGTCCCCTCTCCCTCTGGGAGAGGGCTAGGGTGAGGGAACACTCGTTGTATTCCCGCATATCTCAAAACCAACACCGTCGGGGGTAGCCCGACAGCTAGTCACTTTTCTTGTCTTGCCAAGAAAAGTAACCAAAAGAAAGCGCCCCCGGTGCGCCGCTGCTTCGCAGTTCCCTGCGTTGCTCGACTGGTCAGGCCTCCTCATAAACTCGCACGACCCGCTGCGCGGTCACGTGCTCAAACATATTCGTCGGACTACCCCTGACCAGCCTGCGCTACTCGGCGGCGCACAGGGGAGGAAAAGCGATAATCAAAACCATATGGTGGGCAGCAAGCTGCCCACCATGGTCAAAACAACTCGACTCCGGTACATTGAAATCTTTGTGGCGAGGATATTAGGTCGCTTGGAAGTACCACAAAAACTACTCACACCTTGGGAAAATTCAAAATGAGAACCATATTGAAAAGCCTATTGCTTCTTTTGCTAATGGTTAGCTTGCCTGCAAGTGCGCAAGACGAATGTGCATCACCAAGCCATCTCAAGTCGCATGCCGGACATTACGCAAAGAAAATATTTTGGGACAATCTCCCTGCGGTGAATAATTGGCCGGAGGCTTTACGTAAATTCAACTCTTATGATTCAAGCGCAATCAACATCTACGATACGGGCATGGTTGCCATTATCTTCGGCTGGCACGAAGGCGCCACAGTCACATGCGCAAATTTTCGCGATTCTGAGCTTTGGATAAAAGACCCCGCAAGCCCTAAAAGCAAATGGATAGGACCGTTCATCAAAGTTGGAGCAATTGTGCCCCCCTATGCCGAAAATCAATATTATTTCGTTAAGCTCTTTGGAAATAGCTGTTACACCAGCGATAAAAAAGAACGCTGGTGCTTCCAGCCCGGGGCCATCAGTATTGATGCAAAGCTGCATCCTGCTGAACTTGTTCTAGATACAAGTGAAATGCCCGAAACTGGAACTCCAGTTACCATTGATAAGGATGAAGAGAACACGTTGATTTTCACCCCCACCCCTAAGGGCTTCAAAGTGTTCAAATACACATTCGATCCCGAGGAGGGGTATTCGCAGATTGATCCGCATAAAACTCTTCCTTGGAGAACACTTTCACATTAACTAGCCCTGAAAGCAACGCCGGACAGAATCGAATGTTTAGTCAGAGCATGGCGGGCATTGCCCGCCATGCTGGCTTTTCGCTTTTGCTTTCCTTCCCCTGTGCGCCGCCTCGATATTTCACCAACAAGCGGAGGTTTAGGCGAGCACTGTTTGAGCTCCGCAGTGGGGCACGGTTTGTGTGCCCCGCCAGGGCGAGTTGCGCAGCCCCGCTTGTTGGCGAAATATCGAGGGAACCCCGCAGGGGCGGCAAACCGGGGTCGCCTTTTCTTTGGTTACTTTCTTTTTGGCGAAGCAAAAGAAAGTGACTTGCTGTCGGGCAACCCCCGACGGTTTTGGTTTTAAAGTATGAAAGAAGTCAAAGAGCAATCCCTCACCCTAACCCTGATAGAACTACTAGCCATTCGACTAGGCTGCCAAACAACGTCAGCCAAGTCGCTGGTTATCTCCCGGAGGGAGAGGGGATAAAACCGACAACACCTTCCTCACCGGCGTCGGTATCGCCGCCCCCAACGCCTCCCCCACATCCAGCCACACTGCGCCCGGCTGCGCAGCAAGCAAAGGCTTGCGCGCCAGTTCAACTCTCAACGGCGTGATATGCAATTTGAAATGCGTGAAGGTATGCGTGAACGTATCCAATCTCTCCCCCTCACTCGCCTCCATCCCGTTGCGTACGAACCAATCCCGCGCCGCATCCTCATCCTCGAACTGCGGCGGACACCACAGCCCGCCCCAGATGCCGCTGCCGGGCCGTTTCTCCAGCAGGATGTCGTTGCCGTGCATCAGCAACAGGAAGACGGCTGACCGCTCCGGCACGGCCTTGCGCGGGCGCGGCGAAGGAAGCTCGGCGACGCGATCAGATTGCAACGCGACGCAATCGCCCTGCACCGGGCACAGCACGCACTTGGGCTTGCTGCGCGTGCAAACGGTGGCCCCCATGTCCATCAGTGCCTGGGTGTAGGTGGCGACGTCTTGTGGCGGCAGCAGCGCTTCGGCTTGTTGCCACAACTTCTCCTCCACTTTCTTGTCACCAGACCAGCCTGCTATGCCGCAGTAACGCGCCAGCACGCGCTTGACGTTGCCATCGAGTATCGCGCGACGCTCATGGTAAGCCAGCGCGCAAACGGCAGCGGCGGTGGAGCGGCCGATGCCAGGCAACTCGACGATGTCTTCGAACTTATGCGGAAATGAGCCGTTGAATTTTTCTACGATGATCCGCGCTGCCTTGTGCAGGTTGCGGCCGCGCGCGTAATAGCCGAGGCCGCTCCAGTGCGCGAGCACGTCATCCTCGCTGGCGGCGGCAAGCGCGGCGACACTCGGAAATGCCGCGACGAAACGCTGGTAATAGGGGATGACGGTGGCGACCTGGGTCTGCTGCAGCATGATCTCGGACAACCAGACGCGGTAGGCATCCTGCCCCTGCCACGGCAGGTCGTGGCGACCGTGTTTATTCTGCCACGCGATGAGTCGGGAAGCGAAAGTGTTCAAGCGCGGCTCCTGACGGTCGGGATCGGCAGGCCGGGTAGGTTGTTTGCAGATGTCATATCGATTTTCAGAATCATCGCCCTGCAAGCCGCACCAGACGGCGATCTACAAGGCACATCGTTGCAAACCCAATCAAAATGCCATCTGCAAGGCATTGCCTCGCAGATGGCCGTGTTTACTGGCTTGCGGGCAAGTCCGGTTGTTATTTGAACAGGCCTTTCAGCCCCTTCTTGAGCTCTTCCTGCAGCTTGGTCTTGGCCTCTTCTTTTACCTGTTCTTTCTTCTCGTCGATCTTCTGTCTGGCGACATCGGCGATCAGTGCACCGTAATCCACCTTGAATTTGAGATTGTCGAAAGCGCCGCTCACGTTGACCGGCAATGTCGCGGTCTTGCCCTGTTCGGTCTTGGCGAAGATGGCCTTGGCGTTGTAGTCCAGGTTGTCGTGGCCGATATCGATGTCGCCCTTGCCGGTCACGCGCAGCACGGTGGACTTCACCGCCAGGTCGTCGTTGTGCGCCACACCGTTGCGTATCTTGAAGGTGGCCTTGAATTCGTTGAACGGCGTCTTCTCGCTCTTGTCCACGCCCAGGGTCTGCATCCTGGTGTCTTTACCCAGGCTTTGTATACCCTGCACCAGCTTCTCCAGGTTGATGCCTTTGATGGCACCGTTCGCCAGGTCCACAGAGGCTTTGCCGTTCAATGCCTTCTTCAGGCCGCCCACCGTATTGCCATGCGTGGTCAGATCGAAAGAGATGTTGCCGCGGCCTTCGGCCAGATCGAGATCGGCGGCATCTTTCAGCAACGGCGCGACATCGACGCCGGTGAGTTTTTCGTTGATGGCGAAATCGTAGCTTGCCGCATTCAGCGAAGCCTTGCCGTCGATGCTGCCCTGATACAGCTTGGCAGAGAGCGGTGCGATGTTCACTTGTCCGTTGCGTGCCTTCACGTCCACGCGCAACTGCGCGACCTTGACGTTCGCGGCCTTGAGCGAGCCGATGCGCACGCTGCCTTCCACATTCAGCGTCTTCAATGCCGAAAGGTCGAACGGCTGCTCGGGCTCGGCCTTGCCGCCTGCCGGGCCTGGTTCTTTGGCAGTGACAGTCTTGGGCGGCAGGTAGGGATCGGCATCGAACTGGTCGACCTCCAGATCGTAGCGGATCATCGGGACGTTGAAATTGTTCACCGCCAGTTTGGCTTTGATCTGGCTTTGCAGCAGCCCGCCAGCAAGGTTGCCCTGGATGCTTTGTCTGCCGAGGTCGGCCTGGAAGCTGCCTTTCAATTGGCTGTTGATGCTCTTGCCCGGCAATTTGTCGCCGGTCGCGTTGACGGCCAGTGTCAGGTCGGACAGATTGAATTGCTGCGCTTCGATGCTGCCGGTCACCGGCGAGGTGAGTTTCAGTTTGAAGGTCTGGTCGGGCTGCTTCAGCTCGGCATCCAGCACCATTGCACTCACCTTGAACGAGCTTGCATTGCCTTCTATCCCCGGCAACTCAAGCACTGCGACGATACTGCCCGGCGCCCCGTCCAGCTTGGCGTTCAGCGTGACACCGTTGCCGGTGAACTTGTCCTTGGCCAGACTCAGCTCGGGGACGTCCAGTTTTGCCTCGAACTTGTCCTTGCTCTTCCCCTTCGCCCCGCTCGCACTGAGCGTGAACTTTTTCATCGAGTATTCTTTCGTCGCCACACGTGCGCTGGCATCGCCGCCGGCCTGCACGTGCAGATCCGTGATGTCGAGCGCGTTGCCGTTGGCTTGCATGTCCAGCCCCTGTACCTGGAACAGGTTCTTCTCCAGATCGAAGGTGAGCGTGGTCTTGATCTGCGCAACGATGTCCAGTTTCGGTTTGCTGGACTGCAGGTGCGCGGAAAAATCGATCTTGCTCGGCGTATCGTTTGCGATGCGCCCGGTCTTGAGGTTCAGATCCTTTACGCTATAGCTGGCACCCGTTGCCTCATCGCTATAGCTCAGGTCGGTCTTCGCCACTTGCACCGAGGCGATGTCGAATTGCATTGGCGCGCCGCTTGCAGCTGCTGGCGGCGTTGGCGCAGCAGGTGTCGCTTCTTCTTTGCCGATCAGGTCGTCGATATTGGTCTTGCCGTTCTTGTACTTGACGAGTTGCGCCTTGACCCCGCTCACATCGACCTCGTCCACCACGATCTGTCTGGCGAGCAATGGCAGCAGCTTGAGCGAGACGCTGGCGCTGTCGACCGAGATGAATTCCTGCTCGCTCTCGAATTCGGACAGCGACACCTTGCCCAGGCTTGCGCCGATGCTGGGAAAGAAGTGCAACTTGATATCGCCATCCAGTTTGAGCGTGCGATGCTTGCTGTCTTTGACCGCCTGGATGATCTGCGGTTTGTAGGCATTCGGATCGAAGGTGGCGGCGATGTAAACGATCATGCCTGCCGCCACTGCCACGACGACGGCAATCGACCACAGACCATACTTGAGATATTTGTTCATATCGTCACCTGTCTTATAAACTTGCTCGAATTATAAACGAGAGAGCCGGCATCGATGATGACGGCAGGCAAGGTGTATCAGAACGATACGAGCAGCTTGGCCCCCAGGGCATTCATGCTGGATTTTGGCTGATAGATGATCCAGTAGCTTCCCGGGGGATCGGTCGGCCGGTTGGCGATCACATCAGGCGACTGGCCGAAACGCCAGCTGTCGTAGTAGCCGACCAGATCGAAACTGGCATTGATGCGGTAGCCGATCTCGGCATAACCGCTGAGCTCGCCTTTTGGCGAGATCGCAGGATTGGAGGTATATCCCATGCTATCCAGGTGCGCATTTTCCCGGGTCGAGACTGGGAACTTGATCCCCCATTCGCCGTGAAAGCCGGCTTCATGTCTCGACTTGGCAAGTCTCAACCCGGCACGCAGGAACAGGATGGAATAGTCTTCGATCTGGTCGCCGCCGTAGTTCTGGATGCGGCGGCGCCATGCATCCAGCCCCAGGCCGCTAAGGTAGTCCAGTTTGTAGGCACCGAGGTCATCGCGGTAAAACAGCTGCCCCTCGCTCACCGCACCGCTATAGTCCGTTTGGGTCGAGACGGGTGCGCCTGTGCTGACCACAAACGTGTCGTAATTGACCGTGCCGCCGTAGAGTTTGGCACGCCATGCGAACCGCGTGTCCGAGTCGCCATCCTGAGTCCAGTTGACGAACAATGCGGAACGCATCCCGGATTCCCTGGGGGTGCCTGCATAGCCGGCCGGATATTCCTGCCATTGGTAATCTTCCAGGCCGCCGCCGACATCCCAGCCAGCCTGGGCGGAAGAACAGACAGCCAAAACAGGGAGCAGCAGCAGGACTCGTTCGATCATCATCGGCTCCCAGGATAGCGCCCGTTCCGGGCAAAGCCGGATCAAGCTTCCGGCAATGCGATCTTGTTGTCGGTACTGAATTGATAGTCTTTGAAGATGTGCTCGGCAGTCAGCAACTGGTAGCTGCCATCCGCCGCCTTGCGCGTGGTGTCCTTGAGGCGGTAGGTGTAGTGCCCGCAGGTCCAGCACTTGAAGTTGCGCATGTGCGTGCACAGGCAGGTCTTGTCGAACACCTGGATCTTCTTGGCATCGGGATGCAGCGCCACTTCGCGGTTGTAGGCATCGATGTAGTCGCAGTGGCCATTGGCATCCAGCAGGTAGCCATAGGACTCGCAGCCGGGACGGATGCCGGAGCCGATGGAGGGACTGTTCTTCAGCATGCGCATCGGGTAACCGGTGGGCGAGGTGGCGTTCACCTCGATGTCGCCCTCGCTGGCCCTGAAATATTCCTGCTGCACATCCTCCGGCAGGCCGCATTCCTTCGATACCGTGAAGCGCGTGGCGACCTGGACCGCGGCTGCACCTTCTTCCAGGTAGGCAGCCGCATCGCTGCCGGTAAAGATGCCGCCGGCGGGTATCACCGGTATGTCCAGTTTCTCGTCGCGCAGGTATTGGTGGATCTCGTTGGTGATCGTGCGCAGGTCGTATTTCATCCAGTCATCCAGGCCGAAACCGAGGTGTCCGCCTGCCAGCGGACCTTCCACCACGATGTAGTCGGGCAGCCGGTTGGTGCGCGCATTCTTGCGCAGGAACAATTGCAGTGCGCGCAGCGAGGAAACGATGATGCCCAATTTGACGTCGCGGAAGCGCGGATGGTCTTCAATCAGTGCGAACGAACCAAGATGCAGACCCGCCGCCAGGGTGACGCCATCGATACCGCCGGACAGCGCTTCCCACAGCCGCACCTTGAGCGTCTCTTTCGGCGCGTTCATGGTGAGCTTTTCCATGCAATTGATGAAGATCATGCCCGAGCCGCGCTTGGCTTCCATGGTCTTGCTCACGTGCAGGCGGGTGGACTCGGCTATGTGGCCGAGATCGAACTTGACGTCGGTCTTGTCGGAGTTGTCGATGTTGTACTTGAATTGCAGCAGCTTGGTCTTGACGAAGTCGGTCTCGTAACGCCGATCCGAAACAGTGGGCAGCATGGCATCCGAAATATGTCCCACTCCGCCCAGGCGGGCAGCCTCCAAAGCCAGCTCCGCTGTGGAGATGTCCACGCCCATGCCCCCGATCATGATCGGGACCAGCTCCTGTTTGCCGAATTTCAGGCGAAAATCATCTACACGTTTCATTGTTTCTCTCGCTCCTAACGAGTGACATTTTACTCCAAAGTGTCAGCTTGCCCCCGCAAAAGTGCCGCGGCGACGCTTGCCAACTTTTGCGAAGAATCCCCTAGATGACTTTGGAATAACGCGCGTGTTCCTGCTTCGTGCGCAGGTATTTGTCGAATACCATGCAGATGTTGCGGATCAACATGCGGCCTTTGGGCGTCACGCTGATCCATTGCGGCGAGAGCTTCAGCAGCCCTTCTTTTTCGTATTCTGCGAGTTCCTTCAATTCGGTGGCGAAGTAATGGTCGAAATCGATCAGGTAGGAGATATTGAACGACTCCTTCGATATCTCGAAGTGACACATCAGGGCCTGGATGATCGCACGGCGAACCAAGTCGTCGGCATTCAGTTCCATGCCCCGCATGATCGGCAGAATATCGTTGTCCAGCGCGTCGTAGTATTGTTCCAGTTCGCGGAAGTTCTGGCTGTAAGTCGGCCCGACCTTGCCGATGGAGCTCACCCCCACCGCGATCAGGTCGCAGTCCGAGTGAGTCGAATACCCCTGGAAATTGCGGTGCAGGCGGCCCTGGCGCTGCGCCACCGCCAGTTCGTCGTCTGGCTTGGCGAAATGGTCCATGCCGATATATACATAACCGGCGTCGGTCAGGGTGTTCACCGCCAGTTTCAGGATGTCGAGCTTGGTTTGCGGCGCCGGCAGGTCTTCGTCGTGGATGCGTCGCTGCGGCTTGAACAAGGTCGGCATGTGCGCGTAGTTATAGATGGACAGGCGGTCAGGGTTGGCCGCGATGACCTTGTCCAAGGTCGCCTTGAAACCGGCCATGGTCTGCTTGGGCAGGCCGTAGATGAGATCGATGCTCACCGATTTGAAGCCGTTGGCACGCGCAGCCTTGATGACCTGCAAGGTCTCCGCTTCGCTCTGGATGCGGTTCACCGCCTTTTGCACTTCGGGATCGAAATCCTGCACCCCGATACTGATACGGTTGAACCCCAGTTCACCCAACAGCGCCACCGTGGCATCGCTCACTTTGCGCGGATCGATCTCGATGGAGTACTCGCCGTCTTCCACCAGCTGGAAGTTCTTGCGGATCGCTCCCATCACCTGGCGCAGCTCATCGTCGCTCAGGAAAGTCGGCGTGCCGCCACCGAAGTGCAGTTGCTCGACACGGCGCTCTTTGCCCAATAGCGCGGCCTGCATCCCTATCTCCTTGATGAGATAGCGAATATATTGGTCGGCCTTGCTGAAATCCTTGGTTACCACCTTGTTGCAGGCGCAGTAGAAACACAGCGTGTTGCAGAACGGGATGTGGACATACAAGGACAGTGGCCGGCTGATGCCGCCGACTTCGCGCTTGCCTACCCATTGCGCATAGGTCTCGGCATTGAACGCCTCGACAAAGCGGTCGGCAGTGGGGTAGGAGGTATAGCGCGGACCGTTCTTGTCCAGGCGGCGAATCAAGTCCAGATCGACTTCCAGCTGGGGGCTAATTTCTTTGTTGACGGACATGGATAATGCTCGAATTTTCGGTTTCCGGAATGTGACAGCATACCGCAAAATGCGTTTGATATAGGTCAAAAACCATGTCATATTCCCCTCCCGGACAGTGGAATACCCTCATAGAAACCAAGTGCAAAGCCCAGTCAACAATCCTTCCGTACGCATCGCCTGTTCAAGCTGCAATCTGCGCGAACTCTGCCTTCCCGTCGATCTGGACGGGCACGAGATGCAGCAGCTTGATGCACTGACCAGCCTCAAGCGCACCTTCCGTCGCGGCGAATACCTGTACCGTAGCGGGGAGGCTTTCCGTGCGCTGTATGCCATCCGTACCGGCTTCTTCAAGACCCAGGCGCTGCATGAGGACGGGCGCGAACAGGTGACCGGCTTCCAGATGCCGGGAGAAATCATCGGCCTGGACGCGATCTGTTCTGACGCCCATTCCTGCGACGCGGTGGCACTGGAAGACAGCGAGATATGCGAGATCCCATTCGACCGGCTGGAAGAGTTGAGCCGCGAACTGCCAAACCTGCAACGCCACTTGCACAAGATCATGAGCCGCGAGATCGTGCGCGACCATGGCATCATGATGCTGCTCGGTTCGATGCGTGCAGAAGAACGCCTGGCGGCCTTTTTGCTCAATCTGTCGCAGCGATTCAGTGCGCGCGGCTATTCCCCAAATGCCTTCCACCTGCGCATGACGCGGCAGGAGATCGGCAGCTATCTTGGACTGAAACTGGAAACGGTCAGTCGTACGCTGTCCAGTTTCCAGGAGCATGGCTTGCTCAGCGTGAGGGTCCGCGAGGTGGAGATCATGGATATGCTGCGCTTGCGCAGTTTCGTCGTCGGCGCCTGATGCGTCGTTTTGCCGCATTACAATCGTTGCCAAAACGGGTATCCTGCAAAGTATCCATTTCTTGTAATTTGACAACAATTCATGGGAGCACAGCATGCACCAGCATTTCTCCGTTTCGCCCGAAGAAACCGTCCGCGCCAAGTGGCCGCACGAAATTTTCCTGATTAATCTGGTATTCAACCATATTCTGGTGTTCGCCTCGACTTTCGGGGTGTTCAGCACGTTTCCAATGATGGTCTTGATCGTTCCGGTCACCTCCCTCGTCATCACCGGCTACATCATGATCAAAGCCAGACAGATCGCGAATGGCAATGAAACCTGGTTCGTGAAATCGCACTGGGTGATCGCCGCAAAACGCAATAAGCATTTCTTGCGGCTGCTGGTCGTCGCATGTGCCCTCATCGGCAGCGGCCTGTGGATCTCGAAAACGATGGGATGGTCGAAGATCGCCACTCTTGCCCTGCTCGGCGGTGCCGGAATGTTGCCGTTCATGATTTCGCTGCTGGTGCTCATCGTATTGGGCAACGACTCCATGTATCAGGCACGCCACGGAAAATTGCCCAAAGAATACGCAGAGCAACCGTCCGCACCGTCAAATCTTGCCACCTCCCTTTAATCCAGCCCGATTCGCCATGACTACAGAAAGCAAGATATATTGGGGCGTCGGCATCCTGTCGCTGCTGTTCATCGTCGGTTCGATGCTGGTGCCGGGCGAGCCTAAACGCAGCGACGATCTGCCGTGGCATATCGAGCACCCGACCCCCGATACAACACGTGTCTTTGGTTTAACACTGGGAGAGTCTGTCGCCAATGAGGCTGAACTTCGCTTCAAGGAGGAGGCCATACCCAGTCTGTTCAAATCGCCCCAAGGTAAGCTGATTGCCGAAGTGTTCTTCGAGCAGGTCAATCTGGCCGGTCTGCGCTCAAGGGTCGTACTGACCATAGACGTACCCGAGAAGGAATTGCAGGGCATGTATGAACGCGGCTTGCGCATGGCGGCAACCGAAAGCGGCAAGAAGATCACCATGACGCCGGACGATATAGCAAAATTGCGAACCTGGCCGATAAGCAGCCTGACTTACCTGCCCAGCCTGAGCGTGGAAGAAGCCGTTTTCCTCAAACGCTTCGGCCAGCCTGCCCAGCGCATCAAGGAAAACAAGAGCGGCCTCATACATTGGCTCTATCCGAAGGATGGCCTGGATATCACCTTGGGTGGCGGCGAGAAACCGTTATTGCAGTATGTGCCGCCCAGGAATTTCGACTTGCTGGTTCAGCCATTGCTGGCGAACGGCGGAGTATTGAAGTAATTCTCGGCGTAAACGCCTACTACTTCTTGTCGGCGCTTTCATTCTTGGCCTGATCCGGATCGCGCAGCAACTCATCGTCGTCATCCAGCAGGATGCGGTTGGCACTGCCTTCCATATCCTCGTATTGCCCCTTCTTCACCGCCCAAACCAGCACGATGACGAACAGCACGCCGAAGAACATCATGCCCGGAATCAGGCTGTAAATCACATCCATCGAACCACCTCACTGCCTCTTGAATAATGTCCGGATACGCGCCGCATTGCCGATCACGATCAGGGAGCTGATCGGCATGCTGATCGCCGCCACCAATGGGCTGACTCTCGCCATCATCGCCAGCGGCACCATGATGGCGTTATACACGAAAGATAAGCCGATGTTCTGTTTGATGGTAAGCAGGGTACGGCGCGACAACTGCGTGGCCTGGCGCACCTTATCCAGTTCGTTGTACATCAGCACGATATCCGCACTTTCCACCGACACATCGGTACCCGAGCCGAGAGCGATGCCGACATCGGCCCGTATCAGTGCAGGGGCGTCGTTGATGCCGTCACCCACCATAGCCACAACGGCCCCTCTTTGCTGCAAACGCTGGATCACCTGATCCTTGTCCTGCGGCAACACTTCGGCGATGACTTCCATGCCGCCGAGTTGGCGCGCAACGGCTTCGGCGACGGGCCGTCGGTCGCCGCTCAGCAAGGTCAGGGTGATGCCTGCCGCGCGCAACTCATCGACTAGTTGCCGCGCATCGCTGCGCAACCTGTCGGCCAGGGCGATGATCGCCACATGTTTTCCGTCTTGCGCCATGTATACGCAGCTCATCGCCAGCATCTCAAGTTCATGCACCTTTGCCTGCAGCGTCGCGTCCAGTGCTATGCCCTGCTGCGTCAACCACCCGGCGCTTCCAAGCAATACGCACCTCCCGCCGACGTTCGCTTGCACACCCAACCCTGCCGTCGCATGGAAATCGCTCGCCTCGAGCTCGCGGTGCAGCAGTTGGCGGGACTCCGTTTCGGCCACGATGGCCTTGGCGGCACTGTGCTCGCTAAAGCGCTCCACCGCTGCCGCCTGGCGCAGCACTTCCCGTTCATCCTGGCCTGATGCGACCAGGATCTGCGCCACGCTCATCTTGCCCTCGGTCAATGTGCCCGTCTTGTCGAAAACGAAATGCGTGACCTTGGACAGCGTTTCCAGCACCAGACCGTTTTTGACCAGGATGCCATGTTTGGCCCCCAGGCCGGAGGCCACGGCGATGGACATGGGCGTCGCCATGCCCAGCGCACAGGGACAGGTGATGATAAGGACCGAGGTCGCCGCCATCAGCGCAATCTCGAAATCATGGCTGTTCCAGATGAAGAAAGTGATCGTCGCGCAGATCAATGTGACCAGCACGAACCACGGCACGATGGTATCGGCGAGACGCTGGATGGGAGCCTTGGAAGATTGCGCTTCCTCTACCAGGCGGATGATCTTGGACAGAGTCGTATCCTGCAGTTGCGCCTTCACTTCCACCAGCAGCGCGCCGTTGCTGTTCACCGTACCCGCATACACCTGCGCGCCCGCCGATTTGTTCACCGGTGCGGATTCGCCGCTCAGCATGGACTCGTCCACGGCACTGCTGCCTTCCAGTACCACCCCGTCCACCGGGACCTTGTAGCCCGGCTTGATGAGCACGTGGTCGCCCGGTTTCACCCCGCGTATCGGGATCATCTGCTCCTGTCCGTCGCGCATGACGATGGCAACACGCGGTTGCAATTCCATCAGGCGCTTGGTGGCCGAGACTGCCTGATGCCTGAACATCCCTTCCAGGTAACGCCCGATCAGAATCACGAATATCAGGTTGGTGACGGTATCGAAATACACTTCGCCGACTGCGCTTTGCATTACGGTTACATACAACGAATAGGCGTAGGTGACGCTCAAGCCTATGGCGATCGGCATATCCATCGTCAGGTGGCCGCCGCGCAAACCGCCAAACGCTCCGCGGTAAAACGGATAGCCGGCATACAGCAAGGTCGGGGTCGCCAGTGCCAATCCGATCCAGTGGAAGAATTGGCGGAACTGGTCCTGATCCGCGCCGCTGTACAACGCAATGGATATCCACAGCATGTTCATCATGGCAAAACCGGCGAAGAACAAGCGGTAAAGCATGGCGCGGTTGGATTTCTGGATCACACCTTCGGCACTTTCCGGATCGTACGGTACGGCGGCATAGCCGATCCTGCCCAATGCCCGGATCAGATCGGAAAGCTTGCTGCGCGAATTGTCCCAGCGCAAGTGCAGTCGCTTCGCTGCCAGATTGACATCTGCCGACAACACGCCTGGCGTGCGCTGCAACCCGCGTTCGATAAGCCATACGCAGGCGGCGCAGTGGATGCCTTCGACCAGCAAATGGATGTCGCGGACGTCGCCGGAACAGGTGGTGAACTCCTGCTGCACTTCGTCGAAGTCGTAGATATCGATGTCTTTGGGCAACTCGGGGGGCGGGGCCAGCAATACACCTTCAGGCGTACGCTGGTAGTAGCCTTGCAATCCGGCCTCATAGATGGCCGCGCTCACCGACTGGCAGCCGAAGCAGCAGAAATCCCGCTCGGCGGCGTCCAGCCGGGCATGGAAGTCCGCCTCGGGCGGGATGGGAAGCCCGCAGTGGAAACAGCCGCCCGCGATGGAATGGCTATGCTGCGTCATGCATGTTTGCCTTCAACTCCTGCCGATTTATGATGCAGCAACCATGAACTTTTCAGTATTGACGCCAAAACGGTCTTCACCTCGCTGTATGCGGATATGCAGCTCCCAGTATCCCTTGAGCGGGAAGTTGATGTATCCCCGATAGCGACCAGGGGCCACTTCGTTGAAAGTCGTTGTGAAGTCCTTGCTGGCATCTGAAGCACGATAGGCCACCACCTCCATGACCCCGCTCACCGGTTTGCCAGCGCGGTCGGCCACCCCGATCTCATAGGAAGCAGGGGTGCCCATCACAACGGCCTCAGGTCGCTTGATCTCGGTTTGCCAGGAAAGTGCATGCTGAGTCCTGAGCTCACTCAGCAGCTCTTCGTTCGATTTGCGATCCTTGGTCTTGTAATCGCGCTCTACGAGTGTTGATCGGGTATCTTTGGTGGCAAACCACACAAAGGTCGCATTCACTGACAGCACTATCGCAATCAGCGCCAACATGCCCCATACCCATGGATTGCGCAATCCTGTCTTGTTGTGTTGTGAAATCATTGCCATCGCTCCTGTTAATGTTTCGGGCCGTTGAATTTGCTGCTGTATTCGGCAGATACGGTTGGATCTTCCACACCTTCCACCCTGAACTCAATAGGCGTGATCTCCTGCATGACATTTGCTCCAGGCGCCTTCACAAAGATTGTAAATGAGGTGCCGCGGCCATGGTGTGTCAATTGCGTCTCTTCGGCTCCGATGATCTGTTGCCCGGCTATACCGCCCTCTGCCGTGACCTTCACGTGGATATCCTTGTCCGTCTTGTTGACCACCTTGAATTCATACTTGTTCTGAATAGAACCATCGCTCATGGTCACAAACAGCGGCTGACGCTCGGGGATCACCCTTAGCGTCATCGAGCCCAGATGCGAGAGGCCGTATACGATGCCTGACAAGGCAAGCAATATGATGGTCAGGTAGACCAGCGTACGCGGGTGCTGGTACAGTTTTTTGGCCGGCTTGCCTGAAAGTTCATCCAGCGAAGCATACCGGATCAAGCCGTGCGGCTTGCCGATCTTTTCCATGACCGCATCGCAGGCGTCCAGACATAGTCCGCAGGTGATGCAACCAAGTTGCTGTCCATTGCGAATATCCACACCCGTCGGGCAAACCTGCACACACTGGAAGCAATCGATGCAGTCGCCCTGCGCAGCAGTGGACTCCCCACCCTTGCGCAATTTGCCACGCGGCTCTCCACGCTTGACGTCGTATGCTGGCAAGATGGTCTGCGAGTCTGTCATGACGCCCTGTATGCGCGCGTAAGGACAGAGCCAGAAGCAAGCCTGTTCGCGCAAGAAACCCGCAAGGATATAGGTGCCAAAAAAGAACATGGTAAGCACGACCCAGCCGACTTTAGGTAGATTCAGGTGGATCAGGTTATTCCAGTAATCGCGTGCATCAACGAACCAGATCGAGAAACTGATTCCCGTAAGCAATGCAATCAGCGCCCAGATGACATGTTTAAACACCCGCTTCCTGATCTTGTCCAGGCTCCACGGAGCATCGTCAAGCTTGCGCCGTGCCGCAGGGTTGCCATCGATCTTGTCTTCCACCCATGTGAACCAGTCTGTCCATGCGGTCTGGAAACAGAAGTAACCGCACCACACTCGGGATGCGACGGATGTCACCGCGAATAGCGTCATTGCAGCCATCAGCAGCACCAGGGACAGCATCCAGATGTCTTGCGGCAATACTGTGAGGCTGAAAAAGTGGAACTGGCGATTCTGGATATCGAGCAGGATCGCCTGCTTGCCGTTCCAGCGCAGGTACGGGCCCAGAAAAAACGGGAGCCACAGGGCAAGTTGCGTATAGTTCTTAACCGTTCTGAAAAAACCAGGCATCCTCTTGGCATGGATGGTCTTCTCGCCCAGATTGGCGTTCCATGACTCGAATTCGTGATAGATGGTCGTGACGGCGCCCATCTCCTTCTTTTCTACCTCGTCGCTCACGCTCACACTCCTTAAGTTTTATAAATTTCTTTTTTTTGTTGCGCCCAGAATAACGTCAACAAAATATTTTCGAATCGACTCTGAAGATCAGCATAAATAGAAAGCAGATTCGCAAATACCTTGAACCCTATGAAAAAAGGAGGAGAGCATAACTCTCCTCCCCCTTCAAACGACCAAATGGCTACTTCTCGTCCTTGTTCTTTGTGGCATTTCGGTATGCCATGAAGAGCAACCATGCTATTACTGCAGCAGAACCGGCTACACTGATGATGACACCCCAGAAAACCGCATCGTGATTATGCATCTCATTTACTCCTTTTGTTAGTAAACGTCTGCACGGCGCAAACCGTGCAGACCGAGACAGAATTACTTGGTTGCAGGAGCATCGGCCTGACCACCGCCGAATTTGTATACATACACAGCTAGCTTCTTCAACTCGGCATCGCTCAGCTTACCGGCTGCCTGGAAGGATGGCATCACTGCGATGCGGGCATCCGGGCCGGCGTTCACACCGTTTGCAATGGTTTGCTTGATGCCTTCCAATGATCCGTCAAAGCGCCAAACCTTATCGGTCAAGTTTGCAGAGCCCATCGCCTGCATACCTTTGCCATCAGCACCGTGACAGGCAGTACAGTCGCTTTCCGTGAACACCTTCTTGCCGGCTGCAACTGCGGAGTCGGTATCAGCGGCGCTCTTTCCTTCATCGCTCATTGCCTTTACATAGTGCGCCACATCGTCGATCTGCTGATCGGACAACACGCCCTTGTGCGGGGTCATCAGGCCTTGGCGTCCGCCGACGATAGAAGTGTAGATGTCGTCGATCTTGCCGCCATACAGCCAGTCATCATCCCGCAGGATAGGTGCGAACAGCCCCTGCTTATCCACTGTACCCACGCCGTTGGTACCATGGCAGGCTGCGCAATTGTCACCGAACAGCACCTTGCCGGAACGGGTCACATACTCGGTCAATTCGCTGTCAGCCAGGATTGCGGCCGGCGTCATGTCCTTCAACTTGGCTTCATACTTGCCGCGCACCTCGTCCACAACACTTTTATCCGCCTCCATCTCGGTGATCGCTGTCCAATGCCCCAGCCCCTTGAAGTAGCCGTGTGCATTAGAAACCGGAATGGACGGGTAGTACAGGAAGTACACCACGCACCAAATCGCACTTGCTGCCAGACCCAGCATCCACCACTTCGGAGGTTGGTTGGTAAAGTCCCCCAAGTCGTCGTCCCAAACGTGCCCCGTTGTAGGCACGCCACCTGCATCGTGTTTATCACTCATCTTTTTCTCCCATATTGATAGGGTCTTCGTCATCCAGCGCCATACGGCGCTGGGACTCGAACGCGGCCTTGTTTGCCGGACGGAATACCATGAAATAGACGGATACCATACCTACCGCCGCCACCAGGACGAAAAATACGCCCAGCCAATCGTTCGTAGTCATGGCTTCCACATCCATCCCCAAGTACCCCATTAGCTTAGTCACGGTAGTTCACACCCTCTTCGAACTTGATGTGATTACCCAAACCCTGCAGGTAAGCAATCAAGGCATCCATTTCGGATTTGCCTTCCAACTGCGCCGCGGCGCCATCGATATAGGCATCCGTGTAGATGGTCTTGGGTACAGGGTTGAACGGCATAATGGTCAGGACTTTCATGGTCTGAATAGTCTCTGGCACGTCCACATTGCTTTTTGCCAGCCAGAAGTAGTTTGGCATGACGGATTCCGGCACCACTTCACGCGGATAGCTCAAATGGCGACGATGCCATTCGTCCGAATACTTTCCGCCGACGCGAGCCAGATCCGGGCCGGTACGCTTGGAACCCCACTGATAGGTGTGGTCGTACATGGATTCTTCAGCGATCGAGTAGTGACCATATCGATCCTTTTCATCACGGAACGGGCGAATCTGCTGGGAATGGCACAGGAAGCAACCTTCGCGGATGAATATGTTGCGTCCTGCCAACTCCAAAGGCTTGTAAGGACGAACACCGTCGCCGGGCTGCCAGTCATCCAGCGTCTTGTGTGCGGAAGTAGCCGGATTCCAGACGATCTTGTCCATGGCAACAACATTGCCGTCCTTATCCTTGTGCGCGGTTCCGTTGAAGGTCCCGTCCCCGCCACTCATCCCCGTGTTCGGGAGGTAGAACAACGGGACGATTTCCACGATGCCGCCGATCGCCACAGCGATCGCAGTCACCACAAACATCAGAACAGTGCTTCGTTCGATCTTGTCCTGAAATTTGGTCGAATAGATTTTGTCGTGATCAGACATGTCTCACTCCTTATGCTTTGGCGGGAACGGCACCGGCTGAGCGCGTTGCGCTAGCCTGACGCACGGTCATCACGATGTTGAACAGGGCGATCCAGGTACCGATGTTGAAGATCAGGCCGCCGACGGCACGCATCGCATAATACGGATGCATTGCAGAGACCGATTCAACAAAGGTGTAGGTCAATGTGCCGTACTCGTCGTAATCACGCCACATCAGGCCTTGCATGATGCCGGAAACCCACATCGCCACGACATACACAACAGTACCGATAGTCGCCAGCCAGAAGTGGACGTTTACCAGACTGTCCGAGTACATCTTGTTCACGCCCCACAGTTTCTTGATCATGTGGTACATCGCGCCGTAAGCGACCATTGCCATCCAGCCCAGAGCGCCGGAGTGAACGTGACCCACAGTCCAGTCGGTGTAGTGAGACAAGGCGTTGACCGTCTTGATGGACATGACCGGGCCTTCGAATGTGGACATCGCATAGAAAGCCAGCGCCACGACCAGGAAACGCAAGACATAGTCTGTGCGCAATTTGTCCCATGCACCGGACAGAGTCATCATTCCGTTCATCGCTCCACCCCAGGATGGGATGATCATCGCCAGAGAGACTGCCGCTCCCAGCGAACCGGTCCAGTCAGGCAGCGAGGTATATTGCAGATGGTGCGCGCCCAGCCATACATAGCCGAAAGTCAGCGCCCAGAAGTGCAACACCGACAAGCGATAGGAGAACACGGGACGCTGGGCTTGCTTGGGCACAAAATAGTACATGATGCCGAGGAAGCCGCCGGTCAGGTAGAAGCCGACCGCATTGTGACCCCACCACCATTGCACCATGGCGTCCTGAACACCGGAGAAGATGGAAAAGGAGTTGGTCAGGCTGACCGGGATACACAAGCTGTTAACCACATGCAGATAAGTGATCATCACGATCATGCCCATGGTGAACCAGTTGGAGACATATATATGCGAAGTCTTGCGGATCGCTACGGTCATGATGTGGTTCAGACCGAACGACAGCCAAACTATCGCGATCAGGATATCGATCGGCCATTCCAGCTCTGCATACTCCTTGCCTTGGGTCATCCCCAGCGGCAGAGTGATCACGGCCAGCACGATGATCAGGTTCCAGCCCCAGAAGGTGAACCATGCCAGGCCGTTGCTCCACAGCTTGGTGGAGCCAGTGCGCTGGACCATATAGAAGCCGGTCGCCATCAACACACAACCACCGAATGCGAAAATCACCGCATTAGTATGCAACGGACGCAGACGTCCAAAGGTGATGTAGGGAATATCAAAGTTCAAAAACGGAAACGCCAATTCCGATGCGATGTACACACCGATCAACGTACCTACGACTGCATAGATGGCAGCCGCGATGGTGAACCATCGGACGACTTCCATATCGTACTTTACTGGTGTCGCTTGCGTAGCTTCCACAGTAGTCTCCTCCTCGAGCAAGTTAACAATAATGCGCCAAGAACATCCCGAGCTTTCGATATGCCTGACACACCCTTCCCTTACAGCTTACTTACGGCTTTCAAAAACTTTCTAATTAACAGTGGCATAGCCATCGTTATAAATTTAAGTCCTAGGTCGGTTTTGAATCAGAATTACCGGAGTAATTTCATCAGGTTAGCGAACCAAAATCAGACTGTCCCGCATCGTCTCAGTTAAAGCCTCTTACGTCAAGCCTGCGTCAAATCTGCATAAATTAACCGTTAAGCGATAAGCTTGCACCTCAAAGTCTTACCTGTACGCCCAGCGAAAACTGAAGAAGGGGATTCCGGAAAACACGCCCGGACGACTGCAGGCCACCCACGACATGTTTCGGCACACTCGAAAGCGCGCCAGGTTAAGCGCAGATTCGCGTCATGCATGGCATGCGCAGCCCCGTAAGCGCTCCGGGTGGGATGTAGATGAAGGACGAAAGGAGTTGAACAGATGGAGCGGGTGAACGGGATCGAACCGTCGTATGCAGCTTGGGAAGCTGCCGTTCTACCATTGAACTACACCCGCCTGTAGTAGAATGCAGCGCGGATTCTAACATGGACGACATGAGCAAAGTGATCACCGTCAGCATCAATGGCGAGTCTCGCCAGCTTCCCCCCAGCACAACCGTAGCCAACCTTATTGAAGAGATGGGGTTGGCCGGCAAACGCATCGCACTGGAACTAAACGGCGGGATCGTTCCGCGCAGCACGTTCGCCGTTCAGCATTTGTCGGAAAACGACAAGCTGGAAATCGTCATCGCGGTTGGCGGCGGCTAAGCAATAACTGAAATGGCGTAGCTTGACGATTAAGTCAGATGGCTATGCACAGCTAACAATCCATCAGGACAGGAACAATGAACGATCCAATAGTCATCGCCGGCAACAGTTATTCATCACGGCTTCTGGTCGGTACTGGCAAATATAAGGACTTCGCCGAAACAAAGGCGGCAATCGAGTCCAGCGGCGCGGAAATCATCACGATCGCGATCCGCCGCAGCAACATCGGCCAGAATCCGAACGAGCCCAGCCTGCTGGAGATCCTGCCGCCGTCGAAATATACGCTGCTGCCCAATACTGCCGGCTGCTACACCGCCGACGATGCGGTACGCACGCTGCGTCTGGCACGCGAACTGCTGGATGGACACAGCCTGGTCAAGCTGGAAGTGCTGGGCGATCCGCAGTCGCTGTACCCCAATGTGGTCGAGACCGTCGCCGCCGCAAGAACGCTGGTGGCTGAAGGCTTTCAGGTGATGGTATATACCTCGGACGACCCCATCATCGCCAAACAACTGGAAGATATCGGCTGCGTCGCCATCATGCCGCTGGCCTCGCTGATCGGTTCCGGCATGGGCATCCTCAACCCGTGGAACCTGCAACTCATCATGGAGCGCGTGCAGGTGCCGGTGATCGTGGATGCCGGCGTCGGCACCGCCTCCGATGCAGCCATCGCGATGGAGCTTGGTTGCGACGGCGTGCTCATGAACACTGCCATCGCCGCTGCACAGCAACCGGTTCTGATGGCCTCAGCGATGAAATCTGCGGTAGAGGCCGGACGCAGCGCATACCTCGCCGGACGTATGCCAAAGAAACTGTACAGCGGCAGCCCGAGTTCGCCCACGGGTGGGGTCATCAGCTCAAAAAGCAACTGACCACCCCCTGCCATAGAATCCAGCAGCGACGGCCAGGTGTACGGCCATGCCAAAGAACTGAACGACAAACACGCCCGACAACATGGACGAGACTCCCGATCTTTCTAAGCGTCACATCCGCAGCTTCGTATTGCGTCAAGGGCGCGTATCGGTTGCGCAACAACGTGCCATCGATACGCTACTGCCGCGTTTTGGCATTCCCTACAAACCGTGCTCGCTCGATCTGGACCAGGCCTTTGGCCGCACCGCGCCAAAAATCCTCGAGATCGGCTTCGGCATGGGCGACAGCACTGCGACCATCGCACAGGCACATCCCGAAAATGATTACCTCGCACTTGAAGTCCATACCCCGGGAGTGGGTAATCTGCTCAAACTGACAGATGCCCAGCAGCTGGGCAATATCCGCATCATTCAGCATGATGCGGTGGAAGTCCTGCGCGACATGCTGGGCGATGGCGTACTCGACGGCGTGCACATCTTCTTCCCGGATCCCTGGCACAAGGCACGTCACAACAAGCGCCGCCTGATCCAGGCGCCCTTCGTTGCGCAACTGGTACAGAAACTCAAACCGGGCGGATATATCCACGTCGCCACGGATTGGAGGGATTACGCCGAGCAAGTGCTGAAAGTATTAGGCTCGGAACCCATGCTGCAGAACACCGCCATGGATTACGCACCGCGCCCTGCCTACCGGCCACTCACCAAGTTCGAGCTCCGCGGATTAAAGCTGGGGCATGGGGTGTGGGACCTGGTTTTCACAAAAAAAACCGACTGAATCGCCAAGATAAAAATATGATCAAACAAATGTTAAATTTGTATTAATATTTCAAACGCTGCAGTAGCACTCTTTGAGTCATTCAAAAGCAGCGCTCTATATGTAATTCACACGGAGCCAATCAAAGAGTCATTAAAAACTTTCGAGGAGCCAACATGAAATACATCATCGCATTATCCAGTTTATTGCTGGCAATCGTTGCCGCACCCACTTTTGCACACGAGATGACCAACGAATGCTCGGCCAAAGCGGCAAAGATCACCGACACTGCCGAACACGCAAAATTCATGGAATCCTGCTTGAAGCACGAAGCGGAAGAAAAATCCGCCAAGGAAGAACAGCACGATAAAGAACAGCATTGCGACACAAATGCCATGAACATGAAACTGGAAGGCGAGAAGAAAGCTGCTTATCTGAAGCATTGCTACAAGGAAAACGACTTCGACAAGAGCAATCCGCATCCAAAGATGTGACTTATCCAGACTCTTGGAGTTGGTTTGCCATATCAAAGCCAATGCAGTAATTCGTACAAAAGCCGCCCCGACCCTGTCGGGGCGACTCATTTGGGGACTGCCATTTGTCACATTGGTATTTTCATGAACAGCATTTTTTAGCCAAGATACATGGCGTTAAAAATATTTGCGCACGATGCGATCTTGATTTAACGTGAACGGGCGCTGGTAGCTTTGCCCAGACAAGCACATTCGAGTAGCCACTTTTGATAAACCCAAGGAGCATTCATGAAGTACATCGCCTCACTGACTTGTTTGTTACTGATTACTGTCGCAACACCTGCATTGGCGCTACAAGGCAGCGATTGCTCCGCCAGGGCCGAGAAACTTCAGCCTTCCGAACGCAAGGAATTCATGAAATCCTGCCTGGAAAAAGCCCAGGATCCTGCCAACATCAAGGAAGAAGAGCGCAAGCAAAAGATTGCCCGTTGCGAGCAGAATGCCAGGAACAAGAAACTGCAGGGAAATGAAAAGGCCAATTACCACGCCGAATGCATGAACAAGAACGAAGCCGAATCTCTGGCAAAGGCCCAGCCCGGCAAGACCGTCTCCCTGGCCCACAAGCCGGCCTCAAGCAGCAAGCCCAAGAGCACTCCTCCGCACAAGACCGTCAAGAAACAGAAGAGTCACGGCAAGAAAGCCAAAAAAAGCGCCAAGCCGGCCGCCGCACCTGCAAAAGAAAGTGAAGGACAGTAATTCAGGCCTTATCGTGCAGGAATAACTGCAGCAGGTCGTTAAGAAAACGTCGCCCCGCCTCGGTCGGGGCGATTTTTTTATGGTCCTGAAACAGCAAGCCACGTTTTTCTGCCGCATCCAGCTCGCGCCGTATCGATAACAGCGGCAAACTCGTACGCTCCTGGAACAGCGTGCTATCGAACCCTTCGTTCAGGCGCAGCGCATTCATCATGAACTCAAACGCAAGCTCGGCATGCGCCACTTCATGCTCGTCCTGCACCGGTTCGCCACGAGCCACAGCCTCCATGTAGGCCTGGGGTTGCTTGTAACGCGCCTGCCGCAGCACCTTGTCGTGAAAACTCAGCTTGCTGTGCGCGCCCGCGCCTATGCCAAGATAATCGCCGAACTGCCAGTAATTCAGGTTATGCCGCGAGCGGCGCCCCGGCTGCGCGAACGCCGAAGTCTCGTAATGCTGGTAACCGTGCGTCGCCAGCAGCGCTTCGATCGCCAGTTGCATGTCGCTGCTGGCATCGTCGTCCGGCAAAGGCGGCGGCTGGTGCGCGAACAGGGTGTTCGGTTCCAGCGTCAGGTGGTAGCAGGAAAGATGTTGCGGTCGGTATTGCAGCGCAGTCTGCACATCCTGCAGCGCTTCTTCCAGCGTCTGCTGCGGCAGCGCGTACATCAGGTCGAGATTGATGTTGTCGAAATGCTGTTGCGCGATCCCGATCGCACTCCGGGCTTCCGCAGATGAATGGATGCGCCCCAGTGCCTGCAGGTGGGTGTCGTTGAAACTCTGGATGCCGAGCGAAAGACGGTTCACGCCCGCCTCCCTGAACCGCGCGAACTTGTCCGCCTCCACCGTGCCCGGATTCGCTTCCAGAGTGATCTCGGCGTTGATGTCCAGCGGCAGCAGCATGCGCACCTGACGCAGTATCTCCGCCAGGACCTCGCCGCTCAACAGACTGGGCGTACCGCCGCCGAAGAACACGGTATAGACCTTGCGCCCCCAGATCAGCGGCAGCGCCATCTCCAGGTCGCGCACCAGCGCGGCGACGTATTGTTTCTCGGGGATAGCGCCGCGTGCCGCGTGCGAATTGAAATCGCAATACGGGCATTTGCGCACGCACCATGGAATGTGGATATACAGCGACAGCGGCGGCAATGCCTGGAAATTCACCGCCTGCGCCTTGATGCCGACGGGTTGCAGAGGATGGGTAGACATGAGCTGCAGCGTCACCTAATGCTTGAGCTTCAGCTTTTCCAGCAAGACCTTGAGCGCCTTGGCACGGTGGCTGATCTGCGCCTTCTCGTCGTGTGTCAGCTCCGCGCTCATCTTGCCAAACTCAGGCAGCCAGAACATCGGGTCATAGCCGAAACCACCGTCGCCGCGCTCCTCGTGCGCGATCTCGCCCCACCACTCGCCCTCGGCGATGACGGGTTGCGGGTCGTCGGCATGGCGCACCAGCACCAGCACGCAATAATAGTGCGCGCGGCGGTCCGTCACACCCTGCATGTCCTGCAGCAGCCTGTCGTTGTTGCGCCGGTCCGATTTGGGATTGTTACCCGCATAACGCGCCGACAGCACGCCGGGCGCGCCGCCCAGCGCCTCGACGCAGATGCCGGAATCGTCCGCCAGCGCCGGCAAGCCGCTTGCGCGGCTGACGTGACGCGCCTTGGCCAGCGCGTTCTCGACGAAGGTGCAGTGCGGCTCCTCCGCCTCGGAGATGCCGAGTTGCGCTTGCGTGAGTACCTCGATGCCCAGCGGCGCGAGCATCTTCTCGAACTCGCGCAGTTTGCCGGGATTGTTGGATGCGATGACCAGTTTTTCCATGTCGTCCGTCTTATATGATCATGCCTGCAAGCCAACAGGAACGGGCATCTTCAGGACATATGCCGCAGGATGCCCGAATGACGGCGAGTTCCAGGATATATGCCTGCAGGTTGCCTGTGCATGCGGCTTGCGGAGCATCAGCCTTGCAGCGCCTTCTGCTGCATCGCCACCAGTTGCGTGATGCCGTGCTTGGCCAGTTCCAGCAACGTGTCCATCTCCTCGCGCGAGAAGGCATGTCCTTCGGCAGTACCCTGCACTTCGACGAAGTGGCCGTTGCCCAGCATCACCACGTTCATGTCGGTATCGCAGTCCGAATCTTCCAGGTAGTCGAGATCGAGCACCGGGATGCCCTGGTAGATGCCGACCGAAATGGCGGCGACGGCGTGCTTGAGCGGATTCTCCTTCACCAGCCCTTGCTGCATGAGCGCCGCAACCGCATCGCTCAAGGCCACGAAAGCGCCGGTGATGCTGGCAGTACGGGTGCCGCCGTCGGCCTGGATCACATCGCAGTCCAGCGTGACGGTGCGCTCGCCGAGCTTGCCGAGATCGACCACGGCGCGCAGGCTGCGCCCGATCAGGCGCTGGATCTCCTGCGTGCGGCCGGACTGTTTGCCCTTGGCCGCCTCGCGGCTCATGCGCTCGCCGGTGGAACGCGGCAGCATGCCGTATTCGGCAGTCACCCAGCCTTCGCCGCTGCCCTTCTTGTGCGGCGGCACGCGCTCTTCCACGCTGGCGGTACAGATGACCTTGGTGTCGCCGCACTCGATGAGCACAGAACCCTCGGCATGCTTGGTGTAATGACGGGTGATACGGATGGCACGCAGCTGGTCGTGCTTACGCTGACTGGGACGCATGGATGGAACCTCGGAAGTGTTGAGAAACGGGCGGATCATAACGGACTTGCTCAGAAATTCTTTGGTGCAGGCTGCTCGTCCAGCATGACGCACACCGGGATCTTGGTGCCATGCTCTTCCTCGCTGTCACGCAAGCGAGCCACCACGGCGGTGGTATTGTCGGCACGCGCACCTTCGCGATACACCGCCATCTCGATCAGCTCATCCAGCCTCTGCGACATGGCCGGCACGGATGACAATTTGGCCATTTCCTCGTCGGTCAGCGGGCTCCAGAAACCGTCGCTGCACAACAGCACTGTGTCCCCGGATTGCACAGCCGCGGGTTGCGCGACATCGACATAGAACATGTCTTCCACGCCGCCCAGGCAGTTGGTGATCTTGTTGCGGTCGGGATGGGTCTTCATCTCGTCCGCGCTGATGATGCCCCAGTCCGCCCATTGCTGCACCACGGAATGGTCGCGCGTCACGGCGGCCACCTTGTTCTCTCGCAACAGGTAGAAACGCGAATCGCCCGCATGCGCACACCATATCTGGCCATCCTGGACCAGCGCGGCGACGCAGGTCGTACCGGGGTTGCCGCCCAGACTTTCCGCGCGCGCATAGTCGAAGATGGCATCGTGCCCGGCACGCATGGTGGCACGCAGGAACACCTCCGGCTCTTTCACGCGCGAGTGCTCCAGACGGGCGAACGCGCGCATGAAGGTATGCACGGCGATCTGCGCGGCGATCTCGCCATGCAGATGTCCGCCCATGCCGTCAGCCAGCACTAGCAGCAGCGCGTCATTGGTATAGGCATATCCCACCCGGTCCTGGTTGTACTTGCGACCGCCGATGTGATTGGCCTGATGGACTGCGAACTTCATCTTCTCCCTAGTTTTTTTATTGCCCAATACTCCGCGGGAGTCTGTGGTCAGGTGCAATCGTAATATAATGCGCGCCGTTCAGCCCATGTTTTTTCCACTTCGCCCGGAGACATATCAATGATATACAGCATGACCGGCTTCGCCGCCGTCTCCACCGAACTGGACTCCGGCTCGCTCACCCTCGAGCTGCGCTCGGTCAATCATCGCTATCTGGACCTGCAACTGCGCATGCCGGACGAACTGCGCACACTGGAACCCATCCTGCGCGAAGCCATCTCGGCGCAGATCAGCCGGGGCAAGGCGGAATGCCGCATCAACCTTGCCTCGCGCCATTCCGCGCAACAGCCAGCCCGCATGAATCAGGTGCTGCTGGAACAACTGTCCGCATGGAGCGCCCAGGTGCGCGAAATGCTGCCGGATGCCCGCGAGCTTTCCGTTGCGGACGTGCTACGCTGGGACGGCGTGCTGGAAAGCCCCGCGCTTTCGGCCGAGACCTTGCACGACAACCTGCATGCACTACTGCAAAAGGCATTGCAGGATTTTGCCGCCGCGCGCCAGCGCGAGGGCGAAAAACTCAAGTCCTTCCTGCTTGAGCGCGTAGTGCAGATCGAGACTTTGCGCGCGGCAGTAGCACCGCGCATCCCGTCTGCCATCACCGCTTACGAAGCCAAACTGCGCACGCGACTGCTCGAAGCGCTGGGCAGCGACGATGACGAACGCGTACGCCAGGAGATCACCCTGTACGCCAGCAAGATCGACGTGGACGAGGAACTTTCGCGCCTGCAGACCCACCTCGCCGAAGTCCGGCGCGTACTGGACAAAGGCGGCGCGGTCGGCAAGCGGCTCGACTTCCTGATGCAGGAACTGCACCGCGAAGCCAACACGCTCGGCTCAAAATCCGTAGATGCCGAAGTCTCGCGCGCCGCGATGGATATCAAGATACTCATCGAGCAGATGCGCGAACAGGTACAGAACATCGAATAGGAGAACAGCATGTCCGGCAATCTTTTCATCGTCAGCGCACCGTCGGGAGCAGGCAAGACCAGCCTGGTCAGCGCGCTGCTCAAAAGCAACAGCCACATCGACCTTTCCATCTCCTACACCACGCGCGCACCGCGCCCCGGCGAAACGGACGGCAAGGACTACCATTTCGTCAGCCGGGAGATCTTCCTGGAGATGGCGAAACGCGGGGACTTCCTGGAAAGTGCCGAGGTCTACGGCAACCTGTACGGGACCTCGCAGCCATGGATCGAAAAGGAGCTTGCCTCGGGACGCGACATCCTGCTGGAGATCGACTGGCAGGGCGCTGAGCAGGTACGCCGGCTGATGCCGCACGCCATCTCCATCTTCATCCTGCCGCCGTCGCTGTCTGCGCTGGAAACGCGCCTGCACGGCCGCGGCCAGGACAGCGCCGAGGTGATCGCCCGCCGCCTGCAGGCCGCGCGGGAAGACATCTCGCATGTGGCCGAGTTCGACTATGTTATCATCAACGACAAGCTGGACGAGGCATTGCGGCAGCTGGACGCGGTGATCATCTCCGTAGGTCTGCGCCGCGACAGCCAACTCTCACGTCACGCGGCACTCATCAACCAATTGCACAAATAGGAGCACACCATGGCACGCATCACCGTCGAAGATTGCATGAAGCATATCCCCAACCGCTTTGAGTTGACCCTGGCAGCAGCCTATCGCGCTCGTCAGCTGGCCAACGGCGCCGGCTACCTAGTTGAGAACAGCAAGGACAAGGCAACCGTTGTCGCCTTGCGCGAGATCAGCGAAGGCAAAGTCGGCATCGAGATCCTGAACCGCGGCATGGCCTGACCGTATGCCGCCGTGACTCATCCGGCGGCTATCCTGCTACATGTTCTATGCCACTGACAGATGCTGAAATCCTTCTCCAGGAAGTCTCCGCCTATCTGAAGCCAAAGGATGTGGCGCAGATCGAGTCCGCGCTCGACTTCAGCCGTACCGCACATCAGGGCCAGCTGCGCCAATCCGGCGCCCCCTACATCACCCACCCCATCGCGGTCGCCCGCATCCTGACCCCGCTGCATCTCGATGCCCAGGCCATCACCGCCGCCCTGCTGCACGACGTGGCGGAAGACACCAGCATCAGCATCGAACAGATTGGCGAGCAGTTCGGCAAACCCGTGGCCGAACTGGTGGACGGGCTGAGCAAGCTGGACAAGCTCAAATTCGAGACCAAGGAAGACGCGCAGGCGGAGAACTTCCGCAAAATGCTGATGGCGATGGCGCGCGATGTGCGCGTCATCCTCATCAAGCTCGCCGACCGCCTGCACAACATGCGCACGCTGGATTCGGTATCGAAGGAAAAAAGCGAACGCATCGCCCGCGAAACGATGGACATCTATGCCCCCATCGCCAACCGCCTGGGCCTGAACACGCTGTATCAGGAACTGGAAGACCTGAGTTTCAAATACCTCTACCCGAACCGCTATGCGGTGCTGTCGAAAGCGCTCAAGGTCGCGCGCGGCAACCGGCGCGAGGTGGTCAGCAAGATACTCGAGGCGATCCGCCAGCGCCTGGACGAGAACCACATCAAGGCCGAGATACGCGGCCGCGAGAAGCACCTCTACGGCATCTACCAGAAGATGCAGTCCAAGTCGCTCGCCTTCGCCCAGGTGCTGGACATCTACGGCTTCCGGGTGCTGGTCGACGACGTGCCCTCATGCTATGTCGCACTGGGTGTGCTGCACGCCCTGTACAAACCCTTTCCTGGCAAATTCAAGGATTACATCGCCATCCCCAAGGCGAACGGCTACCAGTCGTTGCATTCCACACTGTTCGGGCCGTTCGGCACGCCGATCGAAGTGCAGATACGCACCCACGAGATGAACAAGCTGGCAGAGAGCGGCGTCGCCTCGCACTGGCTGTACAAGACCTCTGAAGTGCAGATCAACGACCTGCACCAGAAGACGCACCAATGGCTGCAGAGCCTGCTGGAGAGCCTCGCGCAAAGCGGCGATTCGGTCGAGTTCCTCGAGCACCTGAAGGTCGACCTGTTCCCGGACGAGGTGTATGTGTTCTCGCCCAAGGGCAAGATCTACGCATTGCCGCGCGGCGCCACCACGGTGGATTTCGCCTACAGCGTGCACACCGACATCGGCAACCGCTGCGTCGCGGCCAAAGTGAATGGCGAGCTCGTACCCCTGCGCACCGAGCTGCATAACGGCGACCGCGTCGAGATCGTCACCGCCACCCTCGCCCACCCCAATCCGGCATGGTTGAGCTATGTCGTCACCAGCAAGGCGCGCGGCGAGATACGCCACTCGCTGAAGACCATGCACCTGGAAGAGTCCGCCAAGCTTGGCGAACGCCTGTTGAGCCAGGCATTGAGCACACTCGGCATCAGGCTGCAGGACATCCCGGATGCATGCTGGGAGCGCGTATTGAACGAGACCAGCGCAAAATCCCAACAGGAGATATTCGCCGACATCGGACTGGGGCGCCGCCTGAACATGGTCATCGCGCGTCAACTGGCCAAGCTGAATGAAAGCGAAAGCACGCGCACGGACACCAATTACAGCGGCATCATCACGCTGCTCGGCAACGAAGGCATGGCCGTGCAATACGCCAAATGCTGCCGCCCCATCCCCGGCGACCCCATCATCGGCGTCATCAAAAGCGGACTCGGGCTCGTCGTGCACACACACGATTGTCCCAGCTTGCGCAAGGGACGCGGCAGCAGCGAAGAATGGATGGACGTGGTGTGGGACAAGAACATCAACAAACTGTTCGATGTCAGCATCAAGCTCATCGTCGCCAACCAGCGCGGTGTGCTGGCAAAAGTCGCGGCCGCCATCGCCAATGCCGACTCCAACATCGAGAACGTCCACTTCACCAGCGAAGGCGAATACACCGCGCTCTACTTCACCCTGCAGGTGAACAACCGGCAGCACCTGGCCAGCGTCATGCGCGGCTTGCGCAGGATCCAGGAAGTGATCCGCATCACCCGGGTAAAAAGCATCCCTGCATGAATCCAGACAGGAGTCCAAAATGAAAGACACCCTGAAACCCGGCATCCGCTACGAGCACAGATTCCTCGTGCCTTCCTCCAAGACCGTTCCGGCACTGTATCCCGAAGCCGAGGAATTCCTGGCCATGCCGGAAGTGTTCGCCACGGGATTTCTGGTCGGCTTCCTCGAATGGGCCTGCATCAAATGCATCAATCCCCACATCGACTGGCCGGCAGAACAGACCGTGGGCACGCACATCAACGTCAGCCACCAGGCAGCCACTCCGCCCGGCCTTGAAGTGACAGCCCTGGTCGAACTGGTGGAGGTCGATGGCAGAAAACTGGTCTTTCAGGTCGAGGCTCACGACGGAGTGGAAGTGATCTCCAAGGGGCGGCATGAACGTTTCATCATCAACAGGGAAAAGTTCGAAGCCAAGATAGGCGAAAAAATGAGGCGCTCCGACACTTAGCGTGCCTGGTTCATGTCACCGATATGCCATCTACAAAAGTCACAGGCTCAGTCGGTCGGGCTATCGCTAATCGGGCATTCATATTTCTCGGCAACCATCATTCGACTTCTGATTAACCGCTTCCTATCTCGACAATACAGTTGTGGCCCAGCCATTCACCTGTATCCACACGCTGGATCGTGAAGTCGATGCGCCCCGGATGCACGGCCAGTGTGCCCAGTTCCGCGAAATGAAGCCCAAGACCGGTGTCCCGGGTCGGCGTGTCTTGCGCAGATTGCCATCCATTTGCACTCCAATGAATGATGCTTGGCTCATACACCATGATGAACAATGCCTGACCGCTGCCGATCTTCCGGATCTGATGTTGCGACGACCAGATCGCATGCCTGATCGCCGGTCGCACACCATGATAGCGTTGCCAAGCTGCGGCCGGCCGGTCGAACGGATGACCGAGTTGCCTGGATATCAGGAGTTTGATGTACTCCGCATGCGCCCAGACCAAAGGCATGGCTGAACCGCTGGGACGCCCGGGATAGAGCCCTTTGGCCGGAATGGGATCGCTGTCCCACACTTGTTCCGGAATCATGCCGCCGTTGCCGCTCATGGCGACCATTGCTTCCAGATAGAACAAGGGGTCTTTCCCGGCAGCGAGTTCATAGTGCCCTCGCTCGCCTGTCAGCAACGGCCATGCACGCCCCTGTCCCACACCATCGAACGGCTCCCCGTCGTTATGTTCGCCATAACCGTCGCCGTTATAGCGATGCCACGAAGGACCGCTCGGCGTGACCACTTTCAGCAGCTCATCGATGACGCGGAGACTGTCGACGATCAAAGGGTCATGTGCCTGACGCAGGCCGAAGCGCACCAGTTGCAGAAAATCGATGCCGACCTGCTCTGCGGCGGACAATACCGTTTCGGCCGACCTGTTCTTGATCGGCAACACATCAAGGAGCGCACGCGGGTTGATATCGCGTTCCGTTGGGGCGTTGCGGATGTAATAGCCACGAACACCGATGCGGCGTGCCAGTTCCGTGTCATAGACCACGGTCCAGTCTTCGACATGCGCGTTCCAGTAATCCGCGAGATCCAGAACGAATTCACGCGGTTCAGCATCAAGCCATTCCGCCCCCGCCACCAAAGCAGAGATACATACCGACAGAGTGAACGCATTGATCCCGGTATCTTCTTCCCAGCGATCCTGCTGACTGATCGGACCGGTCCGGGCGATGAACCCGATTGCACGCTTGACCATGTCGGCGACTTCTATGCCTTGCAATGCACCGCGCTCCGCCAGCCTTGCTGCAAGCAGGACCGGAAACGCGACTTCATCGAGCTGGACTCCTTGCCAGTATGGTTTCCCGCCCAGCCACTGATTCTGATACCAGTGTCCGTCAGCATGTTGCGTCGCGATAAGATAACGCAGGATATCCCTCGCTTCGTCTTCAGCGCCCAGCGCCAACAATGCCCCTGCACTTTCCACCAGATCACGGGGCCAGACCAGGTGATACCCGCCGCGTTCGTCGCGCGTATTCCCCCAGGGAACGCTAAGGCTGGCGACCATCGCACCCAGATGGATCTTGTCCTGATGGACTCGCAATACCATGGCAGATGTATAGAACTGGTCGCGCAACGGGTCCGGGATTTCATGTTGAAATTCGCGCTGCTCAACGCAGCGGTGGTGCCATGCCGACCAGTCGCCAAGCAGCTGTTGCCAAGGTTCCTCGAACGGCCGCTTCAGGGCGGAGATCGCCAGGGTGGCCGCCGATTCCCTGCTGCCCGCGAAACCCAGGGCAAGGGTCGCTTGCCTGGGCAGCTCACCCATCAGAGACACGTTGCCGGGACCGGCTCGCGGATATTGCCATTCCATCCTGCCGTGCCGGGAAAAATCCTGCCACCCATCGCTTGCCCCGACATACCCCGCGCCGGCACGAAACCAGGCATCACGCTGCCTGCCATCTGCAGCGGCAAGGGCCAACCCGTATGGCCCTTGCTCTGCCCACAGCACTCGATGATTGCGATAGCTGCCGACCTCAGCCTGATTGTCATGACCACTGCCGCCGAGGTGCGGTGCAAGCAGCGCATAAGGCCGCAGTCCCGACTCACCCTCAAGCCTGACATCGATCAGCAATACATCGCGTTGACGATCAGGTGCGATCCGAAGTGTTAATGTGAAACGTTCATGTTGATGAACCACCTCCAGTGCGGGAACTCCCTGCGCTGCCCATACCAGCTTATGGCTGTCCATGCGCTTCACTTCTACCCAGAAACCCTGGTCGTCGGCAACGATGAAGCCGAGATCACGGATCTGCGGGATATCGACGCGCGGATAGAAGACTTCGTTGATGATCCCGCCGCCGATGGTGAACCACACGCGAGATGCCCCCAGGGAACACCCAACGATTTCCTTGGCGCTGCTGCACCAGGTCGGCGCAATGCCGGGACTGCCCGGCGCACCTGCACTGTTTATCTGTTCAATCATCTTCGTCATCGAGAGGCGTTACGGCTTTGTCAGGGTCGGTGCCAGCCAACTGTTGCCGTCGCATGCGACCAGCAGATCGGATGATTCGGGCCCCCACGATCCGGCCGCATAATTGGGGAAGTCCGATGCCGGATTCTCGGCCCAGACCCTGAGGATCGGCATCAGCAGCTTCCACGCTGCTTCCACCTGATCCGCCCTCATGAACAAAGTGGCATCGCCAAGCATGACATCCCATAACAAGGTCTCGTATGCTGCCGGCGAATCGACCTGGAACGCCTCCTTGTAGCTGAAGCGCATATCGACGGGACGCAATCGCAATGGTGAACCTGGTTCCTTGGCCATGAACTTGAGCACGATACCCTGTTCAGGATTCAGTTGAATGACGAGCCTGACCGGTTGCGTGTTCAAGCCGACCGATGCCGGAAAGGCGTGATGCGGTACATCGCGGAAACGGATGGATATCTCCGAAACATCCGATGCCATGCGCTTGCCGGTGCGCAAGTAGAACGGCACATCCTGCCAGCGCCAGTTGTCGACATACAATTTGAGCGCAGCATAAGTCTCGATGTTGGAATGCGGATCCACACCCGGCTCTGCTCGATAAGGCGGCAGTTTGTCACCATGGATCCATCCCTCAGCGTATTGGCCACGGGAGGCGACCCTGTCCACATCATCGGGAGCGATCTGGCGCAAAGCATGCAGGACGTCGACTTTCCTGTTTCTGATGTCGTCGGCGTCGTAGGACACGGGAGGTTCCATGGCAACCAGGCACAGCAACTGGATCAAATGGTTCTGCACCATATCGCGCAGAGCACCGGCATGCTCATAATAGCCGCCGCGTTTCTCGACCCCCAGCGTTTCGGCGGCAGTGATGGTGACATGATCCACATAACGCCGGTTCCAGATCGGCTCAAAGATCGGATTCGCGAAACGCATGGCCAGAATGTTCTGCACGGTCTCCTTGCCGAGGAAATGGTCGATGCGAAATAGCTGCCGCTCTTCGAAGATTCGGCACAGGGCAGTATTGATCTCACGAAACGATTCCAGGTCGCTGCCAAGAGGTTTCTCGACGACCAGACGCACGCGTTCCCGATCCTGCGCCAGGCCTGCTGCACCAAGCCCGATGGCAATGAGCTCAAATAAGGATGGTGGTGTGGCAAGATAGAATACGCGCTCAGCTTTGCTTGCCCATTCGGCCTCTTGTGCATCCAGTGTATCGGCCAATATTTTGAAACCTTCCAGCTTGGTCGCATCCGCCTTGATGTAGCGAATCGATCCGGCAAATCCCTTCCATTCTTCCGGCTGCGGAGCACCCTTGCGCGAATTCTCAGTGACGCCCTTGAGATAGTGGGCGGCAAGTGCAGCGGCATCAGTATCTGCACGATCCACGGCTATCAAGTGAAATCGTTGCGGCAGATGTCCATCGAGAAATAGATTGAACAGTGCTGGAATCACCAGGCGCCATGAGAGGTCGCCTTCCGCACCAAACAGAACAAACAGGGTGTCGTTGGGAATAGTCGTCGTTTTCATCTTGTTGTTCTCCTTGACGCACTCGCAATGAGACTCGCGTCATCACCGAACGTTCCATCTTCATCCAATGACATGCAGACAAACGCAAAGACAACTTCCACTTTCTTCACGTTGCAAGTGTGAGCGATTCGGAAAAGTCTTCGCCAAGTGCAACCTATTTGCGTTCCAGCCGTCTTAATTCCTGCTGACTTTCTCGGTGGATGTTTTATGCCAGCACGATCGCAGCTATTTCGTTTCTTCTTCAAAGCTGGCGGGTATGATTCACTGAGTTCTTGCAGAACCATCACTCAACAAGGAGATACCAAGATGCAAATCGCAATGGTGGGACTCGGGCGGATGGGCGCCAACATGGCGCGTCGCTTGATGCGGGATGGTCATGCGTGCGTGGTGTACGATCGGAATCCGGATACGGTTGCACAGCTGGTCGCCGATGGGGCGACCGGCGCCGCCAGTCTGAAGGAATTGGCGGAAAAGCTCGCGCCGCCCCGCGCTGCATGGATCATGGTGCCCGCGGGTGACGTCACCGAAAACACCGTGGCGGAATTGGCAGCCTGCTTCGCGGCGGACGACGTCATCGTCGATGGTGGCAACAGCAATTTCAAGGACGATATCCGACGCGCAAAGATTCTTGCCGCGCGCGGCATACACTATCTGGATGCAGGCACCAGCGGCGGAGTGTGGGGACTGGAACGCGGTTATTGCCTGATGGTGGGAGGCGATGCGGCGGCAGCCAAGCGTCTGGAACCCGTATTCCGCACGCTCGCACCGGGAGATTCAGGAATTCCTCCTTCACCGGGCAGGACCAATGGCGGCAGCGCAGAACAGGGTTGGCTCCATTGCGGCCCATCAGGTGCAGGCCACTTCGTCAAAATGATACACAACGGAATCGAGTATGGCCTGATGCAGGCTTACGCCGAGGGTTTCGACATCCTCAGGAATGCCAATGCTGGCACGCTGCCAGCGGACCAGCGCTACGAACTGAATCTGGCCGACATCGCCGAACTCTGGAGACGCGGCAGCGTGGTGACTTCCTGGCTGCTGGATCTGTCGGCAGACGCGCTGGCACGCAACCCGGATCTGTCCGATTACAGCGGCTTTGTACAAGACTCCGGCGAAGGCCGCTGGACAGTACAGGCAGCCCTGGACGAGGCTGTGCCAGCCGATGTGCTCACCGCCGCACTCTACACCCGCTTCCGCTCGCGACAGGAGCACACGTTCGCCGAGAAAGTCCTGTCTGCCATGCGCAAGGGCTTCGGCGGCCACATCGAGCCGGTCGACAAATAGTCCTTGATATGACTGCGTTGCAGACATGCCGCTGGCACGAGTTTGCCAACCGGACCCAACTCGAGCAGGCGGCCAGACGCTTCATCCTGGAAATTGCGGAACGGGCGATCGCCACGCATGGTGCGTTTCGCATCGCACTGGCCGGAGGCAATACCCCTCGTTATGTATATCAGTCACTCCGCACCGCAGAAACCGACTGGTCTGCCTGGCATATTTATTTCGGAGATGAAAGATGCCTGCCCGCCAAATCACCAGATCGCAACAGCCGCATGGCGCAAACCATGTGGCTCGATTATGTGAACATTCCACGACAACAGATACACCCGATCCCCGGCGAGCTTGGGCCGGAAACAGCGGCAGCCAGCTATGCACAACTTATTGCCGACATCGACGAATTCGATCTGGTGCTGCTTGGTTTGGGCGAAGACGGCCACACTGCCAGCCTGTTCCCCGGAGCGGCATGGGAGAAAGGGACTGCATTGCCGACAGTGATACCGATACACGATTCGCCCAAACCGCCACTACAAAGGGTCTCTCTTAGTCCTGCACGTTTAAGTCATGCCACGTGCGTCATGTACCTGGTTAGCGGAGAGAATAAACGAGAAGCTGTCATCAAATGGCGCGCCGGCATCGACATACCTGCCAGCAGAATAACTCCAGCCGGTGGCGTGGATATATTCTCAAGCATCTGTTGAAACCCATGCCATCGAGACAGACTCCTGTGTTTCATGGCGAGCACACCGTGATCAGCGCATTGGGCTCAACCATGTCGGTCTTTACCCGGTCAACCCGCCGTCTTGGCTTGCCCGGCGTTCTTGCGGGCCGCTTTTCCTGCCTTGGTTCTCAATAACGCTGGCCGCCGTTTCTTGGTCTTGGTGACGTGCACCGCTTTCAGGATCGGGTACATGGCGGTATTCCGCGCCTCCGTCAATGGGTCTATGCCCTCATTGTCCCTGGCTCTGATGTCCGCACCTTTCGCAACCAGAAATTCGACAATGCTCTTGCTTCCGCTGGTGATCGCATCGTGCAATGGGGTCAAGCCATCCTTGTCCTTGATGTTGACCTGTGCGCTATTTGCCACCAATAGCTCGACGATATCCTTGCTGCCCTGCAGAGCAGCGAGATGGAGCGGAGCACTGCCGTCCCTGAGTTTCTTGTCGACATCGGCACCGGCCGAGATCAGCAGTCTGGCCATTTCCTTTTGATCCTGCAGGATCGCGGCAGCCAGCGGCGTATAGTCACTTGATCCATAGGTATTCAAGTCAGCCGAATGATCCAGCAGCAATTCGGCCACCGCCTTGTTGCCATAAAAGGCCGCAGCAATCAGCGGAGTGATGCCGTCCGCGTCCTGGGAGTCCACATCCGCACCTGCGGCCAGCAGTTTGCGCACCTCATTCACATCGCCTGACTTTGCCGCCGCAACAAGATCATTGTTTGCATAAGAGTCTGCCAGCTGATTGCTCGCACAGCCGCAAAGCGAGAGCGGCAAAACCACGCACAATGCCCGAATGGCAGACAGCAAACGGCTGGCAGTTTTACCGGAAGGCTGGTCAATGGCGAAATGATCCGGGTCCATAGGACAAGGTCTTTAAAGGAGTGGGGGTTGGCAGGGCTTCATGCGCTGGCAGCGGCCGGCCTTTGCGGCCGTTTCCATTTCAGGAAGATCTCGTCATTCGGCATGGCTGGTTCGAGCATCTTGGCCTCCGCAATCTTTTCCCCGGCTATCGTCAATGCCTGGCTAGCAAATCTTTACCGCACCGCCACGAAGACAGCCCACGGTAATTATTGATCGCTCCACAATTCATTACACAAAATTTGCGAGCTACCGTCATTCCGGCGAAGGCCGGAATCCAGTCAAAAAAAACAATATCCCACAACCGGGGCAAAAGCATGTTGAATTAACTCGCTGGATTCCGGCCTTCGCCGGAATGACGAGGTAAAAGGTTTCGTGTGTTGTCGCCAATTCCAATTATGGAAACCTCAATAATTCTAACCGGACATGGGTTGCAGAATTGTGACGCATGCCATCCATGATCGGATCACCAGGGAATCTCGATCCCGTCGTTGCCGATGAATTTGCCCGAATCCGCCAGGCCGAGCCTGCTGATCACCCGACGCATGTCCGCAACACTCTGTTCCACCGGGATCATCGCATTGGGCCCGCCCATGTCGGTCTTCACCCAGCCCGGATTGAAAGCCACCGCGGTGATGCCTTTATCCTTCAGGTCGATCGCCAGGCTTTTCACGACGATGTTGGCCGCCGCCTTGCTGGAACGATACAGGTAACTGCCGCCGCTGCTGTTGTCCGCGACACTGCCCATCTGGCTGGTGATGGTCACGATGAGCTTCCGTCTGCTGCGCGCGATCTGGTCGACGAACGCTTCGACCATCTTGAGCGGAGCCATGGCATTGATACTGAATGCGGTCATCCATTCCGCATAGTCGGTGCGGCCGAAGCCGTTCTTGTCCGATGCCGGATAGACCCCGGCATTGTTCATGAGCAAGTCGATAGCCTCGTTGGACAGCACCTTCGCCAACTGTTCGATCTGTGCGTGGTCGGCCACATCGAGAGCATGGATCATGACCTGCCCGGGATGTTGCTTCGCCAGTTCAGTGAGCGCGACCGATTTGTCGGGATGACGGCAACATGCCAGCACACGCCACCCATCCGCCGCATATTGGCGGACAAACTCCAGCCCGATGCCGCGGTTCGCACCGGTAATCAACATGGTATTCGTCATCGCTTCCTGCCTCCATCCATCAATTGACACAACTCAGATCATTTCCTGAATATCCAGAAGAGCAACGATAGCACCAGCGAAACCACGATGCTGCTGGTGACCGGAAAATAGAAACTGAAGTCTTTGCGCTCGATCTGGATATCGCCGGGCAGGTGACCGATGCCCAGCTTCGACAACCAGGGCCAGGCTATCCCGAGCAGGATAAGAACGGCGCCGATGATAACGAGCCACTTGGCCATAGTCGTCACTTCCTGGTTGAGGGCAAGCGTGCATTCCCCGATAACGGCATTTTGCCCCTTCGCCATATTTATTTCACCCTCTGGCTGCTTGCCATGCTGCAAGTTTCTCGCGCATGCGTTTGTAGTGCGAACCGCGCCAGTATATCCGTCCGCATGCCGGGCACTGGTACAGCGGCTCACCCGGCCTGAGCGCATCGGCCGGCACGCGCCTCGATGCCGCCGCATCCGCGGCCACCAGGATGGTGTTGTCTAGCAGACAACGGGTAAAAGCGTGGCTTAGCCAATCCAGCGGGTAATGCTCATCCAGCAGTGCGATCAATCGATCCAGGTCTGCATGCGGCAGGGCCAACGCCACTCCGTGCGCAGCCTTGTGTTCGCGGATCAATGTGTCCTGCGTCAAAAAATGCCGCCCTTCCTCGCGGCATTGCCGCAGCAACTGCGCATCGCTTGCGCCGTCGCGGGCAAGCAGCGCATCGTAGCCTGCGGCGCGTAGGTAACGGCATAGCTGCCCGAGCATCTCGTCACACAAGAATCGCGGCATTGCTCTCATGGACCCGCCCCTGTCGAGAATGTGCGTGCGTACGATCCGGAATTCAGCGTCCCGGCTTGCCGCCGAACCGTTGCAACAGCTTCAGCATCGCCGCCGCCTTGTCCAGCGTCTCCTGATATTCCGCATCGCACTGCGAATCGGCGACGATGCCTCCGCCCGCCCAGCAGCGGATCTCCCGATTCGAATAGACCAGCGTGCGGATCGCGATGTTGGTATCCATGTCGCCGTCGAACCCGACATAGCCGATGCACCCGCAATACACGCCGCGCCGGTGCGGTTCGAGCTGCTCGATGATCTCCATCGCCCGCTGCTTGGGCGCGCCGGTGATGGAGCCACCGGGGAAGCATTCGCGCATCGCGTCCAGTGCATCGCATCCGTTCTGCAGCCTGCCCTCCACCGTGCTGACCAGATGATGCACGTTGGCAAAACTTTCCACCTCGAACAATTTGGGCGCGCGTACCGATCCCGGCTCGCAGCACTTGCCGAGATCGTTGCGCAACAGGTCCACGATCATCAGGTTCTCGGCGCGGTCTTTCGGATGCACGCGCAGCTCCTGCGCCAGCCTGGCATCCTCGACCGCATCGCTGCTGCGCGGCCGCGTACCCTTGATCGGCCTGGTCTCTACCCTGCCCTGCCGCACCTGCAGGAAACGCTCCGGCGATGCGCACAGGATCTGTACCTGCGGCCAGTCGAGGAAAGCGGCATAAGGTGCCGGACTCAATTTCCGCAACTCAAGATAGGCGGCGTATGCATCTCCCGAGGCTTGTGCTGCGTAGCGTTGCGCAAGGTTGATCTGGTAGCAGTCGCCTGCGTGCAGATATTTGTGCACCGCATCGAAGGCGGTTCGATAAGCGGCGGGAGTCAGGTTGGAATCGATCTTGCCCTGCACGCAAAAAACTTCCCCGCCCCCGACGGATGCCGCATCCAACCGCCGCAGGATCTGCGGCAGCACCTGTGCGGTCCCGGCGTAGCGCTGGCGCGACACCAGCCTTGCGCTCAGCTCCTGATGATCCAGGACGATCGCCCAATCGTAGATGCCGACGGCCATCTCCGGCAGATGCTCGGCGTCCAGCGCGATATGCGGGAGAGGGTGATAGCGGCGCGCCAGGTCATAGCTCCAGTAACCCAGCGCCCCGCCGGAAAAAGGAATGTCCGGCATGGGCTCTATGAATGCGCCCAGCGATTCCCGTATCAGCGAGAAAGGCTCTGCCGCCGCATGACGAACGCCGGAAGAATCGCGTATCTCAGTGCTTTCGCCCTGCGTGACCAGGGTAACGACAGGCTGCGCCACGAGAATATCGAAACGCCCGCTGCCGCCGCTATCCAGCCATGCCGCCCAAGGCAGATCGCGGATCGCCGCGAAGTAGGCACCGGCATCGGAGCAGTAAGGGAGAGGAGAGCTGTACAGCATCAATGATAAAATCGCATCCGGACCAATAAGGAAAACTTCACATGACCACCATCGTCGCAGTCAGAAAGAACGGCATCGCCGCCATCGCAGCAGACACCCTGACCACCTTCGGCAATACCCGCCTGCATGCCACGCAGGATGCCTCGCACGACAAGATCCTGCGCATCGGCGACAGCTACGTCGGCGTATGCGGCAGCGCGGCACACCACCTGGTGCTGTCCAGCCTGCTCGCCAAGACGCCGGACGTGCAGCTTAACAGCAAGGCGGCGATTTTTGAAACGTTCCGCAAACTGCATCCCATCCTGAAGGAAGAATGTTTCCTGAACCCCAAGGAAGACGAAGAAGACCCTTACGAATCGAGCCAGATCACCGCACTGATCGCCAACTCGCACGGCATCTTCGCTATCTACTCCATGCGCGAGGTGTTCGAGTACACGCAGTACTGGGCCATCGGTTCGGGCCACGAATTCTCGCTCGGCGCCATGTATCAGGCCTATGCGCGCAGCGACGATGCCACCGAGATCGCACGAGCGGGAGTGGAAGCAGGGATCGCGTTCGACAAGAACAGCGCCGCACCGATCACTTTATACAGCGTGAAGCTGGACTGAGCGTCCTTTACTGCAGAAAAAATAAGGAATTGTGAAGCTGCCCTCTTTACAACTCCAAGGCGATTTACAGCTTGGACAACAATGCCTAACGCAAAGCCAAGGGTTGCGCCGAAGGCGCGTCCCAGCAACCAAAGAGGACGAACTTGAGCGCAGAGTTAGGCTCTTGCCAGCCAAATAGCGGGGTCTCTACTGCCATGAAATACCGCCAAGACAACAATGCGATGTTGCTCAGCGCGAAATACACGCTGTACGGGAAGCGATTGGCAACGACACGCCGAATGTCCTCGCGAACAACGGCAAACTGGAGAGGGTGTTTCGATGCCAGCGACAGGCAACGTTCGATCTCGTCCATGAATTCCAAAGCAAGGCCGATTCGCTTGCTTTCGCACCACGCACTTGCTTCGATGAACTCTGCACTGGCGGCACGATGAAAATTAACCGGCAGACTCATTGCCTGATTTTGGCAAGAGCCGCGGCCTTTACTTCACTCCAGGGAACAACATCATCGGGGTTGGCAAGATGGTCTGCGAGGCGGTGATCAAGTTCTGTCTTTTGTGCCTCAGTCAACGAAGGCGTGGCACCGCGACTAACAATGCCATCCCAGATGGCATCAACCAACTCGATCTGTTCGTCAACGTCGAGCACGCGAGCTTGCTGCAAGAGTTGTGTGTTCACGATCTGTGACTCCATTCAAAACCAATGGGGCAATCCTAGCGCTCCTCACACCCTATGTCGAACGTATGCCTAACGTGGAGCTAAGGGGCGCGCCGAAGGCGCGTCCCAGCGGCCAAAGGGAGCGAACTTGAGCGCAGGGTTAGACCGAATATCACGCACTACGTGAATGGCGTGTCACGTATTTGCGAAGCACACCATCCATTCGTGATTGCCAACCTTCACCGGTTGACTTGAAGTAGGCAACGACCTCTGGGCTATAACGCACCGAGACAAGCAGTTTCTTGTTTTCAGACTTCGGACGCCCACGCAGGGCCCGGATTGGCACCATGGCTTTCAATTGCTTGGGCGTGAGTGGTTGCGCGTCAGGATCACTTTTAGCTGCAGCAGTAATGGCCTTATCCTCTTCCGTAGTGGGCATGCGGATAGTTGGGCGCTTAGAGATTTTCGACATAGTATTTCACCTCGCGACGATTGGCGCGGCGCAGGCTGATAACCCTTCGCAGTTCGCCTCGGTTTACAAATACCACGCAGTAAAGAGTTTCAGTTTTTGGTGCGAGTGCGATCATCCTCGTCTCGCCATACTCCAACCGTTCATCAACCCACACCAGCGCGGCTTCCCAGTCGAGGTCGACCGCCATAGACAGAGATACACCGTGCTTCGCATGGTTTGCTGCGTCCTTGGCGGGATCGAACTCGATTCTCATTGCTTTACTGTAGCTACAATAAATGAGATTGTCAAACGAGCCGCGTGCTGACTTTCGATGGGGTCTAACGTAAAGTTAAGGGGCGCGCCGAAGGCGCGTCCCAGCGACCAAAGGGAGCGAACTTGAACGCAGGGTTAGGCTGCGAAAATAAAGTAATCATTTATTCTCAGCCTCAACTAGGCATTGCTGGAGTTTCTTAATGAGTGCATGGACTTCCTCTTCACCAAGGTCAAGTGGATCGCCGTGCGAGCCTACTGCAATAAGACAGATCGCGGAGCCGTCGTACCAGACATCAAGGCGATCTTCAGAGAAAAGTTGTGGTGGCATGGGATTCACGTAGCGGCCTAACGTAAAGCTAAGGGGCGCGCCGAAGGCGCGTCCCAGCGACCAAAGGGAGCGAACTTGAGCGTTGGGTTAGCCATAGCTTTTGAAGTGGTCACTTGATGGGCAGGCTCAATGGGATTGAGAACGGCTTGTAGGTACATTCCCAAGCCTCCCCTTCCTTACTTCTCGAACACACCTTTACTTCACCATCTTTAGCGCTTTGAAAGAACACATCTACACTCATTATTGAGTCGAAGCAGAAATTCACGAGAGCGTCTTTTAGAAAGTTTTCACCATTCATGGTCAGCGATAGCTGACCGCCCGGAGTCGCATCGCATTGCCCGCGACCAACAGACGAGAAGCCTTTGTACTTTGCAACTAATCGAACCCCTTCAATTTCGCAGACAAGTGGTTTGCCGTTCCTGCGCTCTATAGCAGATGACTCAAGACTCGACGGGTTCCATACATCATCGAATCGCAATGAGAATTGACCTGAAGTAGGCATACAGGATGCGAAAAAGGTTTGTGAGACGGTATCCGCATATGCTTGGGCATGTAGCACGAAAATACAAAATACAACGAGGCTAAAACGATTAATCATAACGGTATTACTCCAATGGCTAACGTATAGCTAAGGGGCGCGCCGAAGGCGCGTCCCAGCGACCGAAGGGAGCGAACTTGAGCGTAGGGTTAGGCTGGCACATAAAACCCCCATGCGTTTGCCGATAACTCACCTGCTGCAAATAGTATGTATCGGCCTGCAGTTTCGATTTGATAAATGTGCATAGTATGCATTTGTGTGGAGTAACTCGGATGCGGAAGTCGGACAGGGTCATGCTTCGTCGCTTTCCATTCGTGATTCCATGGATTAACTCCGCCGACATTGATGCGTTCGCCCTCAACTACAACACCGACTACTTTCCAATTGTCCATTCCGTAGAGCCTAACGTGCAGCTAAGGGGCGCGCCGAAGGCGCGTCCCAGCGACCGGAGGGAGCGAACTTGAGCGTAGGGTTAGGCTGGCACATAAAACCCCCATGCGTTTGCCGATAACTCACCAGCTGCGAATAGTATGAATCGGCCCGCAGTTTCGATTTGATAAATGTGCATAGTATGCATTTGTGTCGAGTAACTCGGATGCGGAAGTCGGACAGGGTCATGCTTCGTCGCTTTCCATTCGTGATTCCATGGATTAACTCCGCCGACATTGATGCGTTCGCCCTCAACTACAACACCGACTACTTTCCAATTGTCCATTCGGTAGAGCCTAACGTAAAGTTAAGGGGCGCGCCGAAGGCGCGTCCCAGCGACCATAGGGAGCGAACTTGAACGCAAGGTTAGGCTTACTCATTTCAAGTTCCATTGGTACATCTCCTTGAAATCCTCAAAACAAGACTTGCAAACCCAATAAGTTTCCTCGTCATCGGTCCACCCCTCGTGCTGTATGTTCTCGGCATCTAGATCAGATATCTTCTGCGAACAAAACTCACAATGATCATGATCCCAGTGAGGGCGCGTTCTCGTCCATTTTTTCCACGACCATTTGTACTTGATGTAGAAGGACGGTTCCTTGCCAAATTCCAATCGCCAATCATCTTTTTCGATTGTCATGGTCTCGTCTTTATAGGCCTAACGTGTAGCTAAGGGGCGCGCCGAAGGCGCGTCCCAGTGACCGGAGGGAGCGAACTTGAGCGTAGGGTTAGGACGGCTCTTATGGTTCACTCCTTGTGTCAACCCAGCCCCCCTTATCAAAATAAAACTCAGCGTCAAATGATAAGGAAGGGCAACATATGCCGTCAGTTTTTTTCGGATCGTTTTCAACACCCCAGTTGTAGTCCTTTGCCGTATACCAAAGTTTATTGTCCTTGATATATATCCGTACAATGTTCTGAGGAAAGTTATCTGGCGTTTGTTTAGGGGTTGAATATTTTTCTACAACAAAAACCTTTCCGCGCTTGTCTGTTGATAAAGCGGCAAAAGCTGGCCTGTGCATGTTGTTGCCTGTAGTGCATCCAGTATCGATGCTATACATAGCTATAAAATAGGGTGAGCCTTGAATTTCGTATCTGACAATATTTTCCTCATCCATATAAATAAAGCAGCCAACTTTATTTGCATATCGAGTAATTGCACCAACAATTTTTTCAGTTGGAATTTCGGCTGTTTCGGCCAATGAAGACGCCGAGATTACTGAAATCAAAAGAGAGATAAGAATCTTAATCATATTTCAAGTCCTAACGTAAAGTAGACACCGCTAACGGTGTATATCCTAGAAAATCGAGGTGTATAATTTGCCGCATTCTGGTGAATAACCCTTTGTTTGTCTTGTGTCTATCAAGTCGGAGGCAATGAGATGGTTAACGAAACTACACCGCCTGCACCAACTCCTCCAAAATTGCTCGATCAAGTCCGTGACAAGATCAGGGTGAAGCATTACAGCATCCGCACCGAAACGCAATATGTGCAGTGGATCAAACGTTTCATTCTGTTTCACGGCAAGCGTCATCCGAAAGACATGGGCGCCGCTGAAGTGGAGGCTTTTTTAACGCATCTTGCGGTCGAGGGTAATGTCTCGGCCTCTACACAAAATCAGGCTTTGTCTGCGCTGTTGTTTCTTTACCGCGAGGTGCTCGGGATGGAGTTGCCCTGGCTGGATGATGTGGTGCGGGCGAAGAAGCCGCAACGCTTGCCGTCGGTGTTGAATCGCGAAGAGGTGTCATTGGTGCTGGAGCGCATGGAAGGTACGTATGGTTTGATGGCCCGGTTGCTCTATGGAACAGGCATGCGACTGATGGAATGCTGTCGATTGCGGGTGAAGGATATTGATTTTCGGCAGCGCGAGATATTGATCCGCGATGGCAAGGGCGCGAAGGATCGTGTAACGATGTTGCCAGAAACGCTTATCAAGCCTTTGCAGGAGTATCTGCTCAAGCGCCGCCGCTTGTTCGAGGATGATTTGAGCAAAGGGATGACGGAGGTGTATCTGCCTGACGCACTGGCCCGCAAATATCCCAACGCTGCCCAGGAGTGGATTTGGCAATATGTCTTTCCTTCCGGCAGCTATTCGGTCGATCCGCGCAGCGGGCGCGAACGTCGCCACCATATCGATGAGAAGCTGCTGCAACGCGCGATGAAGAAAGCGGTGACGGCTTCCGGCATAACCAAGTTTGCTACCCCGCACACCTTGCGCCATTCCTTCGCCACGCATTTGCTGGAGGGTGGCTACGATATCCGCACCGTGCAAGAACTGCTCGGCCATTCCGATGTTTCGACCACGATGATCTACACGCATGTGCTGAACAAGGGCGGACGCGGTGTAACGAGTCCGCTGGACAAGATGCACTAGAGCCGCGATTTCACGCTGCTACTCTTCCGCCATCTCCGCACTCTGCAGCGGCACTTCCGCCGCCTTCTTCAGCACGCTGATCGGCAAGCTCACCTTCACCGTCGACACCTTGTCGGCATAGAGCTCTTCGCCGAGCAGCGGCACGAGATTGGTCGGCTGGCGCGAGTGCTTGGGAAAGTTCTGCTTGATCGCTTCCAGTTGCTGCTGGTTGGCCTTGAAGTAGCGGTTGGCCTGGATGACCTGCGGCAGGTGCTTGATCAGGTGCCACAGGCTCCAGCGATGTTGCCACAGACGTCTGGCGAAAGTGCGCTGGTAGTTCTTGCTGTTGTAGAAGCGCTGGATGTGCCAGTTGTAGAGCGCATCCATCTCTTCGCGCGAAGAAAAACCTTTGGGCAGGAACACGAAGTTGAGGCAATTCATCAGGCGCCAGTCTTCGATGAAATCGCCCTCTTCGCCGCTCACGCATTCGTCCCAGATCGGCGCGCCATACAGCGGGCTGAACTTGGTCATGTTCATCTCGTCGAGATCCAGCGAGAGGATGAAGTCGCTGGTGGTCTTCACCGTTTCGGGCGTCTCGCCCGGCATGCCGAAGATGAACAGGCCTTTCGCGCGCAAGCCTGCGGCATGGATCTGTTGCACGGTCTTCGTCACTGCTTCCAGCGTCACGCCCGCCTTGTGCCGCTCCATCATGGCCGGGTCGGCGGACTCGATGCCCATCGACACCATCAGCGCACCCGCCTGCTTCAGGCGTTGCAGCATCTCGTCCGAAGTGTGGCCGGTGCGGATGGCGCAGTTGAACTGCATGCCCAGCGGCTTCGCAATGAGCAGGTCGCACAGGTCGAACACGCGCTTCTTTTGCGCGGTGAACAGGTCGTCGTAGAAGTTGATGTGGTACACGCCGAACCTGTCGCGCAGATGCTTCATGTGGTCGTAGATGTACTGCGCGGAGTTGACCTTGTACAGGCGCTCGAACACGGTGCGGTCGCAGAACGAGCAGGTGTAGGGGCAGCCGCGCGAGGTGATCATGGTCGCGCCGTGTTTCTTCTCGTAGGAGAACAACGGCAGGTGATAGGCATCGGGAAAACCCTGCAGCTTCTCGTAGGCAGGGAACGGCAGTTCGTCCAGGTTCAGGATGCGCTGGCGGCGCGGATTGGAAACGATGCGCTCGCCGTCGCGGTAGACCAGGTTGTAGATGTCCTGCGGCGGCTTGCCGTCGGCAAGGTCGAGCATCGCGCCTTCGCCTTCGCCTATGCACAGGTAATCGATCTCGGGGAAGTGCTCAAGCAGCGGCGCGCCGATGGACGAGACATGCACGTTGCCGAAGGCGATCTTGATGCCGGGACGTTTCTGCCTGATGTATCGCGCCATATCCACCGCATCCATGAAGCCGGAAGTGGTGGCGGAGAAACCGACCATCTGTGGGTCCGTCGCGAGTATGAGCTCGGCGTTCTCTTCGATACCCGGTGGCGCGAAAGGGCCCAGGCAGTCATGCACGAAAGTCTCGTGGCCGTGCTGGTCCAGCCATGCCGCCAGCGAGAGGATGCCGATCGGCGGCATGCGATTCGCCAATACAGAAAAGTCCGGCTGGCCGGGAACGAAGTTGAAACCGGCCGGATGGACAAAGGTGATGCGCATGGGGATTCGGCGTGGAGGTTGACGCCGTTACTTTAAAGCCACTTGCGCCAGATCAACAAGGGTATGCGGATAATAAATCCGGCGAATAACCGCAAATGCATTCCGGTCAATAGCAGGTTGTCGCGCAGGTAATTGAAGTGCGACACGCCGCCTTCCTCCGGCCGCAGGTATTTGACCGGCGCCGGGATGTTGACCGGACGCGCACCGTGCCAGCACAGGCGCACTGCCGCTTCGGGGTCGAAATCGAAGTGCCGCATCCAGTAACTCTTTTCCATGACGCGCATCAGCAGGTGCGCGGGATAGACGCGGAAGCCGTACAGCGAATCGCCGATGCCCTGCCACAGCGTCTCCAGGTTCGCCCACCAGTTGGAGACCTTGCGCCCGCGCACGCGCAGTGCAGGCGCGCTCGCGTCGAACACCGGTACGCCGAGCACCAGCGCATTGGTATCGGCCATGGAGGCCGCCATGAACTCGGGTATCTTCTCCGCCGGATGCTGCCCGTCCGAATCCATGGTCAGCACATGCGTGAAACCCGATTTGGTCGCCTCGCGCACGCCATACAGCACCGCCGCACCTTTGCCGTGGTTCTCTTTCGTCACCAGCACGCGCAGGCCGGGATCACTTGCAGCCATGCGCAGCAGTTCCACTTCGCTGCCGTCGGTGCTGCCGTCGATCACCACCCATACCGGTGTCCATTGCTCGCGTGCGGAACGCACGGTGGGATACAGCGCAGGCCCGGTGTTGTAACTCGGGATCAGGACGAGGTGCGTGGTCGAAGCGGTGCTCATGCGTGTTCCCTGTCTTTCTGCGCCTGCATTTCGTGGCGGTAATAATCTTCCAGATCGGTGACGAATCCCTTCACCTCGCCTGTCGCCTCGAAGCGTTCGCCGAGACGCACGCGATACACCAGCGGAAATTCCGGTTTCTTCAGCAGCGGCCAGTGCTTGCCCAGGAAAGGACTGTTTGTTTCGATGAATGCGGTCTGGATCGGCACGCCCGATTTTTGCGCGACCAGGCCGAAACCGCCCTTGAACGGATTGACCGGGTCGCTCACGGTGCGCGTGCCTTCAGGGAAGATCAGCAGCTGGCTGCCCTCGCGCGTTGCGATCGCGGCGCGGCGGATCAGGTTGCCGGTGGAGTCGTTGCGGATGTACCCCGCCATGCTGGCGCCGCCGCCGAGCAGCGGGTTGTCGAGCAGGTTCGCCTTCAGCACGCACACCATGCGCGGCAGGCGCGAGCCGATGAGCACGACGTCGATCAGTGACGGATGATTGGTGGTGATGATGAGCGGCACGCCGCGCAAGGCATCCAGTGCCTGCAGGTCGCACTTCACCAGGCCGCTGGCACGCACCACGAACAGGTAGATGCGGAACACCACCATGATGGCGTACTGTCCGATCCGCTCGCCAAGACGCCGCGGCAGCAGATGGCGCAGCACGCTGGCCGGCAGGCTCCACGCCAGGCACATCAGCGCGAAGAACAGCAACCCGCCGTACAGCACGATGTATTCATACAGGGATTTCAGTTGTCGCCAGACCCGCATCTTATTGTCTTTTCCCTGGTTCCATTCTCGTCCATGCCCAAGCGTAGCATACGGCCATGCCGTTTTTATGACTGCAGTGCGCTCAATCGTCGTTCACTTCGACCAGTTTGTCCGACCGGTTGAACGTCCAGGTGGCGGCGATGCCGATGGTGAAGTAGCTCTTGCTCTTGACCAGCGGGCTGTCGGCAAAGACCGCGCCGTTCAGGTTGTCCCACTTCATGAAGCCGCCCACCCAGTGCCCGTCCTGCTGGCGCCGGTTGAAAGCGAATATGTACTGCATGCCGGAGTAGCCGCCGCTCGCCGTGTAGGCGGGACGCGTCGACGTCGCATACTGCGGAGCGACGTCGTAGAAATACTGGTGGTAGCGCCGGTCCGAGAAGATCGGACCGCCCACCAGGCCGATGTTCCAGCCGCTGTGGTCGATGTCGCGAAAATCCACATCCAGTTGCGGCTGGAACAGCCAGCCGACGCCCTGCACATGCTTGAAGTCGGACGCGATCACGCCGCGCAGCGGCATACGCAGATCGAGGGTGTTCTTTTTATCGCCGGAATACAACAGATGGATATTGAGCGAGGGGCCGACCTCCAATGTCGGATCCAGGTCGGGCATGCCCTGCCGCGCGATCGAGCCCTTGGCGGGAACCGAGCCGTTCAGGCTGACATCGACCTCGGCCGTGTCGCGCTTGAAGATCAGTCCGCGCACCCGTTCGCGGTTGACCTGGAGTTTCTCGCCGCGATAGACGAAATACGGGATCGGCAACAGGAACGAGCGGCGCTCGTTCGAACCCCGGTACATCGGGAAATCGATGGCGGCGAAACCCGCACCGACTTCCCACTCGGGCTTGAGTTCCGTCTGCGCGTACGCGCCGGAAAGGCAGCAGAGCAAAGACAGGAGTGCAATTGATCGAACGAGAATCTTCATGTGTCGGAGACCGGCGTGCTACTTCGCATCGTTGAAATAGGCACCCTCGATCTCCAGCAGCAAATCGGAACGGCAGATATTGGAATGAAGATAAACGGCTTTGCATGCCGAGCCGAACTCGGCCTGCACTTTGGTTTGCACCATCGGCAAGTCTTCGATCCGGCGCACATAGACCTTGAGCAGCATGCGCCCCTGGGCCGGGTCATAGTCCGGGATCTGCTGCAGCAGCGTGCGGATGTTGAGCAGCGTTTCATCGGTCTGCTTTTCGGCGTCGCCCTGGTGCATCGTTTCATAGCCGACGATGCTGGCAGTACCGGAGATGAAGAAACAATACTGGCCGCCCAGAGTCGCCGACATGGCGCGCACGAAGATCGGGCTGCTCGGGCCGAATCGTTCCGGATAGTGGTAAGCGCTGACCTGGCGCGGGTTCTCCACCGCTTTGCCGGGCTGCTTGCCGGCCATGAAGTAGACCGCCAGCGAGCCGCTGTTGCTGCCCAGCGCACTCGCCGCAGGCACGCTTTCCTCGCCGATGCTGCGGCCATTCGCAACGAAGGACGCATGCCGTCCGACGTTGAAGCCGCGATAGCGCTCGAGGCCGTTCTCGTCGTCGTTGATATATGGGAAGTAATGCCAGACGCGCAACAGATTGCGGTAACCGAAATGATCGATGAAGGCGAAGATGCGCATATAGGCTTGCGCTGCCAGTTGCTCCAGGGTGTCGCCTGCGCGCTGTTCGAGGGTGAGGCTGCCGAACAGCACTTCGCCGTCGCCGGTACCGCACATGTTCTGGTGCTCGCATTTAACGACCGGGGCCTCGCTGGCCCATACTTCAAAGCTGCTGTCCTGCCCGCCCAGCACGGGGATGTCGACCCAAAGGGGAGCGCATGCCGCTGCCGGCAATGGCATGGTGCGACCGAAACCGATCACACCCAGCACATGACCATTGTGCCTTTCGAGATATGCGCCAATTTCGTCGGCGTTGAGATAGGCCAGCCTGGATGGCTTGTTGCTTTGCATATCAGCCTGCCACCGCAAACTCGATGGCGCGGGGCGCACATTTGCGTTTGCGCCAAGCCATAAAACCGAACTTCAGATTGAAGAAACCCAGCATCTCAAATCGCCCTGAACATGAACCAGCCACTTTGACTGTGCCTACAGGATGAACGGCACGAACATCTTGGTGCGCTTCATGTATTCCCGATAATCCTCGCCGAAATAGCTGAGATTTTCTTGCTCTTCCACGCGCGAAGTGGCCATCAGAAAGACGCTCGCGATCACCGCCAGCGCACTCCCGGCCAGCGAAGGCTGCTTGCAGAAGAAGCCCCAGCACAGCAGGAACAGCGAGCCGTACATGGGATGCCTGATGTAGCGGTATATTCCGTTGGTCACCAGGGCTGTGGTCTTTTCAAATGCCAGCATCGGCACATCGTCGCGTTTGGCGTCCCGCTTGCCCATCCAGTGCAGCAAGGCCACGCTCGAAACGACCAGCAGCAGCGAACAGAAGAACAGCGTCCCGGCGATCAACTGGCGCGGCGAGTCGGGCTCGTCATCCCAGACGTCCATGTTCAGCACGAACAGACCCAGCATGCATTCCCAGGCGAAGAAACGATAGAACCCGTGAGCGAACCCGTGTACGCCGGGTTTAAGCAGTGAATTGCGCGACACCAAAGCCAGTGCCAGTGTTACGACGACAAATACAGTTACTTCTCGCACAGCCCCACTCCTGCTTGATGAGATGGGCGGAGATACCCGCCGTTCCGGGCGGACATTTAACCAGCAATGCCGTGAGGTGTCCACTTCAACGGCGCCCGGCACGGCTTATTCGCCCTTGTTGACCTCGATGCGCGTCAACAATTGTTCTCCGCCGGAATTGAAGGTCAGCACGCCCTCACTCTTGTATGCATACTGGATGACCCAGCGATCCGGCCCGAAATAGAACGGGATGGATGCCTTGCCCGTCGGGTGAGTCCAGCGTTTGGTCGGCGGCCCGATCAGTTTCTCCACCTGGTTCAGGGACATGCCGGTTTTCAGCTTGGCGAACTTGCTGCCCGGCGCCGGTTTGCCGACGACCTCGCTCTCGACTGGCGCCTCTTTGATCACTTCTTTTGGCGCCTCCCTTTTTGGACTTTCCCTGGCAGGCGCAGTCCTGGTGGTGGGCGCATTTTCGGGCGTCTCCGTTTTCACCGGCCGCGAAGCACATGCTGTCGCCAATGCGGCGCTCAAAACGATGACAACCAGATGTGCATGCTTCATTGCAGCCCCCTTCTCAACCACGCCGGATGGCGCCCTTCCCCGACCTCACGCTCGACGAGCATCTTAACCGACCACCCAGTGCCGGGCAACCGACGGAGCCCTACGGAACGAGCCTTTGCAGTCAGTCATCGCGACCGACGATCAGTATTGCCGAAAAGATCAGACTCAATACCGCGCCGATCGCGACGGTGGAACCGATGGCATTCAACACCGGCGATTGCGAGAACGACAGCAGACCGAAACCGAGCATGGTCGACATATTGGCGAACAGCAGCGAAGTGACAGTGCGTTCGCGGTCTTGCGGCGATGTGCAGCGCCGGTCGAAGAACAGCGCATAGTTGGAGCCGACCGCCACCGCCAGCAGCAAGCCGATCAGGTGGAAGATGGACAGGTTGTGGCCGGCAAGCACCAGGCCCGCCGTCACCACTATCACCGCGGCTGCCAACGGCAACAACACCTGTAGCACGCGACGCGGCGAGCGCAAACTGATGAACAGCAGGGCCGCGATCGCCAGCACACCAAGCATGGCGTTCTTGGCCGCCTCATGACGGTAAGCGCGGAACATCTGCTCCGATTCCTGCTTCATGTCGAGCAGCACGAACGATGTCTCGGTCGCGTGCCGTATCCCCTGCTCCAGGCCTGCCGGATCTTTCACGCCGCGCAGCGGCAACATCAACGACCATTTGCCGTCGCGGCGCACCAGGAAGCTATCCAGCTTCAGGCCGAGGTTGCTGCCTTGCATCGCAGCGCGATCCAGCAACGGTTGCTGTTTCGCCGCAGCGATCTCCTGCGCGAACGGCGCAAACACCGCGCTGCGGAACGGCAGGCCGTGCAAGGCGGCATCCAGGTTGCGACTGGCCGTGGGCCCATCCGGCAGGGAATTCTGGCGTGCCTGTTGCACCGCACGGCTGGGCAGCGGCGGCATGTCGAAGCCTGCCAGCATCCCCTGCCCGACCAGCTTGCTCATGACGACCGCAATCGCCTCGCCCTGCTGCAATACGTTCTCCTGGTCGCTGTCGCTCAGCACCAGCATGTAGCGCACATCCGGTGCCCCCATGTCGCGGCGCAGTTGCTCATCCAGCGCCAGCGATTCTTTCGGCACCGGACTCATGCTCGACAGACTGTCGTTCCAGATCGAGTTGCGTTGCGCCAGCAGGAACACCGCGGCCGCCGCCGTCGCCGCAAGCAACAGCAGGCGCGCGCGCGGCGCACGGCGCACCAGCGACATCAGCATGCTGCTGAAACGCGTGGAGGCATGCACCGAGAATCCTTGCGGCAACAGTTGCGGCAGCACCCAGCGCGTGGTGCTGACGGCGCCGATCAAACCGGCGATGGAGAACAGGCCGAGCTGGGCCAGCCCGGTGAAACCGGAGAACAGCATGGCACTGAATCCGCAGATCGAGAGCAGCACGCCCACGCGCAGCGTCGGCCAGATGCGCGACAGGGTGTTTTGCGGCGTGTCGTGCTGTTCGATCTGGGTGAACAGATAGATGGCGTAATCCACGCCCTCGCCGATGAGCGTGACGCCGAAGCCGAGCGTGATGCCGTGCACGCTGCCGAACCCCAGGCTCACTGCCGCGACCCCGGCCAGCGCGCCGGTTGCCACCGGGAACAGCCCGAGCGCCAGCACGCGCGGCGAGCGGTAGAGCAGCAGCAGCATGCTCGACACCAGCAAGGTGGCGATGAGCGAGAGCCGCCAGGCATCATCGCGGATCGAAGCGCGCGACTCGACCGAGAACACGCCGGGGCCGGTCATGCGCATCTGCGCCGATGCCGCCGCCGGAACCGCTTTGCGTGCATTCTCGAACGCGCCCTGGATCGCCCGCATGGCGCGTTCCTGCGCGTCGATGTCGTTGCCAGCACCTTGGGTATGCGCCAGCAACATGGCACGCGTGCCGTCGCGCGAGAACCAGACATCGTCCTGCATCGCGGGATGCGCTTCGCCCTGCATCTGTTCCAGCAAATGGATCAGCTCTCCGCTGGGGTCCTTGGGCAACACGCGTTGTGCCATGCCGCTCATCGGCGTGCCCAGCAGATCGAGATAGCCGGACAGGCTCTCCTTTAAACCCGCCGCTGTAAAACGCTGCGGCGTCACCGCATCGCTGAGCAGATAACGGTTGTGCCACAACAACTCGAAATCCTTTTCCATGCCCGTCTGCTCGCCGTTGTTCACGGCGGCCAGTTCCGCAGACGTGCGCAGCGCTGCCGCCATGTCCTTGCTGAGCTGCGCCAGCACCGGCGGCGGCGCACCGTCCACGCCGATCAGGATGAGCCGCGACACCACGCCGTCGCGCAGCTGGTCGACCATCAGTTTTTGCGTGGGGGTCGGGTTGCGCGGCATGAAGGCGGACATGTCGGCGGTGAAATGGGTGCGGCTGATGACCAGCACACAGGCCGCGACGAACATCAGCCAGACGATCACTGCATTATGACCGCGAAATCTCACGGCGCTTCCTCGATCACCTTCATCATCGAATGGTCGGCATTCGATTCGAATGTTTCGATGCCGGTCACACGGTTGCCGCGCCCGGTGATGACGATCTGGCGCACCACTGCGCGCGTCTTTTGCTCAAGCGGCAGCAGTTGCATGCGCCACTTTGCGGCGTCGCCCTCGAGTTCGATCTGGTAGAAGCGCTCCAGCGTAGGCAGGTCGCCCGCCAGAGTGGAGCGGATGCTCTCGACGAATGCCCACACCGCCGGATATTCCTGCAGCACCAGCGTACGCTTGATGTTGCGCGACTCGTTGTCGATGGTGAGCACCCCCTGGTCGAGCACCAGATTCTCGACCCTGGGGATGAGCGTGTGCTTCTCCAGGTGACCGGGAGCCTGAAACGACAAGGTACCGGAAGACTCCAACGGCTTGTTCAGCACGCTCATATATTTCTTCTCCACGAACTTGCCTCGCGAGGTCTGCACCTGTGCCAGGCTTTGCATCAGTTGCGGCAATCCCCAGGCGTTCGATTCCGCATGGCCGACAACCGGCGCCAGGTACAACAATATGAACAGGAGCCGCATCATGTTTTCCAGAAGTCGTAGAAATTGAACCAGTTGTACGGCGCGGCAAGGCAGAAATGTTCGAGGCGGGCCACATAGCGCTGCTGAGCCTGCCGGATCAATTCGTTGCGCGGAAGTTCGGAGTGGCTCATGTCCATCAGCTCTTCGAAATACAGGTCATAGCGGTTGCCGCCGCGATACACGCCCGCCATCAGCAGCACCGGACACTTCAGCATGTAAGCCATGCGCAACGGCCCATTGGGAAACCTCGCCGGTTCGCCGAGGAAATCGCAGGTCACGCTGGCAGCGCCCAGTTCCAATCCCCTGTCGGCGAGGATGCCGATGAATTCCCCGCGCTGCAGCGCCTGCTCCACCTTGAGCATGGAATCCACCTTGCCCAGCCCGATCACTTGTTGCGTCAGCTGCGGATTGATCGCCTGCAACACCGAGTTGAGCTTGCGCGCGTTCTCTTCGTACATCACTACACTGGCAGGCGGCCCCTTGATCTCGTCGGCATAGGCACGCGTGATCTCGAAGCTGCCGAAATGCGCCCCCAGCAGGATGCAGCCCTGTTTCCTGACGATCATCGCCTGCGCGGCATCGTCCAGGTGCGCATGGACATCGAACTTGTCGAAACGGCCATTGAGCAGGAACACCCTGTCCAGTATGGTCGAGGCAAAGGTATGGATGTGGCGGAAACCATCGCCGAGGCGCGGTTCATGCCCCAGCACCTTGCGCAGATACTTCTTCGAGGCGGCACGCGCCTCGCCGGCGAACAGCATGAAATACAGGCAGATCGGATACAGGAACAGGCGTGCGACACGGCGCCCGAGGGTAAGCGCGACCCAGACGATGAAGCGGATCGCCAGTGTATTGCTGCGCTCGGGCCTGGCCACCCATCCCGGCGCGCTCTTCTCCTCGATTCCGTCACGCACTCGCAACTATGCCCCCCGACAAGACTTTGGTTCCGGCAACTGTACACTGGAACTCGATCGTCCCCTGCGCCGAACGCTCATATTCGATCTCGACCGTGTCGCCCGGGCGCGCCGGATGCAGGAACTTCGCCGCCTTGACGTTGCACGCAGAAAACGATTTCCCCTCCGACTGTTCGATACGGCGCAGCACCTCGGCCAGCAACAGCGCACCGGGAATGATCGGGTTGCCCGGGAAGTGTCCGGCGCCGGTCGGGTGGTTCGCCGCGATCTGCAACGTGAGCTTGTTCATCGCCGCTGTGCACACTGCTGTTGCAGCCGCAGCAGCGACTCGCGCGTCAGCTTGCCGGTCGAATTGCGCGGCAACTCATCGACGAAATACAGCGGCCGCGGCAGGAACACGACATCGACACTGTTGCGCAAGGCGCTCAGGATGTCCTCGCCGCTCAGCTGCGGCGCCACCACAAAGGCCAGCGGGCGAGTCACCGTTCCGTCGTCATCGTCGGGCATCAGGAAGACGCCATCCTGCACGCCCGCTATCGAATTCAGGTGATGATTGAGGCTGGCCAGCGAGGTGCGTTTGCCTGCGATGTTCACCATGTCTGCCGTGCGCCCGTGCAACAGGAACGAGCCGTCGGCGTTGCGCTCGATCACATCGCTCAGCTGCGCCTCGATCTCGACATGCCCTCCGCTCACCCGGCAACCATCCCGGTCCTGGCGCATGCCGACCCCGGGCAGCAGATGCCAGGCCGCACCCTGCGTCGTACGGCGGCTTGCCGCCATGCCGGACTCGGTGCAGCCGTAGATCTCATAGAGCGGCGCGGCAAAACGCGCCTCGGCCTCGCTCGCCAGCTGTGGCGCAAGATGCGCCGTCGCACACAGCACGAATTCGACAGATGGAAGTTCGGTTGCACCGGACAACAACGTGCGCAGATGCACCGGCGTGGTGACCAGGCAACGCGGCTGCGGCAAGGCGGCAAGCTGCGCAACGATGTCGGCCGGGTAGAACGGCCGCTCGCCCACCAGCGCCAGCCCGTTCTGCATGGCGATCAGCATGCATGATTCCAGGCCGTACATGTGCTGCGCCGGAACCGTGCCCAGCACTGCCATGCCGGAATCGCGCACGATGCCCAGCGCCGCAGCTTCTGCGACCGCACCATTGCACAGGCTGCCCCACGATTTCGGGTGTTCGACCGGTTCGCCGGTGGAGCCGGAAGTGAACACCAATGCCGCCCGGTGCTCGGTCGGGATCGCCGGAACTGCAAACATGGAGTCGTCCCGTGCGACCATGGACGGATAGTGCACGACCTCGACCCCCTGAAAATCCACCTCGCCATCGGCAAGGCAATACATGGCCGGGTAGCGCCGTCCCAGGCGCTCGACAAAGCTGGGCGTGTAATTGGGCGGCAACAGGCTGGTCTGCCGGCGCAGCAGCGCTGCCGCAAAACCGACCGCGAAGCGATAGCGGTCGCTGCACAGGTTCAGGATGTAGCGCTTGTCTGGCAGGGCTCCTGCCAGTTGCGCGGCATGCTGCAGGAATTGCGCAGCGCTGACGGGCACCCCTTCGCGATAGGCGAACACGCGGTCGGGATCGTCGTGGGAAAAAAGCTGGATCGCTGACATGGACAGTAAGTGCTTAGCGCTCGCTATCTGCTTTCCTGGGTACGGCAAAATCCTTGCTGTACACCTCGATCACCTTCATGATGGAAGTTCGCGGATGGTCGGGGAAACGTGCCGTACGATAGGCCTTTTCGGCAACGAACATGAGCATCAGCAAGGGCAGGTTCAGCACGTTGATGAAGAACGACCACGCGGCGAGCGTCGCGAAGACATACAGCAACAATGAGATGATCACTTGCAGGGCAAAATAGATGCACCAGGCGATGGTGACCTGGCGCGTATAGACGACGATCTCCGGCTCCAGCTCGCCGTTGATATGGCGCGATATCTGGAAGACCAGCGGCTCCCGACCGCGCAGCAATGTGCGCCCGAACAGCCAGAGCAGGAACAGGTTGAGTACGGCGTGCGACAGCCCGTTCACCGCCAGCAAGCCTATGCGCTCATGGTTCCCGGTCACCACATAGTAAACCGCAGCGGCAAACACCAGCGCCAGCAGCGGCCACCACGCCTTGCCGAACATGCGAAACACCACCCAGGATGCGACTGCCAGCAGCGGAGCGAACACGAGCAGCAGTTGCGAGACATCCACCTCTTCCTTGAGGATGAACGCGTGCAGCACGATGGGGTAGCCGATGAACGCCAGCATGAGGATCATCTTGCCCAGACGCCCCATGTCACACGCCCCTGAAGCGCATGCCCGGCAAGGTTGCATGGTCTGCGGAATGTCGGCTCAAGGCACGCACAGCACTATATGAAACGTCTTGTTCTGGCATCGATTTCTCTATTGAACTGCAAGGCATATGCCTGCTGGTTTTTACGCCGGCATTCTACCTCGAATCCCGCTGCCGCGCCCCGCTCGCTTGCCCCCGCTCATTTTCATGCGCGCCATGTCGGGATTTCAGTTAGCATCCATGCACTGAACATCAACGCTGCAGCATGACCATGACCACTCGATCCAGCAATCCATCGGACGAAATCGTCCACGCACCACACCCTCCTCTCACCGAATATTATGATAGCGAGGAAGACCGTCGTAACTGGGTCGGCGAGCAGTTCAACAAGACCGCATCCGATTATGACCGCATGGAGCGGATCCTTGGTCTGGGCACAGGCTCGATCTATCGCCGCACGATACTTGGTCGCGCCGGACTGAAGCCGGGCATGCACGTGCTGGACGTCGGCATGGGCACCGGCCTGGTAGCCAAGCAGGCCGTCCGGATCCTGGGCGATGCGAGCAAGGTCACCGGCCTCGATCCCAGCGCGGGCATGATCCGCAATGCCAAGCTGCCAGCCGGCGTCACCGTGGTCGAAGGCCGCGCCGAGCTGATCCCGCTACCGGATGCCCGATACGATTTCCTGAGCATGGGTTACTCCCTGCGCCATGTGTCGGATCTGTCGGTCGCATTCGCCGAATTCCATCGGGTGCTCAAACCGGGCGGCAAGGTGTGCATCCTGGAGATCACGCCTCCCCAAGGCAAGATCGCCACTGCGCTACTCAAGGGGTATTGCAAATACGCAGTGCCCACGCTGGCAAAACTCATCGCCAGCAACAGGGACACTGCGCTGTTGTGGCGCTACTACTGGGATACCATCGAAGCCTGTGCCGCACCCGAGAACGTCCTGCGCACGCTGGAAAGCGCAGGTTTCGTCAACGTGCGCCGCACTGTTGATCTCGGGATCTTCTCGACTTACCTGGCGGACAAACCGCTGTAATTTGCAGAGTGGGCACGCTGAGGTGCCCACGCGGTTTCAATCAGATTCAACACCAACACCGTCGGGGGTAGCCCGACAACTAGTCACTTTTTCTTGCTTCGCCAAAAAAAAGTAACCAAAAAGAAGGCGGCCCCAGCGCGCCGCCCCTGCGGGGTTCCCTCCGTTGCTCGACCAGACAGGCCTCCTCATAAACTCGCACGACCCGCTGCGCGGTCACGTGCTCAAACATATTCGTCGGACTGCCCCTGTCTGGTCTGCGCTACTCGGCGGCGCACAGGGGATGGAAAGTCAAAACCCAAAACCACAGCGTGGGCACTTCGTACCCACGCTGCTTGGCTGTGTTAGCCACCCTTGCGGTGGCAAATCCCCATGCCGACTAACGTATGCAAGCATTAATTCAGCTTGAATGAGTAAATCCATACTCTTGCTGCGCTCCAGCTTGAGGCGTTCTACAACTACCGACACGGCGGCATCGACAGAGCGACGAATTGCAATAGTTTGAGCATCAGTCAACGGGCCAGGAATCTCAACCGAGGAAGTCTGAAGAGAAACATCCTCATAAATAGTCTTCCAGTGCTCTTTGATTGCTGGAAGGCTATTCTCAATCACCGCTTCATTGAAGAAAGTGCCAACGCAGGACTTCCGAATTGTGTCCTCATAGAAAGCCCACTCTCTTTCATATGTGCATGGAAACTTGATAACGTTGCCCATAGGCAGCTCTCCCTATCGAGATATCTGAGTTAAATATAAACACTTCTGCTTGCTTTGAATATGGTGGGCAGCTTGCTGCCCACCATTCGGTTTTGATTTGTCACTTCCCCCTGTGCGCCGCCTCGATATTTCGCAAACAAGCGGAGGTTTAGGCGAGCACTGTTTGAGCTCCACGGTGGGGCACGTTTTGTGTGCCCCGCTAGGGCAAGTTGCGCAGCCCCGCTTGTTTGTGAAATATCGAGGGAACCCCGAAGGGGCGGCGCGCTGGGGGCGCCCTCTTTTGGTTACTTTTCTCGGCAAGACGAGAAAAGTGACTAGCTGTCGGGCTACCCCCGACGGTGTTGGTTTTAAGATAAGTGGAAATACAACGAGTGTCCCCTCACCCTAACCCTCTCCCTGGGGGGAGAGGGGATGGCAAAACGATCAGGCAATCGCCCGCTTCAACGCCTGAAAGAATTCCTTCTCCTGCTCGGCCTGGCCATGCAGCATCTCGGCCAGTCGCTTCGGCTCGAACGGTTCACGTCCTTTGATCATGCGCGCCGCCTTCAGGGCGAATTCGCGCCAGCCGTCGCCGATCTCGTTCATGCGTTCCGACAGCACCGCCAACTCTGCGATACCCGTGACCTGTGCCGCTTCCTGCAGGAACGCGGCATAGAGGAATCGAAATCCCGCCCCGCCGGTGCCGATCTCCTCCTGCATGCGCACGATGTGGCCCGCATAGTTGAGGCTGAGTTTCTCCCCGGGGTCGAGCTTCGCCACCCTGTTGGCCAGCATGCGGATGCCGCGCACCCCGACGATCGGGACGGGGCCCAGCATGGTGCGCACGGTCTTCCTGATCGCGCGAATGACGGCCTCCGCCGTCACCGTGGTCTGGCCGATGGATTCCGGGTAATACAACAACCCCTTGGGTGCCATCAATCCGGTGGCGAAACGTGCACGCTGCAAGGCATCGCTTGCGCAGCGCTGCGGATCCTCGGCGACCGGATCGCTGATCAGGTAGTCGTCCCCTTCCTTGCCATATACGATCAGGTTATGTGCGTTGAAATGGAAGCGCATGTCCTCGGGGAAATACGGCAGCCAGAAGGCCGAGGTCTGCACGCCGACCACTCTGTCTTGTGCCAACAACTCATCCAGTCGCCGCGTGCCCGTTGCCGGATCGCGGAACGTCTCGAAGTGGAAGCGCATCTTGAACGGTTTGACCATGCCCTTGAGGATGTGTCTGGGCGGCATGCGGTAGGCGATCAGCGGGAAACCGGCGAACTTCACGAACGGCAGGTAGGCGAACGCCATCGCTGCCGACAGGCCGAACGCCATCGCTTCGGAGATCGGCACGCCATGATGGGTCAGCATCGAGGCGGCGACACCGCTTTCGCAGTGGGCGGCATGGCGGTGCCGGAATTTTTCGTTAACGATATTCATGGCAGTTTTTTTAACTGGTCGACCGTGATGCCCATCACCCAGGCGTAGTTCTGAAGAACCTTCGCGGGCAGCCTGGCGAACCTTTCGGGGTTGAAGTGACGGCGGATACGCCATTGCCAGTAACCGGTTACCTGCGAGAGCTGCGGCAGATCCAGCCGCTGTGCATACATCCAGTATTCCAGCGGCGAAGTCTTGCCTGCCTGCACCCGCGTCCTGGCTTGTTCGGTCTGTTCCCTGATCAGGTCCAGCGCCTGCAGGGTGACGGTCTCGTCCACTTCACCGCCGCGCGACGGCACGATCACGATGCGCCCGTCCTTGTCGCGCGCATACATCGCGCGCCGATACCCGCCCATGGTGCGATTGCCTTCCTGCGGTACGTCGTTCACATCCATCAGACCGCTTCCATGAAGATGAAACCGCTGGAGAAGCGCCCGCTCTCCGGGATGTACATCAGCAGTTTGTGGCCCTTCTTGATGCGCCCGGAATGGAACAGCTCGTCCAGCATGATGTAGGGCGAGGCGGAACCGGTGTTGCCTTTTTCGATCAGGTTGGTGAACCAGTTGGCGCGCGGGATGTTCAGGCCCGCCTCGGCCACACCAGCCGCGACCAGTTCGGCAAAATACTTTGACGAATAGTGCGGCAGGAACCAGTCTATCGTCTGCGCGGCGAGATCGTGCTTCCTGATCAATTCGCGCAGGGGATCGGTCAGCGTGGCGCGGATGACATTCTCGTTCAGCAGTTTCACGTCCTGCTTCACCGTGAACACCGAGCGCGTGGCCCAGTCCTGCGGCGAGAACTGCTGCCATCCGGTCAGGCTATCGTCGGCATTCTTCTCGGCTCCGGAATACATGCAGGCCGGAAGTTCATGCGCAGCCGACGACAGTTCCACCCATTCCACCTTCAGGCTCAGCGGGCCGCTCGGTCTGCTTTCCAGCAATACCGCACCGGCTCCGTCGGACAGCATCCAGCGCAGGAAATCCTTTTCAAAGGCGATCTCGGGGCGCTCTTCCAGCTCTTTCACCTTGTGCTCGGCCTCGGCTGCGAAGTTGCGTGCATGCAAACCGACCGAGGCCAGCTCGGAAGCGACAGCCACGGCACGTTGCGCATCCCCGGCACGCACTGCCAGCCAGGCATGCTTGAACGCCGCCGCGCCCGCCACGCAGATGCCCGCCAGCGACACCACTTCCAGGCGCGGCCAGCCCAAAGCACCATGCACCATCACGCCATGCCCCGGCATCAATTGGTCCGGGCGCGAGGTGGCGGTCGCCAGACAATCCACATGTCCGACTTCCCCCAGATTCCTGACCGCCGCGGCAGCCATCTCGGCATTTGACATGATCGGCAGCCCGGTGACGCGATCAAGCGCGTAGTAACGATGCTGGATGCCGTTGTTGCGCAGCACGATGCGACGGGCCTTGGAGGGCTTGCCGCCGACCATGCCGAGCACGCTTTCCATCTCGTCGTTGCCGACCGGCTCAAGCGGCAGGAATGACGCGGTGCGCGTCAGAAACACATCAGTGCTCATACAGGTGCATCCTCTCCGCGCCCGCCCCCGATGGCAGGTCGAAGCGTTGTTTCAATGCCGCGAAACGCCGCCGCATGAGCGGGCGCAACAGCGACTGGACGAGCAGGCTCAATGGCACTACGGTCAGGATCAGGGCGATCAGGAACACCACATACAGGACCAGGAACGGATAGCGGCGAAATTGGCCAGGCGCGCCGACCACGCGCAACAGCTTGCCCCACACATAGAAGCTGCGTGTCGCAGCCTTTTCGCTCACCAGCAGGTGCGGATCGGAATCCACTGCTTTCAGGCCGGAGAGCAGCGGCGCATTGCCGCGCTCTTCGTTGTTGAGCAGGGCATCGCGTAGCGCATATCCAAAGCGGCTAGCCGCCTCGATGCTTGCCGCATCCACGCCAGCTGGCGGCAGTATCTTGAGCAAGTCTTTCTTGCCGCTCAGCAGCCACAGCGGCGTAGTCCAAAGACTGGCCATGGTCGGGCTGGGGTCGACCAGCACGACGTTGTCGAGCAGACGGGCTCCGTAACCATCGAGTAGCGTCTTCATCTTTTCCTGTGCCAGCATCCACATGTTGCGGCAGGCGATCACCGTGACTACCGGTTTCCCGGCCAACAGTTTGCTGGCCAGCGGATATTTTAGGAATGCGGTGACCGGTTGCGACGGCGCCAGGAACCAGACCTGGTAGGGCAGGATCACCAGGTCGAACTCCTCCGCTCCGGTCAGCGACAGCGGCTGCAGCTGCGGCGGAACCATGTGCGCCGACTCCGGAAAGGCATCGAGGAAACTGAAGAATCCCCACGGGAAAGGGAATGGCTTGACCGGACGAAGCGTCTCGACATGCACACCGATGCGCTCGTCTTGCTCCAGCGGGGCAAGGATGCGTCGGGTGATCTCGGTCAACTGCCCGGTCTGCGAATAACTCAGTACCAATACGCGTTTGATCGGGAGGGAGGTCGATGCTTCGGTAATGTTCAATACAGCCACGCAACTAGTTGGGATGATCAAAAAACTCGGCGGATTCTACCATTCCACCCCCCTCGCACCAAGGTTAAGACTTGCCTGGCCTGCCAGTCTGACCTGCATTCCCTTGTCTGCCAGACGCACATGGCTGACATGCGGGGAAAGCAGCGATTCCGCGGCTGCTTCGACATATCCTTCTATTGCATCATGGCTTGGCTGCAATCGCAGCCAGCGGGTCTCGCCGCCGGCCATCTCATCCACCCAGCCCAGCAGCATCCCGTCATTACCCGCTTGCGCGGCAGCCAGGCGCAATAATGCCTCTGGTTTGGCGCCCGCCACAAAACAGGCCTGACCTTGCCAGTGCAGCTGTGCCGCCAGCAACGCCAGCGACTGGTTTGGCTGCGTCTGCAGGAACGCCAGCGGCATGGGCAAGTCTTCGCGCAACTGATCGAGGACGATGCCTGTCGCCGTATAGGTACCGCGCCGGCTTGCCAGCCAAAGCTGCGCATCCTGCGGCAAGGTCTTTTCCCCGGCATCGGCCATACAACACAATGCGCCATACAGTCCCAGTTCCGCCCATGTGCCGATGCGGCGCGGCTTTGTGCCGAGCATCTGCGCCAATTGTTCGCGCCAATCCGCAGGTGGCGGAGTGGCGATGCAGCGGCCGCTGATGGCAAATGTCTTCATGCCCGCTCCAACGCCACGGTCGCATGGCTGCCGCCGAAGCCCAATATCGTCGCCATGAGCCGCTTCACCGACGCCGGCATGTGCGCGGCAAGTTCTATGCCCAGCTCGCCATCTGCGGCATCTGGATACTTCGGCCACACATCCTGCTCCAGGCAGGCGGTGAGCAACGCGATCTCGGCAGCTCCGGATGCGCCCATGGTGTGCCCGATCGCGGCTTTGAGCGAGACCAGTGCGGGCGACGTTTGAAATGCTATGCGCAGCCCCTGGGCCTCGATCGCATCATTGCCCGGACTGCCCGCGGCCTGGACCTTGATCAAGTCGATCGCATCCGCCGTCAGGCCGCTCGCTGCCAAGGCACGTTGGTACATGCTTGCCACCGCTGCTGCCGAGGCACCGGTAGGCTGGCTTCCATCCACCACGCTCGCGCCGCCCAGCAATTTCCATTGTGCGGTTTCACGCGAGGATAAACGCAGCGCAGCAACGGACTCTCCCAGTACCAGACCGTCGCGATCCATGCCGAAGGGTTTGCTGCTGTTGCGCGACAGTAACTGCAGGGCCGCAAAGCCGCCCAGCGTGAGCCGATTGTCCAGCTCCATGCCCAGCACCAGCGCCTCTGCCGCTTCGCCTGCGCCCAGCAGTGCATGCGCGGCGATCAATGCGTTGATACTGGAGGTACAGGCAGTGCTGATCACGTACACCGGCCCGGACCAGTCCAGCCAGGCGGCGATCTTGCCGGCGAATGCGCCGTAATCCAGCTGAGCTTCTCCCTGCTCCACGGCGCCGATGTCGAATGAAGAGGTGGCGATGAATAGCGCCCCGCTGCGAATCCGTTGCGCGCCGGCCTCAGCAGCGACGCGTTGCACAAGCGTGCGCGCGCGTTCGTTGAAGTCGTCCTGTTCGCGGGGAATGCTGTAATAGGGAAAGGCGCCACCCATCGCACCGGGCAATAAGCGGGATGCCGCTGCGACGCCACCCGAGCGCAGCGCTGTCAGCGAGCTCTCGATATCCAATCCCAGGGCACAGGCGAGGCCGCGACCGGAAAGATAGACCGGCTTCATGATGACCGGTGTTTATGCAGGTGTTCGGCCAGCGCCAGCAGCGAGGTCAGCGCACGGCGCGTGTCTTTGCTGTCCGGCATGCGCACACCGTACCTCTTCTGGATCGCCATGGATATCTGCAGCGCATCCAGCGAATCGAGTTCCAGCCTGGATTCGGGACCGAACCACGGTTCGTCGTCGCGCAGGCCGCCGGCGGGCTCATCCTTGTCTACCGCGGCAAGAATGAGTGCCTTGAGTTCGGTGCGAAAGGCGATGTCGTTATCGTTCATGGGATCAGGAACGCCCGCCGGATGGCGGACGCATGGATCATTTGGCGCGATGTTGCTGGATGTGGTCGTTCAGATTGCGCAGCGAACTGAATATCTTGCTGTTGTCCGCATCGTCGGACTTGAGTTGCACGCCGTAGGTCTTGGAGATCGCCAGCGACAGTTCGAGGATGTCGATGGAGTCCAGCCCCAGGCCTTCGCCATATAGCGGAGCTTCCGGTTCGATCTGGTCTGCGGAGACCTCGAGATTGAGTGAGGTAACGATGAGTTGTGCCAACTCTTTTTCTTGTGCACTTGCTGCCATGATGCTCCCTGTCGTTTATTACATCGGGCGCATTTTACCTCATTCGCTGCGCGGGCTTTAAATCATCGCGCCGTTGATGGAGATGATCTGGCCCGAGATATAGGCCGCTTTTTCGGAGGCGATGAAAGCGACAAGGTCGGCGACTTCTTCCGGCCTGCCAGCCCGTCCGGCCGGCACCAGGCGCTTGATGGCATCCTTGTCGAACACGTTCTCGGTCATGGCCGATTCGATGATGCCGGGAGCGATCGCATTCACGGTGATGCCGCGGCTGGCCACTTCCAGTGCCAGCGACTTGGTAGCGCCATGCAGCCCGGCCTTGGCTGCCGCGTAGTTGGTCTGACCGCGGTTGCCGGCGATGGCGGCGACCGAGGAGATGTTGATGATGCGTCCCCAGCGCTTGCCTATCATCGGCAACAGCAGCGGCTGCGTCACGTTGAAGAAACCGTTGAGCGAGACGTCGATCACCTTGTGCCATTGTTGTGCGCTCATGCCCGGCAGCACCGCATCGTCATGGATGCCGGCGTTGTTCACCAGTATCTGTATCGCACCGTCCGCCAGGACCGTCTGCAGCGCGCTTTGCGCCTGCTCTGCATTCGCCACGTCGAAGGCGACGGCTTGTGCGCTGCCCCCTGCATCCTCGATTCCGGCGACGATCTCCTCCGCTCGCTGCAATGAGTTGTTGGCATGCACGTAGACGTGATAACCGAGTTGCGCGAGTTTGCGGCAGATCTCCGCACCGATGCCGCCGCTGCCGCCCGTCACCAATGCGCGTTTCATAAACCTGCCTTGTCTGCATCCAGCACCACCGTGGCGCGTCCGCTCATGATCCCGGCCGTTCCTGCATGGATATCGAACCGGTAGATGACGCGCGCTTCGTCGCCCATCATCCTCTCTGCATCGATGATGAGGTCATCGCCGAGGTCATCCAGGCGCATCACGTGGCAAGAAACGTCGCGTAGCGCAGCCAGGTAACCCGCACGCGGCTTGCGGTCGGATTTCGCATCCCATGCGCCATGTACCGCCATCGCCTGCGCCGCATATTCGATGCCGCACAGGGCAAGCAGCGCATCGCCGGAACGCAGGGGATTGTTTGCGTCGCGATGTGTACTGCTGATACAGCGGATGCGTTGCGCATCGCATTCCAGCACGCCATCGAGCAGGCACATGCTGCCGGCGTGCGGGATGACGCTGGCGATCGCAGCCTTGTCCGCTAGCATGGCGACACTCGGATATCGAGATGATTGTCGTCGAGGTAGGCGATGCTGATTTGCGCCGGTTTTCCGCCAGCCAATGCAGCCAGCAACGGCAAACCGCGTGCTGCCGGAATGCCGCGGCGCAACGCTTCCAGTCCGGCGTCCTTCATCGTGGTCTCGGTAGTTTTGCCGAGCACGAAATCCACTTCGAGCGCGGCCAGGGAGCGCTCGGTTTGCTGCGGGGTCAATAGCAGCGCCATCCCGAACGCCGCCGCGATCGGGCGCACCGCGTGCAGCGGCTCCGGGTAGGGATGGTCGTACGCGATCAGCGCAACGACAGCGCCATCCACCGCCACCTGTGTCGCTGACTCCAGCAGTCCTGCCGCAAAACTCGCATCGTATGCGCACAGGCTGGTGGAGGGTTCATGCGAACCGGCTGCGATGCACCAGTATCCCGCTGCGGCGTTGTGCACGGAATTATGGAAGCGGGTAGGCGACACTTCGCGCGGCGCGGTCGCCAATATGCCGTTGATGGCATGCACGTTGTCGTTGTCGCCGCCGGAAGAAGTGAACACCGTGGATGCTTTGCTGGTATCGCGTTGCGACTGCAGAAACGCTTCCTGTCCGACAGCCAGCGCCAGCTTGATCGGCACACCGGCACGGCGCCGTTCCGCTGCGGGCAGCATGTCGCTTGCGCGCAGGTTTGTCGGCGCCGCCAGATAATCTGCATCACCGGCCAGGACTGCCCGGCCGGCAACCCAGCCATCCAGTCCGGGGCCGAGCAACCCGATGCCCTCGATGTAACAGCGCATCATGTCCGCCTCCCCAGCACAAGGCTGCAGTTGCTGCCGCCAAAACCGAATGAGTTGCTCAGCACGCGATCGATCTTCCCTTCGCCATTTTCGATCCGGTAGTTGATCATGATGTTCGGATCGAGCTGCTGGGTATTGACGCTTCCGGGCACGAAGCCGTGCTCGACCGCCAGCATGGCGATGATCGCCTCGGTGATCCCGGCGGCTCCCAGCTGATGTCCCGTCCATCCCTTGGTCGAACTGCACGGCACTTTCGTGCCGAACACCTCCGCAACCGCTTTGCCTTCGCTGGCATCGTTGGATTTGGTCGCAGTACCGTGCAGGTTGATGTAATCGATGTCGCTCGCCTTGAGTCCGGCTGAATCAAGTGCGCGCTGCATCGCCAGTTTTGCGCCCAGCCCTTCCGGATGCGGTGTGGACATGTGATAGGCGTCTGCGCTCTCGCCCACACCCAGCAGGAGCATCGCGTCTGCAGAATTTTCTGCCGTTGCGCGTTCCAGAAGCACGAACCCTGCACCTTCCCCTACCGAGATGCCATCGCGGTCTGCGTCGTACGGACGGCAAGGGAAGCGCGACACCAGCCCCAGTGAATTGAAGCCGTATAGCGTACTCAGGCACAGGCTGTCGACGCCGCCAACGACGGCCGCATCGCACACTCCCGCCGCCATCATCCGCACCGCATTGGCGAATACCTTGGCACTGGAAGAACATGCCGATGACACCACAAAAGAAGGACCGCCCAGCCCGAGGTATCGCGTGACGAAACTTGCAAGGGAATAGGAATTCTGCGTCTCGGCATAATGAAAATCCGGCGGCAATGCGCCGGTTTGCGGATCCAGGCGGCGATAGGCCAGCTCTGTCTGCAATATCCCCGAGGTGCTGGTTCCAAGGAACACGCCGATACGCCCTGCAGAATATTTTTTCTTGGCCGCTTCGACCGCGGTGGAAAATCCGTCCTGTTCCAGACCCAACTGGGCAAGGCGATTGTTGCGGCAGTCGTATGCGTCTAGATCTGGACGCATGCGACAGGCTTCTATCGTTTCCACCTTGGCGATATAAGTCTCCAGGTCGACATCCTCGAACGCGCACGGGATCAGGCCGGAACGGCGCTTGCGCAGGGCATCCATCGTTGCCGACAGGCCCAGGCCGAGGCTGTTCGCAATTGAGAGGTGGCTGATGACTAAGGGTTGCAAGTTAGGAAGCCGCTAAATTATTTTGAGAAGCACGAGCCATGCTGCCCGGATTCTAGCACAGCCCAAAATGGCGAAAGATCAGTCCTTCATCACCAGCGGTGTCTGCGTATTGCGGATGGTCTTGTATGCCTGGTAATTCCAGGAGAATGAAATGCCGGTACTGAACAGGCTGCGGGTGTTGCGGAAGGTCCGCACTCCGCGCTTGAGCGAGGACTTGAACGAGGATACTTCGGCATACGCCTCCAGCAAGCCCTCGTATGCCTCGGTTGGCGTCATGCCATTCATCCTGAAGACCGGCTCGAAGATGGTGTAATGCCGCCAGTCGTTCGGATAGTCGGTCAATAGCAGACGATTCTCTTCCACCATCTGCCTGTAGAACGCGGTTCCCGGCAACGGCGTTTCGAGCGACATCTGTACGGCATCGATTTCGTTTTCCAGTACAAAATCGATGGTGCGCCGGAACGCATCCCGGTTTTGCCCTTCCGTTCCAAAGATAAAACAGCCGACGATGGCGATGCCGTGATCGTGCAGTTTCTTGATCGCATCACGGAAATTCCGGGTATTGGGGCGCAGATTCACCGATTTGTGCATGGAGTCTATCGTTGCCGGGTCCAGCGATTCGAAGCCGATCAGCAATCCCTTGCAACCGCTGCGCTGCGCGGCTTTTAGCACATCGTCGTGCTCGACGATGTTGAGGCAGGTCTGTCCGCCCCATTCCTTGTTACAGTCCTGCATCCGGTCGAACAAATCCTTCGCGCGCCTGATGAAACGCGGCCCCTGGCCGACGATATTGTCGTCCACGATGAAGATGCGCTTGGACTTGATGGAGTTGATCTCGTCGATCACGCTGTCGATGTTGCGCACGCGGTAACGTGAACCGTTGAAGGCGGTGACCGAACAGAAATTGCAGTTGATCGGGCAGCCGCGGCCTGTCTGCACGGTCTCGACGAAGTACTTCCCTTTCAGCAGGTCGCGGCGCGGCGCCAGCAGGTTCTCGACATCTGGCAATTCGCACGTTCGGTACACGCTTTGCATCTGTCCGCGCTCGAAATCTTCAAGCAGCTTCGGCCAGATGTTTTCGCCTTCGCCGACCACCACCGCATCCGCATAACGCAATGCCTCGTCCGTCATGTATGAGACATGTATCCCTCCCATCACGACCGGAATCCCGCGCGCACGAAAACGCGTAGCGATCTCGTAGGCGCGCGGCGCCAACGGTGTCATGCATGTAATCCCGACCAGATCGACTTGTGCATCCAGATCAAGGTCTTCCATGGCTTCATCGACGATACACACGTCGTAATGCTCTGGCGTATAGCGGGCGATGATGGACAGATTAAGCGGGGGGAGCGCCAATACCTTGATGTTGGAATGCAGGCTGCCCTTGTATGCAGGGTTGATGAGGAGGATCTTCTTCACGCACGCTTCCTTCTGATGTTTGCTGCCCGGCGAGCTTTATGCCGCGACCATGCATCAAAGCATATCAGAAATCCTGCTTTCTTCTGGATGGCGCATGCAGGCATTTCAAACGCACCAATCCCCCCAAGTATTCACCTTGGGATTTTTATTGGTAAAGAGTCTGACGATGCCCTGTTTTGGCTCCGGCCACTCATTGGGACTTAACATTCGCTACGTTCATGTTGACCTGCGCCGCAACACACACCTGCGGCACGTGTTGTCAGAACCTCAAGCAGGTCTTCTTTCGAGCCCCCAAAGCAAAAGACCACGCCTTTTGGGCGGAGTCTTTTGCTTTGTAAGGAGTCTGACGATGACCTACTTTGACTCCCACGTAACTTGCTGCGCAAGTTAGTCTCCACCACAACGAGCCAAACAGCGGCTCGTTGTCACTGCGTTCAAGAAGATCGATTTTCAAACGCCACAAACAACAAAGCCCTCACGAGGAGGGCTTTGTTGTTTGTAAGGAGTCTGACGATGACCTACTTTCACATGCGGATGCACACTATCATTGGCGCGAAGTCGTTTCACTGTCCTGTTCGAGATGGGAAGGAGTGGGGCCAACTTGCTATGGTCGTCAGACATAACTGTTATCAATCGCTGAAGCTGGTTTAGAGTTCCAGCGCTTGATGTAATTTTGGAAGAAGTAAAAAAGTGGTCTTGATTGCTGCGAGCGTTACTACTTGCAACTGACCTAATGTTATAGGATCAAGCCGCACGGGCAATTAGTATCGGTTAGCTTAACGCATTACTGCGCTTCCACACCCGACCTATCAACGTGGTAGTCTTCCACGACCCTTCAGGGAGATCGAATCTCCAGGGAAGTCTCATCTTGAGGCGAGTTTCCCGCTTAGATGCTTTCAGCGGTTATCTCTTCCGTATATAGCTACCCGGCTATGCCACTGGCGTGACAACCGGTACACCAGAGATACGTCCACTCCGGTCCTCTCGTACTAGGAGCAGGTCCCCTCAAACTTCCAGCGCCCAAGGCAGATAGGGACCAAACTGTCTCACGACGTTTTAAACCCAGCTCACGTACCACTTTAAATGGCGAACAGCCATACCCTTGGGACCGGCTACAGCCCCAGGATGTGATGAGCCGACATCGAGGTGCCAAACTCCCCGTCGATATGAACTCTTGGGAGGAATCAGCCTGTTATCCCCAGAGTACCTTTTATCCGTTGAGCGATGGCCCTTCCATACAGAACCACCGGATCACTATGACCTGCTTTCGCACCTGCTCGACTTGTCAGTCTCGCAGTTAAGCATCCTTTTGCCATTGCACTATCAGTACGATGTCCGACCGTACCTAGGATACCTTCGTACTCCTCCGTTACAATTTGGGAGGAGACCGCCCCAGTCAAACTGCCTACCATGCAATGTCCCCAATCCGGATTACGGATCTAGGTTAGAACCTCGAACACACCAGGCTGGTATTTCAACGTCGGCTCCACGATGTCTGGCGACACCGCTTCAAAGCCTCCCAGCTATCCTACACAGGTCTATTCAAAATCCAATGCAAAGCTACAGTAAAGGTTCATGGGGTCTTTCCGTCTAGCCTCGGGGAGATTGCATCTTCACAAACATTTCAACTTCGCTGAGTCCCGGGTGGAGACAGTGTGGCCATCGTTACGCCATTCGTGCAGGTCGGAACTTACCCGACAAGGAATTTCGCTACCTTAGGACCGTTATAGTTACGGCCGCCGTTTACTGGGACTTCAATCAAGAGCTTGCACCCCATCATTTAATCTTCCAGCACCGGGCAGGCGTCACACTCTATACGTCCACTTTCGTGTTTGCAGAGTGCTGTGTTTTTATTAAACAGTCGCAGCCACCATTTCACTGCAACCCCATCGAGCTTCGAGAGCAAGTCTCTACACTCTAGCGGGGCGCACCTTTTCCCGAAGTTACGGTGCTAATTTGCCGAGTTCCTTCACCCGAGTTCTCTCAAGCGCCTTAGAATTCTCATCCTGCCCACCTGTGTCGGTTTGCGGTACGGTCCCAATGCAACTGAAGCTTAGTGGCTTTTCTTGGAAGCTTGGTATCAGCAACTTCGCGCCCGAAGGCACTCGTCATCACGCCTCAGGATTGACCTCCCGGATTTGCCTAAGAGATCTCCCTACACGCTTAAACCAGGACATCCAACACCTGGCTCGCTTAACCTTCTCCGTCCCCACATCGCATTGCATTGAGGTACAGGAATATTAACCTGTTTCCCATCGACTACGCATTTCTGCCTCGCCTTAGGGGCCGACTCACCCTGCGCCGATGAACGTTGCGCAGGAAACCTTGGGCTTTCGGCGAGGGAGCCTTTCACTCCCTTTATCGCTACTCATGTCAGCATTCGCACTTCTGATACCTCCAGCATCCGTTACCAGACACCTTCGCAGGCCTACAGAACGCTCTCCTACCATATGTACAAGTACATATCCGCGATTTCGGTGCATAGTTTGAGCCCCGTTACATCTTCCGCGCAGGACGACTCGATCAGTGAGCTATTACGCTTTCTTTAAATGATGGCTGCTTCTAAGCCAACATCCTGACTGTTTTAGCCTTCCCACTTCGTTTTCCACTTAACTATGTCTTGGGGACCTTAATCGGCGGTCTGGGTTGTTTCCCTTTTGACACCGGACGTTAGCACCCGGTGTCTGTCTCCCATGCTCGCACTTCTCGGTATTCGGAGTTTGCAATGGTTTGGTAATCAGCAATAGACCCCTAGCCATGACAGTGCTCTACCCCCGAGAGTGATACATGAGGCACTACCTAAATAGTTTTCGGAGAGAACCAGCTATTTCCAAGTTTGTTTAGCCTTTCACCCCTATCCACAGCTCATCCCCTAGTTTTTCAACACTAGTGGGTTCGGACCTCCAGTGAGTGTTACCCCACCTTCATCCTGGCCATGGATAGATCACTTGGTTTCGGGTCTACGCCCAGCAACTATCGCCCTTATCAGACTCGGTTTCCCTACGCCTCCCCTATTCGGTTAAGCTCGCTACTGAACGTAAGTCGCTGACCCATTATACAAAAGGTACGCAGTCACGGAACAAGTCCGCTCCCACTGTTTGTATGCATACGATTTCA